>DASXDJ010000064.1:0-145814 GCA_036490755.1 Streptosporangiaceae bacterium
GTCACGACCGGACTGGTGCACCCGGACTGGCGGCGCCGGGGAATCGGCGGGCACGCCTTCGACTGGGCCGCCGACCGGTCCGGCCCCGGCCGGCTGCGCGCCGAGACCGAGGCGCTCAGCGACGGGGCGCACGTGCTGTACCTGAGCCGCGGGCTGACCCAGGTGTTCGCCGAGGACATCATGCAGCTGGCCGGGACGGCGCAGCTGCCGCCCGCAGCCGGGCCGGATGGCCTGGAGTTAGCGCAGTGGGGCCAGGCTGACCCGGAACGCGCGCGAAATACCAGGCCCTGGCCTGAGGCCCGGGTCAGGCCTGGCCCGCCCGGCCGTGCGCTGCTCCTGGCGGGTCGGTGCGAGCATCGGGTCAAAGGGCACTAAGGTGCTGCCATCCTCCGTCGGCGGCCGCATCATCACTGGTCAACCACGTTGCATTGACGCCTACCTACTTGAAATGTATAACACGTAGGCAAGAGGCCTGGAGCGGGCTCGTCATGCCGTCGGGGCTCGCTGGATGCAGCGGACGGACCGGTGAGAGGTGCGCATGACGGTAGCTCCTGGCCTGATGGCTCCGGCCGCCCCGGCGGCTGCGGCCAGCCCGCTGCAGCGAAGCCCTGGCGCCGCGGCGCTGGACCCGGCCCTGCGCCGCGCCCTGACCGACATCGCCCGGACGGCCCGGCTGCTGGTGGCCTGCGACTACGACGGGACGCTGGCTCCGATCGGCGCAGATCCGCGGACGGTGCGCCCGCTGCCCGAGGCCGTGTCCGCCCTGCGATCCCTGGCGGGCATGCCCGAGACAACGGCTGCGGTGATCTCGGGACGGGCCCTGCGCGAGCTGGCCGTGCTGTCCCGGCTGCCCGCCGAGGTGCACCTGGTCGGCAGCCACGGCTGCGAGTTCGACATCGGCTTCGTGCACGAGCTGGACCACCAGGCCCGCCTGCTGCACACCCGGATCGTGGCCACGCTGCGCCGGCTGGTCCGCGCGGCTGCCGGGGTGCTGCTCGAGATCAAGCCGGCCAGCGTGGCGGTGCACGTCCGGCAGGCCGCGCCCGAGGTCGCCGAGCAGGTCCTGGCCCGGGTGCTGGCCGGGCCGTGCACATGGCCGGGAGTTCAGGTCACCGAGGGCGACGCGGTGGTGGAGCTGTCGGTGGTGCCCACCGACAAGGGCGAGGCGCTCGATGTCGTGCGGCACCGGTGCGGTGCATCGGCGGCCCTGTTCGTCGGCGACGATGTCAGCGCCGAGGAGGTGTTCATCCGGCTGTCCGGGCCGGACGCCGGGGTTAAGGTCGGCGCGGGCCCGACCCTGGCCCGGTTCCGCGTCGCCGGCCCGGCCGAGGTCGCCGCCCTGCTGTCGTTCCTGTCCGAGCAGCGGTCCGCCTGGCTGTATGGCGGGCAGGCGCCGCCGATCGAGCGGCTGTCCATGCTCGGCAACACCCGCTCGGTGGCGCTGGTCACGCCGGACGGGAAGGTGTGCTGGCAGTGCGCGCCCGGCCCGGCCTCGGCCGCGGTGTTCGCCGACCTGCTCGGCGGCCCGTCCGCGGGCTACTTCTCCGTCCGGCCGCAGCGGGACGCGCTGCCGCTGGGCCAGCACTATGTGCCGGGCACCCTGACCCTGCAGACGCGCTGGTCCGGGCTGCAGGTCACCGACTACCTGGATCATCACACCGAGCCGCACCGCACGGACCTGATCCGGGTGATCAGCGGATCAGTCACGGCGGTGGTCGAATTCGCGCCGCGGCCCGATTTCGGCCAGGTCGCAGCCCGGCTGGAGATGACGGGGGACGGGCTCCTGGTGGCCGGCACCGCCGAGCCGATGGTGCTGCGCTCGCCCGGCACATCCTGGGAGATCCTCCCGGACGGCCCGCACCAGATCGCGCGGGCCGTGCTCACGCCGGGCCCGGGCCGGCCCGCGGTCCTGGAGCTGCGCTGCGGAACCAGCGACCTGGCCCCGCATGAGCTGCCCGAGGACCGGCGCCGCGCCCTGTCGGGCGGGCACTGGTCCGGGTGGCTGGCCGGCCTGGAGCTGCCGGACGCCGGACGCGACCTCGTCGCCCGGTCCGCGCTGACCCTGCGCGCCCTGTGCCACGCCGACACCGGCGGCATCATGGCGGCCGCTACCACCTCGCTGCCGGAGGACCTCGGCGGCACGCGCAACTGGGACTACCGGCACTGCTGGCTGCGGGACGGGTCGCTGACGGCCCAGGCGCTGGTGTGGCTGGGCTCCACCGCCGAGGCCACCGCCTTCCTGGACTGGGTGCACGCGGTCGTGGCCAGCCTGCCCGGCCCCGAGCGGCTGCATCCGGTGTACGCGCTGGACGGCAGCGCGCTGGGCCCTGAGGCAGTCATCGACACGCTGCCCGGCTACGCCGGCTCCCGCCCGGTCCGGATCGGCAACCTTGCCGACCAGCAGGTTCAGCTGGATGTATTCGGCCCGGTGGTGGAGCTCATCGAGACCCTGGCCCGGCGCCGCGGCTTCCTCAGTGACGCCGACTGGAACCTGGCCGGTGCCATGTGCGCGGCGGTCGGGCGACGCTGGCACGAGCCCGACCACGGCATCTGGGAGGAACGCCAGGCCCCGCGCCATCACGTGCATTCCAAGGTCATGTGCTGGGTTGCCGTCGACCGCGCGCTGCGCCTGGCGCAGGTCTACGGCCGCGCGGCCGGCGCCGGCTGGCCGGAGCTGCGCGATGCCATCGCGGCCGACGTCCTGAAGCACGGCTGGAATGACCAGGCCCAGTCCTTCACCGCCGCCTACGGCGGCACGGACCTGGACTCGGCCAGCCTGCATGTGGGGCTGTCCGGGCTGCTCGACCCGGCCGACGAGCGGTTCCAGGCCACGGTGACCGCAGTGGAGGCGGAGCTGCGCCGCGGCCGGACCGTCTACCGCTACCGGCGTGATGACGGCCTGCCCGGCGATGAGGGCGGGTTCCACCTGTGCACGACCTGGCTGATCGAGGCCTACCTGCTTTCTGGCCGCCGCGCCGAGGCGGAGGACCTGTTCGCCCAGTTCACCGCCACGGCCGGCCCGACCGGCCTGCTCTCCGAGGAGTACGACCCGGTCGCGGAGCGGTCGCTGGGCAACCACCCGCAGGCCTACAGCCACCTGGGGCTGATCCGCTGCGCGCTGCTGCTGGCCGGCGCGGCGCTCTAGCCGCGCGCGGCCCGGCAGCTGTCGCGCCGCGGGCCGCCCGGCAGCCGGCCGGGCTATCCGCCGCCCAGCCGGTACGCGCGCCGGGCGGTGCCGCTGAGGATGGCCGCCTGCTCGGCCGGGCTCAGCTCGCTGATCACGGCCCGCCCGGCCGCGACGACCGACTCGTACGGCGCGTCGAGCGTTGACACCGGCCAGTCTGAGCCGAACATCAGCCGGTCCGGCCCGAAGCAGTCCAGGGCGAGATCAGCGTAGGGCCGCAGGTGCGCCAGCCGGCCCGGGTCACCCGGCGCCAGCTGGCGCGCCGGGCCCGGCGGCGGGACCCCGAGCATGCCGGACAGCTTGGCCACGGTGTTCGGCAGCGCGGCCAGCTGCCGGACCGCTGCCGCCCAGCTGTCCTCGACCGGGTGGCGGACGTCGGGGTTGCCCAGGTGGTCCAGGACGACGGTCAGGCCCGGCAGCGCGGCCGCGGCCCGGACCGCCGCCGGCAGCTGCCCGGGCCGGGCGACGACGTCGAAGACCAGGCCGGCGGCCGCCACCGCGGCCAGCCCGCGCCGTACCTCGGGCCGGTCCAGCCAGCGCGGATCCGGCTCGGTCAGCAGCGGGTGCCGGATCCCGGCGAGGTACTGGCCGCCGGGCCGGGCGGCGAGCCCGGCCAGCTGGTCGCCGGCATCGGCGGCGGCCAGGTCAGCCCAGCCGACCACGCCCGCGATCAGGCCGCCGGACCCGGCCAGCGCCAGCAGCTCGGGGGTCTCACCGGGCTGGCTGACGGTCTGCACGACGACGGTGGCGCTCACTCCGGCGGCCGCGGCGAGCGGGGCGAGGTGGGCCAGGCTGAAGGTCCGGCGCAGCGGGGCCAGCGCCGGAGCAGAGTCCAGGAAGGGCTGGGCCCGCACCGACAGGTCCCACAGGTGATGGTGGGCGTCCACGATCGGGGGCGGCAAGTTATCCGGCATCGCAGAAATCTAGCCGGGCACCCGGAACGCCAGCCCGGCGGCATCGCAGCCGGCCGGTGCGCGGGCCGCCGCTCCGCGGCCGGCCAGCCTGCGCGGGCCGGCGCGCGGTCTGGCAGCATCGGAAACGTGGCTACCCCCGAGATCAGCTTCCCCCGCCAGTACGCCCGGACCCAGCGCTTCACGCTCGGCGCTCCGCATGACTTCACGATCGCGCCGGACGGCAGCCGCATCGTCTTCCTGCGCGCGCCGTCGGCGACCGACCCGCGGACCTGCCTGTGGGTGCTGGATACCGCCTCGGGCCGTGAGCAGCTCATCGCCGACCCGCGCGAGGTGCTGGCCGGCGGCCAGGAGGTGCTGTCCCCCGAGGAGCAGTCGCGCCGCGAGCGCAGCCGGCAGGCCGCGGCCGGGGTGGTGGGCTGCGCCACCGACACCGCCGTGCGGCTCGGGGCGTTCGCCCTGTCCGGGCGGCTGTTCACCGCCGACCTGGTCGGCGGCGGGGTCCGCGAGCTGCCGGTGCCCGGCCCGGTGATCGACCCGCACCCGGATCCGGCCGGCACCCGCATCGGCTACGTGACCGGCGGCTGCCTGCGCGTGGTCAGCGCGGACGGGACCGGCGACCGGCCCGTGGCGGCGCCGGAGAACTCCGAGGTGACCTACGGCCTGGCCGAGTACGTGGCGGCCGAGGAGATGTCCCGGGCGCGCGGCTTCTGGTGGTCGCCGGACGGCCAGCGGCTGCTGGTCGCCCGCGTGGACACCACGCCGGTGCTGCGCTGGCACGTGGCCGATCCGGTGCATCCGCAGCGGCCGCCGGCGGTGCTGCCCTACCCGATGGCCGGCACCGACAATGCGGTGGTCAGCGTGGAGCTGATCGGCCTTGATGGCACCCGGACGCCGGTGGCCTGGGACGCGGCGGCCATGCCGTACCTGATCACCGCGCACTGGTCGGCCGCCGGGCCGCTGCTGCTGCAGGTGTGCAGCCGCGATCAGAAAACCATGCAGGTCCTGGCCGTTGCCGACGACGGCAGCGTCACCCGGCTGTGCGAGGACACCGACCCGGACTGGGTGGATGTCGTCTCCGGCGTGCCCGCCTGGACCGGTTCCGGCGAGCTGGCCCGGGTCGCCGTCCGCGAGGGCGCCTACCAGCTGCTGATCGGCGACAGCCCGGTCACCGGCCCGGAACTGAACGTCCGTGAGGTACTCGACACCGGCGCGGACGTCCTGCTGAGCGCCAGCGGCGCCGACCCGACGCAGATTCACCTGTACGCGGCGGGCCCGGCAGGCGTGACCCGGCTGACGACCGAGCCGGGTATGCACGGCGCCGCCCGGTCCGGCGATGTCGTCGTGGTGACGGCCCGGTCCCTGGCCTGGGCCGGGTCCCGGTCCCGGGTCAGCCGGGGCGGTGTGCCCGGCGCGCAGATCGCGTCAGTGGCCGGCACCCCGCCGTTCGCCCCCGAGGTCAGTTTCCTGGAAGCCGGGCCGCACCGGGTACGGTGCGCGCTGCTGCTGCCCCGCGGGCATCAGCCCGGGTCGGCGCGGCTGCCGGTGCTGTGCGATCCCTACGGCGGGCCGGCCGGCCAGCGGGTGGTCAGCGCCAGCGACGCCTACCTCACCTCCCAGTGGCTGGCCGATCAGGGCTTCGCCGTGCTGATCGCCGACGGCCGTGGCACGCCCGGCCGCGGCCCCGCCTGGGACCGGACGATCCATTACGACGAGGCCCGGCTGAACCTGGAGGACCAGGTCGCGGCGCTGGAAGCGGCGGCCGCCGCGCACCCCGACCTGGACGTGTCCCGGGTCGGTATCCGCGGCTGGTCGCACGGCGGCTACCTGGCCGCGCTCGCCGTGCTGCGCCGCCCGGACGTCTTCCACGCGGCCGTCGCGGGTGCCCCGGTCACCGACCAGGTGCTGTACAACACCTTCTATACCGAACGCTACCTGGGCCATCCCGCCGAGTACCCGGACGCCTACGAGCGCAACTCGATCCTCGCCGACGCCCCCGGCCTGCGCCGCCCGCTGATGCTGATCCACGGGATGGCCGACGACAACGTGGTAGTCGCGCACACGCTGCGGCTGTCGGCCGCGCTGATGGCAGCCGGCCGGCCGCATACCGTGCTGCCGTTGTCCGGGGTGACCCACATGGCCACCCAGGAGGAAGTCGCCGAGAACCTCCTGCTGCTGCAAGTCGACTTCCTGCACCGGGCCCTCAGCGGGCGCAACGTCGACGGCCCGGCCGCGTGAGGGGCTGAGCGCATGCGCTACATCATCATCGGGGCCGGGGCGATCGGCGCCACGATCGGCGCCCGGCTGTTCTCCGCCGGGCACGAGGTGGTGCTGACCGCGCGGGGCGCGCACTACACCGCGCTGCGCCAGTCCGGGCTGCGGTTCGCCACCCCGGCCGGAACCGCCTCGCTGCCGATCCCGGCCGTATCCGGCCCCGCTGACCTCGCCTTGCAGCCCGGCGACGTGCTGATCATCGCGACCAAGGTGCAGGACGCCGCGGTTGCGCTGGACGACTGGGCATGGCAGCCGGTGGCCGGGGGCGGCGTGGCGGCCGGCACGCTGCCGGTCTTCTGCGCCCAGAACGGCACGGCCGGCGAGCGGCTCGCGCTCCGGCGGTTCCGGCACGTCTACGGCATGGGCGTCTGGCTTCCGGCCACGCACCTGGAGCCGGGGGTCGTGGAGGCGCCGGGCACCCCGATGACCGGCGTACTGCCGGCGGGCCGCTACCCGTCCGGCACCGACGACACAGTCCGCGCGGTGGCGGCCGACCTGACCGCCAGCACGTTCGTGGTCCCGGTCAGCCCGGACGTGATGCGCTACAAGTACGGCAAGCTGCTGTCTAACTTGTCCAACGCGGTGCAGGTGCTGTGCGGGCTGGAGCCGGCCCCCGGCGCGATTGCCGACGCCGCCGCCGACCTGCGCCAGCGAGCTCAGGCGGAGGGTGCGGCCGTGCTGGCGGCGGCGGGCATTGACTACCTGACCGCCGCCGAGCTGGCTGAGATGCGCGGTGACCTGGTCCGGATTGAGCCCGTCAACGGGGCCCGCCGGACCGGCAGCTCATCGTGGCAGAGCCTGGCCCGCGGCACCGGGTCGGTCGAGGCTGACTACCTCAACGGGGAGATCGTGCTGCTTGGCCGCGAGCATGGCGTTCCTGTCCCGGCCAACGAGCTGCTCCAGCAGCTGGCCAGCCAGTTTGCCCGCGACCGGCGGGAACCCGGCAGCATCACGGCCGCCGAGCTGGCCGCGCTCGCCACCGGGTCAGCGCACGCCGCTCAGTAGCCGGCCGGCTCGCGGATCAGCACGAGGTGGATGCGGCCGGGGAGTTCCTGGCTGATCTCCAGGATCTTGCCCACGTAGCTGTGCTGCCCGTAGGCGGCCTGCGCGCGGGCGTCCTCGAGCGGGAGGCTGTGCTGGTAGACCCGCTCGCGGGCCGTCGCCAGGTCCGCGACGAGCTTCTGCGTGCTGACCACGAGGATGACTCATCTGCTGGACCTGGGTCGCGAAGTCCAGCGCAGACGCCCCTGTCGCAGCTGCACATCCGGATGCTGCTCGGGCAGGCCGGCCTGCCCGGAGCCGACCTGGACGTGCTGGCCGTCCAGCTCACCGCGGCCCTGGACGGCCCGCTGCTGCTCTACCTGTCGGCGGAGCAGCTCACCGTGGCGGCCGCCGCAGTCGGCGAGCGGATCGGCCAGGGCTGGCAGGACCTCGTCCAGCGGATCGGCCGGCCCTGACGGGCTCTCCTGTGCTTGAGGATATATCCATCTAGATAGTTACGTCGTAGGCAGACGAGCGGATATGTCAACGTCTGGTTACTTCAGTTACCCTGGCCGCATGCCCGTCACCTCGCCGGCCGCCCGGCCGGGCCGTCCGCGGGACTCGCGCGCCACCAAGGAACTGCTGCTCGCAGCGGCGACCGAGGAGTTCGCCGAGCACGGCCTGGCGGGCGCGCGGATCGACCGGATCGCCGAGCGGGCCGGGGCCAACAAGCGGCTGCTGTATGTCTACTTCGGGGACAAAAACCAGCTCTTCGATGCCGTTCTGGAGCGGCAGATCGGCACTCTCGCCGAGGCCGTCCCGCTGACGCCCGGTGACCTCGGGGCCTTCGCCGGCGCCCGGTTCGACCACATGCTCGCCCATCCGCAGGCGGCCCGGCTGGCGGCCTGGCGAGCCTTCGAGCGCGCCGATCCCACCGCCGCCGAGCTGCGCAGCTACGCCGCCAGGGTCGAGGCCATCGCCGCCGCCCAGCGGGCCGGCCAGCTGGATGACACCGTGCCCGCGGTGGACCTGCTCGCGATGGTGCTGCGGATGACCGACAGCTGGCCCAGCGCGCCGCCTGCGCTGCTGGCCGTGGCCGGCCGCAACCCGCTGTCGGCGACCCGGCTGCGGGAGCACCGGGCGGTGCTGGTGGAGGCGGTGCGGCGGATCAGCCAGCCGCGCTGACGCCAGCCGCCAGGCCGGGTGCTGGCCGGGGCAGGTGGTAGACAGGCTGCATGGCACCGATCCTCGTGTCCGCTGAGCGCACCGTGGACGCGCCCGCGGACGTTATCTACGGCTACTTCGCTGACATGCGCGAGCACCATCCGCGCTTCCTGCCCCCGGCGTTCGCTGACTTCCAGGTCGAGGCCGGCGGCGCGCACGTGCGGATCGCCACTACCTGGGACGGTGCCGGCGGGATGGGCGGCTTCTTCGAGCGGCTGTTCGCGCCCCGGGTGATGCGCGGCATCTACGCCGATGAGCTGGTCCGGCTGGCGGCCTACGCCCGTGAGCAGCGGGGCGGAGGCGGACGGTGAGATGCTGCCCCCGACACCGTTCACCACCCTGCTCGGCATCCGGCACCCGATCGCGCTGGCCCCGATGGGCGGCATCTCCGGCGGCGAGCTGGCCGCGGCGGTCTCCAACGGCGGCGGCATGGGGCCTGATCGGCGGCGGCCCGGGCGGTCGCGGCTGGCTGGAGCGGGAGCTGGACCTGGTCCGCGCCGGGACGTCCCGGCCGTGGGGGGTCGGCTTCCTGACCTGGGCGATCGAGGTGGCGACCGTGGAGTGGACGCTGACCCGGCGCCCGCACGCGATCATGCTGTCCTTCGGCGACCCGGCGCCCTTCACCGGTCCCGTGAAGGATGCCGGAGTTCCGCTGCTCCTGCAGGTCACCAGCATGGCCGAGGCGGAGCAGGCCGCCCGCCTCGGCGCGGACATCATCATCGCCCAGGGGAGTGAGGCGGGCGGGCACGGCGGCGGCCGGGCCACGCTGCCCTTCGTGCCGGCCGTGGCCGACCTGGTCGCGCCGGTTCCGGTCCTGGCGGCGGGCGGCATCGCCGACGGCCGCGGCGTCGCCGCGGCGCTGGCCCTGGGCGCGGCCGGCGCCCTGGTCGGCACGCGCTTCGAGGCCTGCCCGGAGGCGCTCCTGCCGGCCGAGGTGACCAAGGCCCTGGTGGACAGCCGGGGCGAGGACACCGAGCGCACCCGGATCCTGGACATCGCGCGCGGCTCGGACTGGCCCGCGCAGTACACCGCCCGGGTGCTGCGCAACGCGTTCCTGGCGGAATGGCGGGGCCGCGAGGAGGAGCTGGCCGCCAGCGCCGAGACCCGCCGCGCCTACACCGAGGCCGCCCGGCGCCATGACCTGGCCGCGGCGTCGGTGTGGGCGGGGGAGGACCTGGACCTGATCACCAGCATCGAGCCGGCCACCGGGCTCACTGAGCAGCTGGCCGCCGATGCGGCGGCCGCCCTGGCCCGCGCGGCCGGTCATGATCCCGGCCGCGGCTGAGGCTGCCTTACCCGGTGCTGCCGTCGAGGCGCAGCGACAGCAGCGGCAGCCCGCTCTCGTGCTCGCTAACCGGGGTGCCCAGAGTGGTTTCCAGGACCGGCCGCAGCGTTGCCCACGACCGGGGATGGTGAGTCGCGTACGAGCGGAGCGCGGCGCTGGCCTGCCGCGCGGTCAACAGCTCGGCCACGGCGGCGGCCGGCCGTCGGCTGCCCAGGTAGACGCGCACCCGCGGATCGGCGCGGACGTTCTGGAACCACTCGGCCCGCGCGCCGAAACCGGAGACGACGACCAGGCGGCCCGGCGCGGGACGGTCCACCACCTCCAGCACCACATGCCGGCGGTCGCCGGTCTTGCGGCCGGTGTGCTCCAGCATCAGCATGCGGGGGCCCAGCAGGACGCCGAGCCGCCCGCGATACAGCCAGACCCGCGCGCGCACCAGCCAGCGGACCCTTAACAGCCGGCCCGCCAGCGCGGTGGCCGGCTCGATCAGGCGGGATGACGCGGCTGCTGCGGGCACGACGGGTCTCCGTCCCGGTGGGATATGACCGGACTATCCGGGTCACGCTACCGACCGGCCTGGCTGCGAGCCAGTGCTACTCAGGCACCCTCGCGAGGGTTCTCGGTCAAGGACATGGCCAGGGCGACGGCGACGGCCGGGAGCAGTACCTTGCTGAGCGCTCCCGGCGGGGTGCGCGCCGTGGTCAGGGGCTTGGCCGAGCCGATGCCGACACGCAGGGCCTGCTCCGCCGTCACGACGCCGAGCATCAGCGGGACCAGCCCCCGGTACCGCCCCAGGGCGACCCAGATCACGCCCGCCTCCAGCAGCTGCGCACCGCCCCACTGACCTAGCAGGCCGATGACGTTGCCGCCGCCCTTCACGCCGGTGTCCATTGATGCGATCGACTGGGCGCCGCTGTCCGGGGCGAGGACGTGGACAAGGCTGCGGATCGTCCCCACGGCATTCACGGCGGCCAGCATCCCGGCCGTCCAGCGGGGTCCGCGAAAGGTCATCACGTCGCCCGGCAGCAGCCGCGACAGCCGCAGCCGCCGCCCGCCCGCCCGTGCGCGAACGTCGGCCGGGCGCCCGCCGGGCGTGTCAGCAGTGGTCATCTAGTGCCCCCCTGTGCTCGTCGGCCGGCGCGATCCGGGCCCGGCCGGCGTCAGCCCGGCCGGGCCGGTGCTGGCTGCTCTACCCGGTCTGTCCGCCGGCATCACGGGCTAAGCCCGCCGCCGTCTCCAGGATCTTCAGAACTAGCCTGAAACCGGGTGAGCTGGACAATTCCTCGCAGGTCCGGTGGTGGCAGCGGGTGCGGGGTGGCCGGGCGGGGAAGGTCCCTTCTATGTCGATGTCGGCCATGGTCGCGGATATGCGCCGCCGGTTCCTGGTCGCGGCGGTGTTCTCGGTCCCGATCCTGATCTGGTCACCGATCGGGCGCGAGGTGCTCGGGCTGACCGTGCCGGTCCCGTTCGGCCTGCGGGAGGACGTCTGGGCGCTGCTGCTCAGCCTGCCCGTGATCTTCTACTCGGCCTGGATTTTCTTCGCCGGCGCCGGGCGGGCGCTGCGCGCGCACACCCTGGACATGATGGTCCTGGTCGCGGTGGCGGTCGCCTCGGGCTGGCTGTACTCGGTCTACGTCACCGTGACCGGCGGCGGCGACGTCTTCTACGAGGCGGCGTGTGTGCTGACCGCGTTCGTGCTGCTGGGTCACTGGGTCGAGATGCGGGCCCGCGGCGGCGCCAGTGACGCGATCCGCGCGCTGCTGGACCTGGCCCCGCCGCGGGCCATCGTCATCCGGTCCGGGCAGGAAGCAGAGGTGCCCAGCGCTGAGGTCCAGCGGGGCGACCTCCTGCTGGTCCGGCCCGGCACCAGGATCGCCGCCGACGGCGTCGTCGAGGACGGCGACAGCGAGGTCGACGAGTCGATGGTCACCGGCGAGAGCCTGCCGGTGCACAAGGAGCCGGGCTCTCCGGTCGTCGGGGCGACCATCAACGCCAGCGGGACGCTGCGGGTCCGCGTGACCAAGGTGGGCTCCGACACCGCGCTGGCCCAGATCGTCACGCTCGTCCAGGAGGCGCAGAACTCCCGCGCGCCTGCCCAGGCACTGGCCGACCGGGCCGCGTTCTGGCTGGTCCTGGTCGCGCTGGGCGGCGGCGTGCTCACGCTGGCGGTGTGGCTGATTTTCAGTGACCGCCCGGTCAGCACAGCCATCCTGTTCGCCATCACCGTGGTGGTGATCACCTGCCCGGATGCGCTCGGCCTGGCCACCCCCACCGCGATCATGGTCGGCAGCGGGCTGGGCGCCCGGCGCGGCGTGCTGATCAAGAACGCCACGGCGCTGGAGACCTCGGCCCGGGTGCAGGCCGTGGTCATGGACAAGACCGGAACGCTGACCCGCGGCGAGCCCGAGGTCACCGCCGTTGTCGCCGCCGCGGGCTGGACCAGGGACGAGGTGGTGCGCCTGGCCGCCGCCGTGGAGCGCCAGTCCGAGCACCCGCTGGCGCGGGCCATCGTCCGCCGGGCGGCCGAGCTCGCGGCTGTCAGCCCGCTGGCCGGCGCGAGCCCCGGTCCGGACGCGGGCTCCGATCCGCGGGCCGGCCACCGTGCCAGTGCCGGCCCGGGTCCCGGCGCCGGGCCGGTTGCCGGATTCCGCGCCATCGCCGGCCAGGGCGCGGCGGCTCAGGTCGGCGGGCGGCGCGTCGCGGTCGGCAGCCCGCGGCTGATGGCGGCCCGGCACGTCAGGCCCGGCGCGCTGGCTGCGCGCCGGGACGAGCTGGCCGCTGGCGGGCAGACCGCCGTGCTCGTCGCCGTCGACGGGCAGATCGCGGGGCTGATCGGCATCGCCGACGCGGCCCGCGCTACCTCGGCCGCGGCCGTCGCCGACCTGCACGACCTGGGCGTCACCGTCATCATGCTGACCGGTGACAACGAGGCCACCGCGCAGCGCATCGCCGGCCAGCTGGGCATCGATACCGTCATCGCCGAGGTTCTGCCCGGCGAGAAGGCGGCCCGGATCGCTGACCTGCAGGCCCGCGGCCTGACCGTCGCGATGGTCGGGGACGGCGTCAACGACGCGCCCGCCCTGGCCCAGGCCGACCTGGGCATCGCGATCGGCGCCGGCACGGACGTCGCCATCGAGACGGCCGACGTCGTGCTCATGCGCTCGGATCCGCTGGACGTGCCCACCGCCCTGCGGATCGGCCGCGGGACGCTGCGCAAGATGCGGCAGAACCTGGGCTGGGCGATCGGCTACAACGCGATCGCCCTGCCCATCGCGGCCGGTGTCTTCGAGCCCGCCTTCGGGCTGGTGCTGCGACCGGAGATCGCTGCCCTGGCCATGTCCGGGTCCAGCGTCATCGTCGCCGTCAACGCCCTCGCGCTGCGCCGCCTCCGCCTGCCCGGGCCAGGCCGGAGCCCGGACCAGGCCGTCGCTGGTCGTGAGGCCGAAGACGCTCAGTCCCGAGCCGCCTGACGCCCCCGGCCAGCAGGGCCGGCCCGCTGATAAACCCGGCGCGGCGGGAGATCGCGGCCGAAATCCGGGTAGGGCTGTGACCAGGGGGAACCGTGGTGCGTCCGCGCCGCGGTGCAGGCCAGGGTCAGCGGGAGGTGGGGCAGATGCAGGCAGCAGTCGGTGACCGGTTGCACATCCACTCCAACATGGTGGGTCAGCCGGAGCGGACGGCGAAGATCGTCGAGGTCCGCGGGGCCGGCGGTGAGCCGCCCTACCTGGTGCAGTTCGAGGGCGGCGATACCAGCCTGGTCTTCCCTGGCCCCGACACCGTTATCGAGCGCGGCCGGCGGCGCCGGAAGAAGCAGGGCTGACGCCAGCGCGGGGCTGCGGCTGAGCGGTCCGCCGGGGCGCCGTCGTTGTCGCGGAGGAGGGGGCCAGGGAAGAGGCACGCCCCCGCCACCGCAGGGACGAGCGGCGGCGGGGGCGTGCCAGGAAAGCCCGGACGGCGTAGCGTCGGTCAGGTACCGCACGGGTAGCGGCCTTCCCTTGTACTGCTGTGCTCTGGCCCGGGAGGCCCGTGATGACTACCGCGCTCATCCGCCCGTTCCGCCGCGCCGACCGCGATCAGCTCACTCAGCTCGTCCAGGCCCACGCCATGGCGGTCGTGCCCGGCATGCGGGCATCGGCCAGCACCGTCCTGGCCGCGCTGGACCGCCGGCCCGGTGAGTTGATCGAGGATCCCTGGGTCGGCGAGCGGATGACGCTGGTCGCCGAGCAGCAGCACCGGGTCGTCGCTGCCGCCCACCTGCTGCGCTATTTCGGAGACGAGCGCGCCGGGCCGGGGCGCCGGGGCGCCGGGGTCATCGAGTGGCTGGTGTTCTGGCCGCATGCCCCGGCTGACAACCCGGCCTGGCCGGACGGGGTCCCGGCCGCCCGGGCGCTGATGGCCGGCTGCCTGGGCCAGCTGCAGCGCTGGGAGGTGTCCCGCCAGGACGCGGGCGGGGAGCTCCCGGTGCCCGGCGTGTACGGGGTGCCCGCGCAATGGCCGCACGTTGCGGCCCTGTACGAGCAGGCCGGCTTCGCGCACACCGGGCACACCGAGATCGTCTACCTGGCCCGGACCCGGGACCTGGCCCGGCCCGCCGGCCCGCCGCTGCCCGGGATGTCCGTGCGCCGGTCGGTGGGGATGAACGGCTGCCGCCTGTCGGCGGTGCGTGCCGCCGAGGTGCTGGGCTACATCGAGGTCGAGACCTTTGACCAGGGCGAGCGGCAGGCGCGGTATGGCGGCTGGGCCGACATCGGCAACTTGTGCGTCGCCGCCCCGCACTGCCGCCGCGGCATCGGGACCTGGCTGCTCGGCCAGGCGGCCGACTGGCTGGAACTGGCCGGGGTCGACCGGGTGCTGGACTACGCCTGGCTGGACGGTACCGACCCGGGCGGCGTCGACTATGCCGCCTGGCGGGCATTCCTGCCCGCGCGCGGCTTCCGGGAACTCACCCGGACCCGGCGGGGGTGGACCCGGACGCCCTGACCAGCGGCCCGGCCCGGCGCCGGGCTTCCGTTACGTGCCGTCACCAGGACCAGGGCAGACGGTCAGCTATCCGGCCGTGACGCCCAGCGCCGCGGCCGCCTGCTCCAGCGCATCCAGGTGCTGATCCACGGTGGCCAGCCCGGCGCCCATGGTGTTGACCGACAGGTGGCTCGCCCCGGCCTGCCGCCAGCTGGCCGCCCGGTCCGCCAGCTGCCCGGGGTCGCCCTTCCAGCTGACCCGGCCCTCCATCCCGATGGCGGCCGGATCGCGGCCGGCGGCCGTGGCCGCCTGGTCCACGATGGCCCGGGCGGCGTCGAGCTCGGGGCCCGGCGGGACCTGGGGGAACCAGCCATCGCCCAGCCGGCCAGCCCGGCGGTAGGCGGCCGGCGACTGGGCGCCGAACCATACCGGGATCGGGCGCTGCACCGGCATCGGCGCCAGCCCGGCCCCGGTGACCTGCTCGTCGGCGCCGTGGAAGGTGACGACGGGCTCGGTCCAGAGCCGGCGCATCAGCTCGACCTGCTCGTCGGAGCGGCGGCCCCGGCTGCTGAAGTCCTTGCCCAGCGCCTCGTACTCGACCCGGTTCCAGCCCAGCCCCACCCCCAGCCGGAACCGCCCGCCGGTCAGCAGGTCGACCTCGGCGGCCTGCTTGGCGACCAGGGCGGTCTGCCGCTGCGGCAGGATGATGATCCCGGTCACCAGCTCCAGCCGGGTGATCGCGGCCAGGAACCCGAACAGCACCAGCGGCTCGTGGAAGGTCGTGCGGATGTCGTAGGGCCCGGTCCAGCCCTGGTGGACGGCCGGGTCGGCGCCCAGCACGTGGTCGTAGGCCAGCAGGTGAGCGAAGCCCAGCTGCTCCGCGCGCTGGCCGTAGGCCCGCACTGCGCCCGGATCCGGGCCGATCTCGGTCTGGGGGAACACGACGCCGGTCTGCATAGCGCCCTAGTATGCCCGGCATGCGCTTCAGTTACTGGCCCTCGGTGGCCCGCACCTGGGAAGAGATCCGCGACATCGCGGCACACTGCGAGCAGACTGGCTGGGACGGGCTGTACTACGCCGACCACTTCATGCCCAACGGACCCGGCCCCGAGCCGCTGGACGGCCCCACCCTGGAGTGCTGGTCCGTCATGTCCGCACTCGCCGTCGCGGTCCCGCGGGTCCGGCTCGCCCCGCTGGTCACCAGCGTCACCTACCGGCACCCGGCCCTGCTGGCCAATATCGCGGCGGCCACTGACCAGATCAGCGGCGGGCGGCTGACCCTCGGGATCGGGGCCGGCTGGCAGGAGAACGAGCACGCCTCCTACGGCATGGAACTGGGCAGCGTACGGGAGCGGCTGGACCGGTTCGAGGAGGCCACCCAGATCCTGCGGTCAATGCTGGACCAGCCCCGGACCACGTTCGCGGGCAAGTACTACCAGCTCGACAACGCGCCGAACCAGCCCGCTCCGGTGCAGAACCGGGTGCCGCTGCTGATCGGCGGCGCGGGGGAGCGCCGCATGCTCGGCATCGTGGCCCGGTACGCCGATGAGTGGAATGCCTGGACCACGCCCGAGCTGCTCGCCCACAAGCTGTCGGTGCTGCGCGGGCACTGCGAGGCGGCGGACCGCGACCCGGGCATGATTCATGTCTCCACCCAGGCGGTCACGTACCTGTCCACCGACGAGGAGTACCTGAAGGACAAGCGGGACCCGAGTCCCCGGCGGCCGCTGATCGCCGGGACGCCCGCCGAGGTGACCGCCATCGTCGCGCGCTACCAGGAGGCGGGCGCCGACGAGCTGATCATCCCGGACTTCTCGTTCAGCTCGGTCGGGCAGGTGAAGGACACCTGCGACCTGTTCATCCAGGAGGTCGCAGCCGGGTTCCGCTGACGGCTCAGTCCAGCGGGATGCTGGCGGTCAGCGCGGCGGCCTCGGCGTGCACCGCGTCGGCCAGGTGATCCACGTCGGTCAGCAGGGTCGGGTCAGCGACCAGCCCGAAGTTGAGGCGCCCGGCCAGCGACACTACCGCGACCCGGAGCACGTGGTGCTCGCCGATCTCGGCCAGCGAGTACATCGCCTCTACCGGCACGCCCAGCACCCGGACCGGCTCGCGGGGACCGGGCACGTTGGACACGTTCAGCGCGAACGAGCGGGGATGGGCCAGGATGCGCTCGACGAACGGCCCCAGCTTCGGTGCGCGGGCCAGTTCGCGCGTGAGGGTGTCCAGGTGCTGAGCGTCATGACCCCGCTTGCGGAGCCGGGTGGCCCGGCGGATGGCGGCCAGCCGCTCCAGCGGGTCGGCCGAGCCGAGCGGCAGGTCCAGGCAGAAGTACGAGTCGCGGTTTCCCGGGCTCGCCCCGGCGCCCCGGCGCCCCGGGTCCTCGGCGCCGCCGTGCGGGGCGGCCGGGCCGTGCAGGCTGACCGGGACCTTCACCCGGATAGTGTCCAGATGGCCGTGGTGCTCCTCCAGCCAGCGGCGCACCCCGCCGGCGACCACGGTCAGTACCGCATCGTTCACGGTTGCGCCGTCGGCGGCCCGGGCCACGCGGTGCAGTTCGTCTAGCCCGGCTGCGGCAAACGCCACGGCCCGCCGCCCGTCGATGTGCCCGTCGAAGGGGGAGTGCAGCCAGGGCTGCGGCGCCTCCCGCAACGCCGCGCGCAGCCCTTCCACGCGGT
The DNA here is from genome assembly GCA_036490755.1 of Streptosporangiaceae bacterium. Taxonomy (GTDB): domain Bacteria; phylum Actinomycetota; class Actinomycetes; order Streptosporangiales; family Streptosporangiaceae; genus DASUBV01. The sequence goes on from DASXDJ010000064.1 coordinate 17,494, forward strand.
GCCGCGGGCCCGCGACCGGCTTCGTCTCGCGCGGCCGGGAGAGCGCTCCGGGCGTCGGCTGGCCGGCCGGGAGGTCGTCCCACAGCACGGCACCAGCCATCCGCATCGCCGTCGAGCCGTCCGCCAGGGCGTGATGGATGCGCCAGGTCAGCGCACTTCCGCCGTTGGCCAGCCGCGGTATCACGTCCATCCGCCACAGTGGCCGGGACCGGTCCAGGCGCTGCTCGAAGATCCTCGCCACCGCGGTCCGGAGCCCGGCCTCGTCGCCGGAGCCGGCCAGGCCGGCGCTGACCACGTGAGCGGTCACGTCGACCTGCGGGTCCGGAACCCACCACGGCGTGCCGTCGACTTCGCCCAGGCGCATCCGCATCAGCGGAGCGCGGTCCAGGCGCCCGGCTACTGAGCGGCGCAGTTCCCCGATGTCGAGGGCATCGCGCAGGATGATGACCTTGCACGTATGGCCGGCGACGGCGCCGGTCTCCAGCGCGAGAATGCGCACGTCCTCGGCGGACAGCCGCTGCCCGCCATCAGCGGGCAGTTGCTGCCCCTCCTCAGCGCGCACAGGACCCGGACCTCCCCCGGCTGATAGGACTGCCCCCAGCTGGCCCATCGGTCCTGGCTATCTACCCGCTGTCCGCGGCCGGACACGTAGTGTCATTTCACCCGGCCCGGGCGGGCCTGTCGCAGCGGAGCGCGCCCGGCCGGGGAGGCCGGGCGCGCTCGTGTCACGGGACGGGCGGGCAGTCCCGCCGCCGGAACCTCAGAACGAGATGCTGGTGGCGCCGTCGACGTACTGCGGGCCGAGCCAGTTTCCGTTATGCGGCTCGGCATGCAGCCAGCCATCCGCCGTCCACGTCCCGGACGCCGGATCGATGATGTCGAAGTAGCAGCTCTCCGATCCGCTGGAGGCGGCGTCTATCGCCGCGTCGACATTGCTGCAGTAGTCCTCTTTCTGCGTCACGTTGTTTTTCTGCGCCTGGACATGGAGCGTGTAGCCGTCCAGCTTGTCGGAGCCGCCGCCGGTCCAGGAGATGTCCTCGGACACGTACAGGATGGCGTGGCCGCCCTCGTCGACCCGCTCGTCGCAGGTCGTCTCCTCGATGGCCAGGCCGCTGACGCCCGACACCGGATGGGACGCCTCGGCGGTGCAGTTGCCGCTGGTGTAGGCCTTGCCGGAGGCCGAAGTCCCGGCCGAGTCGTCCATGATGTTGTTGTACCGGTAGGCGTTGTAGTTGGTGCGGGGGTGGCTGTACCAGTCGGTTGCGGAGAACGAGACTTCCTTGTAGGTGACCGGGGTGGATCCGAAGGAGTAGGCATAGAACTCCGTGTGTGAGCTGTTGGCCCACTTGCTGAACAAGAACGTGTGCTGGCCGGGGTCGTCGAGGATGTCGCCCGCCTCCAGGTCGGTGCTGGAGGACGGCGAGCCGGAGATCTCGGTCGTGTACGCCGAGGTGGCCAGCTTGTTCGTGTTCGGGGCGCTCAGCCCGGTGGGGTCCAGATGCCAGGCCATCGAGACATACCCCGAGCAGTCCTTGCGGTAGGACGTTCCCGACGGGTCGTCGGCTGTGGCGTTCTGACTGTAGGTCAGGCTCTCGTCGAGCCAGTACTGGGCCCGGGCGATGACCTCCGACCGGGTGATCTTCTGGTTATAGACGGCGTCGGCGTGCGCCGCGGGGGCCCGCAGCGGCATCAGGAAGCCGGTCGCCAGCGCTGTGGCGCCGAGGCCGAGGGCCGCGCGCAGCAGCAGCCGGCCGGTGCGGGTGGGGCCGCGACGGCGGGCGGCCGGGGCTGCCGCGCCGGGCAGTTTCCTCGCGCTGTGCATGGTGATTTCCTTTCGTTCGCGGTTCCGGACTTGGAAAAGGCATGGGGATACCGCACTCCGGGCTACCGGTCTTGCCGGGGAGCGGGTGTTAAGTGGCGGCCCAGCCCGCCAGGCCAGGGCTGGCGAGAATCGCCCGCCTGGCCAGATCGGAAACGATCTCGACGTCGGGCTCGGTCAGGAAGAAAATTGCGTTAACCCGGCCCGGGGAAGCGGCGACTCTGATGTGCTGGATTCCGTCTTCGGGCCGGGCGTGCAGCCAGAGCAGGTCGGTGAACGTCGCGGTGTGCGGCTGTGAGCGAGCGGGCCCGGCCAGCGTGATCCGGACCAGGTGCATGTGGCTATCCCCACTCCAGGCCGCCGTCAGGGCCGGGCATTGGGCCGGCCGGTCCGCTTACGACGATGGCGGCCGCGTGCGCGGATGTCATCACCAGTCGCACGATCGCGTTCATGTCAGCTGGCCCCTTTTTCTTTGTGCATCAAGCTGCGATTTCTGAGGGTGAATAGTTTCTTCTCCCGGCCGGTGGTCATAGCATCGCCGGTCGTTTTCGCCCCGTCACTACCGCGACGGTGTCAGCATCGGGCCTGGCAGCAAGCTGACAGCCTTTTCCGCTTCGTAATGGACTGATTACCCTCAGCCAGCAGCGCTGCGAGAATGGCAAAGAAGCCCCGACTAGCCGACAATGTGGTTTCATCCACGGGTGCCAGGGAGCAGCGAGGTCCGGTGATCGAGTACAGCGTTCTCGGTCCGGTGATCCTCAGCCGTGGCGGCACCGCCTTGCCGGTGCCGACCCGGATGGTCCGGCGCCTGCTGGCGTTGCTGCTGGCCCAGGCGGGCACTCCGGTATCGGCGGACCTGCTGATCGAGTGCCTGTGGCCGGGGCCCGCGCCGGCCAGCGCCCGCCGGACTCTGCAGGTGTACGTATCCCGGCTGCGGAGCCTGCAGCTGCCGGACATGTCGATCACGTCCGAGGCGGGCGGCTACGCGCTGCGGCCGCTGCCCGACGAGCTCGACTCGGCGGTGTTCAGCCGCCTGGTGGCCCAGTCTCAGCAGGCTGGCGCGCGCGGTGAGGTCACCGCGGCGATTGCCGCCGTCCGCGATGCCCTGGGTCTGTGGCGGGGCCCGGCCTATGAGGACTTCCGGGATCTCGGGCCGGTCACCGCCGAGGCGGACCGGCTCGAGGCACTCCGGCTGTCGGCGGTGGAGTACAGCGTCGACCTGCTCCTGGATGTCGGCCGGGCCGGCGACGCGCTGTCCGGCCTGCGGCCGATGATCGCGCAGCACCCGTACCGGGAGCGGCTGCGCGGCCAGCATATGCTCGCGCTGTACCGGGCCGGCCAGCGTGCCGAGGCGCTCGATTCCTACCGCGAGTTCTATGACCTGCTCGTCACCGAGCTAGGCGTCGAGCCCGGCCCCCAGGTTGCGGAGCTGCACCAGGGGATACTCGACGGCGACCCGGTGCTGGCGACCGCGCCGCACGCGGTCGCAGCCGCGGAACGTACGCCGCCGCGCGGCGGCGGCGCGCCCGCTCAGCTGCCGCGGGACCTGTTCGGCTTCGTCGGCCGCCGGGCCGAAACGGCCGCGCTGAGGGACATCCTCGGGCGGTCGCGGCGAGGGGCAGCGGGCCTGGTCATCGCCGTCATTTCCGGTATGCCCGGCGTCGGCAAGACGGCCCTGGCCACGCATGTGGCGCACCGGATGCCGGAGGCGTTCCCCGACGGTCAGCTGTATGCGAACCTGCGCGGCTACGATGCCAGCCCGCCGCGACGGGCGGCCGAGGTCCTGCAGGCGTTCCTGGTGGCGCTGGGCGAGCCAGCTACCGATCTGCCCGCCGACCTGGAGGATCTGGCGGCGCTGTACCGCAGCCGCCTGTACGGCCGCCGGATGCTGGTGCTGCTGGACAATGCCCGGGACGCGGCCCACGTTCGTCCGCTGCTACCGGGCACATCGGGGTGCGCGGTGCTGGTGACCAGCCGGTCTGGCCTGGCCGACCTGGTGGTCTCCGACGGCGCCGTGCTGTGGCCGCTGGACGTGCTGGACAGCGATAGCGCCCGCGAGCTGCTGACCAGCCGGCTGGGAACCCCTCCGCCGCCGGCCGAGGTGAGCGAGGTCAGCACACTGTGCGGCCGGCTGCCGCTCGCGCTGGCGATCACGGCCGCCCGGGCGGCGAGCATCCCGCTCGCCGCTGTGATCGCCGGGCTGCGGGCGGCCGACGCCCGGCTGTCAGCGCTGGAGCTGGGCCCGGGTGCCTCAAGCATGCGCGCCGTCTTCACCTGGTCCTACGACAAGCTCAGCGGTGACGCGGCCCGGCTGTTCCGGGCGCTGGGCTGGCATCCCGCCGGCGAGCTGGATGCCTACTCGGCGGCCTCGGTCTCCGGGCTCCCGCTGGCCGAGGCGACCCGGCTGCTCAGCGAGCTGGCGGAGGCGCGGCTGGCCGAGGACGAGGGCGGCGGCCGGTTCGCGGTCCATGACCTGCTGCACGTGTACGCGCGGGAGATGGCTGGCCAGGCCGGCGGCGACCCGGCCGGCACCGAGGCGCGAGCCCGGCTGGATGATCACCTGCTGCACACCGCGTACCAGGCGGCCCGGCTGACCCAGCCGCACCGGTCCATGGTGACCCTGGACCCGCTCACGGCCGGTGCCGTTCCCGTGCCGCTGGCCGGCCGGGCCGAGGCCGGGCAGTGGCTGGGCCGGCAGCACGGGCGGCTCCTGGACACGCTGCAGGAGGCGCACGAGGGGGGCCGGTTCACATTCGTCTGGCGGCTGGCCTGGTGCCTGACCGAGTACCTGCACCGGTACGGGCACAGCCATGACTGGCTGGAGGTCCAGCGGCTGGCGCTGCTCGCCGCCGAGCAGATCGGCGACCGGCTCTCGATCGCGACCGCGAACCGCAACCTGGGCCGGGCGCTGATGCACCTGAATCGCTACGACCAGGCACGGGAATTGCTGAGGCGAGCGCTGGACATGGCGACCGCCAGCCAGCTGGCCAAGGCGCGCGCCATCACTCTCATGGCGCTGACCGAGCTATCTGAGCTGACGCACAACCCGGCGGCAGGACTGGCCTACGCCTCCGCGGCGCTGGACGCCTACGAGGAGGCCGGCGATGCGGTCGGCCGGATCTATGCGGTGCACAGCCTGGCCTACCAGTACGCCCTCACGGGCCAGCTCGACCAGGCCCTGCGCTGCAACTGTGAGGCCATGGAGGAATTCCGGCGGCGCGGGGATGAGGTGGGCCTGGCCCACGCCTACGACGCCCGCGGGGCGGTTTATCACGCGGCGGGCGAGTACCGGGCCAGCATCCAGTGGTATGACCAGGCCCGCACCGCCATGCGCGACCTGGGGCACCGCGCCGAGGAAGCCACCGTGCTGGACTCGCTCGGCGACGTGCGCCGGGCGGCTGGCCAGGACGTGGCCGCCGTGACCGCCTGGCGGCAGTGCCTGGCTATCCGCCAGTCGCTCAGCGACGTCAACGCCGTCGCGGTGCGCCGCAAGATAGAGGCGGCGTTCCGACGGTAGCCCGCCGGCCGCCAGCGCCTACAGCCACCCGGCCCGGCTGGCCTGCAGCCCGGCCTGGAACCGGCTGCTGGCATTCAGCCGCTCCGTCAGGTCAGCGACGGTGCGGCGCACCGTCCGGACCGAGACCCCCATCCGGCGCGCGATCATCTCATCGGTCCCGCCGCCCGCCAGCAGTACCAGGATCTGATGTTCCTGCGGTCGCAGCCCGTTGCGCCGTCGCGGCGGCTGCTCGCCGAGCGGTGTCGCGTTCTGCCATACCTGCTCGAACAGGGCGCTGACCACCGTGACGATGCTCAGGTTGCGGACCTCCAGGGCTCCGACACGCGGCTCAGCCGCGCTGATCGGCACGATGGCCACGGTCCGGTCAACCAGGACCAGCTGCAGCGGAACCACTGGGACCGTGCGCAGGCTGGCGCCGCGGCTGGTCATCCACGTGGCGTACTCCAGGGTCTCCTGGTCGTTGCGGCAGGCATCCTGGTAGATGGCCCGGATGGCGATGTGGCGGGCGAGCAGGTCCTGGTTCAGCGGCCGGCTCTCCGACATCGCGTCCAGGCGGTGGGCGCCACCGGGACTGAACGAGCACACCTCGAAGCGCGCTAGGCCCGACAGCACCCGGAGCCGGCCGCGGACGGCGTCGACTCCGTCCAGCCGGGTGACCGTATCGCCGTGCCGCTGCCTGCCATCGGTCATGGCCACGATCTCTGCCCGGGCCTGCTCCAGCCCGGCCTCGCGCCGCTTCAGGTCCGCCTGGGCCTGCGCGAGCAGGCCAGACAGCGCGTGGCCGGGCGGGATGAGGACAAGCTGGTGGTCGCCGGTCGCGGACTGCTCGACCAGGTGCAGGTCGGCCAGCTGGTCCAGGATCTTGCGCACCGTGCGTTCCGGCAGCCGGGTGTGGGTGACCAGATCCGCCAGCGTGAGTGACGGCTCTGCGAGCAGGGCCGCGTAGACGGCGGCCGCGTCGTCGGCAAGTCCGAGCTGCCCGAACACGGCTTACTCCTTCGCGCAGAGTGCGGGTGCGCGGGCCAGTTCGGCCCGAGATCGCATCGTTACGCGCGGGTGTTTCAGAATTGCTGCAGCCGACCGGCCGCTCAGGCGTCGCCGGCGAGGACCTGCTCAACAGTGCGCCGGGCCAGGGCGACGAACTGCGGGTTGGTCTGGCGGTAGTACGGGATGATGGCGGCGGCCTGATGCAAGGCGTAGCCGCGGGCCCGCAGCCAGGTGCCGTCATCCACCCGCAGCGCAGCGCGGTACGCCGCCCGGCCATCCGGGCCGAAGACGGCCCAGGCCGCGATCACGTCAGCGGCCGGGTCGCCGACGCCGGCGCTGCCGAAGTCCAGGACGGCGGACAGCCGGCCCGCGGCCACCAGCAGGTTGGGCCGCAGCAGGTCGGCATGGACCCACACCGGGCGGCCCGCGAACGCCGGCGCGGTCCGGGCCAGGGTCCATGCGGCCAGCGCGGTATCGGCGTCGATGTCCGGGCGCGCCGCCTCGATGTCGGCGCGAGTCCCGGCGTCCAGCTCGGCCAGCGGTCGCCGGCCGCCGTGCGGTGCCCCCGCGGCCGGGGGGACGGTCCGCAGCTCCGTGACGAAGGCGGCCAGGTCCCGGGCCGCCCGGGCCTCATCGGCGACCAGGTTATCGGCGTACGGCTGGCCGTCGATCCACCGGTAGATCGCCCACCGCAGCGGGAACTCCGCCGTTGGCCGGCCCTGCGCCACCGGGACCGGAACCGGGAGCGACAGGGCGGGCGCCAGCCTGGGCAGCCAGGCCTGCTCGGTGTCCAGGCCGGCCGTCCACGAGGCCAGCCGCGGCAGCCGGGCGCAGAGCTCGTCGCCGATCCGGTAGATCGCGTTCACCGTGCCGGTCGACCGCACCTCGCGCAGCGGCAGCGCGGCCAGCTCCGGGAACTGGCCGGCCAGCAGCCGCCCGACGAGCCCGGCGTCGATGCCGAGCTCTCCGTCATGCATCTTCAACCGGGGCGCCATCGGCGTTACTTTGCCAGGAGCAGCCGTCGGTGCCGAGCGATTTACCCGGGCGTCCCCGCCCGGGCCCGGTCGCCCGCCGCCGCTGCTGCCCGGCGCGTCCAGCGCGCGGCGCCTGCCCCGGCCGCCGCGCGAGGTGGGAGAAGAGCGTGGACTTCGAGATCCCGGCCGACCTGGTCAGCTACCTGGCCGAACTCGACGAGTTCATCGAGCGGGAGATCCGCCCGCTGGAGGCGGCTGACGACAACATCCGGTTCTTCGACTACCGGCGCGAGGATGCCCGGACCGACTGGGATCGCGGTGGCCTGCCCAGCCCGGAGTGGGAGGCGCTGCTGCGCGAGGCGGTGCGCCGGGCCGACGCCGCCGGGCACTACCGCTACGCCTTCCCCGCTCGCTACGGCGGCCGTGACGGCACCAATCTCGGCATGGCCATCATCCGCGAGCACCTGGCCGCCAGGGGCCTGGGCCTGCACTGCGACCTGCAGAACGAGCACATGATCGTCGGGAACAACGTCGGCCTGCTGCTGATGCTGCACTACGGCTCGCCGCAGCAGCAGGCGGAGTGGGTACCCGGCCTGGCCGCCGGGCGCCGCGGCTTCGCGTTCGGGATCACTGAGCCGGCGCACGGCTCGGATGCCACCTTCATGGAGACCACCGCCGTGCGCGACGGCAGCGAGTGGGTGATCAGCGGGGAGAAGACCTGGAACACCGGCGTGCATGCCGCCTCGCACGACCTGATCTTCGCGCGCACCAGCGGGCAGCCCGGCGACGGGGACGGGATCACCGCCTTCCTGACGCCGGTCAGCGCACCCGGCTTCACCATCGAGGAGTACCTGTGGACCTTTAACATGCCGACGGATCACGCGCGGATCAGCATGCGGGACGTCCGGGTGCCGGCTGGCGCGGTGTTCGGCGGCGAGGGCCGCGGCCTGCAGGTCGTCCAGCACTTCTTCAACGAGAACCGGATCCGGCAGGCCGCCTCCAGCCTCGGTGCCGCCCAGTTCTGCATCGATGAGTCCGTCGCCTACGCGCGCCAGCGCGCCCCGTTCGGCCGGCCGCTGGCCGCCAACCAGGCCATCCAGTTCCCGCTCGTCGAGCTGCAGACCCAGTGCGAGATGCTGCGCGCGCTGGTCCACAAGACCGCCTGGCTGATGGACACCGGCGGCCCGTTCTCGGCCTCCGACAAAGTGTCCATGTGCAACTACTGGGCCAACCGGCTGTGCTGCGAGGCGGCCGACCGGGCCATGCAGGTGCACGGCGGCCTGGGCTACTCGCGGCACAAGCCGTTCGAGCACATCTACCGGCATCACCGCCGGTACCGGATCACCGAGGGCACCGAGGAGATCCAGATGCGCCGGGTGGCCGGGTACATGTTCGGCTACATGCGCCAGCGCGCCCCCAAGGGCGTGACCGAGGAACCGGCCGGGGGCGGGAGCTGATGGACCCGCGCCAGCTGGCCGCGGCGCTGCGCGGCACCCTGGGCCCGGTCACCGTCGAGGCGCTGGCCCGGCTGTCGGGCGGCGCGTCGCGCGAGACCTGGGCCTTCGACGCGGTCAGCGCCGACGGTGCCCGGCTGCCGCTGGTGCTGCGCCGCGATCCGCCCGGCCGGCCCGGCGAGCCCGGCTCCATGAGCCGCGAGGCCAGCGCCATCACCGCCGCGCGGGGGGCGGGGCTGGCGGTGCCCGAGGTCCTGCTGTGCACCGACGACCCGGGCCTGTGGGGCTCGGCCGGCCTGGTCATGCGCCGCGTCCCCGGCGAGACCATCGCCCGGCGGATCCTGCGCGATGCCGCCTACCGGCGCGCCCGCGAGGTGCTGACCGGGCAGCTCGCCGCGTTTGCCGCGGGCCTGCACGCGCTGCGCCCGCCGCCCGGCATGCCGGCCCCGGATCCGCTGGCCGGCCTGCGGGCCGCGCTGGCCGGCGCCGGGGACAGCAGCCAGGTCTTCGAGCTCGCGCTGAGCACCCTGGAGGCCAGCCCGCCGCCGCCCCGGCCGCCCGTCCTGGTCCACGGCGACCTGCGGCTGGGCAACCTCATCGTGGGCCCGGACTCGCTGCGCGCCGTCATCGACTGGGAGCTGGTGCACACCGGGAACCCGGCCGAGGACCTCGGCTGGCTGTGCGTGAAGGCCTGGCGCTTCGGCGCCGCGCTGCCGGTGGCCGGGACCGGGAGCCGGGCGGACCTGCTGGCCGCCTACCGGGCCGCCGGCGGGCCGGACATCAGCCTGGACGAGCTGCGCTGGTGGGAGATCCTGGGCACGCTGCGCTGGGGCATCATCTGCATGACGCAGGCGCAGGCGCACCTGTCCGGCGCGCACCGGTCGGTCGAGCTGGCCGCCATCGGCCGCCGGGCGTGCGAGCAGGAATGGGACCTGCTCCTGCTGCTCGCCCCGGACGCCGCGGCGCAGGCCGCCGCCGCGCGGCCCCGCCCGGCCGGCCAGGCCACGCCGGCCCCGGCCCCCTACGGCCGGCCGACCGCCAGCGAGCTGCTGGATGCTGTCCGCGGGTACCTGACGGATGAGGTCATGCCCGCCACTACCGGGCAGCTGTCGTTTCACGCCCGGGTCGCCGCCAACGTGCTGGGCATCGTGGCCCGCGAGCTGGAGGCCGGCGCCATCCCGGACCGCGCCGGGCTGGCCAGCCGCGTCGCCGCCCGGCTGGCCGTGGCCAACCCCCGGTACTTCGGCGATGGTGCCGGCGAGAACCACACGTCTTGACGACTAGTAGCCGTTGAGCTAATCTTATTAGCTATAAGGCTACTGACAACAGCTCAAGACGGAGCACCCGATGACCGCCACTCAGTTTCTCGACCTGCCGGACGGCCGGCTCGCCTATGACGACACCGGCGGCGACGGCGCGCTCATCGTCGCGACTCCCGCCATGCTCGACCTGCGGTCGGAGCTGCGGTTCCTGACCCCGCTGCTGGCTCAGGCCGGCTTCCGGGTGGTGACGATTGACCAGCGCGGGATGGGCGAGACCAGCGCCCGGTGGCCGGAGTACGGCAGCATCCCGATGGCCCGCGACCTGATGGCCCTGCTGCGGCACCTGGACGCCGGGCCGGCCATCATCTACGGCGCCTCCAACGGCGCGGCCGCGGGCGTGTACATCGCGGCGGAGGCGCCGGAACTGGTCCGCGGCCTGGTGCTGGCCGCGCCGTTCGTCCGCGACGGCCGGATGTCGTTCGTGCAGCGCCAGATGATGACCGTCATGCGGGTGCCCGGCCTGGCCGTCCCGCTGTACCTGTCCTACTTCCCGAAGTGGGAGCCGCGGCGGCCGGCTGACTTTGACCAGCACAAGGCCCAGCTGGCGGCGAACTTCCGTGAGCCCGGCCGCAGCGGCGTGATCAAGCACTACCTGCTGGAGCAGTCGCATGCCGAGGCGGCGGCCCGCCTGGACCGGGTCGCGGTCCCGGTGCTGGTCGTCATGGGCACGGCCGACATTGACTGGCCCGACCCCGCCGCCGAGGGCCGGTGGGTCGCCGGCCAGCTGTCCGGTGAGCTGATGCTGCTGGACGGCGCGGGCCACCACCCGCACGTCGAGGAACCCGGCCAGATCGCCGAGGCCGTCACGACCTTCGCCGCCAAGATCGATGCCTAGGACCGGCCTGACCGCCGCCGAGGTGGTGCGGGCGGGCGCCGAGCTCGCCGACGAGGCCGGCTTCGGCCGCCTCACCCTCGGCATGGTCGCCGAGCGGCTCGGCGTCCGGCCGCCGTCGCTGTACAAGCACGTGGCCAGCCTGGCTGACCTGCAGCACCGCATCGCGACGCTGGCCATGCGCGAGATGGACGAGGCGATCCGCGACGCGATGATCGGCCGGTCCGGCCGGGACGCCCTGGCCGCCCTGGCCCGGGCCGTCCGCTCCTACGTCACCGCCCATCCGGGCCGGTACACCGCGACGGTCGGCGCGCAGTTTGCCGGCCCGGACGACCCGCTGCTGGCGGCCAGCAGCCGGGTCATCGACTCCTTCGGCGCGGTCCTGCACGGCTACGGCATCGCCGGGGATGACCTCGTCCATGCCATCCGGACGCTGCGCTGCACCCTGCACGGGTTCGCCGTGCTCCAGGCGGGCAGCGCCTTCCAGTGGAGCGATGACGCCGACCAGAGCTTTGACTGGCTGATCGGCTTCATGGACCGGGGCCTGCGCGCCTGAGCCCGGCGCCGTCAGTGGCTCACGTCAGGTCAGGACCAGGCCGGTTCCCGGCTCCGGCGACGAGCCGCTGCGCGGCTGCACGGGCGGCCGGGGCGGTCTGCTCAGCCGCCGCAGGCCGTCCTACGATGACGGGACTGTCCCCGAGCACCGTCGCGTGAGGAGCCGTACCTGTGGCCGCAGATTCCCGCCCGCTGGCCGCCGCTCCTGACGACGGGGGCCCGGCCGAGCCCGCGCTGATGGCCGGGCCGCCGCCGTTTGCCGGCCACGCCCAGGTCACGCTGGCCAACTGGTCAGACCCGCCGTTCAACCGGTGGGCGTTCCAGCACATCCGCGAGCTCATCCCGACCGCGTCCATCGGCCGCGCGGCCCGCACGCGGCCGCTGCCGCGCGCCGAGCGCGACCTGCTCGGCCTGCGCTTCACCTCCGGCGGACGCGAGCTGTCGGTGGCGGACCTGCTGGCGCAGACCTACACCGACGGCTTCGCGGTGCTGCACCGCGGCGAGGTGGTCACCGAGCTGTACCGGAACGGGCTGGCGCCGGGGGCGCCGCACCTGCTGATGTCGGTCTCCAAGTCGGTGACCGGGATGGTCGCGGGCGTGCTCGCCGGCCGCGGGCAGCTCGACCCGGCGGCCCTGGTCACCGATGTCGTGCCGGAACTGCGCGGGACCTCCTTCGACGGAGCTACCGTGCGGGACCTGCTCGACATGCGGGCCGGCACCAGGTTCAACGAGGACTACGACAGCCCGGACTCCGATGTCCGGACCTGCGACCGCGTGTACCTGTGGCGGCCCGGGGACGGCGAGCCGCAGCCGCCTGACGCGCTGGCCTACTTCCCGACCCTGGTCAACGACGGCGAGCACGGCGGCCCGTTCCGGTACCGGTCGATCCTCACCGACGTGCTCGGCTGGGTCCTGGAGCGGGCCGGCGGCGCCCGGCTGCACGAGCTGATCGCCAGCGAGCTGTGGCAGCCGATGGGCGCGGAGTTCGACGCGGCGATCACCGTCGACGGCCACGGCAATGCGCTGGCCGACGGCGGTATCTGCGCTGCCCTGCGGGACGTGGCCCGGTTCGGGCAGCTCGTCCTGGACCGGGGCCAGGCCGGCGGACAGCAGATCGTGCCCGCCGGGTGGATCGAGGACACCATCCGGGGCGCGGCCGATGGCCCGCAGGCATTCGCCGCCGCCGACCCGGCCGCCGTGCCGTCAGCCGCGCACTACCGGAATTACTGGTGGGTGGACGACCCGGCCATCCCGCTCCTGCACGCCGTCGGGATCAACGGCCAGCACATATTCGTGCACGGGGCGGCGCAGGTGGTCGTGGTCAAGCTGTCCACCTGGCCGTCGGCCACCAGCGCCCGGCTGCGCCGCGTCACCGCGGACGCCGCGCTCGCCATCGCCGCCGCCCTCAGCTGACGCCGGGCCCGCCGGGTCCCCGGCCTGCTGTCGGCGGGAGTGCCTAACCTGGGCTGCGACACCCAGCACCACCCGGGGGAGGGACCCGATGGCCGACGCCGCCGACCTGTGCCGCCTCGCGCTGGCCATGCCCGGCGTCGAGGAGATCGACAGCGACGGTTTTGACTTCCGGGTCGGCGGCAAGGGATTTGTCTGGTCGTATCCCGAGCGGCAGCCCGGCCGGGGGCGGGTCATCCGGACCGACATCGCGGTCCTGTACGTCGGGGATGAAGCCGAGAAGCAGGCCCTGCTGCTCGGCGAGCCCGGCCTGTTCTTCACCACACCCGGCTACGACGGCTGGCCCCTGGTCATGCTCCGCCTGGAGCAGGTCACCGCCGGCCGGCTGGACGAGCTGGTCACCGACGCCTGGCGGATGCGCGCCCCGGCCGGCCTGGTCAGCGACCCTGATGAGCCCGGCGGTCGCGGGGCATCCTGACCGTCGCGGCAGGCCGCTGCGGCAGCGGCGCCCGGCCGCCGTCAGTCCGGGAGCAGGCCAGCGGCCACGAACGCCCGGTGGTAGATCTCCCGGATCACTTCCTGCTTGCGCGCGTTGTACTGCATGCCGTGCTCGCCGAGCGCGTTGGCCCGGTCCGCGGCGGCGCGCTTCGCAGCGGCGTAGAGCTCGCGCTCACCGGGGTTGCCGCGCAGCCAGTCCCGGAAGATCCGGTGCTTGACGAGCTCCGGGCTGCCGGGCCCGAACACGTGCAGGTTGCTGGCCGGCCCGGCCGCCTCCAGCATCCGGTGGCCATGCCACCACGGCTCGCGGACCTTCAGCGCGAACCCGGCCGCCGCCAGCGCCGGCACGTAGTCCTGCTCGCGGCCGGAGTCGGCGACGGTCAGGTCGATGTCGATGACGGGCTTGGCCGGCAGCCCCGGCACGGAGGTGGAACCCACGTGCTCCAGCCGCAGCACGCGCCAGCCCAGGGCACCGCGGATCCGGCCGGCGAGCTCGTCGTAGCACCGCGGCCAGAAAGAGTCGGGATCCGTGATGCGGATGCCCGTGGCCGGAGCCCGGCCGCCCACCCACGGGCTGGCCCCCGGCGGCGGCGGGGAGTCGTCGAAAGACACGATCTCGGCGCGGCTGGCACCAGCGCAGTGTAATGTCCCGGCGCCGCTCGCGGCGTCCGCCCTGACCGGCATTCATCAGCAATTATCGGCGCTAAGGCGGATTCCGGCCGGGATGCCGGATGACCGGCTCCGGGCCGGTGCCGTCCTGCCCGGCCTGACCGGGGCGGAGTTACGCTGGACGGAAGCCTGGATGGAAGCAGGGCCGGGGGAGGTGGTGCCGATGACAGCCGGACCGGGAAACCCGATGGCGGGAATGGCGGGCCGCGGCCGCCTGCGGGCGTCGCACGCCGACCGCAACCATGTCCTCAGCATGCTCAAGGCTGCCTACGTGCAGGGCCGGCTGACCAAGGACGAGTTCGACGAGCGGCTGAGCGCGACGCTGACCGCGCGGACGTTCGCGGACCTGGCCGGGCTTACCACTGACCTGCCCATCGGGCTGACCGACGTGCCGCCCGCGCCGCCGCGGCCGCCATCTTCCGTCCCGGCGGCGAAGATCGTGCTGTCGGCCGCCGCCGGGCTGCTGGCGCCCGCGATCCTGGCCACGGCCTCACTGACCGGCAACGCCGAGCTGTACGCGCTGTTCATCCTGCCCACGATGATCACCTTCGTGGCCTGGATGGTGGCCGGCGCCGTGGCCCTGGACGCCTGGCACGGCAGGCACTCCGGGCCGCCGCCCCCGCCGGGCAGCGGCCGTCCGGGCCGTTCCGTCGGTGGCGGGCCCGGTGGCGGGTCCGGCCGCGACCTGCACTGCCAGGGCCGCGAGGTGCGCCGCGCGCCCGCCCGGCGCGCGCCCGGCGCGGTCTCGGGCTGAGCCGCAGCCCGGCCAGGCCCGCCGGCCCCTGCGCGGCCGGGCCACCGAACCGAATTGCCCGCATTCCTGCCTGCGGGGAGGGAGAATACGCGCAGTAACGGGCGGGATGTGATGACCGGTCAGGTGAGGGAGCAGTGAGCGGCCCCGGGCAGCAGGCGGCGCGCGGCGAGCTGACGCCCGCATCCGGCCCGGACGTCCTGCTCGCCACCAAGCTGCACGCGCCAGGCCCGCGGCCGGGCCTGGTCTCGCGACCGCGGCTGGCGCAGCGACTCGACGACGGGCTGGCCCGCGGGCTGCTGCTGGTCTGCGCTCCGGCCGGGTACGGCAAGACGATGCTGCTGGCCGACTGGGCCCGGCGCGCTGCCCGGCGCGCCGCCTGGCTCTCGCTGGACGCCGGGGACAACGACCCGGCCCGGTTCTGGCGGCACGCGATCGCGGCGCTGGACCACCTGCGGCCCGGGATCAGCGGCCGGGCAGCTGCCCTGCTCGGCCCGCCCGCACCGCCGAGTTTCGAGCCGCTGCTCGCCGCGGTGATTAACGAGCTGTCCAGCCAGCCGGCCGCCGGCCCGGCGCTGCTCGTGCTCGATGACTATCACGTGATCACCTCCGCTGCCGTCCATCAGAGCCTGGAGTTCCTGGTCGAGCACCGGCCGCCCGGGCTGTGCCTGGCCCTGGCCAGCCGGTCGGACCCGCCGCTGCCGCTAGCCCGGCTGCGAGCCCGGGGGCTGCTCACCGAGGTACGGGCGAGCGACCTCCGGTTTACCGGTCCTGAGGCGGCGGCCCTGCTGGGCGCGGCCGCGGCCGGACCCGGCCCGGCGCTGCCGGGTGAGGTGGTCGCCGCGCTCGCGGCCCGGACCGAGGGGTGGGCCGCCGGGCTGCAGCTGGCCGCCCTGTCGCTGCGCGGCCAGCGGGACCCCGCCGGGTTTGTCGCGGCCTTCACCGGCAGCCACCGCTACGTCCTGGACTACCTGACCGAGGAGGTGCTGGAGCAGCAGGACGAGCAGCTGCGCACCTTCCTGCTCGAGACCTCCGTGCTCGGCCGGCTGAGCGGCGAGCTGTGCGACGCCGTCACCGGCCGGCCCGGCAGCCAGGCGCTGCTGGAGCGGGCGGAGCAGTCCGGCCTGTTCGTGGTGGCCCTCGATGAGGTCCGGCACTGGTGGCGCTACCACCACCTGTTCGCCGACCTGCTCCGCGTCCGGCTGCAGCAGGACCAGCCCGGCCGGGCCGCCCAGCTGCACCGGGCCGCCGCGGCCTGGTATGAGGAGCAGGGCCTGGCCGATGAGGCTATCCGCCATGCCCGCGCCGCGGGCGAGCTGCCGCGGGCCGCCCGGCTGATCGAGGAGCACTTCGACGCGGTGTTCTACCAGCGCGGCGAGCAGGCCACCATTACCCGGTGGCTGGCCGATCTCCCGGCCGACCTGGTCCGGTCCCGCCCGCGGCTCCTGCTGGCCCGCGCCACGGTGGCGAACGCCGGCGGCGAGGTGGCGGCGGTAGAACCGCTGCTGGACGCCGCCGAGCGCGCCGCCGCCGAGCAGGCGGCCGGCGAGGCCGGCGAGCCCTTCACCCCCACCGTCGGCCGGGCCGCCAGCATGCTGGCCAACGTCCCGGCGCTGATCGCGCTGGATCGCAGCTACCTGGCTCAGTTCCGCGACGACACCGAGGGCACGGCCGCCTTCGCAGCCCTGGCCCTGGCCAGCAGCGAGCCGGGGGAGTGGCTGCTGAGGTCGATCGCGCACGGGTTCCTGGCTGTCGCCGAGTGGCGCCGCGGCCGCCTGGCCGCGGCGCACAGCTCCTTCGCGGCCAGCAGCGCCGGCTGGCGGACGGCCGGCCAGCCGACCGTCACGGCCTGGGGCGGCTACCAGCTGGCCCAGGTGCAGCGCGCCCAGGGGCGGCCGGCGGCGGCCGAGCGGACCTGCCGCCAGACGCTGGAGGTCACCATGCCCGGCGACGGCCCGCCCCGGCCAGCGGCCGGCCCCGCTCACGTCGTGCTGGCCGACATCGCCTACCAGCGGGACGAGCTCGACAAGGCGCTGCGCTACGCGACCGAGGGCGTCGCCCTGTGCCGCCAGTTCGTCTACGGCCCGCCGCTGGCCGCGGGCCTGGCGACGCTGGCCTGGATCCGGCAGGCCAGGGGCGATCCGGACGGCGCCCGCAGCGCCATGAGCGAGGCGGCCCGGATCGCGGCCGGGCCGGTCAGCCCGCTCAACCCGGTTCCGGCCCAGCAGGTCCGGCTGCAGCTGGCGCAAGGCGACCTGGCCAGCGCAGCGCGCTGGGGCGAGGAATCCGGGCTGAGCCCGGACGGTCCGCTGGACTACGCGCGGGAGGCCGGCTACCTGGCCCTGGGCCGGCTGCTCCTGGCGCGAGCTCAGCCAGGAGCCGCCCGGGCCCTGCTCGGGCGGCTGCACGCGGCGGCCGTCGCCCAGGAGCGGCCCGGCAGCCTGACCGAGATCGGCGCAGTACAGGCGCTCGCGCTCGAGGCAGGCGGCGACCCCGGTGGCGCGCTAGACGTCCTGGCCGGTGCCCTCGCCCGCGCCCGCCCGCTGGGCTGCATCCGGGTCTTCGCCGACGAGGGCGAGCCGATGGCCGTCCTGCTGGACCGGCTGGCCACCGCCCGGCGGGCCGGGCTGGCGGCCGCCGCGGAGGTCGCGCCGGGCTGGCTGACCCGGGTTCAGCGGTCCGCGGCCACCGCCCCCCGCCGTGCTGCCGGGCGGCCCGGTCGCGGTACCGGGCGGCCGGGACCAGCGGAGCCGCTCACCCCCCGCGAGCTCCAGGTCCTGGCGATGCTGGCCGACGGGCAGCCGAATCAGGCCATCGCCCGGCAGCTGGTCGTCACCCTGGACACCGTCAAGAAGCACGTGAGCCATGTCCTGGCGAAACTCGGTGCAGCCAACCGGACCGAGGCCGTGGCCCGCGCGCGGGAGGCCGGCCTGATCTCGTTACCGGCGTGGCCGGCGCCGCTCCGGCGCTAGCCGGTCAGTCCCAGCTCGCGGGCGCGGGCTACCGCCTCGGTGCGGTTGGCCGCGCCCAGCTTGGCCAGCAGGTGACTGACATGCTTTTTCACCGTGTCCAGGCTGACCACCAGCTGCCGGGCGATGGCCTGGTTGGACAGGCCGTCGGCCAGCATCGCCAGGACCTGGAGCTCGCGGGGAGTGAGTGGCTCGGCCAGGCTGGTCCCGGCGGGCGTGCCGCTCCCGCCGGCCGGGCCGGGGCCGGGCTGCAGCGCGGCCTGCAGCCGGGCCAGGTAGCCAGCCGGAATTGCCGGCTGAACCCGGCCGGGCTGGCCGGAGCGCGGGGCGGGCCCGGCCCGCCGGGCTGCCACCAGCCGGGCCAGCAGCGCGGCCATCGGCTCGCCCTCGTCAGCGAAGACCCGGATGTAGCCCTGCGGCCGGCCCAGGGCCAGGGCGGCGGCCAGCTCGGCCTGCGCCGCTGACTCCTCGCCCGCGGCGGCCAGGGCCAGCGCGCGGAGCGCGCGCAGCTCGATCACGCTGCCGGCTCGCTGCTGCGCTTCCGCGGCCGGCAGCAGCCGGTCCAGCAGCGCCAGCGCCGGACCGGGCTGTCCGGTGGCCAGCAGGACCCGGGCGAGCACCAGGTGGCCGGGCTCCTTCGGGTAATCCGGCTCGTCGCCGGGAGACAGGCCGCGCTCGGCAACCCAGCGCTCCGCCGCGGGCACATTGCCCTGCGCCAGCGCCAGCCGCGCCCGCTGGGCCGGGACCTGGTTGAGCAGGCCCGCCGGACCGGGGGCGGCCTGCGCGGCCTCGTCCATCGCCGCCGCCGCGGCGCCGGGGTCACCCTGCGCCTGCCGGATCCAGGCCAGCGTGACCAGCCCGGCGGCCAGCGGGCCGGTGTAGGCGAACTGGCGGCTCAGCGCGATGCCCTCGGTCGCGTGCCGTCCGGCCACCGCCAGGTCGTTGCGCTGCCAGGCCAGCTCGGCCAGGGCGACCTGAGCCGCGCCCTCGGCGGCGACCGGTCGCTGGCCCGGTGCCCACGCCTTCCCGGTGACCTGGGTGGCGAGCCGGGCCGCCTGGTCCAGCCGGCCCCGGGCGCGCAGCACCTGACTGAGCTGGCTGATAGCCCAGGCGTACTGCGCGAGCTGGCCGGCCTGCTCCCAGCCCGCGATGCTGGCGGTAAAGGCCTGCTCGGCCCGGTCCAGGCCGCCGTTCAGCCACTCGGCGACAGCCAGGAAGCCCTGGACGTTGGACCGCAGCAGCCACTCATCCGGCTGCGTCGCTGCGAGCGTCGCCGCGGCGAAGGCGGCCGTCGCCCGGGCATCGCCGCGCAGCTGGGCCAGGTAGCTGCGGTGCAGGGCGATCAGCGCCGGGACGTTGACCAGCATGCTGCCCGCGCGCCCGGCTGACGGCTCGAACGGCTCGCCGGCCGAACCGGGCAGGGCTCGCTCGGCCGCGTCGAGCAGCTCCTCGACCTCCGGCAGCCGGCCGCTGGTCGCCAGCATCAGGGCCTGGGCCAGCAGCAGCCGGGGCCGGGACCGCAGCACGTCCTGCGGCAGCTCAGCGAGCCACCGCTGGGGGGTGACCGTCTCCCCGAGCAGGTTGTACACCAGGTCGAAATGCTGCTCGATCAGCCGCGCGGCCCAGGCGGTGTCCCCGGCCGCCATCGCGTGCCGGACGGCGTCATCAGCCAGGCCGTTTGCCGCACACCACTCGGCGGCGCGCCGGTGCAGCCCGGCCGCCCGGCCCGGCTGCTGGCCCAGCCGGGCGCGGAGCAGGTCGGCAAACAGGTGGTGATAGCGCCACCAGCCGCGCACCTCGTCCATCGGCACCAGGAACAGGCCGGCCCGCTCTGCCTCCTCCAGCAGGTGCTGACTGCCGGCCTGACCCGTGACCGCGTCGCACAGCGGGCCGCTGAGCCGCGCCAGCACCGAGGTGGCCAGCAGGAAGTCGCGCAGCCCCGCGCTCTGCTGCTCGAGCACCTCCTCGGCCAGGAAGTCCAGGATGTAGCGGTGGCTGCCGGTGAACGCGGTCACGAAGCTGGCCGCGTCGGCCCGGCCGCGCAGCGACAGCGCCGCCAGCTGCAGGCCCGCCGCCCAGCCCTCGGTCCGGGCCGCCAGCGCCGCGACGACGTCGTCGGGCAGGACCGGGCCGGGCGCGCCGGCCGCCTGGCGCAGCAGCGATCCCGCTTCACCTGAGGTGAACCGCAGGTCAGCCGCCCGCAGCTCGGCGAGCTGCCCGCGGACCCGCAGCCGGGCCAGCGGCAGCGGCGGGTCGGACCGGCTGGCCAGCACCAGGCGCAGGCCGGGCGGCCGGTGCTCGACCAGGAACTCGACCGCCGCGTGCACCGCTCCGGCGGTGATCACGTGGTAGTCGTCCAGCACCAGCACGGCTCCCGCCGCTCCGGGCCGGGGAGGGCCCGGGCCGCCGGCCAGCTCATTGATCAGGGCTGAGATCAGCGCCTCGAAGGACACCGGGGCCGGCGGCCCGAGCAGCGGGCGCAGTCGCTCGCCCGTGCCCGGGCAGGCCTGGTCCAGGGCGGCCACCACATGCCGCCAGAACCGAGCCGGGTCATTGTCACCGGAGTCCAGGGACAGCCAGGCGAGCGGCGGCTGGCCGCCGCCGGCCAGGCCGGCCAGCAGCACCGTCTTGCCGTAGCCGGCCGGGGCGCAGACCAGGACCAGGCCCCGGCCGAGCCCGTCGCGGAGCAGCCGGGCCAGCCGCGGCCGCGCGACCAGCGCCGTTCCTGGCCCCGGCACGTGCAGCTTGGTGGCCAGCAGGGTGTCGTGCGGCGCCGCGGCCGGCTCGGCGGGTGCCTGCGCGGGCGGCTCGGCCATGAGTACCTGCACGCTCTGCGCCTCCAGCGGTGCGGCGCATCGCTACTGGAGGGATCCATGTTATTAGCCGCCCGGTCTCCGGATCTGGCCGTACGGACATGCCGGACAGACGTCGCAGAGCCGCACTTTGGTGCCGGGTGCCCGGACGAAGATTCCACCTGCCGCGGCACTTTCGGGTGACGCACGGAGCGGCTGGCGCTCCTAGCGTGGCCTCATCAGCACGCCACCACGGGACGGGAGCACGTGACCGAGCCGACGCACTACGAGATCCGGGTCGAGGGGGTCCTTGATGACCACTGGGCCGACTGGTTTGACGGCCTGCAGGTCAGCAGCGATGGTGACCAGACCATCCTGTCCGGGCCGCTGCCTGATGAGTCGGCCCTGCACGGCGCCCTGGCCAGGATCCGAGATCTGGGGATGCACCTGATCTCCGTGCGGCGGCTGGATCCGGGCGCTCCCGGGAAGGATGCGCCGTTATGACGGTGACCCTGCGGCCGCGCCGGGTAACCCGGTGGCCCTGCCAGCGCGAGGACCCGGAGCTGTGGTTCTCTGACATGCCCGCGGGCCTGGAACTGGCCAAGGCTTTCTGCCGGCCGTGCCCGGTCCGGGCCGCGTGCCTGGCCGGCGCGCTGCAGCGCCGGGAGCCGCACGGCGTCTGGGGCGGCGAGATCTTCGTCCGCGGCGTGACCATCGCGGTGAAGCGCCCCCGCGGCCGCCCGCGCCTGCGGCCCGCGCCGGCCGCCGGGCCCGCAGCCGGCTACGACGCCATCCCGGACGCGCGGGCCGGCTGACCCGGCCGGGCCGGTGTGCCAGTCTGGAAGCTACGAAGGAGACCGAGTGGCAGCAGTAGTGGTCGTCGGCGCCGGGCCGGGGCTGGGCTCGGCGATAGCCCGCAGGTTCGGCGCGGAGGGCATGCCGGTCGGGCTGATCGCGCGCTCAGCGGACAGCGTCAACGCCGCCCGGGCCGAGCTGGCCCGGTCCGGGATCAAGGCGGTCGGAGTCACGGCGGACGCCGCGCAGGAACGCCAGCTCACCGGCGCTCTTGACGCACTGGCCGAGCAGCTCGGCGTCCCTGGCACGCTGGTGTACAACGCCGGGCTCATCCGGCATGACCGGCCGGGCGAGCTGACTGCCGAGCAGCATCATGCCGCCTATGCGGTGAATGTCCTGGGCGCGCTGGCGGCTGCCGTGCACGTCGCGCCGGGCATGGCCGCGGCGGGCGGCGGCACGATCCTGATCACCGGCGGCGTGCCCGAGCCGGACCCGGGGATCACCAGCCTGTCGCTGGGCAAGGCCGGTGTCCGCGCCCTGACTCAGCTGCTGGCCCGCCAGTACGGGCCCGCCGGCATTCACGTAGCGACCGTGACGATCGCCGGCGCCGTGGAGCCAGGCGGCGCATTCGACCCGCATCGCATCGCCCGGCAGTACTGGCGCCTGTATGACCAGCCGCCGGGTGCCTGGCAGCACGAGGTGCTGTACGCCGGCGAGAGTGCCCCGGGCGTACCGTGAAGCACGGGGGTGGGCACAGTGGCAGGGTCAGGCAGCGCACCGCGGGTCGTGGCGGTCGGGTCCCGGTCCGGGCAGGCGGCCCGGGTCCGGCGCGGTGAGCAGGTCCGCGTGGTGGACGTGGCCGGTCACCAGGTCGGCGACATGTGGGCGATCGACGCCGCTGACCCGCAGCGGTGGCTATCGGCCAGCCATACCCGGGACCGGTGCGAGCGGCTGTTCCCGGCTGTCGGCGAGGAGTTCCGCGATCAGCGCGGCGAGCCTGTTCTCGGGCTGACCGGTGATACGTCGCCGGGCCTGCACGACATGCTCTTCCCGCCGTGCGACCGGTGGCTGTATGAAAGCCGCGGCCTGCCGGGGCACGCGAACTGCCGGGACAACTTCCTGGCCGCGGCCGCCGCGGCCGGGATCTCGCTGCCGGTGGTGCCGGACCCGGTGAACCTGTTCCAGAACTCCGTCCCGCGCCCGGATGGCCGGCTGGCGGTCGATGTCGCCCCGTCCCTGCCGGGCGCGGCGATCACCTTTATCGCCCGGCGTGACCTGCTCTTCATTCTCACCTCCTGTGCCGTCGACTACGCACCGCTGAACGACGGGAGCTGCGGCCCGCTGCGCATCGAGATCGGGCCGGCCGGGCCGGCCTTCTAGGATGAGCCGGTGGCCAGTGCCGAGGTTCCCGCTAGCCCGCCGGCGGACTCATCAGCGGCGCGGCCGCATATGGCCCGGGTCTATGACTACATGCTGGGCGGGACCACCAACTTCGCCGCCGACCGCGCTGTCGGCGACCAGATCGTGGCGGCGCTGCCCGACGTCCAGGTCGGCGTCCGGGCGCAGCGCGCCGTGCTCGGCCGGGTGGTTCGCTACCTGGCCGGGCAGGCGGGAATCCGGCAGTTCCTGGACATCGGCTCCGGCCTGCCCACCGCCGACAACGTGCACCAGATCGCGCGGCGCGCCAGCCCGGCGGCCCGGGTGGCCTACGTCGACAACGACCCGCTGGTCGTGTCGCAGGCCGCCGCGCTGACGGCCGGCGACCCGGCCACGCTCGTCACCGCCGGCGACCTGCTCCGGCCGGCCGGCATCCTGGCCAGCCCGGCCGTGCGCGCGCACCTGGACTTCCGCCAGCCGGTCGGGCTGCTGCTGTGCGGCATCCTGCATTACATCCCCGACGACGCGGACCCGGCCGGGCTGGTCGCCGCGCTCGCCGGAGCCTTGCCGGCCGGCAGTTACCTGTTCATCCAGCACCTGCTCGCCAGCGAGAACGCCGCCCACGCCGAGGTGCAGGCGGCCATGCAGGCGGGCCTGGGCAGCGTCCGGTTCCGGACCCGTGCCGAGGTGCGGAGGCTGTTCGCCGGGTACGGGCTGATCGAGCCCGGCCTGGTGCTGGTGCCGCAGTGGCGGCCGGACCCGGACACGCTCAGCGAGCGTGACTGGCCGGTCCTGCAGCTGGCCTGCGCCGGCGTCGCCCGCATGTGAGCACCGCCGGCCGCCGCCTGGCCGGCTAGTCGCCGCGCTGGCGGCGCAGCAGTACCTCGGTGATCGCCGTGGCCGGCTCCGGCGCATCGCGGAAGTAGCCGATGATGTCGCAGCTGAATGGCGCGCCTGCAACCGCTACCCGGTACGCCACCGTGAACAGGGAGTCCCAGTGCACCCGGGGCAGCTCGCGGCCGGCGCCGAGCTCAGCGTCCAGCGCGCCGCGGGTCACCGGGTGCGGTCCCGGCATGAACCGCAGCCCGGCCAGCCGCCCGTCCCGCTCGTCTACGACAGCCTGCCGGGTCTGCGCCGGCGGCGGCTCCAGCCGCCAGTCCCCGGTACGGCCCGTCAGGGCACCGCCGAAGCGCAGCGCCCGCAGGGCCCCGCGGGCGTCCGGGGCCGCGGCCCGGCACAGCGCGGCGGCCCACTGGTGCAGGGCGGCCGCGTCCAGCGGCGCGGTCGCCGCCAGCAGCGCCGCGCCGCGCGGGGTCTGCGCGGCCAGCCCGCGCAGCGCCGCGGGCAGCTCGGGCCGCGCCCACCGGGCCGGCCAGTCCTCCAGGTCGCCCAGCGGCCGGCCGCCGGCCAGCACGGTGTACAGCGGCTCGGCCGGGAAGTCATTCACCCGGATGACCAGCGTGACGCCGTCTGCCGCGGCCGTATACGGATACTCGCCATCCGCTGTCGCGGTGAACTCGATCACCCGGTGCGCCAGCGCGGCGAGCTCTGGCTGCTGCTGCCCGCCCGGCTCGTCCATGTGCGGAGACTGTACTGCCGGCGGCGGAACCCCATCCGAATTACATTCGGATTGGCGAGCGCCGGCCGGGCAGCCGGGGGTTAGCATCACCACTGAGGCATCTGTCCCGCCTCGGCGGCGACGGACCGGATGCCCGCTACGGAGGGAGACGCCCGTGACCGTCGCCGAAGCAGCACTGGCCCGCATCGAAGGCGGTGACCTCAGCGGGCTCGGCCAGGCTGACATTGACGACGTGCTGGAGTACGTGCACGTGCCCTACGGGCGGCTGCCGGACTACCTCAAGCTGTATGACCGCTACCTGCGCCAGCGGTGGAACGTCAACGACCTGGACTTCACCAGGGACAAGACCGACTGGGCCCAGCGCATGTCCGACGACGCCCGCAACTCGTTCCTGACCATCGCGTCCGGATTCCACCACGGCGAGCGCCAGGTGGCGGCCGAGCTGGCGCCGCTGCTGTTCGGCGTTCCCGAGGACTACCGGATCTTCCTGACCAGTCACCTGGAGGACGAGGCCCGGCACACCGTCTTCTTCGACCGCTTCTACCGCGAGGTCGTCGGCCTGGAAGGCGACGGCATCATGGACATCCTCGACGGCTCCTGGCCCTACATCCAGGAGACCTTCGTCGGGCCTTTCGGGCTGCTCGCCTACCTCACCGACGACCTGCGCCGGGACCCGTATAACAAGCACCTGCAGATGAAGTACGCCACCACGTACATGATCTGGATCGAGGGTGTCCTGGCCCTGTCGGTCATGAAGATCACCCTGAACTACGCCCGCGACTTCCGGGTGCTGCCTGCCTACTACACCGGTTTCACCGCCACCTGCCGCGACGAGGCCCGGCACGTGCAGGCCGGCCTGCGGTTCGTGCGTGACCTGCTGGCCGAGGACCCGGCCTACGTCACCGACCTGCATGACACCCTGCGCACGCTGCTGACGATGAGCGCCGCGCGCTCGGGCTACGTGTACTACGAGCCGCTGGGGTGGACCGAGGAACGGGTGTCGGAACTGTTCGGCAGCCAGTTGCAGCGCAAGCTCCACATGGTCGGCGTGACGCTGCCGCCGGACCTGGAAGAGCGGCTGTCCGCCGTCAAGCCGACGCTGGCGGGCGGCTGACATGCCGGCCTTCCTGACCGCCGCGTGGGCGCGGGACTGCCAGGCCGCCTGCAATGCCTGGCCCAGTGCCGAGTACCAGGCCAGCAAGCTGCAGGATTTCTGGGACTGGATCGGCATGGTCCGCCCGTTCGTCACCGGGCAGCTCGCGCTCACCGTGCGCGACGCCCCGGCGGGCACCGACGGTGACACTCTCGTGCTCGACTTCGCGGGCGGCACCGTGACCGCCGCCCGCGTCCTGAGCCGGGCTGAGGCGGAGCCCGGCGCCGTGTTCCTGCTCGCCGCCCAGCACGCCGACTGGCAGGACATGCTCGCCGGGTATGACGTCGGCAAGATGGTGATGTACCGCAGGCTGATGCTGGAGAAGGGCGACACGCTGCAGTTCTTCATGGCCGCCTTCTTCTGGACCGAGACGCTGGCCGCCATCCAGTCCGTCCCGGTGAGCGCTCCCGCCCCGGCCTGACCCGCAGGCCCGCGGGTGCCGGCCAGCCGGGTGAGCAGACCGTGACAGAATGCTGATCCCTGCGACGGAGGAGCACGCCGTGCCTGATCCGCAGCCCGGCGACTGGCTGAACCCAGCCGAGGACGGCCCGGACGTCGAGATCGATACCTCGGTCGCCCACCCGGCCCGCGTCTACGACTACTGGCTCGGCGGCAAGGACAACTATGCCGCCGACCGCGAGGCCGCCGAGCGCGTCCTGGCGGTTACTCCTGGCCTGCGCTACCGGGTCCGGGCCAACCGGGCGTTCCTGGCCCGGGCCGTGCGGTACCTGGCGGCCGAGGCCGGGATCCGGCAGTTCCTGGACATCGGCACCGGCATCCCGTCCGCGGATAACACCCACCAGGTGGCCCAGGCGGTCGCGCCCGAGTCGCGGATCGTCTACGCCGACAACGATCCCATCGTGCTGACCCACGCCCGGGCCCTGCTGGCCAGCGGCCCGCAGGGCGCCACCCAGTACGTGCAGGGCGACCTGCGGGACCCGGCGCCCATCCTGGCGGCGGCCGCCGGGACCCTGGACTTCAGCCAGCCGGTCGCCCTGCTGCTGCTCGGCGTCCTGCACCTGATCCAGGATGAGGAGCATCCGTACCAGCTCGTGGCCGGCCTGATGGCCGGGCTGCCGCCGGGCAGCTACCTGGCCATCTCGCACCCCGCGGCCGACATTCACCCCGGCCAGGCCGAGGCGCAGCGGCGGTACAACGAGCGGGTGTCCACGCCGCAGACGCTGCGCACCAGGGAACAGGTGGCCCGGTTCTTCGACGGGCTGGACCTGGTCCCGCCTGGCCTGGTCTACGTGCACACCTGGCGGCCGGATCCCGGCGACGCGGCCCCGCCCGACGCCACGTCAGCGCACGGCGGCGTGGCCCGCAAGCCCGGCTAGCGCCCGGCGGCCGGCGCGGCTGCCGCGCTCAGCCGGCCGTAGGAGGTCAGCGTGCGCAGGGCCGAGAGCGTGACCATGCCCCGCCACTCCAGTGTCGAGGCCTGGCTGGGCGGCTCCCAGGCGATCGGCCAGCCGCCGTCGGCTTCCTGCCGCCGCTCGGCGCGGTCGAGGAACGCGCCGATCTGGTCGTCGGTGAACAGCGACCGCCAGCGCGAGTCCGCGGCCGGGGCCAGGTTCAGCGGCGACAGGCCGTAGCCCTCGGCGGCGGGGTCGAGCTGGAACATCGGGGTGGTGCCGAGGTCCTTGGTCAGCGCCGCCGCATGCTCCTCGGCGCGCTCGCGCTCGGGTACGTGCTCCAGGAAGACCAGCACCTCGGACAGGGCATGGGCGTCGGCCGGGACGGCGCCCGACTCCAGCTGCTCCCAGCAGTACCGGGTGCCCTGATCCCGCCATGGATGGTCGAACCCGAGCTGGTACAGCAGGCCGGTCAGCCCGGCCGTCGGGTTGAGGCCGGGGGCGTAGGTCCAGTCGGTCCAGTGCGCCGCGCGCGGGTACGACTCGATGACCGGGAACGCGGGCGGCACGGCGCCGCCCGCGCCCGCCTCGGCGGCGGTAGCGGCCAGGTAGTCGCAGGCCCGCTGCATCAGGGCGGGGTCAGGGGCGCCGGCCGCGGCCAGCGCCTGGAAGGCTATTTCCACGTCGATGGGCAGGCTGGCCGGGCAGCGCTTGTCCGGCTCCAGGCCGTGGCCGAAGCCGCCATCAGGGTTCTGGTAGCCGCGCACGGCATCGACCACGCCGGCCGCCGGGGCGCCGCGGAAGCAGGTAGCGAACAGGCGGCGCTCCAGCAGCCGCCCCTGGGCCTGGATGAAGCGGTCTCCCGCCAGGAATGCATCACTCATAACGAGGAGGCTAGGGGCCGGGCCGGCCGGCCGTCTTGAACGGATCGGACACCGCCGCGCGAGCCGGCGGCCACTGCGGCCGCGTGCACCGGAACCCTGTCCAGGGCGCGGCGGTTTGCGATGATGGCTGAACCACGGTGCCGGCACGTGCTGGCCCGGCCGGACGTCTGGGCAAGGAGACGCAGCATGGCGGCCATGACTCCCCGGCAGCTCACCGAGCAGGTGCTGGACGCCTATGGCGGCGCGGCCGATCCCCGGCTGCGCGAGCTGCTGGCGGCCCTGATCAGCCACCTGCACGCGTTCGCGGCGGAGACCCGGCTGACCCAGCAGGAGTGGCTGGCCGGGCTGGAGTTCCTGACCGCGGCCGGGCAGCTGTGCGGGCCCGCCCGGCAGGAGTTCATCCTGCTGTCGGACGTGCTCGGGCTGTCCTCGCTGGTGGACATCGTCAACGCCGCGCCGGGCGCGACCGAGTCGACCGTGCTCGGCCCTTTCTACGTGCCGGGCGCCCCGGCCCGGGCGATGGGCGAGCAGATCGGCCGGCCGCAGGATGGTGACCCCGCCCTGCTGCGCGGCCGGGTCCTGGGCCGGGACGGGGCGCCGCTGGGCGGCGCCAGCCTGGATGTCTGGCAGGCCGCCGCAAACGGGTTGTATGACACCCAGGACCCGCAGCAGCCGCGCTTCAACCTGCGCGGCGTCTTCACGACGGGCGCGGACGGCAGTTACCACTTCCGGGCCGTGCGGCCGGTCAGCTACCCGGTGCCCGTGGACGGCCCGGCCGGGGACCTGCTGCGGGCGGCCGGGCGGCATCACTGGCGCGCGGCCCACATCCACGCCATTGTCTCGGCGCCCGGCTTCCGGCCGGTCACCACGCACATCTTCGACGCCCAGAACCCCTACCTGGACAGCGACACCGTCTTCGGGGTCAAGGACTCACTGGTCCGGGAGTTCCGCCCGGCCGGCCCGCAGGATCCGGCTGGCGTCCGCTTCGTCGCCGAGATGGACTTCGTGCTGGCGGCGGCACAACCCTGACCTCCCGGCCACTAACGGCCTGCCGGCGGCCGGGATAACCTCGGCCGCGTGACCGTGGCGGAGGACCTCCTGGTACTGGCGATCGACCGGGACCTGCAGCTGGTGCGGGACCGGCAGCAGACCGGGTACGCGGTGCTGGGCGCGG
This sequence comes from Streptosporangiaceae bacterium, assembly GCA_036490755.1. Taxonomy (GTDB): domain Bacteria; phylum Actinomycetota; class Actinomycetes; order Streptosporangiales; family Streptosporangiaceae; genus DASUBV01. The sequence continues at coordinate 46,357 of DASXDJ010000064.1, forward strand.
AGCTGGCCGAGCTGGCGGTAGCGCAGCGCGTTACGGTGCGCGGGCGCGAGATCTGGGTCACCGACCCCCAGGCCCAGCTGCCGGACACCGGCCGCCAGGACCGGCTGCGCGCCCGGCTGGCCGGCCTGGTAGCGGCCGGCGACTTCAGCGCCCCGCTGGACTGGGCGCTGGCGGGCCTGGCCTTCGAGTGCGGGATTGCGACGGGCCGGTATCCGGGCCGGGCGGACCGGGATTCCTACCGGGTGCTCCGGGATACCGCGCGGGGCGCCCGCGGGAAGGGCAGCACGGCAGCCCCCGCGGAGGCCACGATCCGCGCCGCCATCCGGGCCGTGCGCTTTGCTGGCAATGACGGCGCCGGCGGCTGAGCAGACCCGGCCGCCCCGGCCGGAATAAGCGGGGAAGTCGCGGCTGAGGTCAAATCCCGAGCGGGGCTGCCGCTCGAGCAGGCCGCGGGAGCGGATTATTTCATCGCGCGCGACGCTCACCGTATCCGCCATGTCTCTACGCGGAGCGATCGTCATCTCTACGCGGAGCGATCGTTTTGTTTTTTCAGCAAGTTTTCTGCTGCTTCCCGCCCCGGAAGCGGGCGGTGGATGGCGAAAAGGGGATGCGATGCCAGTGTCATCGCCTAGTCTTATGGTCTAGACGCTAGACCTAATCTGAGCGGAGTGGCTGATAATGGCGCAGCGGACGCAGATCCTGTATGTGGATGACATTGACGGCAGCGAGGCCGAGGGCACGGTCAGGTTCGGGCTGGACGGCGTGGATTACGAGATCGACCTGAATAAGAAGCACGCCGACCAGTTCGCCCGGGCGCTGGAGCCGTACCTGGGCGCGGCCCGCAAGGTGCCCGGCACGCGGCGGGCGGGGCGCGGCGTGCGGCCGGCCCGGCACGATCAGTCCGATGTCCGCGCCTGGGCGCGCGAGGCGGGCCTGAAGGTGTCGGACCGCGGCCGGATCCCGGCCGACGTCCTGGCCCGGTACGAGGCCGCGCATTAATCCGGCCCCGGGATGACCTTCACGGAGACCTTGCGTTCCGACGCGGGCGAGCTGCAGCACGACATGGTTCAGCTGCGGCACCAGCTGCACCGCCGCCCCGAGATCGGGCTGGAGCTGCCCGAGACCCAGCAGGCCGTGCTGACGGCACTCGGCGGCCTGCCGCTGGAGATCTCGACGGGTACCTCCAGCACCTCGGTGACGGCCGTCCTGCGCGGCACGGGGCGCGCTGACGCGGCCGACCCCGCGCCCGCGGTACTGCTGCGCGGTGACATGGACGCGCTGCCGGTGCAGGAGGCGACCGGCGTGGACTTCACCAGCACCATCGACGGCGCGATGCACGCCTGTGGTCATGACCTGCACACGGCGATGCTGGTCGGGGCCGCCCGGCTGCTCAGCGCACACCGGGACCAGCTGGCCGGTGACGTGGTGTTCATGTTCCAGCCCGGCGAGGAGGGCTGGGACGGCGCCGGCCACATGATCGCCGAGGGCGTCCTGGATGCCGCCGGGCCGCGGGTCGGCCGGGCGTTCGGGATCCACGTCATCGCCGGGAAGTTCCCGCGCGGTCAGTTCACCACCCGGCCCGGCACCCTGATGGCCTCCAGCGACGGGCTCATGGTGACGGTGAACGGCACCGGCGGCCACGGCTCGGCGCCGCACCGGGCCCAGGACCCCGTCAGCGTGGCGGCCGAGATGGTGACCGCCCTGCAGACGATGGTGACCCGTCAGTTCGATGTCTTCGACCCGGTGGTCGTCACCGTGGGCAGCTTCCACGGCGGGACCCGGCGCAACATCATCCCGCAGCAGGCCACTTTCGAGGCCACCGTCCGGACCTTCTCGGTGGCCGCCCGTCAGCGCGTCGCGGCGTCGTCGGTGCGGCTGTGCGAGTCGATCGCCGCCGCCTACGGCATGTCGGCTGAGGTGCACTACAACACCGAGTACCCGCCCACGGTCAACGACGCGGCGCAGGCGCAGTTCGCCACCGGGATAGTCCAGGATGTCTTCGGCGAGGACCGGTTCCTGCCGCTGCGCAACCCGGACGCGGGCGCGGAGGACTTCTCCCGGGTGCTGAATGAGGTCCCCGGCTGCTACCTGTTCCTGGGGTCCTGCCCGGCCGATGACTACGACGCCGCCCAGGACAATCACAGCCCGCTGGCCGCCTTCGACGACTCGGTCATGGCCGACGGCACCCTGCTGCACGCCAGCCTCGCCATGCGGGCCCTGCAGGAGCTGTCCTGAGCCGCGGCGCGCGGACTGACGGTCACCTAAAGCAACTGAGAGGTCGCTTACAGTACCCTCCGTGGGTAGGAACAGCGGGACTACCCACGGAGGGGCATCATGGCGGTCAGCGGCGGGAAAATCAGGGCCGGACGGCCCGGCCGCGCGGCAGTGGCGGGCGCAGCCGGGCTGGCAGGCGCGGCGCTGCTGGCGGCCGGCTGCGGGTCGTGACCAGCGACCACCTGACCACCGGCACACCGCAGGTATTCGTGCGCAACAAGCTGGAGATGATGGTCGGGGCCGGCAACCCGGAGCACATCACGACGGTCGGCGGCCTGGGCCACAAGAGCGTCAAGGTGGCGGTCTGCGCTCCCGCAGTGCCGTGCGGTAACTATTCCAGGGCAGTATTCAGCAAAGCCAACGTGACGGTTCACCCGGTCAGTGAGGAAACGAGCGTCAGCGCGGTCGTCACGAAGGTGACACTGGGCGAGGCGGATGCGGGCATCGTCTACGTGACCGACGTCAAGGCCGGCGGTAAGAAGATCACCGGAGTGACGATCCCGGCGCACCAGAATGTGGTCGCGCAGTACCCGATCGCGAAGCTGAAGAACGCGCCCAACCCGAGCGGCGCCACGGCATTCATGAACTACGTGCTCAGCTCGTCCGGGCAGCAGGTACTGAAGAAGTACGGCTTCATGCCGGGCCAGTAGCCGTGCCGCACTCCGGGCAGCTCCGCAATCCGGTCGTGCTGATCCTGGCCGCGGTGTCGGCGCTGTTCTTCGTGCTGCCCCTCACCGGACTGGTCATCCGCGCGCCCTGGTCGTCGATGACCAGCGTGATCACCAGCTCGACGTCGCTGGACGCGCTGTGGCTGACGCTGCTCGCGTCGCTGGCCACCACCGCACTGGCCCTGCTGTTCGGGTTCCCGCTGGCCATGCTGCAGGCCCGCGGGCGCTTCCGGGGCAAGGCACTGCTGCGCGGCCTGACGACGCTGCCGATGGTGCTGCCGCCGGTGGTGGGCGGCATTGCCCTGCTGCTCGCTTACGGCCGCCGGGGCCTGATCGGCCAGCCGCTCGGCCTGTCGCTACCGTTCACCACCGCCGGGGTCATCGTGGCCGAGGCCTTCGTCGCGATGCCGTTCTTCGTCATCACCGTCGAGTCCGGCCTGCGCTCGATGAACACCCGGCTGGAGGACGCGGCCCGCAACCTGGGCGCGGGCCGCCTCACGGTGTTCCGGCGGATCACGCTGCCGCTGATCGCGCCGTCACTGCTGGCCGGCGGGGTCCTGACCTGGTCGCGGGCGGTCGGCGAGTTCGGCGCGACGATCACCTTCGCCGGCAACCTGCCCGGCGTGACCCAGACCGCGCCGCTGGCCATCTACATCAGCCAGAGCTCCGGGCAGCTGGATCAGGCCATCGCGCTCAGCCTGGTCCTGGTCGTGGTCAGCCTCGCGGTCATGATCGGCACCCGCGACCGCTCCCGCGGCGGCTAGCCGCCATGCTGGAGGCCGACATCCGGCTGCACCTGAGCCGGCTCGACCTGGCGGCGGACTTCTCGGCCGGGCCCGGCGAGGTGGTGGCGCTGCTCGGGCCGAACGGGGTGGGCAAGTCCACAGTGCTGCGCGCGCTGGCCGGGCTGCTCCGGCTGGCCGGCGGCCGGATCGAGCTGGACGGGACGGTGCTGGACCAGCCGGCCGGGCACGTGTTCGTGCCGCCCGAGCAGCGGGCGGTGGCGCTGATGTACCAGGACTACCTGCTGTTCCCGCACCTGTCCGCGCTGGAGAACGTGGCGTTCGGGCTGCGCGCCCGCGGCCAGGACCGCCGGGCGGCCCGGGCGGCCGCCGCGGCCGAGCTGGACCGGCTGGGGGTGGGCGGCGTGGCGGCGGCCCGGCCGGGCGCGATGTCCGGCGGTCAGCAGCGGGCGGCGCTGGCCCGCGCGCTGATCACCGAGCCCCGGCTGCTGCTCCTGGACGAGCCGCTGGCCGCCCTGGACGTCTCCACCAAGGCCGAGGTCCGGCGCCTGCTGCGGGGCGCGCTGCCCGGCACCCGGGCCGCGCACCTGCTGGTCACCCACGACCTGCTGGACGCGGTGGCGCTGGCCGACCGGATGCTGGTCCTGGAACACGGCACGATCGTGCAGACCGGGACACCCGCCGAGGTCACCGCCCGGCCCCGGTCGGGCTACGTCGCCGACCTCACCGGGGTGACGCTGCTGCGGGGCACGGCCGCCGGCCCGCGGCTGCGGGTCGAGGGCGACGCCGAGCTGGTGACCACGGCCGGCCTGACCGGGCCCGTCCTGGCCGTCGTGCCGCCCGGTGCGGTGGCCGTGCACCGGGAGCGCCCCGAGACCGCAGGCGCCAACCTGTGGCGCGGCGAGATCGGCGCCGTCGACCTCCTCGGCGACCGGGTCCGCGTCCGCGTCGAGGGACCGGTGGCGGTGACCGCCGAGGTGCCGCCCGCCGCCGTCACCGGGCTCCGGCTGGACGACGGCGGCCCGCTGTGGGCCAGCATCGACCCGGCCGCCATCACGGTCTACCGGTAACCGCCGGGCGGGCGCCCGCCCCGTCGTGCGCCCGACCTTCGTCGGCCGCGCTCCCGACGAAAGTTGCCGGGGGATGCCAGCGATGCCGCCTTATGGCGGTCCCGGACCCGACTCCCGGCTCTGCCGCGGCCGCCCCGGACCGGCTGGACTAGGCCCATGACATCGACACGCACCCGCCCAGCCCCCGCCCTCGGCCGGTACCAGATCGAGGCCGGCCCGGCCGCCGTCACCTTCGCCACCCGGCACCTGTTCGGGCTCGGCCGGGTGCGCGGCACCCTGGCCGTCAGCTCCGGCACCGTGGACGTCGCCGAGCCGCTGGCGGAGTCCGGCATGGAGGTCAGCATCGACGCGGCCAGCTTCCGCACCGGGAACGCCCAGCGCGACGGTCAGGTGCACTCGGCGGCGTTCCTGAACACGCAGCAGTTTCCCCGGCTGATCTTCCGGGCCGGCGCCGTGGCGGACGACGAGCCGTCGCCCGGCGCGGTCGTCCGGGATGCGGCGGGCCGACTGACCGTTCCCGGCTCGCTCACGGTCCGTGAGGTGACCCGGCCGGTGACTCTGCTGACCGAGTTCACCGACATCGGGCCGCGCTCCTTCACGGCCCGCGCGACCACGCGCATCGACCGGACCGAATTCGGCATCACCGGAGCCCGCGGCCTGGCCGCGCGGTATCTCGGCATCACCGTGGAGGTTACGTGCGTACGCAGCTAGTACCAGCGGCCGGCGGCACGGCGGCCGGAGAGGCAGCGGCCGCTGCGGCTGGCGCTCCGCCCGGCAGCGCGGTCGTCGTGGCCGGGCTGTGCAAGAGCTACGGCAGTGCCCAGGCCGTGCGCGGGGTGAGCTTCACCGTGGCGGCGGGAGAGATCTTCGCGCTGCTCGGCCCGAACGGCGCAGGCAAGACGACCACCCTGGAGATCCTGGAGGGGTTCCGCCGCCGGGATGCGGGCCAGGCCGAGGTCCTCGGCTACGACCCGGGCCGCCGGGCGTCCGGCCGCGCGCTGCGCGAGCAGATCGGTCTCGTCCTGCAGGACGTCGCGGTCGAGCCGTACCTGACCGTCCGCGAGACGCTCGCCCGCAACGCCGGCTACTACCCGGCACCCCGCCCGGTCAGCGAGGTCATCGCCATGACCGGCCTGGCCGGCCTGGAGCGCAAGAAGGTCCGGTCGCTGTCCGGCGGCCAGCAGCGACGGCTGGACCTGGCCCTGGGCCTGATCGGCCGCCCGCGGCTGCTGTTCCTGGACGAGCCGACGACCGGGTTTGACCCGAGCGCCCGGCGCAGCGCCTGGGAGCTGATCCGCGCCCTGCGCGATGCCGGTACCACCATCCTGCTCACCACGCACTACCTGGAGGAAGCCCAGGAACTAGCCGACCGGGTGGCGGTGCTGGCGGGCGGGCAGATCGTGGCCCAGGGCACCCCGTCCGACCTCGGCGGCCGGGACCGGGCCGCGGCCCAGATCCGGTTCGCACTGCCGGACGGCGCCGCGATCGCCGACCTGCCGCCCGCGGTCCGCGCCGCCGCCGGCGAGCTGCCGTCCGCCGCCGGCCAGCTGGCCGATGCGGGCCAGCCGGGCGGCAGCCTGGTCACGGTCGAGGCCGCTGATCCGACCCGGATCCTGCACGAGCTGACCGGATGGGCGCTGCAGCGCGGCACCACGCTGCGCCACCTCACGGTCGACCAGCCCAGCCTGGAATCGGTCTACCTCCGGCTCACCGGTGGCGGCAGCGAATCTGAGGGGCGCGGCGCCGCCTGGACTGAGGAGCCTGCGACGAGGGAAGGCGGCGCCATCCGGCGCCCCTCAGATTCGCTCATGGAAGAGGAGAACTCGATATGACCAGCATGTCGGTCAGGTCGCCGGCCAGCCCGGCCGCCGGCCAGCCCCGGCGCGGCACCCTGCGCCTGATCGGCCATCAGATCCGCTACGAGCAGCTGTCGTTCTGGCGCAACCCGCAGAACGCGTTCTTCACCTTCATCTTCCCCGTCGTGATCATCGTGATCTACGGCCTGCTGTTCCGCGGCGCCGGGCGCAGCTCGTTCTTCTACGGGCTGTCCGCGCTGCAGTACTACGTTCCGACCATCGCCGGGGTATCGGTGCTGGGTGCCTGTTACAGCCAGCTCGCCATCAGCGTGGCCATGCGGCGGCAGAACGGGATCCTCAAGCGGGTTCGGGCCACCCCGCTGCCGGCCTGGGCCTATTTCCTGGGCCTGCTGGCGCACTGCGTCGTGGTCAGCGTGGTCGACGTCGCGCTGATCGCGGTTGTGGGCCGCGCGTTCGGGGTGCCGTTCCCCGGTCATCTGCTGGCCATCGCCGTGACGCTGCTGCTCGGCGCGGTCTGCTTCTGCGCGCTCGGCCTCGCCGTGGCCTCGCTGATCCGCAATCCTGATGCCGCGCCGGCCGTCGTGCAGCTGGTCTTGTTCCCGCTGGTCTTCATGTCCGGGACCTACATCCCGATCCACTCCGGCGTGGTGAACAGCATCGCCGGGCTGCTGCCGGTCCGGCCGTTCAACCAGGCGCTGCTCGGCCCGTTCGCCCAGCACGCAGGCGTGGACTGGCACAGCCTCAGCATCCTGCTGGGCTGGGGCGCGATCGGGACCGTGGTGGCCATCCGCCGGTTTCGGTGGAGTCCGCGGTCCGGCTGAGCCGGGATGGCCGGGGACGGCGCCCGGCCCTGCTCACAGATCCAGGGCCAGCAAGTCGTCCTCGGTCTCCCGGCGCACCACCGGGCGGCTCGCGCCGCCGGCGACGGCGATGACGGGCGGCCGGGGCACGTGGTTGTACTGGCTGGCCATGCTCCGGCAGTAGGCCCCGGTGCCCGGCACCGCCAGCAGGTCGCCCGCGCCCACGTCCGAGGGCAGGAACTCGTCCTTGACCAGGACATCGCCGCTCTCGCAGTGCTTGCCGACCACCCGGGTCAGGACCGGGCGGGCCGCCGAGACCCGGGAGGCCAGCGTGCAGGAGTAGTCCGCGTCGTACAGGGCGGTGCGGATGTTGTCGCTCATCCCGCCGTCCACGGCCACGTACCGGCGGGCCGTGCCGTGATCGAGCGCGACATCCTTGACCGTCCCGGCGGTGTACAAAGTGAACGTGCTCGGCCCGGCGATGGCCCGGCCCGGCTCCACCGAGACGCGGGGCGGCGTGACGCCCAGGGCCCGGCACTCGGCGGCCACGATCCCGGCCAGGCCGGCGGCTAGCTCCGCCGGCGGCAGCGGGTCGTGCTGGCTGGTGTAGGCGACACCGAAGCCGCCGCCCAGGCCCAGCTCCGGCAGTTCCCGGCCAGTCTCGCGGCCGACCTCGGCGTGCAGCCGCAGCAGCCGGCGGGCGGAGACCTCGAAGCCGCCGGTGTCGAAGATCTGCGACCCGATGTGGGAGTGCAGCCCGCGCACGTCCAGCTCAGGCCGGGCCAGCGCCTGCAGCGCGGCCTGCGCCGCCTCCCCGCTGGTCAGCGAGAGCCCGAACTTCTGGTCCTCGTGCGCCGTGGCGATGTACTCGTGGGTGTGCGCCTCCACCCCGACGGTCACCCGCAGCAGGACCGGCGCGCGCACGCCGAGCCGCCCGGCAGCGTCCGCCAGCCGGCCGATCTCGGCCAGTGAGTCGACCACGATCCGCCCGATCCCGGCCCGCAGCGCCCGGTCGAGCTCGGCATCCGACTTGTTGTTCCCGTGCAGGGCGATGAGGCCGGCCGGGACGCCGCCGCGCAGGGCCACGGCGAGCTCACCGCCGGAGCACACGTCCAGGCCCAGGCCGTCGGCGGCGATCCAGCGCGCGACCTCCGTGCACAAGAACGCCTTGCCGGCGTAGAAGGCATCGGCCCCGGCCAGGTCCGCGAAGGCCGCGGTGAAGGCATCGCGGAACCCGGTCGCCCGGCCCCGGAAGTCGGCCTCGTCCAGCACGTAAGCCGGCGTGCCGTGCCGGGCGGCCAGGTCCCGCACGTCGACCCCGCCGGCCTCCAGGGCGCCGGAGTCGTTGCGCCGGGCCGTCCGGGCCCACAGCTGCGGCAGCAGCTCGTTGACATTGTCCGGCGGCCGCAGCCAGGCCGGAACCGTGGCGACCGCGCCGTATCCGGGCGCATGCAGGACGCCGGCTTCATGGGAAGTCAAGAAAGGCCCCGTTCGGTCGGGCGCGGCCCGCTCAGCCCGCGCGTGGCAGCCCGGCGACCGGGCTCCTGGCAGGCGCTCCAGGGTAGCCGCCGCCCGCCGCCGGCTCCGCTGCCCGTCCGCCCCGCGCTGCTCCGGTGCCGGCGTGGCCGGCTTGCTCGCGCCGCGCGGGCATCGGCGCCCGGCCATGCCAGGATTGGGCCATGACTAGTCCGCGCGCGGGCCAGCCCGCTGCCGCCGAGGACCTCGTGGACGTGGCGAAGCTCGTCACCGCCTACTACACCGTGCATCCCGACCCGGCCGAGCCCGCCCAGCGCGTGTCGTTCGGCACCTCCGGTCACCGCGGCTCGGCGTTCACCGCCACCTTCAACGAAGACCACATCGTGGCCACCGCCCAGGCGATCTGCGAGTACCGGGCCGCGCACGGCATCGACGGGCCGCTGTACCTGGGGGCGGACACCCATGCGCTGTCCGAGCCGGCCACCGTCAGCGCGGTGGAGGTCTTCGCCGCTAACGAGGTGACGGTCCTGCTGGACGCTCGCGGCGGGTACACCCCGACGCCGGCGGTCTCCCGCGCGATCCTGGCCCACAACGCCGCCGGCCCGGCGCACCGCGCCGACGGCGTGGTGGTCACCCCGTCGCACAATCCGCCTGCCGACGGCGGCTTCAAGTACAACCCGCCGGACGGCGGCCCGGCCGGCACTGACATCACCACCTGGATCCAGGACCGCGCTAACGAGCTGCTCGCGGCGGGCCTGGCGGGCGTGCGCCGGATCCCGTACGCGCGGGCCGTCGCGGCCGACACCACGGGCCAGTTTGATTTCCTGGACGCCTACGTCGCCGCCCTCGGCCAGGTCGTCGACCTGGCCGCGATTGCCGCCGCGGGCGTGCGCATCGGCGCCGATCCGCTGGGCGGGGCCAGCGTCGCCTACTGGGGCGAGATCGCCGGCCGGTACGGGCTGGACCTGACCGTCGTCAACCCCGCCGTGGACGCCACCTTCCGGTTCATGACGCTGGACTGGGACGGCAAGATCCGGATGGACTGCTCGTCACCGTCGGCGATGGCCAGCCTGATCGCCCGCCAGCACGAGTTCATGATCGCCACGGGGAACGACACCGACGCCGACCGGCACGGCATCGTGACCCCCGACGGGGGACTGCTCAACCCCAACCACTACCTCGCCGTCGCCATCGAGTACCTGTACGCCAACCGGCCCGGCTGGCCGGCCGCCGCGGCGGTGGGCAAGACGCTGGTCAGCTCCTCGATGATCGACCGGGTGACGGAGGGCCTGGGCCGTGAGCTGCTGGAGGTGCCGGTCGGGTTCAAGTGGTTCGTGCCCGGCCTGCTGGACGGCTCGGTCGCCTTCGGCGGCGAGGAGAGCGCCGGCGCCTCGTTCCTGCAGCGGGACGGCTCGGTGTGGACGACCGACAAGGACGGGATCATCCTGGCCCTGCTGGCGTCGGAGATCCGGGCCGTGACCGGCCGGTCGCCGTCGGAGCTGTACGGCGACCTCACCAGCCGCTACGGCGCGCCCGCCTACGCCCGCATCGACAGCCCGGCCAGCCGCGAGCAGAAGGCGGCGCTGGCCCGGCTGTCGCCCGATCAGGTCACCGCGGATGAGCTGGCCGGCGAGAAGATCACCGCGGCGCTGACCACCGCGCCGGGCAACGGGGCGCCGATCGGCGGGCTCAAGGTGGTCACCGCCTCCGGCTGGTTCGCCGCCCGGCCCTCGGGCACCGAGGACGTCTACAAGCTCTACGCCGAGTCCTTCCGCGGCCCCGGCCACCTGGCGCAGGTCCAGGACCAGGCCCGGGCCATCGTCGCTACGGCCCTGGGTTCGTGAACTTATCCGGAAGCATCCTGGCCGCCCGGGCCGCGGCACGTCCTCGGCCCGCTGCTGCCGGGTGCACGGGCGAGCCAGGAACTCCGGCAAACCGGGCATGCTGGAGCGATGACGCTCCTTAACCCAGGCGGTGCCTACGCCGATGACAGCAAGTTCCGCGCCCGGCAGCGGCTGTGGCAGTACCAGACTCCGTACTTTGACATCGTCGACTGGGTGACGGGCCTGGCCGGGCTCCAGCCCGGCCAGCGGGTGCTGGACGCCGGCTGCGGCAACGGCGCCTACCTGCGAGCGCTGCGCGGCCGGCCGGTCCGGGCAGTCGGCTGTGACCTGTCCCCGGGGATGCTCGCGGCGGCGGGCCACCCGCACCTGGCTAACGCCGACATCACGGCACTGCCGCTGCGCGACGGCGCGGCCGACGTCGTGCTGGCCATCCACATGCTCTACCACGTGCCGGACCGGCGGGCGGCCATCGCCGAGCTACGCCGGGTGCTAGTCCCCGGCGGGACCTGCATCGCGGTGACCAACTCCGCCAGCCACATGCGGTCCGTGCACGACCTGATCGAGCAGGCCGCGGGCCGGCTGACGCCGGGCTGGCAGATGGAGAGCCCGGTCCGGGTGTTCACCGCCGAGAACGGGGCGGCGCAGCTGGAGACCGCGTTCGCCTCGGTCACCCGGATGACCGGCGGCGGCGCCCCGGTCATCATCCAGGATGCCGCCGTGGTCGCGGACTACGTGGCCAGCGTCAGCGACCACTACCAGGATCAGGTGACCAGGCCCTGGGCCGATGTTGTCGAGGACGTCCGCGGCGCCGTGCAGGAGGTGATCGCCCGGGACGGGGCCTTCGTCACCACCGGGACGCTGGCGGCCTTCGTATGCCGGTGACCGCGGCCCGGCCCGGCACCGGGGGTGCACCTAGGTACACCCTGTCCCGGGGGCTCAGGGCCACTGCGGCGCGGCCGCGCGCCCGGCAGACTGACAGGACCGGCGCGGCCGCCCGCGACAGCCTGACAGGACCGGCGCGAGCGGCCGCCGAGGGGTACGCCGAGCGACCGGGTACCCAGCGCGCGGCCGGCCAGCCGGGCGTGCTGAGCAGGGAGATCACGTGCGCGTAGTCATCGCCGAGGACCTGTTCCTGCTGCGGGACGGGCTGACCCGGCTGCTGCAGGCGCACGGCCTGGAGGTCGTTGCCGCCGTCGACAACGGGACCGACCTGCTGGCCGCCCTCACCCGCGACCGGCCCGACGTGGCCATCGTCGACGTCCGGCTGCCGCCCACGTTCACCGACGAGGGGCTGCGGGCCGCCATCGCCGCCCGCGGCCAGCTCCCGGACCTGCCCGTCCTGGTGCTGTCCCAGTACGTGGAGCAGCTGTATGCCCGCGAGCTGCTGGCCGGCGGCTCGGGCGGCATCGGCTACCTGCTCAAGGACCGCGTCCTGGACAGCGCCCAGTTCCTGGACGCCGTGCGCCGGGTCGCGGGCGGCGGCACCGCGATGGACCCCGAGGTGATCGCCCGGCTGCTGGACCGCAACTCCGGCAACAGCGCCCTGACGGCGCTGAGCCCGCGGGAGCGCGAGGTGCTGGGCCTGATGGCCGAGGGCCGGTCGAACGCGGCCATTGCCCAGCAGCTGGTCATCACCGAGCGGGCCGTGGCCAAGCACACCGCATCCATCTTCGGCCGCCTGGGGCTGCAGCCCTCCGATGACGACAACCGCCGGGTCCTGGCCGTCCTGGCGTACCTGGGCCGCTGACGGCTGGCCGGGCGGCGGCGCCCTGTCCTCGTTAGGAATGGTGTTTTCCGGCGTCATTTATTGACGACCTGCGCACCCGGTCTTTAAGGTCTGCTCTTAGAACCATTGGGCGGCCGACGGTGGGCCGCGGGCCGCGGCCCGCGGAGGCGCCGATGTGACTACGGCCGGCGGCAGCATCGTCTGGTTCTCGCTGGCGTGGACGGTGATCGGGGCGATCCGGTGGCGGATCCGGCGGCCGCTGGCCGGCCTCACCCTGACCGAGCACGGCGGCTAACGCAGGAGGACACCCATGACAGCAGACAGCAGAGCTGCGGGCAGGCCGGTCACCGAGGGCTTCGCCGAGGTCCCCGGCGGCCGGGTCTGGTATGCCATCCACGGGGCGGACGCGCCGGGCGTGCCGCTGCTGTGCCTGCACGGCGGCCCCGGAATCCCGCATGACTACCTGGAGCCGCTGGCCGACCTGGCCGATGACCGGCCGGTTGTCCTCTACGACCAGCTGGGCTGCGGCCGGTCACCGCTGGACCCCGCCGCGGCCGCCGGCGACGGCGCGGACCTGTGGACCATGGACCGGGCGGTCGCTGAGGTGACCGCGGTCCGCTCGGTGCTGGGCCTGGACACGATGCACCTGTTCGGGAACTCCTGGGGCGGCTGGCTGGCCATGGAGTACCTGCTGCGCCGGCCCGAGCCGCCGCGCAGCGTGACCATCTCCAGTGCCCCGGCCAGCGTGGCGGAGTGGGTGCAGGACGCCGCCCGGCTCCGGGCCCGGCTGCCGGCTGACCAGCAGGCGGTGCTGGACCACCATGAGGCCCATGACTGGCTCGGCTGCCCGGAGTACGTCGCCGTCATCGCGGCGTACTACCAGGAGCACGTCTGCCGGGTGCAGCCCTGGCCCGCCTGCGTGGAACGGTCATTCGCCGGGATGAACGCTGAGATCTACGGCGCGATGTGGGGAGCGAGCGAGTTCGGGCCGGTCACCGGGACGCTGCGTGACTTCGATGTCCGCGGCAAGCTCGGGCAGATCGCCGTGCCGGCGCTGGTGACGGCGGGCCGCTATGACGAGGCCACGCCAGAGGCGATGCGGGCGGTCGCCGAGGAACTGCCCGACGCGGAGCTGAGCGTGTTCGAGGGCAGCTCGCACATGGCGTTCGTGGAGGAGCGCCAGGCCTACGTCGCGCGGCTGCGGGAGTTCCTGCGCCAGCACGACTGAGGATTCCGCCCCTGACCCCGGCGGCCCGGCTGGCTGGTCCTGGCCGGGCCGGCCGGACAGGACCAGCCAGTAGCAAGGGCAGCCAGTCCTGGTTCCGGCCCGGTGGCGGCTGACCGTGCCGCCGCGGCGCTGGGAACGCCGCCTGGTCTAGTGCGTGGCCTCGTACTTGCTCAGCACCTCAGCGCTGATCCGGCCGCGCTCGGACACCTTCAGGCCCTGCTCGGCCGCCCAGGCCCGGACCGCGGCCCGGTCAATTCTCGGGCTGCCGCCGCGGGCCGGCTTTGCCGCCCGCCGGTGTGCTGTCCGCCGCCCGGCATCCATAAATGGCTGCAGCGACCTCTTCAGCTTGGTGATGTTCTTCTCGCTGAGGTCGATCTCGTAACTCTGGCCATCGAGGCTGAACGCAACAGTCTCAGCATGGGGGGATCCGTCTAGGTCGTCGGTCACGACCACGCTCACAGTCTTTGCCATGTAGAAATGGTCCATGTTCCGGGGGCTGATGTCAAAGTGACTCGCGATATTCGCGAGAACGTTAAGCCGGCCCGGCCAGGCTGACGAGCAGAAACGCAATCTTTGCGGCCGGGCGCGGAAGCGGCAGTCGCCGGAGATGCCTATCACTACAGGCTGCCCCCGCGTTAGCCAGCAAGCGTAATAGCTGGTACAGAACGCTCGCCTGGTCCGGAGGAGGCCGGGGAAGGGGTGGGCTGGCCGTGTGATATAGCCGGTGCGGGATAGCATGCCGCACAATTTCGGACGGGTCGGCCGGTCGCGGGCAGGGCGGGAAATGGGCCACCGGGCGGCTGTGTGCGGTGCATTACTGCGGGGCGCGCTCGTGCCCGCCCGCCGGCAGCGGCCCGGGAGATCTTGGGCGCGCATTCCTGCGCGCACGCAAAGGGGCGGGATCGGTGCCGTCCTGATCGTGGTGCTATCTGCGGGGCAAGGGACCCCCGCCGCTGCCAGCATGTTTTCTGATTGGCGGGAACGGCGCTGGCCGCGGGCGCGTCCAAGCGAGTGCCCGACATATCAAGGCCAGCGGGGAGGACGCTATGTCGCGTCTGGTGATCAGCACCGGAATTGCCATGGCGGTTGCGCTGGCGGGCTGCTCGGCGGCGAGCGCGCCCGGAGCGGCGCGAGCCGGAGCGGCACGAGCAGGCGGCGCCGGGCACGAGCCGGCCAGGGGGCGGGTCACCGGACGACTGCTGCTGGAGGGCGGCGCGATGCGGGCCGGCGGCCGCCAGCCGGGCCAGCGGCCCGTCCGAGGCACGGTGTGGTTCACCGCGGCCGGGCACCGCCGGACCACGATCCGGGTCGGCTCGGCCGGCGCTTTCTCCGCCTGGCTGGTGCCCGGCCGCTATGCGGTATCGGGCAGTTCGCCGCGGGTGAGCCAGGCCGGCCGGGCTGGCCATCCCGCTCCGTGCGCGCGTGCCGTCCCGGCATCGGTGCAGCCCGGCCAGGTCACCAGGATCAAGGTGATCTGTATCGTCCCCTGAGCCCGGTTCCCGGCCGACGCACGGCAGCGGACCGGCCCGGCCCGAGGCCGCCGCAGCCGCGAACCCACCCGGGCCCTGCAGCCGGGGCCGTCATCTAGGTAGTCTCAGTGTGACTAGCTCGGATACTGGCGAGCGGAGCACGAAGGGGCCGCCTTGTCCGCTGACATGCTCAGCCCGGCCAGCCCGGCCAGCCCGGCCAGCCCGGCCAGCCCGGCCAGCCCGGCCAGCCCGGCCAGCCCGGCGGTGCCGTCCGTCGTGGCGGCGCGAGCCCGCGCGGGCAGCGTGGTGCGGCCCGCCACCGGGACTGCGGTGCGCTCTGCCCGCGGCCGGCGCCGGCCGGTCCAGCCGGTCGTCGGCGCGCTGGCTGACGGAACTCCGTTCTATGCGCCGATCGGGGAGATCGTGACCGACGGCCCGCTGGTGACCTGTCACCTGTGCGGTCGGCTGCTGCGCTCGGTGGCGGCGCACCTGGCCGCGCACGGCTGGACGAAGCAGCAGTACTGCCAGGCCTTCGGGCTGGAGCGCCGCGCGTCCCTGGAGGGGACGGAGACCCGCAAGCTTCGAGCTGCGGCGCTCACCGCCCGGCTGATCTTCGACCCGGCCATCCGCGAGGGCAGCGCCGCGGGCCGCGAGCGAGCCAGGGACGGCCGCCTGGCCCGCGACGCTGCCGCCGCGGCCCGCGGCCGCCGGTTCCCCGAGCAGCGCCGCCGCAAGGCCGCCCGGGCGGCAGCCGGGGTTCCCGCCGATGTGCTGGCCCGGGCCAGCCGCGAGCGGGCTGACCGGCACCTGGCGGGCGTCGCGGCCGCGACGGCCTGGCAGCAGGGGTACCGCGACATCGGGGCCTACGTGCGCGGCCGCCTGGCCGCCGGGGACAGCCTGGCCGCGATGAGCCGCTCGGCCGGACTGCACAAGGACTGGCTGTCGCGGCACCTCGCCCGCCTGGACCCGGCGGCCGCCACGGCGGCCCGCGCGGCCCGCGCGGGCCTTCCGGCTGACGGCCTTCCGGCTGGCGGAGAGTATCCGGGGCGGCGGGCGGCGGGCCAGCCCGACGCGGCGCTGCTCCGGGCCCTGAGCGAGCTCGGGTTCTCGGACGTGGCCGCCTACCTGCGCGACCGCCATCACGGGCGGCACTGGACGGTCAACGCCATCGCCGCCGAGACCGGGGCCTCACACCACGCCGTGGCAGCTGCGCTGCGGCGGCACGGGGTGGCCCCGGTGCCGCACGCGGCCAGGCGGCACGCCGCCGCGCAGCGCGAGGCGGCCGTAGCCGCGCAGCTGGGCTGCGACAGCGTCAGCGCCTATGTCGCGCAGCGCCGCTCCGCAGGCTTTACCTGGCGGGCGATGTCCGCCG
Source organism: Streptosporangiaceae bacterium (assembly GCA_036490755.1). Classification (GTDB taxonomy): domain Bacteria; phylum Actinomycetota; class Actinomycetes; order Streptosporangiales; family Streptosporangiaceae; genus DASUBV01. Next base: position 62,844 of record DASXDJ010000064.1, read on the forward strand.
AGACGGGCCAGTCGCAGACCTGGCTGCGGCGGCGCGCGGCCAGCTAGCCCGGCTGCGAGCGGGCCGGCCATCGGGTCGCCCCGCCGCGAGCGTGCCCGGCCGCCGCAGGCTGGGCTGGGGAGGTGACAGAAAGCTACCAATCACGCACGATTGCCAAGCGCTAATTATCCGGCCTGCGGCATCGAGCTGCTGACCGGGTTCGACGACCAGAGCTTCAATATGCTCGGCTACACCGGGCAGGTGACGCTCAGGGGCTACGACAACATGACCGGCGTCGGAACGCCCGCTGGTCAGCAGTTCATCACCGCGCTGCGCCACCTCGAGAAGTAGTGCGGTAGCTCAGCACGACCGTCCGCCGGCGCGTTCCGGCCGGGCGTCCCCGGCGCCGGCGTTCCCGTGGCCGCCGTCCGGGGTCTCCTGGCTCAGCCGGGCGGCCTGCCGGGTCAGGTAGTGCCGCTCCGGCAGGCTGGTGGTCCGGCTCGCGGCGGACCGGTAGCTGGACACGGCACCGCCGGCATCGCCCGCCATCTCCCGCAGGTGCCCGCGCACCGCGTCGAGCCGGTAGTGGCCGGCCAGCCGCTCGTCGAGGGAGTCCAGCAGGGCCAGCCCGGCCGCCGGGCCGCGCACCATCGCCGTGGCGATGGCCCGGCCGAGGGTCACCATCGGGTTGCCGGTCATCCGCTCCAGCAGGCCGTAGACGCCCAGGATCTGCGCCCAGTCGGTGTCCTCGACGCGGGCCGCCTGATCATGCACGGCGGCGATAGCCGCCTGCAGCTGGTACTCGCCCGCCGTGCCGCCGCCCAGCGCGCCGGTGATCAGCGCCACGCCCGCGCTGATCTGCGCCTGGTCCCAGCGGGTCCGGTCCTGCTCCGCCAGCGGGATCAGCTCACCGCCGGGCCCGGTCCGGGCCGGGCGCCGGGCGTCGGTCAGCAGCATCAGCGCTAGCAGCCCGGTCACCTCCCCGTCGGCGGGCAGCGCGGCGTGCAGCATCCGGGCCAGCCGGATCGCCTCGGCCGACAGCTCCACCCGCTGCAGATCCGGGCCGGTGCTGGCCGACGCGCCCTCGTTGAAGATCAGGTACAGCACGTGCAGCACCGAGCGCAGCCGCGGCACCCACTCCTGGCCGGCGTCCGGCCGGCGGAACGGTATTCCTGAGGACCTGATCCGCTGCTTGGCCCGGCTGATCCGCTGGGCCATCGTCGCCTCCGGCACCAGGAACGCGCTGGCGATCTCGGCGGTGGTCAGCCCGCCGACGGCCCGCAGCGTCAGCGCGATGGCCGAGGCCGGGGCCAGCACCGGATGGCAGCACATGAACAGCAGGACGAGCGTGTCGTCGCGGTCGGGCACCGCCTCGGCTGGTGCCGGCGGCGGCTCCCGGACGGCTGCCGTCTCCTCCCGCCGCCGCCGGGCCTGCTCGCTGCGCAGCTGGTCGGTCATCTTGCGGACCGCCGTCTGGATCAGCCAGCCGCGCGGATTCCCGGGTACCCCCTCCCGCGGCCAGTGCACTGCGGCAGCCAGCAGGGCTTCGGAGACTGCATCCTCGGCCGCGGCGAAATCCCCGAACCGGCGGATCACCACGCCGAGGACCTGCGGCGCCAGCTCGCGCAGCAGGTCCCCGATCGCGGGCTGCTTCCCGGTCACCCGGCTGTCCGCTCCCCGGTTCACCCGGCGGTCACAGCTCCGGCTCGGGCACGCCCATCACCTGCCGGACCTCGATGGGCTGGCCGATCGGGACGCCGTCCGGGCCGGGAGCCGCCGAGGCTCGCGCCGCGATCTGCAGGGCCCGCGCCTCCGACTCCACGTCGATCATCCGGTAGCCCGCCAGGAGTTCCTTGTACTCCGGGAACGGCCCGTCGGTCACGACCGGGACCCCGTCCCCGGCGCTGACCACCCGGCGGGCCAGGTCCGGCCCGGCCAGGCCCTGCGCGTCGACGAGCTCGCCGGCCTCCAGGAGCTCGGCGTTCAGGGCGACCTGGAAATCGATATGGGCCTGGATGTCGCGAGGGGCCCACTCCGTCATCGGGATCGCGCAGTTCTCGCCGCCCTCATAGCGCTGCAGCAGCATGAACTTCGTCATCTCTGGCTCCTTCCCGTCCTGCGCCCATCCTGGCGCACTCACCAGAAGGACGGTCCTGGCCGCCGGTTCTCGACACCGGGCGGCCAGGACCGCGAAGAGAAGGGCCGGGCGCTGCCGGGCCGGCCCGGGGCGGAGCCGGGCTCAGGCCGCCAGCTGCGCGTAGTGGCTGGCGTCACCCGTGCGGACCACGCTGGTGTCGCCGCCGATCCCGACCGGGATATCGCCGGCCACGGTGATCCGGTGCAGCAGCCGGGGCTGGTCGTCGTAATCGGCCACGGCGTAGTGCTGGGTGGCCCGGTTGTCCCAGATCGCGATGTCGCCCGGCCGCCAGGACCAGCGCACCGTGTTCTCCAGCCGGGTGATGTGCCGCTGCAGGAGGCCGAACAGGTCACGGAAATCAGCGGTGCTCACCCCGGTGAAGGACCGGACGAAGTGGCCGAGCAGCAGGGCGGGCTCGCCGGTCTCGGGGTGGATGCGGACCACCGGGTGCTCGGTCTCGAACTCCAGGTGCCGGAACTCCTGCCGGTAGGTCTCCTGCCGGACATCGACCCCCCCGATCTGCGGTCGGTCGGCGGCGTAGTCGTACAGGTTGGAGTGCACCGCGCGCAGCCGGCCGGCGAGCGACTGCAGGGCCGGATGCAGCCGCTGGTAAGCCTGCGCCGTGTTGGCCCAGACCGTCGTCCCGCCGTATTGCGGCAGCGTGATGGCGCGCAGCACGCTGATCGCCGGCACCCGGTCCACGAAGGTCACGTCGGTATGCCAGCTGTTGGCCTTGCCCCGCTCGGAGTCAATGGGCAGGACGGCCACCCCGTCGCCGGTCACGGTGGGATGCGGCCGGGTGACGGGCCCCAGCAGCCCGGCGAAGGCAAGCTGGTCGGCGTCGCTGACCCCCTGCTGGTCGCGCAGGAACACGACCTTGTGGCGCAGCAGCGCCACCCGCAGTTCGGCGACTGCTTCCGGGCGGAGGTCGCTGCCCGCCCGGATGCCGGTGACCACCGCGCCGATCGCGCCACCGACCTGGGCCACGGTGATGTGCTCGAAGGACTGGTGGAAGCTGGGGGCCGTCGGGTGGTCCTGAACCTGAGTCATGCGAAACCCTTTCCGGTCGCTGCCTAGCTCCCAACCTGGGCTCCGTGCGATCAGATGTCAAGTATTCCTACAGGATAAATATGAAATTTCACCAAGCGAACCGGCGGGACGCCCGGCAGCGTCTGGACTGAGGAGCCTGCGACGAGGGAAGACGCCGCCACTGAGGGCGTCCTGCAGGTGAGCGGACTATGGAGTCAGGCTCAGCCGCATGACCACCCGGGTGGGCGAGCGCCGGATCACCTCGCGGAACCCGGCCTGCTCGTACAGGCTCCGGGCGCCGAAGTACATGAAGTCATCGTGGCTGCGGCCGGGCTTGTCCACCGGGTAGGCCTCCAGGATCTGGACTCCCTGGCCGCGCGCATGCTCGATCCCGGCCGCCAGCAGCCGGTGCTGCAGGCCCTGGCCGCGGTAAGGCCGGGCCACGTAGCTGCAGATCACCGACCAGACCTCGGCGTTATCGACGGGCTTCATGATCGGGGAGCGCCGCATCTTCAGGTAATCCGAGCGCGGGCCCAGGCTGATCCAGCCGGCCGGGTGGTCGCCGGAGTAGCCGATCAGCCCCGGCATCACGTCCTCGCTGACCAGGTCGCACAGGGCCTGCTTGTTGCGCTCGGCGTTCAGCCCGCTGTCCTTGCCGGTCCGCCGGTAGAACATGCACCAGCAGCCCCGGACGATCGACCCGCCCGGCAGGCCGAACAACTCCTCCAGGTCCGGCCAGGTGGACCGCGTCAGCGGCCGGGCGGTGAAGGTGCCTGCCCCGGCGACGTCCGCTGCCATGGCGTCAGTCAATCAACTGCCGCCGACACTGCGCGGCCGCATTTCGCGGCCGGCCCTGCGGCCGCGCACCGGCGGTCTGGACGCGGCCCGCAGGAACGTCGGGTTTACTGGGCGGTTGCTGCCCGCAGGCATGACCGACAATGTGGCGGGTAGCGGGAGTACTCGATAAAAGGAGCACTCATGCCCCCCGCGCCCTCCGCGCACCGACTTTCCGGAACTTCGGGCGAAGTGTCCGGAATCCTCATTTCGGCCAGAAATGAGGCCAGAACGAGACCTGGCGGATACGGTACTTCGGTGCCTGTGACTGCTGACCAGCGCGCGCCGGCGCACCAGCCCGGCGCGCGGAGCCGCCTTGCCGCCCTGGATGGGCTGCGGCTGCTAGCTGCGACGATGGTGGTTTTCTACCACTACATCGGCGTGTCCAACGCCAGGATCGGCCACCGCGGCCATAGTGAGGTGCTCGCCTGGGGCACCTCGGACCACAACCTGTTCCCCCAGTTCCTGCACCACGCGGCCACGTTCGGCTGGACCGGCGTCGAGCTGTTCTTCATGATCAGCGGGTTCGTGATCTGCATGAGCGGCTGGGGTCGCCGCCCGGCTGATTTCTTCGTCTCGCGGGTCGTCCGGCTCGTCCCGGCCTACTGGGCAGCCACCTTGCTGACCGGTGCCGTCCTGCTGGCGTTCCCGAAGCTGACGTCCGGGATCAAGCCGTCCATGATCCTGACCAACCTCACCATGGTCCAGTCGGCGTACGGGGTCCCGAGCCTGGTCCCGGCCTACTGGACGCTGTTCGTCGAGCTGACGTTCTACCTGCTGTTCGGCCTGGTGGCCATCGGCGGCGTCACCTACCGGCGGATGGTCACCTTCTGCGTGCTGTGGTCGGTGGCCTCGATCCCGGCGGCCACCGCGCACGACCCCGTGCTGAACATGATCATCAACCCGCCGTACTCGCCGTTCTTCGTGGCCGGCATCGCGTTCTTCCTGATCTACAAGTTCGGCAGCAACCTGCTGCTGTGGGCCATCGTGGTGTACTCGTGGCTGATCGCGGTGAACCAGCCGAATACCAGCCCGCCGCCGCAGGTGGTCATCCTGATCAGCGCGTTCTTCGTGATCATGGCGGCGGTGGCCACGCACCGCCTGGACCGGGTCAGCTGGCGCTGGCTAACGGTGGCCGGGGCGCTGACTTACCCGCTGTACCTGATCCACCAGGACATCGGGTTCACCATCTTCTCCTACCTCGGTCACTCCGTGCCGCCGCTGCTGCTGGCGGTCGGGACCTACGTGCTGATGCTGGCAGTCGCCTGGCTGATCTACCGCCTGGTGGAACGGCCGGTCGCGCCGCTGCTCAAGGCCCGGCTCAGCGAGGCGGTGGCCAAGGTGCGGCTGGGGCCGGCGGCGGGGATGGCCGGCGGTGCCGTGGCGGCCGCGACCGGTGCGCACGGGTCGGCCGCGAACGGGGCCGCCGCGAACGGGTCGGCCGCGAACGGGTCGGCCGCGAACGGGGCCGCTGCCAACGGAACGGCGGGGGGCGAGGGCGCGGGGAGCGACCCAGCCCGCCACGGCCAGGCTGGCGAGCCGCACGCTGACGCCGCGGCCAGCTCAGCGGGTCATAGCGTGGGCGCCAACGGGCACCCTGTGACCAGCCACAACGGCAGCGGCAGCGGCAGTTCCGGCGGCCACTCCAACGGCAACGGCCACGGCACGCGCGCACCGGGCGGACATCCGGGCGGCTCCCGCGCCCCCGGCCATCCGAGCGGGCCGCACGGCAACGGTCATCCAACCGGAGCCCAGCCGGCCGGCGTGGGCGGGTCGCCGAACGGCAGACGGGACTAGCCGCCCGCCCGGCCGGTCGTCACCCGGGCGCCGATGGGCAGCTGGAACAGCGCGCCGCGCGGTGCGGTCGTGTAGGACGTGATCTCGAAGCTGGTGGGCTGCGAGGCGACCTTGACGTAGCCGAGGATGCCCTGCGCCGTGGTGCAGATCCGGCTCGTGCCGTGGATCCCGGCGGCCCGGAACGTGACGCACCGCATCCGGAATCCGTTCACGGTCAGGTGGCCCGAGCCGACCTTGTCCCCGGCGAACCCGGCGGCCAGCGAGAAGTCCCGCAGGAACGTCACCCAGTGCGCGGGGGTGTAGAAGCCCAGTACCTGGTTCTGCACGGCCGCCCGGGCCGGGCCCAGTTTCCGGCAGGTCCAGCGGGCGCCGGACGACGCGGGCGGCGAGCAGGCAAACTCGCCCCTGGCGTTGATGATCAGGTCGACGCTGGCGCGGCCGCCGCTGGCCGGGGCCTCGCGGAACGCAAGCTCGTGCGGAGGCCGCACGGCATACGTCACCGTCGCCGGCGCGTCACCGGTGGTGGTGTAGGTGGCCCGGAACGCGGTCGCCTTCCCGGTCTTCATCCCGGCCGTGAACTGGTCAATGGTGGCCTTGTTGGCCGACACGTCGTGCTCGGCCTTCTTGACGTCGCTGACGGCGTGGCCCAGCCCCCCGCAGCCGGCCAGGCCCAGGCTGGCCGCCAGCACGATCGCGGCTCCGCGCCGGCTGGCGGCCCGGCAGCTAGCGGCCTGACGGCGGGCCGTGCTGTCGCGGGCGGGACGGGCGCGGGCAGTGCGGGCAGAGCGGGCGGGACTGCCGGTCGCTGGGGCCATGACGCTGCCTCTCCGGGCGGAGGACGGCGGCCGGAAGCGGCCGACTCGCCTGAGGATAGGCTCCGCGCCGGCCGCGGGCCGGCTGGACGGCGCCGCGATGGGCGCCATCCGAGACCAGCCGCCCCGGCCGCGGTGCCCTGGGCCGGACGGCTAGTCCGGCGGCCCGGTCAGGCGCCGCCGGGAGCCGCGGCCGGGCGGCGCGTGAGCAGGACGGCGCCGACGACCCCGGCGGCCGCGAAGAACGCGGTGATGAGCACGGTGGCGTGCCGGAAGGCAGCCAGCGGGTCGGCAGCCGCGACGCGGGCCAGGATGGCCACCAGGGCGGCGACGCCGAGAACGGTGCCCACCTGGCGGCCCATGTTCAGCACACCGCTGCCGACCCCGAAGCGGTCCGGTGCCAGCGCCGAGCTGCCCGCGCTGAGCAGCGAGGGAATGGTCAGGCCGACGCCTGCCCCGCCCAGCAGCTGGGCCGGCAGCAGGTGCGTCAGGTAGGCGGCATGCGCCTGCAGCTGGGTGAACCACAGCAGCTGGGCGCCTGCGTTGACCGCGCAGCCGAGCACGGCCACCCGGCCCGCACCGCCCGCCCAGCTGGCCAGCCGGGGCGCGACCAGCCGGGCGAACGGGAGCACCATCAGCGGCCCGGGGCCGATGGCCAGGCCCGCCAGCACCGCGGAGTAGTGCCAGACCCCGGTCAGGAACTCCACCGTGTTGAGAACGAACGCACCGAAGCCGGCGTAGTAAAGGATCGACACGACGAAGGTGGCGCTGAACGTCCGCGAGCGCAGCAGCCCGAGCTCGATCACCGGGGAGTGATGCCGGGCCGACCGGACCACCACGCCCGCGCCGCAGGCCACCGCGGCGAGCAGGGCACCGCCGAAACGCGCCGACGTCCAGCCCCAGCCGGGCGCCTCGACCAGGGCCAGCGCGATCAGGCCGACGGCGGCGGCCAGCAGCCCGGCGCCGAGCAGGTCCGGGCGGCCCCGCACGTGCTCGTCCCGGCTCTCCGGGATGACCCGGCTGGCCAGCAGGACGGCGGCCACGCCGACGGGCAGGTTGATCCAGAACACCCAGCGCCAGCTGAGCTGGACCAGGCTCCCGCCGATCACCGGCCCGAGGGCGGCACCCAGCGCGCCAAGCGCTGACCAGGTTCCGATGGCCCGCGCCCGGAGGCTGGGCGGTACCGAGGCCAGCAGCAGCGACAGCGAGGCGGGGACCATGAGCCCGGCGCCGGCGGCCTGGATCAGCCGGGCGGCGATCAGGGCGGTCACTCCCGGGGCCAGCCCGCACAGCAGGGACCCGATGCTGAAGCCGATCAGCCCGGCCGTGAAGATGCGGCGGCGCCCGACCCGGTCGGCCCACCGCCCGGCCGGGACCAGGACCGCGGCGAACACGATGGTGTAGCCGTTCAGCACCCAGGACAGCGACCCGAGGCTCGGGCCGCCGAACTCGCGGCCGATGTAGGGAAACGCGAGGTTGACGATGAACAGGTCGAGGCTGGACATGAACACGGCGAGCGACAGCACCCCGGTCACGGCCGTTACCTGCCGGGCGCTGAGCGCGCTGCCGGCGGGGCCCGCGGCACTGACCGCCGCCGGCCCGGCGGCAGCCAGGCGGGCGGCGGCCGGCCGGGCGGGCTGCTGGCCGGCTGCGGGCGGGGGGGCAGGCGGCGCAGCGGTGGTCGCGGAGCGGCGAGAGCGCACGGGTCATCCTCTGCGTCGGTCGGGCCAGATCGGTTCGAAATCTGAACTCAGCGCAGCTTAACTCGTCCTGACGTGCTGAGTCCACTTTCTGGATGCACTGGATATGATGACTTCATGACGGCTGCCGCAGCTCAGCCGCGGGCGTGCTCCATCGCCCGCACGCTGGAGATCGTGGGGGAGAAGTGGGCCCTCCTCGCCGTGCGCGAGGTGTTCCTCGGCAACGGCCGGTTCGATGAGATGGTGCGCCGGACCGGAGCGCCCAGGGACACCATGGCCGCCCGGCTGCGCACCCTGACCGCCGCCGGGATCCTCGAGCGGCACCAGTACTCCCGGCACCCCGACCGGTTCGAGTACCAGCTCACCACCGCGGGCCGGGACCTGTACCCGGTGATCGTCTCGCTGCGGAGCTGGGGAGATCGCTATCTGGCCGGCCCGGCGGGCCCGCCGCTGGTCCTGCGGCACCACGATGACCACCCGCTGGAGCCGCAGATGATCTGCGCCGCATGCGGCGAGCCCGTCCGGGCCGGGGAGTCCCGTCCGGTCCCGGCCGCCGCGCCGGCCGGCTGACCCGCGCCACCGCAGCGGCCGGCTGGCCCGCCCAGCCGGGCCAGGTGCCGCCGGTCACAGGCCCGCTCAGCCGGGCCGGGCGCCGGTCACAGGCCCGCGGCACGCAGCCGGGCCGGGTGCCGGTCCCAGGCCCGCGGCGCTCAGCGCCGGGCCGCGATGTGCCCGGCGATCGCGGCCGCCCGCTCGGCGACCGGCGCTGCGGGAATGCCGGTGAGCTCGAACCCGTGCTCGGCATACACCGCCTCGTGCACCTTCTCGAAGACCAGCGAGTCGGCGTAGCTGATCCGCCGCGCGGCCGTGGCCTCGATGAACCCGAGCGGGCGGAGCAGGAAGACGACCGGCTCGAAAACGTGCTCGCGCAGCACCCGTGCGGTCTCCGCGGCGAGTGCCGCCGGCACCGGGAACCCCAGGAACCGCGCCAGGGCCAGCGTGCACAGCACCGACCGGTCATGCAGCTGCGCCGCCGGGGCAGCCGCCGGGCATTCCGCGCGCACCGGCCGGCTGTCCGTCCCGTTTCCCGCGGCCAGCATGCTGTCAGCGGTGCGGCGCTCCAGCTGTAGCTGCGTGATCAGGGTGAGGAAGCTGGCGTCGCGCCACGGCTCGGCGACACCGCGCTGCTGCTCACGTGCAATCACGTCGGTGGCCGCCTCGGCGACGACCGCGAACCCCCGCGTGCTCAGCTCGCGCAGCACCGACGTCTTGCCCGCGCCCGGGGCGCCGGTGACGATATACCGCTGCATCATGCCCTCATTTCTCTGGCGGGACGGGACCGGCCCGGGCGGCCGGGACCGGGACGGCACGGCCGACCGGAAAGGCGGGGCGGGCGGAAGGGCGGGGCGGGGAGCCGGCCGGCGCGGCGGCCGGTAGCTTGGGATCATGAGGCTGATACCCCTGGCACAGGGCTATTCAGGACAGGGCCATCCAGCACGGGGCCGCCTGTCACTGGACCGCAGGCCGCAGGTGCGCCGGGCCGCCGGGAAGATCCGGCGCCGGGCCGGGCGCGGCTGACATGCACGCGGTAGGCCTCGTCCTGCATCCTAAGCGGGACTCCGACGGCGCCGTCACCGCGGTCCTGGACTGGGCCGCCCAGAACAGCACTGAGGTCCTGGGAATCACCGAGGAGATCACCCGGCTGCACTGCGCCGCGACCGCGGTCTCGGCGGATGAGCTCGGCCAGCGCGCTGACCTGCTGGTCAGCCTGGGCGGCGATGGCACCATGCTGCGGGCGATGCGGCTAGCCGACCGGCAGCGCGCCCCGGTGCTCGGGGTGAACCTGGGCAAGCTGGGGTTCCTGGCCGAGGTGGACGTCCCCGACCTGCCCGGTGCGCTGTCGGCTATCGACGAGCGCGATTTCACCATTGAGCCGCGGCTGGCCGTCGACGCCGTACTCGGCGACCAGGTCGTGACCGCCTTCAACGACGTCGCCGTGGTCCGGTTCCCCGGCGAGGCCAGCGCCGCCGTGGCGGTCCGGGTGGCCGGGCACCCGTTCGTCAGCTACGCCGCCGACGCGGTCGTGGTGGCTACCCCGACCGGCTCGACTGCCTACAGCTTCTCCGCCGGCGGCCCGATCGTGAGCCCGTCGGTGGAGGCGCTGCTGGTGACGCCAGCGGCGCCGCACTCCGCCTATAACCGGGGGCTGGTCCTGTCGGTACGCGACAGCCTGGTGCTGGAGATCCTGCCGACGAGCAGCCGCCTCGCCGTGGAGGTCGACGGCCAGGTTGCGGCACACGTCTCGCCCGGTGACGAGATCGAGCTGCGGCCCCGGCCCGGCGCCGCCCGGGTGATCCGGCTGGGCCGCACGACGTTCTACGAGCGGGCCCGGCGCAAGCTGCGGCTGACTGACTCCGCCGAGATCCTGCCGGGCCTGCCCGTGGTCGCGGAGATGCCGGGCATCGCCGGCTGGGCTGGCCTGCCCGGCCGCGGCGAGACCCTGGAGACCGATGCGATGGATGCCACCGAGAGGAGCTGAGACGTGTCTGAGGATGCCAATGACGCGGATGCCGAGTCCTATGAGCAGGACGACATCGAGGACGAGGGCGTGCTCGACTCGTCGGAAACGCTGGAGGGCCCGCCCGGTGAGGACCCGCTCGACGCGGGGGTCATCACCGCGGACCGGTGGTCGGCAGGCATGCGGTACGGCTCGACCGAGGCGGAGGAGGAGGCTGGCGAGTCGCTGGACCAGCTGCTGGCCGAGGAAGAGCCCGACGTGAGCGCGGACGACCCCGAGGACGACGCCTGGCCGGCGCAGGTCGCGGGGGACGCGGATGCCGCCGACGAGGACGTAGACGGGCTGCTGCTGGACGACGGGCCGGATCCGCGGGCCGGCCGTCTGGTCGCGGAGGACGAGGGAGCGCACACCCGCGACGAGCCCGACCTGGTCGCGCGCGATGCCGGGATCGACGGCGGCGCAGCCAGCGCGGAGGAAGCCGCGGTACACGAAGTCGCTGACGACGATACCGACATCAGGTCCGGGGACTGAGCCCGGCAAATGAGCCGGCGCCGGAGCGCATCCGGCCATGTCGGCTTTCCGTCGCGGAATGTTTGCGCTAACGCACGGGTGGCCCGCCGTTAGCAAATTCCGGGTACCTGCTTCGGCACTTGCCGGAAACCAAGCCCGGTGCCGCCGGCGCCGAATCCCGGCAGGCCGGTCCGGCCCGCATTCCGCGGGGCGGCAGGCTGGCCGGATGAGCAGGTCAGGTTAGCTGGCAGGCAGGCCGAGCTTGTGGGGATGCGCCCGGCGGTAATGCTCGGTCAGGACCTCGCTTGCCTTTCCCGGCTGATGGGCGAGGGTGCGCTGGCAGACCTGGCAGCGCACGACCGGCAGGTGCGTCACGGTCACGGGGAAACGACGGGATGCTGCTGAGTTCTTCATCGCCTTCCATAATGCCAGGCGATCGCACTCACATTGCCGCCGGGGAGCGTGATTCGCGGATTGTTAACCGGGCCGGCGGATACGCAGCCCGTCGAACGCGATGGCACACACCGCGGTCGCGAGTTCGCCTGCAGAACCGCGACTTCCCGTGTTCCCGGGCGACCGGGATTGGCTGCCCGGATCGGGGCTGCCGGGCCGGTACCACTCCGCGACCGAGTTGACCATGCCGAACAGCAGCCGGGCCGTCACGGCCGGGTCAATGTCAGGCCGGATGTCGCCATCGCGCTCGGCTTCCTTCACCAGGTCGGCCACCAGCTGATCAAATTCGCGGCGGCGGGTCAGCGCGCGCCGCTCGGTGACCGTGTTGCCGCGCGCCCGCAGCAGCAGCGTGACATAAGGCAGGCGGTCGGCCAGCACCGCGACACTGCCGCGGACCAGGAACTCCAGCCGCCCGATCGCCGGCCCGCCGCGCGCCCGCGCGGCGTCCGCGACCGAGAACAGCCCGTCCAGGGCCCGGTCCAGGGCGAGTCCCAGCAGGTCTTCCTTGCTGCCGACATGGTGGTAGATCGATGACTTGGCGATGCCGAGGCGCTGCGACAGGTCCTCCATGCTGGTCCCGTCGTAGCCGCGCTCGTTGAAGACCGTCACGGCGACGGCCAGCAGCGACTCCCGGTCATACCCGGGGCGGCCGCGCCGCCGCCTGGCCTGGCCATCCGCCATGCGGGTAAGATAACATACCGAACGATCGGTCAGTTTATCGGCGCGCAGGGAGAGCCATGACCGGACAGGCAGCTACGGGACACCCGCCAGCCGGGCCGGCCCCGGGACCAGGTATCCCGGCGCTGGAGCGGCAGTTCGATGAGACCGTCGAGCGGGACCGGCGGATCGAGCCCCGGGACTGGATGCCCGAGGCCTACCGCAAGTCCATGGTGCGCCAGATCGCCCAGCACGCCCACTCGGAGATCATCGGCATGCAGCCCGAGGGCGGCTGGGTGACCCGCGCGCCGTCGCTGCGCCGCAAGGCGATCCTGCTGGCCAAGGTGCAGGACGAGGCCGGGCACGGCATGTACCTGTACTCGGCGGCCGAGACCCTGGGCGCCGACCGCGCCGACCTGACCCAGCGGCTGATCAGCGGCGCGCAGAAGTACTCCTCGATCTTCAACTACCCCGCGGTGACCTTCGCCGACGTGGGCGTCATCGGCTGGCTGGTGGACGGGGCGGCGATCTGCAACCAGGTGCCGCTGTGCCGGTCCTCCTACGGGCCGTACGGCCGGGCCATGATCCGCATCTGCAAGGAGGAGTCCTTCCATCAGCGCCAGGGTTTCGAGCTGCTGCTGACCATGATGGGCGGCACCGCCGGCCAGCGCGAGCTGGTCCAGGACGCCACCAGCCGCTGGTGGTGGCCGTCGCTGATGATGTTCGGCCCGCCCGACGCTGACTCGCCCAACACCGCCCAGTCGATGCGCTGGCGGATCAAGCGGCACACCAACGACGACCTGCGGCAGCGGTTCGTCGACATGAGCGTGCCGCAGGCCGACGCGCTCGGCGTGACGCTGCCCGACCCGGGCCTGCGGTGGAATGCCGGGCGCGGGCACTACGACTTCAGCCAGCCCGACTGGGCGGAGTTCAAGCAGGTGATCGCGGGCAACGGCCCGTGCAACGCGCAGCGTCTGGCCAATCGCCGGGCGGCGCACGAGAACGGTGCCTGGGTCCGGGAGGCCGCCGCTGCGTACGCGGCCCGGCAGGCCGCCCAGCCCGGTCCCGCCGCGCCGGCCGCCGCGCCGGAGGGAGTTCCCGCATGAGTGCCACCCCCGCCGGCCCGCCGGGCCCGGAGGCAGCGAGTCCCGCCCCGGCCAGCCCGGCCCCGGCTCCGGCCCGCTCGGAGTGGCCGCTGTATGAGGTGTTCCTGCGCAGCAAGCGCGGCCTCAACCACGTGCACGTGGGCTCGCTGCATGCAGCGGACGCCCAGATGGCCCTGCATCACGCCCGCGACCTGTACACCCGGCGCAACGAGGGAGTCAGCATCTGGGTCGTCCGGGCCGCCGACATCACCGCGTCCAGCCCGGATGAGAAGGACCCGTTCTTCGCGCCCAGCGGCGACAAGGTGTACCGGCACCCGACGTTCTACGAGATCCCCGACTCCGTCCCGCACATCTAGTCCGCCGGAGAGCTGATCATGGGTTTCGACACCGCCTACGAGGCCATCGCGGAGGATACCGGCGACCAGCGGTGGGCCTTCGGCACCGGCTTCGCCGACCCGCTGGCCGGCGTGGACACCACCGTCCCCGACGGCGTGCCCGCGGCTGACCTGGCCGCGTACTGCCTGATGCTCGGCGACGACGCGCTGATCATGTCGCATCGTCTGCAGGAATGGCTGGCCCGCGCGCCGGAGCTGGAGGAGGAGACGGCGCTGGCCAACATCGCGCTGGACCTGCTCGGCCAGGCACGGCTGCTGCTCAGCCGGGCCGGCCGCGCTGACGGCACCGGCCGCGACGAGGACGCCTATGCCTTCGGCCGGGCCGGGCACGAGTTCCGCAACGTCACGCTGGCCGAGGCGACCGACGCTGACTTCGGCGGCCTGACTGCCCGGCTGCTGGTGTTCAGCACCTGGCGGCTGGCCCTGCTCACCCGGCTGCGGAGCTCCCGGGACCCGGTGCTGGCCGCCGTAGCGGCCCAGGGCGTCCGGGAGATCACCTACCACCGCGACTACGCCGCGCAGTGGCTGCTGCGACTGGCCGGCGGCACGGACCACTCGCGGGCCCGGATCGCCGCAGGCCTGGCCGCCGTAACCCCGCTGACCGCCGAGCTATTCGAGATTTCCGATCCAGAACGGGCCCTGGGGCCCGCCGTCGCGCCAGACCCGGCCGGGCTGCGCGCCGAGGTGGGCACGGTCCTCGCGGCGGTCCTGGAGCAGGCCGGCCTGGCCTGGCCCGACGCCCCCGGCCGGCCTGACATGGCCGGCCGTCGCGGCCGCGACGGCGTGCACACCGAGGCCATGGGCCAACTGGTAGCCGAGCTGCAGGAAGTCGCCCGCGCACTCCCCGGAGCAACCTGGTGAGCCCGGCCAGAACCACCGCCACACCTGGCGCCGGACCGCTGGCCCTGGCCCGGGCGCGGGACATCGCCGAGTCGGTCCCCGACCCCGAGCTGCCCATGCTGACCCTCTCCGACCTGGGAATCCTGCGCGGCGTGACGGCCGAAGGGCAGCGCATCGTGGTCGCCCTCACCCCCACCTACTCCGGCTGCCCGGCGCTGCACGAGATGCGCGGCGACGTGGCGCGCCGGCTGGCCGCCGCGGGCTTCGCCGATGCCGAGATCCGGACCGTGCTGAGCCCGGCATGGTCGTCGGACTGGATCACCGCCGCGGGCCGGCGCAAGCTCGCCGCGGCCGGGATCGCGCCGCCCGGGCCGGCGCCGCGCCGCCCGGCCGGCGGCCCGGTGCCGCTCACGCTGACCGCCGGCCGGCCCGGCCTGCGGTGCCCGGCCTGCGGCTCGCGGGACACGACGCTGACCGCGGCGTTCAGCGCCACGGCGTGCAAGGACCTGTACCGGTGCCAGACGTGCGCCGAGCCGTTCGAGCACGTCAAGGAGATCTGAGCGTGCCCGGGAGCGAGCCAGCAAGCACCGTTCGGGCCGGACGGCAGCCGTTCCGGGAGCTCACCGTCGCGAGCGTGGACCGGCTGTGCGCCGACGCCGCGGCGGTGACGTTCGCGGTGCCCGCCGAGCTGGCCGCGGAGTTCCGGTTCCGGCCCGGCCAGTCCCTGACGCTGCGCCGGGTGGTGGACGGCCGGGAAGAGCGCCGGTCGTACTCGATCTGCTCGCCGGCTGGCCGGCCGCCCCGGATCGGGGTGCGGGAGGTGCCCGGCGGCGCGCTGTCGGGCTGGCTGGTCCGCGAAGTGCGCCCGGGGGACCGGGTCGAGGTGCAGCCCCCGGCCGGCTCGTTCACGCCTGACCTGGACCAGCCCGGCCGGCATGCGCTGATCGCGGCGGGGTCCGGGATCACCCCGATCCTGTCGATGACCGCCTCGGCACTGGCGCACCCGCAGGCGAGTGTCACCGTGCTGTACGGCAACCGGCGGGCCGACTCGGTGATGTTCGCCGACGAGATCGCCGACCTGAAGGACAGCTACCCGGCCCGGATGCAACTGGTGCACGTGCTGTCCCGTGAGGCCCAGGAGGTCGAGCTGTTCAGCGGCCGCCTGGATGCCGGCCGGCTCCGGCGGCTGCTGCCCGCGGTCTGCGACACCGCCGCCGTGGATCACTGGTGGCTGTGCGGGCCGTACGGGATGGTGACCGACGCCAGCGCCGTCCTGGCCGAGCTCGGGGTCCCGGCGGAGCGGGTGCACCGCGAGCTGTTCTATGTCGAGGACATTCCGCCCGAGCCCGAGCAGCATGCCGAGACGGCGCCGGCCGGCGGCAGCGAGGTCACCGTCATCCTGGACGGCCGGACGACCACGGCCACCATCCCGGCGGGCACCCCGGTCCTGGACGGCGTCCAGCGGGTCCGGCCCGACCTGCCGTTCGCCTGCAAGGGCGGCGTGTGCGGCACCTGCCGGGCCCGGGTCCGCGCGGGTGAGGTGCGGATGCGCCGCAACTTCGCGCTCGAGGAGTCCGAGGTTGCGGCCGGTTACGTGCTGACCTGTCAGTCGCTGCCGGTCTCGGCGGAGGTCACCGTCGACTACGACGCCTGACAGCTGGCCCGGGGGGGTCACCCACTGGAACCCCAGTAGCAAAGGGGGCTGCCGAGCGTGGTTTCCTCCTGACCCATTGCCGGCATAGTGTCGCAGGATGAGCGAGACGCTGCCGCTGTTCCCGCTGGGCACCGTCCTGTACCCCGGCCTGGTGCTGCCGCTGCACATCTTCGAGGAGCGCTATCGCCAGCTCGTTCGTGACCTGCTGGCCGGCCCCGAGCCGCGCCGGTTTGGCGTCATCGCCATCCGCGAGGGGCGGGAGACCGGGGCGCACGGGGTCTCCTCCCTGCACGAGGTGGGCTGCACCGCGACCGTGCGTCAGGTCGAGGAGCACGAGGACGGCCGGTTCGACCTGGTCACCGTCGGCACCGACCGGTTCCGGCTGCTGCGGCTGCATGAGGGCCGCCCCTATCTGTGCGCGGACATGGAGCCGCTGCCCGAGCAGGTTGGCGACGAGGCCGTCGCCGGGCTGGCTGTGCACGCGGTTCAGGATGCGTTCCGCGGCTACCTGGAAGCGCTGGCCGCGCGCGGCGCGACCCGGATCAGCGTGCCTGACCTGCCCGATGAGCCCATGCTGCTGTCCTATGTCGTGGCCGCGTCGGTGATCGTCGAGGTGCCCGACAAGCAGGCGCTGCTGGCCGAGCCGGACGCGGGCCGGCGGCTGACCGCCGAGCGGTCGCTGCTGCTGCGGGAGACCACGATGCTGCGTACCCTGCCGTCCACGCCGGCCCCCGACCTTCGTTACTCGCCCTACAGCCCCAACTGAGTGCGGCCCCGGGCCGTCCGGCCGTCGCCGGCGAGCTGGCCCGGCCGGACCGCGCTGAGGGACATGTCACACTGCGCCGCCGGGCGCCCCGCGAGAGGATGAACGGGCGGGGGCGCGCCGGGCGGCGCCGTCTCCGGACACCTGCACGGGAGGATCACGCCATGACCGATTCCGCTGCGGCCGCGGCCCGGGCCGCCAGTTTCCTTGACCTGCACCGGCCCGGTTCCCCGGTGCTGATGCCCAACGCCTGGGACGCCGGCTCGGCGCGCGTGCTGGCCGCCCTCGGTTTCGCGGCGCTGGCCACCACCAGCAGCGGCTTCGCCGCCACCCTCGGTCGGCGGGACGGGAGCATCAGCGCGGACGAGGCGCTGGCGAATGCGGCCGCCATCGTGGCCGCGACCGAGCTGCCGGTCTCGGCCGACCTGGAGAACTGCTACGCCGACGCGCCGGGCGACGTGGCGCAGACCGTCACCCGCGCGGCCGGGACCGGGCTGGCGGGGGTGTCCATCGAGGATTACAGCCGTCGCGACGACGACCCGATCTATGACCCGGCGCTGGCCGCGGAGCGGGTGGTTGCGGCGGCGCACGCCGCGCACGCCGGCACCGTCCGGGTGGTGCTCACGGCGCGGGCGGAGAACTACCTGCACGGCCGGGCTGACCTGGCCGACACCATCGCCCGGCTGCAGAGTTTCCAGGAGGCGGGCGCCGACGTGCTGTACGCGCCCGGGCTGCGCTCGGCCGACGACATCCGCGCCGTGGTGAGCTCCGTCGACCGGCCCGTCAACGTGCTGGCCTGGGCGGGCGGCCCGAGCGTCGCCGAGCTGGCCGGGCTGGGCGCCGCGCGGATCTCGGTAGGCGGTGCGCTGGCCTTCGCGGCGCTCGGCGCGCTCGCCGCGACGGGGCGGGAGATGCTGGAGTCTGGCACCTTCGGCTACGGCCCGCAGCTCGCCGCCGGCCGCGACATCGTGGCGCAGGCCTTCCCGGCTTCCTGACCCGGCCCGGGTCAGCGCCGGTCAGATGCAGGCGAGCACGCCGTCCAGCGGGCGGGGTACCCGGTTCAGGTCCAGCGCCTCGACCAGCAGGCTGCCGTAGCGGATCTTGCGCCCGGAGCGCGTGCCCAGGAAGCGGCGCAGCTGCGCCTGCGGATCCCGGCCGCGCTGGGCGGGCTGGAACTGGAACTTGCGCAGGGAGCCGAGTTCGTCGCGGGCCTCGATGACGTGCTCGACGCCGGTCACGCCCAGGGCGCGGATGAGCTCGTCCTCCAGGTCAGCGGTGCACACGAAGAAGCCGTGTCGCTCCAGGCCGGCCCGGTCCAGCGCGGTGCCGAGGCCAGCGCGCTCCAGGCCGCGCCGGAAGTCCGGCTCCTCGCCGGCATCGCACAGCCCGGCCAGCCGGACCCCGCGGCCCTGCGGGCCGTACTCGGCCAGGAAATGCCCGATGTTGGTGGCCCCGCCCATGGCCACGACCGACACCCGCTCGGCCGCGAGGTCCCGGCCGCGGCGCGCGGCCAGGGTGGTGAGGGCGGCGCGATCGCTGAGCCCTTCCACGAGCACCACCGCCGCCAGGTCGCCGGCCTGCGGCGGCGTGCTGGTGCTGGCGGTGGTCCCGGTCATCTACGCCGCCGGCTTGCGGGCCTCGATGAGGAACCGGACGCTGGTCGCGGTGAACGGGCCGTGCGCCTCGATCTGCTCGTGCAGGGCCTGCAGCCGCCCGCGGTACCGGTCCACCGTGAAGCCGGGCACGATCCAGATCACCTTGCGCAGGAAGTGCACGACGGCGGCAATGTCGTAGAACTCCATCCGGCCGCGGAACTCGCGCAGGTCGGTGACAGTCAGCCCGGCTTCCTCGGCGCCGGCCACCGACCACCCCGGTGCTCGGTTCGGGCCGTCGGTCACCGGCAGCGGGCCCATCAGGTACTCCGACAACTCGGCGACCGAGCCGTGCCCGACGTCCTGGGAGAGGTAGCTGCCGCCGGGCCGGAGGACCCGCGCGACCTCGTCCCACCGGATGCCGACCGGGTGGCGGCTGGACACCAGGTCGAATGCGGCGCCGGGGAAGGGCAGGTCGTCCATCGGGTCGGCCGTGCCCACGACCCGGCCGCCCCGCGCCGCCAGGTTCCGGCGGGCCACCTCGATGTTCGGCGGCCATGACTCCGTCACGACCAGCTCAGCTGGCGCGGCCGGCACGGTGGCAACCACCTCGCCGCCGCCGGTCTGCAGGTCCAGCGCGGCCGCGCCCGGCACCCCGGCCAGCGCCGCCATCCGCTCACCCAGCAGCCGCGCGTACCCCCACGGCGGCCGCTCCTCGGTGGCCCGGCCCGCGAACCAGGAGAAGTCCCAGCCGTCTACCGGCACGGCCGAGCCCTCGGCGATCAGGTCATCACATCTGGACACGGCCGCTCAGTTTCCGCTCTTGCCGGCTCACGGTCAATCGAATAACCCGGTGTGAGGCAGCTCAAACCAGGCCGGCCGCCTCCTCCGGCGCCGGGCCGGAGGAGGCGGCCGGGATGACTCCTGGCTGCTGGGACAGATCAGGGGATGTAGTACATCGGGTTGGGCATCTTGACCCGGCGGTCGGCGAAGCCGCCCTTCAGGTCGCTGAACTGGTCGCCCATGTTGGCCAGGATGTTGTAGCCCTCGTGCTTGATGTGCGCGCGGGTCATCGACTTGTACTGGATGGTGGTGCAGGTCAGTCCGCAGGTCAGGTACGCCGGCGGGCTGGCGTCGGGCTTGAGGAACAGGTGCGGCCGGTTGTCCGGGGCCTGGTAGCCGACGGCGGTCAGGTTGGCCTGGGTCAGCGCGCGCTGGCTCTCGTGCCGGCCGGTGATCCAGAACACCCGGATCCCGTGCTGGTGGGCCCAGTTGGCCAGGGTCGTCATGCCGAAGACCGCGGGCAGCGTGTGCGTCTGCAGGTAGGCCAGGTTCGACGCCGGCGTGTAGCCGAAGCCCTGCGAGATCTCATACCCGTAGGTGATCAGGCTGGTGTCGTCGATGTCCAGGACGAGCGCAGGCGGCCGGTGACCGGGATGACGCAGCCGGGCCTTCAGGTAGCGCTCCGTCCGGGCCGTGATGTGGTCAGTCTGCTTGGCGTAGTTCGAGGTGGCCGAGGCGACGCCGGTGCCGTCCGGGTCGCCGTAGTAAGCCTCGATCTTGTTTTCCACCAGGCCGAGGTTGGGGATGTCGCTGGCCTTGCGCGGCGCGTGGGCCGCGGGGTGCGCGGTGGCGCGCGCCGCGGCGGCCGCGGCGGCGTGCTGGCTGCCCTGCGCGCTGGCCACGCCGGTGCCGATCAGGCCGGCTGCGGTGACGGCCGCGGCGGCGGTCGCCGCGAGCGCGTACACGCGCCTGCGGGTAAACGCGATGGTCATGGTGGTCCTCCTGGGTCGCTGACTGCGCTGGCAGCGCGGCGGTTCCCCCGGGGGTGCCGGCAAACCGGCCATACCCGTCAGAACGCCAGGCCGCTGGCCACCGTTGCATGACCAGGAGATGACCGTCAAGTGAACGGCCGCTGACCTGGGCCGCCGTTCCCGGCCGCCATTCCGCCCGCCGTTCCGCGGCCTGCTAGCGGGCCCGGGCGTCCGGCCGCTCCGCCTGCTCGCGGACGGCGAGCAGCTCCGGCAGGCCGGACCACCGGGACTCCGGCCGGCCGGCCAGGCCGGGATAGGTGACGGCCATTCCGCGCTGCGGCGTCATCGACCACAGGCCGTAATCGGCCGAGGTGGCCTGCTCCTCCCATCCCGGGGACCAGGTGCCGACATACCGGCGGTAGATGCGGCGGACCCGGTCGTGGTCGTCCGCGGCCAGCGCGGCCGGCCCGGTCATCCGGACCTGGCGGACGTCGGGCGGGCTGAAGACGGCGACCAGCACCGCTACCTCCCGGTGCTGCGCGGCCGCGGCCAGGAACGGCGCGGGATGAGCGCGGGGAGTGTGGAACCACAGCCGGTCGTCCTCGACCGTGAACCACATCATGGCCAGGGCCGGAGCGCCGCTGGCGGTCACCGTCGCGACGCTAGCGGGGCGACCGGGCTCGCCGAGGAAGCCGAAGATGTCGAAGCCGGGGCTCTGCATGCCCTCAGGGTGCAACGTCAAGGGCGGTTGAAGTCAAGCGCCTGCCGTGCTGGCCCGGCCGCGAATCTTCCGCCCGTCACGCTGGCCTGGCGGCCTGCTCGATGAGGCCGGCGGCCAGTCGCAGGCCGTGCCGGGACTGAACCTGCGCCGCGCCGCGGGCCAGCCGCCCGGCCAGGCCGCGGTCGCCCAGCAACCGGTCGATGGCCGATCGCAGTTCAGTGTCGCTGAAGCCGTAGGTGTCCAGCCGCACGCCCAGGCCGAGCTCGTCGACCCGCTGGGCGTTGTCGTACTGATCCCAGAACAGCGGCAGCGCGATCATCGGCTTGCCGAAGTGCAGGCACTCGGTGGTGGTGTTGTTGCCGCCGTGGGTGATCACCAGGTCGGCGAGCGGGATCACCGACGTCTGCGGCACGAACTCCGCGCCCCACATGTTCGGCGCCAGCTCGATCTCGGCGTGCAGCGGGCCCTTCGACACGATGTACCGGTGCGGCGTGTCCGCCAGGCAGCCGATGATCCGGCGCATCAGCCCGATGTCGGCCGAGCCCAGCGAGCCGAGGGAGAAGTAGATCAGCTTCCCGGCACCGCCGGCCAGCCCGGCCGGCAACTCGAAGGCCGCGTCGGTCTCCCGGACGGAGGAGTCGAGCCGGTGCCAGGAGCGGTCCAGCGGAGCGCCCCGGCGGTAGTCGGCCAGTTCCGGGTAGACGTACAGGTTCAGCGCGCCGGGGTGGATGAACTCCAGCTCCGGCAGCGGCGGCGCGCCCTGCTCGGTGACCCACTGGCTGTAGCCGGCCCACATGTCCCGGTGCACCCGGTCATACTCCGCGCGGAACTCCGCCCGGCCGCCGGCTGCGCCTGCCGGGTACCCGGAGAAGGCCGGCGGCAGAGCCGGGTCGGGCACCTCCAGCGGGTTGCACGACACGATCCGCACGAACGGGACGCCCGCGGTCAGCAGCGCCGGGAAGCTGATGACGTTGTCCTCGACGATGATGTCCGGCCGGACCCGGTCGATGATCGCGCTGAGCTGGTCGTGGCAGTACCGGGCGCCGCTGATCAGCTCGGCCCAGACCGGCTGGATCCAGGTCTGCAGCTGCTCGATGGTCGGCTTGCGGAATTCCGGCGCCGTCGAGGCGATGAACTCCTTCCAGAACTGTCCCGCGTCCTGCTCGCCGCCGGCCGCGGGCGGGGCGAGGTCGACCAGGTCCTCGCCGAACCCCAGCGGCTCCAGCCTGCCCTTCCAGGAGGCCTCCGCGGCGAACACCACCCGGTGCCCCCGGCGGCGCAGCACGTCGCCGATCCCGATGCAGTTGTTGGTCGGCCCGTAGGCGCTCTCGGGCATGAACAGCACCGTCAGGCCCTGCCCGTCCATGGCCGTCTCCCTCCGCCCCGCCGCAGGTCCGGCCATTGTGCCACCCGGCTGGCGCAAACTGCCCCGAAGTAGTCCCAAACGGGGCTGCCGGGCAAGCGTGCCTGTCCGGCGTAACCTGGTTCGATGCGCGCCTGGGTGGTCCATGAGCCAGGTCCCGTGAGCGGCCGCGCGGCCGCCGCCGGGGCCCCGGAGCCTGGTGCCGGGCGCAGCGGCGGGCCGCCCTATCACTCCGGGGTGCACCCGCGGGAGCCCGCCGTGCCAGCGGGCTCGCCTCCGGGCACCCCCCTGCGCCTGGTTGAGCGGCCGGTGCCCGAGCCGGGCACGGCTGAGCTGCTGATCAAGGTGATCTGCTGTGGCGTCTGCCGCACTGACCTGCACCTGGCCGAAGGCGATCTGCCCCCGAAACAGCCCGATGTCACTCCCGGCCACGAGGTCGTGGGCGAGGTGGTGGCGGCCGGGCCGGGCGCGACCCGGTTCCGGGCCGGCGACCGGGTCGGGGTGGCCTGGCTGGCCGGGACCGACAACTCATGCCGGTTCTGCCGCCGGGGCCAGGAGAACCTGTGCCCCGCCTCGGCCTACACCGGCTGGGACATTCCCGGCGGCTACGCCGAGTACCTGGTCGCGGCCGACGCCTACGTCTACCGGCTGCCGGCCGGGTTTACCGATCAGCAGCTGGCCCCGCTGCTGTGCGCCGGAATCATCGGGTACCGCGCGCTGCGCCTGGCCGAGGTCCCGCCCGGCGGTTCCCTGGGCATCTGGGGGTTCGGCGGGTCGGCCCACCTGACGGCCCAGATCGCCATCGCCCAGGGGGCGGTCGTGCACGTGTTCACCCGGTCGGCGGCCGACCGGGAGCTGGCTCTGGAGCTGGGCGCCGCCTCGGCCGCCGGCTCCTTCGACCCGTCGCCCGAGCCGCTGGACTCGGCCATCTTGTTCGCCCCGGTGGGCATCCTGGTCCCGCCCGCGCTGCGGGCCCTGGACCGGGGCGGCATCCTGGCCGTCGCGGGCATTTACCTCAGCGACATCCCGGCCCTGAACTACGAGGCCGAGCTGTTCCAGGAGCGCGAGCTGCGCAGCGTGACGGCCAACACCCGCGGCGACGGTGAGGAGTTCCTGGGTCTGTGCGAGCGGCTGCGGCCCCAGGTGTCGGTGACGCCCTACCCGTTCGAGGCGGCCGACCGGGCGCTGGCTGACCTGGCCGCTGACCGGTTCGCCGGCGCCGCCGTGCTGACCCTCTAGGCGGTTCCGGCCGGCTCGCCCGGCGAACCTCCGCCAGGCCCCGGACCTGCGCGGATCCCTTACCCGGCAGGACTTTGCGCACCGGGGTAATGGTCAGCTTTGCGCCATCTCAAGTTTGCCGGCGGAACGTGACGGGCAGATCACTCTCGGTTATCGGATCGATACGCAAGAGTACGCGTATCGCCTGCCTCTGGCGCCGCCCCGTGGGTGCGCAGAGTGCAGTCAGCCGGACCTGGTTATCAGGCCGGCGCGGGCCTGAGGCGGCCCGCGGCGGCCACGGCCCGCCCGCCAGGCGGGTGCCGGCCAGGTCCCCGCGCGGCGGGTCCGCGCGGCTGTGCTCGGTGTCCACGCCTCGCCGGTGCCCGGTGCGTTAACCGCCGGGCGGCGGCGGGGAAGCGTGACGGTCACGCGGCGCGAACACGAGGAGGAGTTCACACATGCGGATCGGCCTGATTGCTCCGCCCTGGGTGCCTGTACCTCCGCCGGCCTACGGCGGGACCGAGCTTGTCATCGACAATCTCGCCCGCGGGCTCTCCGAGCTCGGCCATGACGTCCGGCTGTTCACCGTGGGCGAGTCCACCTGCCCGGTGCCCAGCGAGTACCTGTACCGGGAGCCCGTCACGCCCATAGGGCTGACCGTGGCTGAGTCGGCGCACGTGCTGGCCGCCTACGACGCCCTGGCCGATGTGGACCTGATCCACGACCACACGCTCCTCGGCCCGCTCATCGCCGGCTCGTCCGGGATGCGCCGCCCGCCCGTCGTGACCACCAACCACGGGCCGTTCACCGACGACACCCGGCCGATCTGGACGCAGACCGCCCGGCACGCCTCGATTATCTGCATCTCGCACTCCCAGGCCCGGGCCTCGGGCGGCGTGCCGGTCTCGGCCGTCATCCATCACGGCATCGACCTGGACGTGCACGAGGCGGGCCCGGGCGGCGGCAACTACCTGATGTTCATCGGCCGGATGTCGGCCGACAAGGGCGTGCATCACGCCGTCCGCGTGGCCAAGGAATCCGGCCTGCCGCTGAAGATGGCGACCAAGATGCGCGAGGCCGCCGAGCTGGCCTACTTCAACGAGCAAGTCCGGCCGCTGCTGGATTCCGACGACGAGACGCCGACCGAGATGCCGCTGCGCCGTCGGCTGGCCATGCTGCAGGGCGCGACCGCGCTGGTCAACCCGATCACCTGGCGCGAGCCGTTCGGGCTGGTCATGGCGGAAGCGCTGGCCTCGGCCACGCCGGTGCTGGCCTTCCCGAACGGAGCCGCGCCGGAGATCGTCGACCCCGGCCGCACCGGGTTCTTGTGCCGGGATGTGGACGAGATGGTCGGCGCGGTGAAGCAGATCGCCGACATCGACCGTGACGAGTGCCGGATGGCGGCCGAGCGGCGGTTCTCGCTGCAGCGGATGGCCCGCGACCACGAGCGGTTCTACCGCCGCGTGCTGGACCGCGAGATCGTCACCCGGCTGGGCTCCGCCGAGGGCGAGTCGCTGGTCAGCGCGTAATCACCTGATGAACGGCCCGGCAGCCAGCTGGCTGCCGGGCCGTCGGGCGCTACAACGGAGGTGGCACGGTGACCGGACCATGGGCCTCATCGGCCGCGGCCCCGCAGGGGCTGGGGGCGTGCAGCCCGGCCACGCTGATCGAGGGGTCGACCTTCTGCATCAGCGAGCCGGACGGGGACATCCTGCCGGGCCGGCCGCAGGGCCTGTTCGTCCGCGACACCCGGGTGCTGTCGCGCTGGCAGCTCACCGTGGACGGCAAGGAGCCGCAGCCGCTGTCGGTGCAGCATCCCGAGCCCTACGCGGCGACCTTCCTGGGCCGGATGCCGCCGCGCGCGGGCAAGGCCGACAGCACGCTGCTGGTGGTCCGCCGCCGCTACGTCGGCGACGGGATGCGCGAGGACATCACCATCCGCAACACCGCGGCCCGGACCATCCGGTGCAGCCTGGAGCTGGCCGCCGACGCCGACTTCGCCGACCTGTTCGAGGTCAAGGGCCGGGCCAAGCCCAAGGCCTCAGCCAGCGTGCATGCGGCCGGCTCGACGCTGGTCATCACCAGCGGCCGGCACGGCCGGGACCAGGAGCTGGTGATCGACGGGGACGGCGATCCGTCGGTCGCCGACGGGGTGCTGACCTGGCGGATGACGGTGGCCGGGCACAGCGAGCGGACGGTCAGCATCGAGGCGGTGCCGGTCTTTGACGGCGTGCCGATGACGCTGCGCTATCCGCGCGGCAAGAACCTGGCCCGGGCCATCCCGGCCAAGCGGCTGCGCAAGTGGCGCCGCCGCGGCCCGCAGGTCCGCACCGCCGACGCGAACCTGTCGGCCGTGCTGGACCGCAGCATCGAGGATCTCGGCGCGCTGCGCATCTTCGATCCCGAGCACCCCCGGCGGCCCGTGGTGGCGGCCGGCGCGCCGTGGTTCATGGCCCTGTTCGGCCGGGACTCCCTGCTGACGTCCTGGATGCTGCTGCCCTGGGACCCGGGCCTGGCCGCCGGCACGCTGCAGACGCTGGCCGCCTGGCAGGGCGAGAAGGAGGACGCGGCCTCGGAGGAGGAGCCCGGCCGGATCCTGCACGAGGTCCGGTTCGGGCCGGCCTCGGCGGTCGCGCTCGGCGGCGGCCAGGCCTACTACGGCACCGCCGACGCCACCCCGCTGTTCGTGATGCTGCTCGCCGAGCTGCGCCGGTGGGGCAACAAGGAGGCGACGGTCGACGCGCTGCTGCCGCACGCCGACCGGGCCCTGGAGTGGATCGAGCGCTTCGGCGACGCCGACGGGGACGGGTTCGTCGAGTACTGCCGCAAGACCAGCCACGGGCTGGCCAACCAGGGCTGGAAGGACTCCTGGGACGGCATCAACTTCGCCGACGGGACGATCGCCGAGCCGCCCATCGCGCTGGCCGAGGTCCAGGGCTACGTGTACGCGGCGTACCGGGCCCGCGCCGAGCTCGCCGACGCCGCGGGTGACCTGGCCGGCGGACGGCTGTGGCGGAAGAAGGCCAAGGAGCTGAAGCGGTCGTTCAACGAGCAGTTCTGGCTGCCGGACCGGGGCTATTTCGCGGTCGGGCTGGACAAGGACAAGCGGCCGATCGACTCGCTGACGTCCAACATCGGGCACACCCTGTGGACGGGCATCGCCGACGCCGACAAGGCCGCGTCAGTGGCCCGGCACCTGATGTCGGAGGACATGTTCACCGGGTGGGGCATCCGCACCCTGGCCCAGTCGATGGCGGCCTACAACCCGATGAGCTACCACAACGGCTCGGTCTGGCCGCACGACAACGCCATCTGTGCGGCCGGCCTGATGCGCTACGGCTACACCGAGCAGGCTCAGCGGGTCGCGGAGGCGATCCTGGACGCGGCCGAGCACTTCGGCCACCGGCTGCCCGAGCTGTTCTCCGGGTTCTCCCGCGACGACTTCGGCGCGCCGGTGCCGTACCCGACGTCGTGCTCGCCGCAGGCCTGGGCCGCCGCCGCGCCGCTGCTGCTGGTGCACACCCTGCTGCGGTTCGTGCCGGACATGCCGACCGGGCAGCTGTGGTGCGCGCCGGTGGTTCCCGAGCGCTACCTGCCGATGCGCGTCGGCGGCCTGCGGCTGGCCAAGAACCGGGCCGCGGTGGAGCTGTGGCAGTCCGGCTGGGAGATCTTCGGGCTGGATGAGCTGGGCCTGGAGGTCATTCCCACCCGCCGCCCGGCCCGGCCCTCTTAACCGCGAGCGAACCGGCGGGCGTCATCTGGCGCCCGCCGGTGAGCGAGCAGATGTCAGGCAGCAGAGTCGGGGTCGGCGGGTTCCGGGTCGGGCGCGCCGGTTGCCCCGCGCCGGGCGTAGTACTGGTTGATCAGGTTGCCGGTCACCGGGATCGCGGCCCAGACGATGGTGGCCGCGCGCGGGGACCAGACCGCGACGACGATCGACACGACGAAGATGGCCGGCACGCGCACGATGCGCAGCAGGTTGTACTGGCGCAGCGCGGGGCTCACGGGCACCATCAGCTTGTCCCGGGAGTGCATGGCATACAGCCAGATGGCGGTTTCCAGCAGCCCGGCGCCGCCGGCGCAGCCGGCGTAGAAGATCACCGCGGCTCGCTCCCCGGCCGAGACGCTGCTCAGCAGCGCCGTCGGGTAGGGCAGGAACGCGATCACGCCGACGAACAGCAGGTTCAGCAGCATCAGCCGCCGGTCAAAGGCCTTGATGAACCGGAACACCCCGTGATGACCGAGCCAGAACAGGCCGATCACCGCGAAGCTGATCCCGAACCCGATGATGCCCGGCACGGCCCGGCCCAGCTCATGGAAGGAGTTAATGGCCTGGCTGTGCCGGCCCGACTCAGCGACCGCATCCTCGACCCGCACCGGCAGGTCCACGATCAGCAGGGTGATGGCGATGGCGAAAACGGCATCGCTGAAGAACAGGATGCGGTCGTACTCCAGGTGCCCGGCCCGGGACAGCAGCCCGGTGCGGCTGGCGCTGGCGATCAGTGGATCCGGCTCACCAGGCGCGGCGTTCGCGCCCGGTCCCCCCGCAGCCGGCGGCGGGTTCTCCGCCATCCGGGCTAGTCGTCGAGTTCCTGGACCAGCATCCGCGACCCCGGTGGCGCGATCTGCTGGAAATCCGCGGCCGTGGCCTTGCCTTCCTCGGACCGGGTTGCGGCGTCGAGGGCGGCCTGGTCGGCGAAGTACAGCTCCGCTGCGCAGTAGTACTTGGGCTCGGCCTTGCCCTGCGCGCCGCCGAACCGGCCGCTCTCGAAGCGCAGCAACCCGGGCATGGCCTTCACCAGGGGCACGTGGGTGGCGGCGTAGTGCCGGTCGAAGTCCTCGGGGTCGTCCGGCGGCGTGTACAGAACGACGAGCTTCACTGTCATGGGAGGGACGCTACCGGGCGCCGGCGGCCCTTGTCAGCAACCGTTACAGCTCGCCGGTGAGCTCCGACGTCCAGATCACCAGCCGGGTCCGGTCACCGCGGAACAGGTCGCGCGCGTACTCCAGCGGCTGGCCGGCGCGGGAGTACGCGGTCCGCTCGACCTGCATCAGCGGGGCGCCGTCGGCCACCTCCAGCGCCTCGGCCTCCCGCACCCGCGCGATGACCGGCTCGAACGTCTCCCGGGCCCGGTGCGGGCGCTGCCCGTACCGGTCGGCCAGCAGCTCATACAGCGACCCGTCCAGGCGACACTCGAGCAGGCCGGGGAACAGCGCCGCGGGGAACTGGGAGCGCTCCAGCACCATCGGCAGCCCGTCGGCCAGCCGGATCCGGCGCACCTCGTGCACCGGGTCGCCGGGAGCCAGGCCCAGCGCGGCCGCCGCCGCCGGTCCCGCCGGGCGCGGCGCCGCGGCCAGCACGCGCGCCCCGGCGACCATCCCGTGCCGGCGCAGCTGCTCGGAGAACCCGGTCAGGGTGGTGACGTCCTGGTCCAGCTTCGCCGCGGCCACGAACGTGCCGCCGTGCCGGCCCACTGTCCGGGTCACCAGGCCGCGCCGGACCAGCTCGCTGAGCGCGTGCCGGAGCGTCATCCGGCTGACCCCGAGCCAGGCGGCCAGGTCGTGCTCGGACGGCAGCCGGTCACCGGGGGCCAGCTCGCCCGCGGCGATCGCGCCGGCCAGCCAGTCCTCGATCTGGGCGTGAAAAGTGGTCCCGACGCCGCGTTCCAGCTTCGGCGGGACCCGGGCCAGGGACGGTACGCGCTGCCCGCGCCGGTCACCGCGGGCCCGGTCCAGCGCGTCGCCCAGCGTCCGCCCCAGCATGCCCTGCTCGGCCTGCATGCCACTGTCCTCCCCGCGCGCCGCCCGCCCGCCTGGCGGCTGCTTCGACCTTAGCTCCCGGCCCGGCGCTGCAGCAGGGCCGGGAGCAGGTCAGCAGCTGCCGCTCAGGTAGCGTCCGCGGCCGGGACCGGGTCGTCGGGCGCGGGCGTGATGACCGCGGCCATCTGCTTGTGCCGGCCGGCGACCAGGTAGTAGATGACGCCGATGACCACGATCACGATCAGGACCGTCCACAGGATCGGGATCCGGTCCAGGAAGCCGACACCCAGGCTCAGCAGGCCCGCGGTCTGCCGCGGCTCGGGGTTGCTGGCTGCCCGGGGCCAGGCGAAGTTGACCAGCATGGCGCCGCCGTACAGCAGCCCGAGGGCGTTGACCAGCGTGCCCCACCGGCCCAGCTTGAACGGCGCGGTGGTCCTGGGCCAGCCGCGCAGCCGGGCCCGCATGATCACGATGTTGCCCAGGAAGTAGCTGAGGTAGATCATGCCGGTCGCGGCGATGGCGATGATGCCCGCGCCGGAGTACTTGATGAACGGCACCGCGGCCAGCACGGCGACGGTGATGCAGGTCCACATCGGGGTGTGCAGCGAGGGCGAGACCCGCGACAGCTGCCGGGAGAACGGCAGCTGGTTGTCGCGCGACATCCCGAAGCACAGCCGGACCGTGGAGGCCATGATCGACAGGCAGCACACGAAGATCGCGGCCGAGACCACCAGCAGGTAGATCGTGGCGAGCGCCGGCGAGAAGTTGGCCTCGATGATCTGCGCCGGGCCGTCCAGGCCCTTGATCGCGCCGCCCATGCTGGGAATCGCGACGAGGGTGCCCAGCAGGAACACGCCGCCGATGACGAAGGCGCCGATGACCGAGAACAGCACGGCCTTGGGCGCGGCCCGGCGCGGGTCGCGGGTTTCCTCGGACAGCGTCGAGGCGGTGTCGAAGCCGTAGATCACGAACAGGCTCATGAACATGGCGGCCAGGAAGGTATTCGGGGCGACGTGGATGCCGGCGCTGTTGGTCACCACGCGGAAACCCTGGTGGTTGTGGAAGGCCATCAGGACCAGCGCGAACACGAACATGCCGAGGATCTCGAACAGCACCCCGGTGTTGTTGATGATCGCGACCAGCCGGACGCCGTAGATGTTCAGGATGGTGATCACGACCAGGGTGATGGCGGCGACGAGCAGCTGGGTGTGCAGGCTGCCGCCGTCCAGGCTCTTCCAGCCCAGCCCGTTCAGCGCGGGGATCAGCGCGAGCGGCAGCGTGGCCACCACCGCGGTGACGGTCAGGATCCCGGCGAACAGGTAGATCCAGCCGGTGAACCACGAGTACCTGCGGTTGGCCAGGTACTTGGTCCACTGGAAGACCGACCCGGCCACCGGGAAGTGGCTCGACACCTCAGCGAAGTTCAGCGCGATGATGAACTGGCCGAGCGCGACGACCGGCCAGGTCCAGATGAACACCCCGCCGAGCGTGGTCAGGCCCAGCGCGAACAGGGTGAAGATGCCGGTGGAGGGGGAGATGTAGCTGAACGCCACGGCGAACGAGCTGAACGTCCCCAGCGAGCGCTTGAGTTCCTGCTTGTAGCCGAACTGGGCAAGGTCCGCGCTGTCGCGCTCGCCCCCGGTGACGTCGGTTTCGGCGCCCATGGCCTGGTCCTCTCTGTTCCGGCGGGACCGAGCTGGCCCGGGGGAGCCGCCCCTGGAACCCCGGTAACCAGCAGAATGAGGCGTAGCGTAGGGCTGGCCTCAGCTAACTGTCCAGACCTCATGACCGCGTTCTGTCCGGCATCGCCCCCGTGCGGCCCGCCCGGCCGGCGGATTTAGCCCGGAAATGCCGCTGAGGCGTCTAGACCTTTTGCGGCCCGGGCTCATAGCCTGCGAGGGGCCGGCGCCGCGGATCATGGTGACGGCCGTGACGAGGAGGCGAGGCCGATGATGACCGGCGAGCAGCACGACGCTGCCGCGGTGCTGGCCCGGGTGCCCAGCCTGGCTGGCCGGCCGCAGGTCATCACTGAGCTGCCTGGCGGGCTGACGAACCGTAACTACAAGGTGATCACGCCCGACGGCGTGTTCGTGGCGCGGATCTGGTCGGGCGGCGGCGACCTGCTGGCGATCGACCGCGACCACGAGTACCGCAACTCGGCCATTGCCGCCGCGGCCGGCGTCGGCGCCCCGGTCATCGAGTACCGGCCGCAGGACCGCGTCCTGGTCCTCGGGTTCCTGGACGGACGGACCTTCGCCGATGCCGATGTCCAGGACCCGGTCAACATCCCGCGCATCGCGGCCGCCGTCCGCCAGCTGCACCAGGCGCAGCGGTTCGTCAACGACTTCGACATGTTCCAGATCCAGCCCCGCTACCTGCGGGCCGCCCGGTCGGCCGGGATGGCCGTGCCGGCCGGGTACGACGAGCTGGCCCCGGCCTTCGAGTCGGCGCGCCAGGCGCTGGCCGTCCGGCACGAGGGCACCGTGCCGTGCAACAACGACCTGCTGGCCGCCAACTTCATCGATGACGGCGAGCGGATCGCGCTGATCGACTACGAGTACTCCGGCAATAACGACCCGTGCTTCGAGCTCGGCAATATCGCCGGCGAGTGCGGGCTGACCGACGACGGCCTGGCCGCCCTGGTGACCGCCTACTACGGGCGGCCGCGGCGCAGCCGGATCGCCCGGGCCGCGTTGTTCGGGCTGGTGTCCCGGTACGGGTGGACCCTGTGGGGCGCCATCCAGCACGCCACCAGCCCGCTGGAGTTCGACTTCTGGTCCTGGGCCATGGGGCGCTTCGAGGGCGCTGCCGCCGGCTTCACCGCCGCCGGCTTTCCCCGCCTGCTGTCTGACGTCCGGGAAGGCGACTGACCTCCATGCCCACCGTCCCGTCCCGCAGCCAGGTCATCATCATCGGCGGGGGAGTGATCGGCACCAGCGTGGCCTACCACCTGACCCTGCTGGGCTGGACCGACGTGCTGCTGCTGGAGCAGGGCCAGCTGTCGTGCGGCACGACCTGGCACGCCGCGGGGCTGGTCGGGCAGCTGCGCGCCTCGGAGGCCGGCACCCGGCTGGTGCAGTACTCCACGCAGCTGTACGAGCGCCTGGAAGCCGAGACCGGTCAGGCCACCGGCTTCCGCCGGTGCGGCGGGGTCACGGTGGCCAGGACCGCCGACCGGCTGGCGGCCTTGCAGCGGACGGTCGCGACCGCGGCTGCCTACCAGCTGGACTGCGAGCTGATCAGCCCGCAGCAGGCCCGGCAGCGGTACCCGATCCTGGAGACCGCTGACCTGGCCGGCGCGATCTGGCTGCCCGGCGACGGACGCGCCAACCCGACCGACCTGACCATGGCGCTGGCCCGCGGGGCGCGGCAGCGCGGCGCGACGATCTGCGAGCGCACTGCCGTGACCGGCATCATGATCCGCGATGGCGCGGTGGCCGGGGTCCGCACCGCCGGCGGCGACATCGAGGCCGAGGTGGTGGTCAACTGCGCCGGGCAGTGGGCCAAGCAGGTCGGGCAGCTGTGCGGGGTGACGGTCCCGCTGCACTCCGCCGAGCACTTCTACGTCGTGACCGACCAGATCGCCGGCGTCCGCCCGGACCTGCCCGTCCTGCGCGACCCCGACGGCTACACCTACTTCAAGGAAGAGGTCGGCGGCCTGGTCGTCGGCGGCTTCGAGCCCGAGGCCAAGCCCTGGGTGGCGCCCGACCAGATTCCCGTGCCATTCGAGTTCCAGCTGCTGGACGAGGACTGGGATCACTTCAGCGTGCTGATGGACAGCGCCGTGACCCGGCTGCCGGTGCTGCGCGAGACCGGCATCAAGAAGTTCTACAACGGCCCGGAGTCATTCACCCCCGACAACCAGTTCATCCTCGGCGAGGCGCCGGAACTGCGGAACTTCTTCGTCGCCGCGGGGTTCAACTCGGTCGGCATCGCCTCGGCCGGCGGGGCCGGGCTGGCCCTGGCCCAGTGGATCACCGACGGCCAGCCCGACGGTGACCTGACCGCGGTCGACATCCGCCGGTTCGCCGCCTTCAACGGCAACAACCAGTGGCTGCGCGACCGGGTGGGCGAGGTGCTGGGCCTGCATTACGCCATCCCCTGGCCCAACCGCGAGCTGCAGACCGCGCGGCCGTTCCGCCGCTCGCCGGCCTACCACCTGCTGCAGGCGGCCAACGCGAGCTTCGGCTCGAAGATGGGCTGGGAGCGGGCTAACTTCTTCGCCCCGCCCGGCGCCGAGCCCGTTATCGAGTACTCCTGGGGTAAGCAGAACTGGCAGCCCTGGTCATCGGCCGAGCAGCGGGCCACCCGCGGGGCGGTCGCGGTGTTCGACCAGACCTCCTTCTCCAAGTACCTGGTCACCGGCCCGGACGCCGAGGCGGCGCTGCAGTGGCTGTGCACCAGCGACGTGGCCGTCGCGCCGGGCCGCACGGTTTACACCGGGCTGCTCAGCGAGCGGGGGACCTACGAGTCCGACATCACCGTGACCCGGCTGTCGGGCACTGAGTACCTGCTGGTCGCCAGCGCGGCCACCACCGAGCGGGACAGCGATCACATCCGGCGCGCGATGCCGGCCGGCTGCCGGGCCACCCTGGTCGACCAGACCTCGGCCTACGCCGTGTACGGCGTGATGGGCCCGCGGTCGCGGGAGCTGCTGAGCCGGCTGACCCGCGCCGACCTGTCGGACGCCGCGTTCGGCTTCGGCACCAGCGCCCTGATCGACCTGGGCTACTCCACCGTCCGGGCCACCCGGATCACCTATGTCGGGGAGCTGGGCTGGGAGCTGTATGTGCCGGCCGAGTTCGCCGTCGGGGTCTATGCGGACCTGATGTCGGCCGGGGCTGACCTGGGCGTCCGCGACGCCGGGTACTACGCCATCGAGTCGCTGCGGCTCGAGAAGGGCTACCGGGCCTTCGGGCGCGAGCTGACCCCGGACTACAACCCGGCCGAGGCGGGCCTGCTGTTCGCCTGCAAGCTGGGCGGCGACATCGGGTTCCTGGGCCGCGAGGCGGTGGAGAAGGCCAGGGCCGCCGGGCCGCGGCGCCGCCTGGTGTCCGTTGTCCTGGCTGACCCCGCGGTAATGATGTGGGGCGGTGAGCTGATCGTGCGCGATGGCGTCCCGGTGGGCCAGCTCACCTCGGGCGCCTGGGGCGAGACAGTGGGCGCGGCCGTCGGGCTGGGCTACGTGCGGGACCCGTCCGGGGCCCCGGTCACCGCCGGCTTCATCGGCGCGGGCAGCTACCAGGTCAACGTCGGCGGCCAGCTGGTGGCCGCCCGGGCGGGCCTGCGGCCGCCCTATGACCCGTCGGGTAGCCGGGTCCGCGGCGGATAGCGGGCCGCGGCGGGGGTAGCGGAGCTAGCCAGGGCGGGGGAAGATCACCATAGGGCGGCAGGTCAGACAGGAGCGCGGGCATGACGATCAGCGTCTTTGAGCTGTTCAAGATCGGCATCGGGCCGTCCAGCTCGCACACCGTCGGGCCGATGCGGGCGGCCGCCATGTTCGCGCAGTCCGCCGCCGACGACGGGCTGTCCGGCCGGATCGCGCGGATCCGGGTCGAGCTGTTCGGCTCGCTCGGCGCTACCGGTCACGGCCACGGCAGCGTCAAGGCGGTCGTGCTCGGCCTGTCCGGTGAGCAGCCCGAACTCGTTGACCCGGCCGCGGCTCAGCCGCTGGTCGACGCGGTCCGCGAGACCGGCATCCTGCATCTGCCCGGCACCGCGGGCATCAGCTTCGCCATCGACGACGACGTGATCCTGCACCGGCGCAAGAAACTGCCGTTCCACTCCAACGCGATGCGGTTCGCCGCCTACGACGACGCCGGGGCCGAGCTGACCGCGCGGACCTACTACTCAGTCGGCGGCGGTTTCGTGCTCGGCGAGGACGAGGCCGGCCACCCCGCGATCGTGGCGGACGCGACGCCGGTGCCCTACCCGTTCAGCTCCGGCGCGGAGCTGCTCGCGCACACCACGGCGACCGGGCTGCCGGTCAGCGGGATCATGCTGGCCAACGAGCTGGTCCGCCGGGACAAGGCGGAGGTCCGCGACGGACTGCTGCGGATCTGGGCGGTCATGCAGGAGTGCGTGGAGCGCGGCTGCGCGGCCGAGGGCGTGCTGCCTGGCGGCCTGAAGGTCCGCCGCCGGGCCCGCGGGCTGCGCGAGACGCTGGAGCGGGCCGGGGACACCGCGGACCCGCTGCACGCCATGGAGTGGATCACGCTGTACGCGCTGGCCGTCAATGAAGAGAACGCGGCTGGCGGCCGGGTCGTCACCGCGCCGACCAACGGCGCGGCCGGGATCATCCCGGCGGTCCTGCACTACTACCTCCGGTTCGTGCCGGGTGCTGACGAGGACGGGGTCGTCCGCTTCCTGCTCACCGCCGGAGCCATCGGGGTGCTGTTCAAGGAGAATGCTTCGATCTCCGGCGCCGAGGTGGGCTGCCAGGGCGAGGTCGGGTCGGCCTGCTCGATGGCCTCCGGGGCGCTGGCTGAGGTCCTGGGCGGGACACCGGAGCAGGTCGAGAACGCGGCCGAGATCGGCGTCGAGCACAATCTCGGGCTGACCTGCGATCCGGTCGGCGGGCTGGTGCAGATCCCGTGCATCGAGCGCAACGCCATCGCGTCGGTGAAGGCGATCACCGCGGCGCGGATGGCGGTCCGCGGCGACGGCCAGCACAAGGTATCGCTGGACAAGGCGATCAAGACGATGCGCGAGACCGGCGCGGACATGAAGGACAAGTACAAGGAGACGGCGCGCGGCGGGCTGGCCCTCAACGTCGTCGAGTGCTAGCCAGCCAGCTCGCCTGCGGTATGTACGCCTAACGGCTTCATCGCGGCCTACGGCCTGATTCGGCTGGTAATATCTGCCCGTCCGAGCCTCGTCAGGACTGGTCAGGCTCGCGTCGCGATCGGAGCGGGCGGCTGTCGGGGATGGCCCGGCGCTCGCCACGCCCGGGCCGGGATGCCGCCCCGCGAGCCTGCAGAGGGTAGCCAGCTGTGATCGGATCAAGGGCCAGCAAGGCCGTCGGGGACACTGACCCCGGCCAGGACGGCGGCGCTGCCGGAGCCGGAGTCGCGTGGTACCGCCGGCCGGGGGTCTGGACCGCCGGGCTCATCGCGGCGGCCACCCTGCTGGCCCTGGCGCTGCGCTTCTACCAGCTGACCCGCCCCGGCTTCCTGCTCAGCGTGACCGAGTATGACGACGGGCCCTATTTCGGCAGTGCGGTCCGGCTGGTTCACGGCCAGCTGCCGTACCGGGACTTCCTGTTCGTGCAGCCACCCGGGATCACCCTGCTGATGGTCCCCTCGGCGCTGCTGAGCAAGATCACCGGCACTGCCTGGGGCATGGCGAGCGGCCGGATCCTGACCGCCCTGGCGGGGGCAGCGGCGACGGCCCTGGCGGGCCTGCTCGTCCGGCACCGCGGCGTCCTGGCCGTCGTCATCGCCTGCGGGGTCACGGCCGTCTTCCCCGACGGCGTGCGGGCCGCTCACACGGTGCTGGTGGAGCCCTGGCTGGTGCTGTTCTGCCTGCTCGGCGCCCTGGCCGTCTGTGACCGCGATCAGCTGACTACCAGCGGGCGGCGCCTGGCCTGGGGCGGTGCGGCGTTCGGGTTCGCCGGCGCGGTGGAGCCCTGGGCCATTGTCCCGGCGATCGTCATCGCGGCGCTATGCCTGCCCGCGCCCCGGCGGCTGCTCCGGTACGCCGCCGGCGTCGCGGCCGGCTTCCTGATCCCGGTGGTGCCCTTCGCGGTGCTGGCCCCGCACGGGTTCTTCCAGGGACTGGTCACCGCGCAGGTCGGCGGCCGGACGGGCGCCATCCGGATCGGCCCGCTGTACCGCGCGCAGCAGATGACCGGGCTGTCCCAGATCTCGCTGACGCATCCGCACCTGCTGTACGGGGCCGCCATCGCCGAAGCCGTCGTCATCGTGGCGGGCCTGGCCGCCGCGGCGCTGCGGGGCAGCCGGAACCTGCCGTCCGCGCTCGACGTATTCGTCACCGGCTCGACGATCCTGATCGTCGCCATCTTCCTGTGGCCGAGCCAGTTCCATTACCATTTCAGCGCCTTCCTGGCACCATTCCTGGGCCTGGCCCTCGGGCTGGCGGCAGCCGCGCTGCTGACCCCGGGCCCGGCTGTTTCCCGGCGGGTGCGGACCACGGCCACCGCGCTGGCCGGCCTGGTCGCGTGCCTGGCCGTGGTGGGCGCGCTGGGGACGGCGGTCGAGCTCGCCCGGTGGCTGCGCGATACGCCGCCGCCGCACGTCCCGATGACGAACATCGAGGCGATGCAGCGGGTGATCCCCGGCGGCGCGTGCGTCGTCACCGACCTCGTGTCGTACACGATCATGGCCGACAGGTTCGTCTCGGACGTGCCCGGCTGCCCGCTGATGCTCGACCCGACCGGCGTCGACCTCGGCCTGGCGCACGGCCTGACCCCCCGTACCGGGGCGGCGAAGGTTCCGGCTCTGGTGGCCGTCTGGCGCTACTCCTTCGCCCACGGCCAGTACGTCTACCTGTCCAGCAGGGCGGACAAGCGGATTCCCTGGACTCCGGGGCTGCGCGCGTACTTCCGGGCACATTTCACCCCGGCACTGTCTTTTGGCCCCCAGGGCGGTCAGCTGTACAAGCGCACGCCCTCCTGACCCCCTGACCTCCGGGCAAGGCGGCGGGCAAGAGCCGGCAATGACTTGGCCGTCAATGGCGTGATCATGAATCAGGCCGGGCCAGCGGGAGATAATCCCAGGCAGCAGTGGTAATGCAGCAGTGGTAGGCCGGATTGCAGATCGCCGGGGCGCAGTCGCCTTTGCGAATGGCCCGCCGGCGGGTGCGACCGTCGATTACCATCGAGAGGTCGCCGCAGAAACGCCCGCCCCGCCCGGGCCTTGGCTCTGTGGCTGAGGTGCTTGGCAACCCAGCTCGCCGGACCGCCTGGATGATCTTCGCATCACCCGGGCGTGCTGTCGCGTGCTGGCCGGGCCCGGCCGCAGGCTCCTGACGCGGTGTGACAACCCAGCCTTACCTGATTTGTGCCCGGCTACCTGGCGTGGCCGGGATGCTAGACGGGAGATGCTCAGTCATGACCGAAGTGCTGCACGGGCCCACCGGACCCGGCACGGTGGTGCTCGACATCGGGCCCGGCATCGGGGCGCTCATCCTGCATACCCCGCGAGAACTGGCCGGCCACGAGATCGAGATCAGCCCGGCCGGCGGCCCGTGCGTCCAGCGCACGCACGCCCAGGTCCGCGAGCGGCCGGTTGACGTCGGCACCGGCTACGCGGCCATCTACCCGGGCCTGCCGGCCGGCCGGTACACCATCTGGCGCGACAAGATGACCGCGGCGGGCTCGGTCATGGTCACCGGCGGCAAGGTCGCCCGGTTCGACTGGGCCTAGGCCCGGTCCGGCCGGGTCCGGCCAGCCCGGGCAGAAAAGCCCGGAGTGTCCCGCGGCCCGGGCGCTGGAAAATCCCGGTATCCTAAGTCAGTCCCGCGCTGCGGCCGGGATTCTGGCCACCCGCCTGAGCCAGAATCCGGTCCGGCGGCGGGGCCTGCGCGGCGGAGTAGCTCAGTCAGGCAGAGCAAGCGGCTCATAATCGCTGTGTCGCCGGTTCAAGTCCGGCCTCCGCTACGAGACGTGCCCGGCAGCCTGCGCGCCGATGGCACGGAATAAGCCCGGCTGGCCGGGTGCTAAACAGGCTGCCGATCCCTGCGTGCGATAGTTACCTGTGCGCGGGGCGCGGATCCCCCCATGAGCAGGGCCGCCCGAGACCGGGCCGCCCGCACGAAAGAGAGGCACTCCACGTGGCTGCGACAGATGTCAGGCCGAAGATCACGCTGGCCTGCCAGGAGTGCAAGCACCGTAACTACATCACCAGGAAGAACCGGCGGAATGACCCCGACCGGCTCGACCTGAGCAAGTACTGCCCGAACTGCCGCAAGCACCAGCCGCACCGCGAGACCCGCTAGTACCGGGTCGCGGTGCCGCATGGCCATTAATCCTGACTATGCCGGCCGGACCTACCCGGCCACCGCGCCGTACGAGGTGAGCCGGGTCAAGATCGCGGAGTTCGCTGACGCGATCGGCGACCCGAGCCCCGTGTTCCGGGACGCCGCGGCCGCGCAGGCCGCCGGGCACCCGGACGTCATCGCCCCGCCGACCTTCGCGATCGTCGTCAGCATGGTGGGCGCCGGCGGCGCGATGGCCGACCCGGGCCTGGGCCTGGACTACTCGATGGTGGTCCACGGCGAGCAGCAGTTCACCTACACCCGGCCGATCATGGCCGGCGACGTGCTCACGGCTCAGGCCACCATCGACAGCATCCGGTCGGTGGGGTCGCTGTCGATGATGACCACCCGCACCGAGGTCCGCACCACCGCGGGCGAGCACGTCTGCACCGCTGTGTCCACCCTCGTCGAGCGCGGGAAGTGACGCCGTGAGCGAGCAGGTCAGTTACGCCGGCGTCGAAGCCGGGGCCGAGCTGCCGGCGGTCAGCTACCCCATCAGCAGGCTGAGCCTGGTGAAGTACTGCGGCGCCTCCGGCGACTTCAACGTCATTCACTGGAACGAACGGCTGGCCCGGGCGGTAGGGCTGCCCGACGTCATCGCGCACGGCATGTTCACCATGGCGCAAGCCGGCCGGTACGTGACCGACTGGGCCGGGCCCGGCGCCACGGTAGCCGAGTTCGGAGTGCGGTTCTCGGCGCCGGTCGTGGTGCCCGATGACGACGCCGGGGCGACGATCGAGATCGGCGGCAAGGTCGAGGCGAAACTCGACGGCAACCGCGTGGCCCTGGCTCTCACCGCCCGGGCGGCCGGCACCAAGGTGCTGTCCCGCGCCCGCGCCGTCGTTATCCTGCCCTGAGCGCCCGGCGCCCGCCGGATCCACCCGGGCCTGCTCCGGGGCGCCCCGGGTTACAGCGTCAGCACCGGGTGCCCGAGCCCGCTGATCACGATGGCCGCCAGCGTCCCCGCCAGCAGGAACGGCCCGAACGGGACTTGTGACCTGCGGGTGGCCCGGCGCGCAGCCAGCAGGGCCAGCCCGGCCACCGCGGCCAGGACGTAACCCAGCACCAGCCCGGTCACCAGGGTGCCCAGGCCCAGCCAGCCCAGGTACAGGCCCAGCAGCCCGGACAGCTTCACGTCTCCCCAGCCGATCCCGGCCGGGTAGATCAGTGCCTGCAGCACGAAGAACAGCCAGGCCGCCGCCAGGCCGATCAGCGCCGTCAGGAACCGCCGCCCGCCATCCGGGGCCCCCAGCGCGGCTGCCCCCAGCAGGACGAGGGCAACCGGGTACGACGGCAGGGTCAGGGCATCCGGCAGCCGCTTGTACCGGGCATCGATGACCGCGAGGGCCACCCCGGCCACCCCGAGATAGCAGTAGGCCGGCAGCGCCGGGACCGGCCCGAGCCGCGCGGCCAGGACGGCGAGCACGGCGGCGGTGAGCAGCTCGGCAGGCAGGCACCAGGCCCCGAGCCGGGCCGCGCAGTCCGGGCACCGCGCGCGCAGGCCGCGCCAGCCCGACAGCGGCACCAGCCCGGCCGCCGGCCAGGTCACGGCGGCCGGGTGCGGGCAGCGCCGGGGCGGCAGCCGGGGGGCCGCCGCGGCGGAGCCGCCCCCGGTCTCGGGCAGCCAGGCCGCGGTCACCACGACCAGGCGGCCGGCCAGCAGCCCGGCGACGGCCGCGGCGACGATCAGCCAGGCCACCGGGTTCATCGAGGTCCAGTATGCGGGCCCGCCCGCCGGGATGCGGGTGCTCTGCCGCAGGCGCCGCCAAAATGCATCATCTCGGTCACAATGGCTGCGGGCCATTACCGATCCTGTGTAACTTTATGGGCGTTCGCGCGCCGGTCAGGTCGGCGCGCAGTGAAGGCGGGGTCATGTCCGGTCAGCAATCCGACCTGAAGGTTGAGTTCGACATTCTCCGGAGCACCGAGAAGGCGCTGACCAGCCTGCACTCAGAGTTCAGCGACCTCAAGGCCCAGGAGCGGGCGTACGACAGCGAGTGGGGCTCGGGCGACGTCAAGGACGCCATGCACAGCTTCACCGACAACTGGGATGACCACCGCAAGAAGCTGCTCGACTCCATCGGGAACGTCGGCAAGCTGGTCAGCCAGTCGATCTCGGCGTTCCAGGACACCGACGGCAAGCTGGCTACCGACGTGACGCCGAAGAACTAGCCGGCTCGATCTGGCCGGCTCCTGGCCGGCCGCAGGGGTGATGACAATGGGGCGACCGCCCGGCTATGAATGGCAGCCACTCGGGCTGGACACTGATCCGGTGCCCGGCGAACCGACCGCCGTCAGCCAGGAGGCGGCGCACCTGGCCAGCGTGGCCAAGACGATCACCGACCAGGTCGCCGCCCTGAACAAGATCGCCAGCGGCGGGACCAACGAGGTGCTCAAGGGCAACTACGCCGACAAGATCCGGTCGGCGGCCAGCGACCTGTCCGGGCAGCTCGGCAAGGTCGTCGGCCGGTACCAGAAGGCATCTACGGCCCTGAACGACTACGTGCCGGACCTGGAGAGCGCGCAGTCGATGTCGCTGACGGCCCTGCACCAGGCGGCCGGCCCGTCGTCGCAGCTGTCCTCGCTCAGCGGTCAGCAGCTGCCCACCGGCTCGACCCTCACCACCGCGCAGCAGCAGCAGGTCACCGACCACAAGAATGCCGTGACCAAGGCGCAGGGCGCGCTCAGCGACGCCCATACGCTGCTGGGCAAGGCCACCCACCTGCGGGACCAGTCGGCCAGCACCTGCGCTGGCAAGATCCATACGGCGTCCGACGACTCGATGAAGGACCACTGGTCGCTGTGGGGCGCGATCAAGAGCGCCGTCCACGCCGCCGCGGGCTGGATCAAGACGGTCTGCACCATCCTGGAAGTCATCGGCGTCGTCCTGGCCATCGTCGCGTTCATCATCGCCCAGTTCATCCCCGGCCTGGACGTCCTGGTGGACGCACTGGTGATGGCGGCATTCTTCACCACCCTGGCCGCCGCGGGCGGCCGGCTGGTGCTGGCCGCGACCGGCAACGGATCCTGGTGGGACTTCGCCGTCGATGCCTTCGCCTGCGTGACCTTCGGCGGTGGCCGGCTGCTGGGCACCGCCCTCAAGGCCATATCGGAGGGCGGCGAGGCGACCGCCAAGGGGTTCATCGCGGGCCAGCGCGCGCTCAACACCCTGATGAAGGTCGACGACATCGTGCCTGACCTGGAAAAGCTCCCCGAGGAGCTGACGCAGCTGAAGCCCCTGGCCAGCCTGGGCGCGCTGAGCGACGAGGCCAACGCGTTCAAGAGCATCATCTCGGTATCGACCCGGTTCGCGGGCTCCGCCGCCGACAACCTGGGCCAGGCCCGGACGATCATCAAGCTGATGGGCGGGCTGGCCGGCGTCGGCGGCGGCGCCGGGGCCTTCTCCCTGGCCGGCGGCGGCATCGTGCTCGGCGGCGACGAGGACAGCCCGCTGGTCAATCTGCAGCTGCCGATTCACGGCTTTACCAACTGGTACACCAACACGTTCGAGAAGACCACCGGAGGCTGAGCTCGTCAGGCTGCGCAGCACCGGACGGGGGAGAGGAGACAGGTGGCGTCGCACTCGGACACCGGGGCCGAGGTCCTTGGCGAGCCCGGGGCGGACAGCAATCCGCCGGCCAGCCCGGACGCTGACGCCGGGGACCGCGTGGCCAGCGGCTACGCCCTGGTCCTGCCGCCGGGCTGGCGGAAGATCCCGGTGCGGCACGGCACCGACGAGGCGATCCGAGGGATCTGCGATGAGGTACTGGGCCGGGTCGGTACCGGACCGGACCGGGAGCAGCTGGTCCGCGCCCGGGTGGAGCTGCAGGGGCGGCTGTCGGCGATGGCGGTGCGCGCCAGGGAGGCGTCCGGC
This sequence comes from Streptosporangiaceae bacterium, assembly GCA_036490755.1. Taxonomy (GTDB): domain Bacteria; phylum Actinomycetota; class Actinomycetes; order Streptosporangiales; family Streptosporangiaceae; genus DASUBV01. Next base: position 106,306 of record DASXDJ010000064.1, read on the forward strand.
GTCGACCTGTACCTGCCGGTGGAGTACGTGCACGGGACCCCGGTCCCGGCGTCGTTCTCCGTGTCCGAGGGGGCGCCGGGATCACCCGGCGGCTCCGGCCCGGGCGGCGGGACACCCGCCGCCGGCGATGGCACGGCGCCGCCCGCACCGGAAGAGCTGATCGCCTACCTGGCCAGCGCGGACGAGGCAGCGTCCCTGGTCGCGGTGGACGGCGCGCCCGGCATCCGGACTGAGCACATCACGGCCGCCGACCCCGGCCAGGACGCCGTGCTCCCTGGCCGCCAGGTCGACTACGTCGTCACCATTCCCGGCTCCGGTGACCGCTGGCTGATGGTCGTGTTCTCCACCGTGGGGGACGGCGATCCGGCCGGGCAGTTCGCCGGCATCCTGGTCGAGCTCTTCGATGCGATCATGTCCACATTCCGGTGGACCTGGCCCGGCGAGGAGCCGGGCCCCGGACCGGACCGGCCCGGACAGGAAGGCAGCCAGTGACCGACCAGCCCGACCCCCGCACGACCCGGCCCAGCCAGAAGGGCTGGATCAGCGTCGACTTTGACAAGAGGTTCTGGGTGCCGTGCCCGCCAGTCTTCGCGCCGGGCGCTGACCGCGAGCGGTGGGCCTCCGCCTACGCGCGGGCCTGCTGGGAGAATTCCGGGCTCAAGTACGGCAGGCGCCAGGTCTCGGCGCTCACTCAGAGCCTCGCCAGCATCCACGAGAGCGTGTATGCCACGCTGCCCTGTCACCTGGCGCTCATCCACGTCCGTGACCCGCGCCTGGTCGCGCTGCCGGTGTGCTTCGGCGTGTGGGAGGCGGCGGGCGACCGGCAGGAGCAGATCCGGGCCCTGGCCGGCGCCGACGCCGCCGGGACCATGGAACCGCCCGTCGTGACCGAGTTCCCGACCGCCGATCTCGGCGACGGGCTGAAGATGCTGTGCTACTTCCGGGACAAGGGCACGGTCACCGCGTCCCTGGGCTACGCGTGGCGCTCTGACGAATTCGAGACGGCGGTCCGCCTGTTCACCGCCTGCCCGGACCTGGGACGGCTCGAGGGGGCGATGGCCGACATCGACGAGCTGGCCCGCCGGATCCGGGTAATCCCGCGCCCGTAGGACAGCCGGGCGGGTGCCGAGCTCGTGGCGGGCCGGCTAGCTCTGGGGGCCACCCCCTGGAGCCGCCAGTGTGCGGAGTTCCCGGTGTGCGGAGCGGTTGCGGCCCTTTTCGGGCGCTGCCATAGTGACCTGGATGGAAAATGGCCCGCTGCGCTATCTGCGCATTGTCGCCGGACTGATCGGTGCGGGCTTCGTGATGCTGATCGGTGCCGTCGCCGGGTTCGTAGCCCACGTGCCCGCCGTCGGCATCACCTTCATGGTTCTCATGCTGGTCTTCGGCGGGTCCGGCTGCGCGGCGGCCTGGATGTTCAGCGTCCGGGCCCGCAGATGGCGGGACCGGCAGGAAGTCACCGCGCAGAACATTGCCGCCGGCCTGCCGCCGGACTACGGCCAGCGCTGAGCGGCCGTCAGTGGCCGGACCAGCCGGGTCGGCCAGGACGTTCCGGATAGCCGCCGCCAGGCAATCCGCCTCAAGGCAATCCGATCTCGGGTAATCCGATATCGGATTACCCGAGCCTCGATTACCCGAGCCTGATCTACCCAGGATCGGTCTGTCAGCCGACGGGGACGGCCACCGTGATCAGGCTCCCGTCGCCGGTGCTCAGCAGGGCCCGGCCGGCCCGCACTGGCTCGCCGAGCGCGCTGCGGGCGAGCCGGACGCCGACCAGGTCCCCGTCGGAGATCGACTGCGGGGACAGCAGGCAGCCGCGCCGGGCTCGCTTGGCGTCTACCTGCCAGCCGCTGAAGCCCGAGCACAGGTCCTCGGAATTGCCGCCGAACACCAGCGCCCGCTGCCGCTCGGCGCCGAAGGAGATGATCTCGCGCAGCTCATCGGCGGCATCGCAGTCCCGCAGGACCTCGGCGTCGTCGATGATCACCACGGCCGGGCCGCGGGCCTGCTCGAGCGCGGTCTTCAGCTCGCCCGCGTCCAGGCCGGTGCCCTCGAACAGCCGCAGCACGCCAGGATCGGTCCCGAGAGCGCGCAGCGGCGACGGCCGGGGGGTGACCAGGACGACCCGGGTCCCGGCGGCCAGGAACGACCGGGCCATGGTGGCCAGCACCGTGCTGCGACCCGACTTGGCCGGCCCGCCGATGATGAAGGCCGGCAGCCCGTCGGCCAGGTCGGCGCCGTAGGCGGCCAGGTCGTCGCCGCCGACGCCGACCAGGCCCCACAGCGGCCGCGGTGCCGGATCACGCAGCTGCCACGCCTCCTCGAAGGACAGCCGGGACGGCAGGACGTCGACCCGGAACGGCCGCTGCGCCCGGCTGATAGCGGAGTCCCGGCTGGCCGCCTCGGCCGCAATCTCGCGCAGGGCAGCGGCCTGGCCCGGGCCCGAGGCATCCGCGGCGAGTAGCGCCACCTGCGTCTCGGTTCCTGATCCGGCCCGGAACGCCCGCCCGGCCGGGATGTCCTCGGGCATCTCGCGGGGCCGCAGTCCGATGAAGCTGAAGTCGTCCCGGTCAGGCAGCCGGAACGCCAGCTTGTCATCGGTCATGGACGAGATCCGGCCCGCGATGAGCGACCGGTCGCCCGTCATGATCAAGTGCATCCCGGCGCTGGCTCCCTCCCCCAGGATCCGGGTGATCACATCGCCCAGCCGGCCACCTTCGAGCTCGCCGAGGGACGGCGTGAACCCTTCCCAGCGGTCCAGCAGGATGACGATGTGCGGCAGCAGGACGCTAGCCGGGCCAGGGCTGGCTGCCGCGGCCCGCTGCTCGCCGACGTCGGCGAACCCGCCCTCGGCCAGCAGTTCCTGGCGGCGGCTCAGTTCCTGGCCCAGGCGCCCGATCAGCCGGACCGCCCGCTCGGCCTGCGTGCGCAGCACGACCGCGCCGCAGTGCGGCAGGTCGGCTACCGGCAGCAGCGCCCCGTTGCCGCAGTCGATGCCGTACAGGTGCACGTCCGCGCAGCTGAGCGTGGCGGCAATCGACCCGGCCACGGTGCGCAGCAACTGCGAGCGGCCGCTGCGCGGGCCGCCGGCCGCCATCATGTGGCCGAACGTGGCGAAGTCGATGACGGCGGCCCGCTGAGCCTGCTCGGCCGGCAGGTCGGTCATCCCGTACGGGACCAATGGCAGGTCGCCGACGGTGGCGCCGGCCGGCGGCAGGCCGGCTAGCAGCAGCCCGGCAGGCAGGGCGGGCAGCCACGGGCTGTGCGGCGCCGGAATGTGCAGCCGGCCGGTGGCGGTGCGGATGGCATCCACCAGGACCGTCAGATCGGTGATCTCCTCGGCCTCGCGGGCCGGGCCGGCCGGGCGCTGCGGCGCGGCCCGGCCCGCGTCGGCCCACGAGGTGGTGGCCAGCCACGGGCGCTCGGTCACCTGGGCGGCCGAGCCCGGCCGCCGGCCGCCGACCCGCCCGGTCTGGAACGGGACCAGCGAGGAGTGCCCGAGCCGGACGTAGGCCCGGCCGGGCGTGGACTTGGTGATGTGCGCGGCATCCGGCGCGTCGATGACATCGCTGCTCTCGGCGGTGTCGGTGACCCGCAGCGCGATACGCAGGTTGGTGTTGGCGCGGATCTCCGGGGACACCACCCCGGAGGGCCGCTGGGTGGCCAGGATGAGATGGATTCCCAGCGACCGGCCGCGCTGGGCGATGTTCACCAGGCCGGTCACGAAGTCGGGCAGGTCGCGCACCATGGAGGCGAACTCATCGATGACGATGACCAGCCGGGGCAGCGGGTCCAGGCTCGCGTCCCGGACCTGCCGGGCGGTGTAGTCCTCGATGTCCTTGGTGCCCGCCGCGGCCAGGATGTGCTCGCGGCGGGTCAGCTCGGCGGACAGCGACTCCAGCGCCCGGCTGACCAGGTGGGTGTCCAGGTCGGTCACCATGCCGACGGTGTGCGGCAGGCTGACGCAGTCCTTGAACGCGCTGCCGCCCTTGTAGTCGATCAGCACGAATGTCATCGCGTCGGGCCGGTTGGCCACGGCCAGCGTCGCCACGATGGTCTGCAGCAGCTCCGACTTGCCGGCGCCGGTGGTGCCGGCAATCAGGCCGTGCGGCCCGTCCCGGCGGATGTCGATGGCGAACGGGCCGTCATAGGATTCCCCGACCACGGCCATCGTGGAGCGGCCGGATGCCCCCCAGCGGCCCGCAATGGCCGCCGCGGTGGGCGGCTCGATGGCCAGGACATCCAGCAGCCGGCTGGCCTCCGGCAGGCCCAGGCCTACCTCGTCATCGCTGATGTCGCGGATCGGGGCCAGGCTGCGGGCTAGCCGCAGGCACCAGCCCGGTGCGACCTGATCGGGGCGCGCGGCGCCGATGGCCGCCGAGCTCATCTGCTGGACGCGCAGCGAGCCATCGGGCTGGATCACGGCCACGGCCTGGCACTCGGCCGGCAGCAGCCGCTCGTCGGAATCCAGGCAGACCGACCGCACGCCGACGGCGGGACCCTCGCGCAGCAGCTGGATGGCGCCGGGCAGGGCCCGCAGCCGCCGTGACCCGTCGAAGATCACCACGATGTCGGCCTGCCGGAAGGCCACCTCGCCCCGGCCCGCCTCCGCCTGCGCCTTCTGCCGATCCTTGACCATGGCCAGCAGCTCGCCGATCCGCGCGCCGACGGTCTCGGGATCGTTGCCGATAAACGCCGTGCCCGCGGCCCCGGCGCCGGGATGCTGGCAGTGCGGCAGCCAGCGGGCCCACTCCCAGCTGTCCTGGCCCGTGGAGTCGGTGAGGAGGCAGATCTGCACGTCACTAGGGCTGTGCAGGACGGCCGTCTGGGCCACCAGCCAGCGGCCGACCGCCCGCGGCGCGGCGTCCGGCCCGGCAATCCCGATGACGCCGCGCTCGCGCAGCGGGATGGCGACCGGCGCACCGGGGATGTCCCACACGACCTGCTGCCGGTGCTCATCCTGGGTCGGGTCCCGCAGCTCAACGCCGGACGGCAGGTCCGCCGTGCCGACCCGGAGCAGCAGGAAGTCGGGATCGCTGCGGCGCCGCTCCCACAGCCGCCGCCGCGGCCCGGTCGCGATGGTCAGCACCGTGGCCGGGTCCGGGCAGCTGGCCCGCCGGGCGGCGAGCTCGGCGGCCACCGCGTCCTGCGCGTCGGCCTCGATCCGGGCCCGGTGCTCCCGGTGCGCGGCCAGCCGGGCGGCGTAGGACTTGCGGCCGTGCTTGCGGTCCGAGAAGTAGTTCCCGACCATCGTCACCGGGCTCAGCGCGCACATGGCCAGCATGTACACCTCGTGCAGCAGCACGGCCATCGCCACGCCCAGGAGCACCGGGACGACCGCCATCAGGATGGGCAGCGGCCGGCGCTCCTCCCGTCCCGGCGGCGCGGGCAGCGCGAACTTGGTGTCCCTGGCCGGCGGCAGCAGCCGCGGCGGCCGGTTGAAGTCCAGGCCCGCGCCATCGTCGGCGGGTCGCAGCGCGGCGTCCGGAGCCTCATACGGGGCCAGTTCCAGCACGGACCCGCCCGCGACGACCTGCTGGCCGGGGCGCCAGTCCACGGGCCCGGTCACGGGCTCGCCGTCGAGCGTGACCCCGGCAGTCTCGGCGGCGGTCAGCCGGCAGGCACCGCGGGAGTCGACAGTGACCTGCACCGACAGGCCAGGCGAGCCGCTGGCCGGCGCTGCGCCGGGCAGGCCGGCCGGATCATAGGGGGCGCCCGGCGCGGCGCCGGCGGACGGCAGCCGCACCGCCGCGTGCGCCCCGGTCCCGATCTCGGCCGCGCCGACGCTGAGCCGGTGCACGGCCCCCGCGCCCGGCCCGCCGGCCACCCGGATCTCGACGATGCCGGTGGGCTCCGGCGGCAGGCAGCCGGACGGGTCACCGAGGCTGACCACGCAGCCCGCGCGCAGCGGCGAGTCGGCCACCGGCTGAGCGGGCGGGACGGGCCGTCCGTCGATGTACAGGACCGGGGCGCCGGCCGCGTGCTGGCGGCCGCCCGGGCCGGAGCGCAGGGTCAGCACCGCGGTGCCGGCGGTCTCGGGCCGTGTCCCGGCCGGGAAGCCGTCGCCGGCCGGGCCGTCGCGGCGGGAGGGGAAGCGGATGACATTCGCTGCGCTGGCGGCGCCGCCGGGCGGGCCCGGCTCCGGTCCGGCCGGCCGGCCGGGCTCGCCGTGCAGCAGGGCCGCGAGCTCGGCCGCGACCTCCCCGGCGGGGGTCTGCGGATCGGCGTCGAGCACGACGTCTACGCGGATCCCGGCCGCGGGCGACACCGCGGTCATCATCAGCCGCATCGCGGCCCTCCCTCACGGCTTGACGGCGCCCCGGGCTCAGGTGCCTTCCGGCATCGGACAGCGCCGGAGGACGGGCGTGCTGGCCGCCGGCTGGTGTCTTCTGGCATGGCACAGCGCCGGGGGCCGGCCGTGCTGGCCCCCGGCGCTGTCCGCGGGCGCTTACTTGAGCGCGTTCGCCAGCTGGCTGTCGGTGTCACCGAACGCCTTGGCCGCGGCGGTGAGGTACTTGCTCATGCCCTCCAGGCCCTGGATGGTCTGGGTGACGCCCTTGTTGAACTCCTCGTAGGAAGCCTCGAAGGCCTTGCTGGACCGGTCGGTCACGTAGCCGCCCTGAACCAGCCCGTCGACCATGGTCTTCAGGGCGGTCAGCTTGCTGGTGATCTCCTGGTGGCCGGAGATGAGCTGCTTCGCAGCCGTTTCCATTTCCCCGTAAGTTACGTTGACGTCCGACGCCATGAATTTCCCCTTCTGAGTGGTGGCCAGAATGCTCGCTCCGCCTCCGGCGGGCACGGGCACGCAGACTCCGGGCATGAGCGGCGCACGGGCATACGGCCCGTCGGCCGCTAGGACGAATTTAGCTGGCTGATACCCCCTGATAATGGTATTTGGTCATTCAATCGCCGTTAATGCTCTGGATTTCGCTGACCGGGATGTTCTGCGCGGGGCCGGTCAGCGTGACCTGAGTCAGGACCCGCCCGCCGGCGCCCGGTGCGCCCTCGCCCCAGGTGACCCGCCAGGCCACCGTGGCGGTCACGGCGGCGTGCGCGTCCGGTCCCTGCCACAGCACGCCGCAGTCCGGGGCTGTCCCGGCCCCGGCGGTGGACGGCGCCTGGCCGACCGGGTACTTCGAGCCGGTTGTCCCGCAGTCGCTGTAGGTGCGCCCGTGCCCGCCGGCATTCACGGTGAACCGGGTGGCCCTGGCCTGCACCCACACCGGGGCCTGGCCCGAGCCCTGGAGAGTGGCAGTGATCTGGTAGGTGTCCTGGCGGCCGGTGGTCGGGCTGGCCGGCCAGCTGCCCCAGACGAAGGTGGCCAGGTTGACGTAGCCCTTGGCGGCCGGGCTGATCGTGATGGCCGGCCGCGGGATCCGCATGTGGTTGTAGGCGTACTCGGCCAGCTCCCGGGGCGGGATCGGGGGCGTCGGCGGCGTCGTCCCCGGCACGACGAAGTAGTACAGCGGCAGTTTCAGGCACTCCGCCTTGCCCGCGGCCGTGGCCTCCGGGTTCACCGGCAGGATGTACCACTCACCGGGCTTGGGGTTCTTGACCAGTTGCTTGGCCTGGGCGTAGGACTTGTCGACGCCGTAGGCCGTCGGCGGGTCGGGCTGCCATTCGGTGATGATCGCCTGGCTGCCGGTCGTCGCGTCACCGATCGGGTTCCACTGGCACGGCGGGATGATGGTGTAGGAACTGCGGCTGCCGCCGGCATGCCCGCGATCGCCCTTCAGGGTGATCAGCTTGCTCAGCGAGATCGAGCAGTTGCCCGACGTGCAGCCGACGCCTGCTCCCGCGCTGGCCGGCGCGGCCGCGAGCAGCGGGGCCGCGAGCGCGGCCGTCAGGGCGGCGGCCAGGACGATGCGCCGTTTCATCAAGGCTTGCATTCCTTTGCGCGCGGGTAAAAAACGACGGGATAAACGGCCGACACACGCCACTGGCCGCTGCTGTTGCGGACCAGCACATCGGTGTTGCGGTAATAGTGCTGATCGGCGGGCGAGTGGTCGGCGATGACCTTCCCGGTCCGCAGCCTGGTGTCATGAGAGCGGGAGTTGTCGAAGCATTCCGCGACGTCGATCGCACCCGGCCGGGACGGGTCGGCAAAGGCCTGCATGTGCGAGAACCGGATGGTGCCCCGGAAGGACTCGGTAGTGACATCGGCCTGACTCATGCTCTCCCGCAGGCCGCTGCGCGCCAGCCCGGCGGTGTAACCCAGCCAGCGGTGGTCGGTGCCGCCCCGGTACTCGGCGTACAGGAACGCCAGCAGGAAGTTCTTGGCCGTGGTGACAGCCGGGATCTGGGCGGAGTCAGCTGGGGTGAAGTGCGGCATGACGATGTGGACGTCGGACCCGAACGGCAGGCTGATCAGGCCGGCATCCGACGGCGAGCCGCCGGATGGGGCCGAGGTGGCCGGGCCGCTGCCGCCTGCGCCGCCCGATGCAGCGGGGTGGAAAGTGGCAGGGGCCGACGTACCGCACGCCGTCAGGCTCGCCGCAGCCGCTGCGACCAGCGCGGACAGTCCGATCGCGAATAGGCGTGCAGGCCGTTGCCGCCCCCGCCGCAGGGGCCAGCTGCCGACGTATCGTCGCATGGGCCGCCCTCCGGTCATCGACCGTTATAACGGCGTGAACCTTACCAATCCCGACTCGCCGGGGCGGCCCGTTCGCTGACCTGAGACCGGACCGGGACCTCGGCGGCCCGCTTCCGGCGGCGCCGGCCGGGCCGGCGATCCGGGCCGTCACCAGGCGATCGCGGGTGGCCGGGCGGGACGACCGGGCGGCCGATGCCGGCCATTGCCCCGGACCACTCGCGGCCGATACCGGGGCGGCCGGCCCGCCGCTGGCCGCCACCGACCTGGCCGTTGCCGGCCGCCTGCGACTTTCCCCCGCATATGGCCCGTGCGCCGTCGCATCTGCCTCTATGGTGAGAAAGGCTTCCGAATCATCGCAGGCCGCACGCTCGCGGCGCAGCACTGTCCTGGTCATAGGAGCACAGCGACAGCAGCGCATACCAGCGCCCCGATGCGAGCAGCGGTCAGGCACGCTGTCAGCAGGGGAGAACGCCACAGATGCCCAGTGACCGGAGCACGCTGCAGCGCGGTCTGCAGGGCGGGGCCGAGCCGCAGTCCTCCTGGCCCGACCCCACCGCCCCGGCCGGCCGCCGGCTGCCGACCACCCCGCGAGAGCGCAAGCCAGCTCTCGCCGCGCTGGCGGTGCTGCTGATCCTGGGCTGCGCACTGGGCACGGCGTACCTGGTCATCCAGAGCGGCAAGCGGGTCGCGGCCGTCGAGATCACCCAGGCGGTCGGCGCTGGCCAGCGGATCCCGCTGAGCGCGATGACCGAGGTTCAGATCGCCTCCGACACCGGGCTGTCCTACGTGCCGTGGAACCAGGCCGCGCAAGTGGGGCGCTACTACGCGGCCAGCGGCATCCCGGCCGGGACACTGCTGACCAACGCCATGGTGGCCGCCCAGAGCACCTCGACTCAGGGCAAGGCCGTCATGGGCCTGGCCCTGAAGGACGGCCAGCTGCCGCACGGCCTGCAGGTAGGCCAGCATGTCTCCCTGTATGAGGTCAGCGACTCAACCGAGAGCTGCCCCGGCAGCCCCGGCAGCACGCTCGCGGCCAATGCCATCGTGCTGGCCATCAGCACCCCGTCGCTGTCCTCCGGTAATGGCGCAACATCTGATGTCGAGGTCGCGCTCAGCCCGGCTGACTCTGGTGCGGTGGCCTGCAACGCCTCCAACGGCCTGGTCGGCATCGCCATCCTGCCCAACGGCGGGCGCGGTGCTCACGGCGGCGCGCCCGGTACCGGCACTCCGGGAGCGGGCGGAGCCGGCGCGCCGGGTGCCGGCAGCAGCACGACCGCGTCTCCGGGAACCGGCAGCTCGCCCCCGGCTGGCGGGGCGCCGTCGGGCGGGGCGCCGTCGGGCGGGACCTCGGCGCCAGCCGGCGGCACGAAGTCGGGGTCGCCGACCGGCGGAAACCACTGATCCATGGCCCTGATCGCTGTTGCTGCTGACAAGGGCGCGCCGGGCGTCACGACGACCTCGGTGGCTCTGGCCGCAGTCTGGCCGCGCCCGGTCCTGCTGGCCGAGTGCGATCCGGCGGGCGGAGATGTGGTCTACCGGCTGCCCGCCGCTGACGGCGGCCGCCTCGACCCGCGGCGCGGGCTGCTGAGCCTGGCCGTGGCGGCCCGCCGCGGCCTGCTATCCGACCAGGTATGGGAGCACACCCAGAGGCTGCGGGGCGGCCTGGACGTACTGGTCGGCAACGCGAACGCCGAGCAGGGCGCCGGGCTGGACCCGTTGTGGGGCCAGGTCGGCGCGGCGCTGGCCGGGGTGCCGCAGGCCGACGTGATCGCCGACTGCGGGCGCATCGGCGCGGAGGGCCGGCACTACGACCTGCTCGCCCGGGCTGACGCCGTGGTCCTGATCACCCGGGCCAGCCTGGGCGACATGGTGCGGCTGCGCGACCGGGCCAGCGTCGTGGAAGCTGCGCTGCGGCGTCGCGTCGGTACCGCGAGCCGCATCGGCGTCGTGATCATCGCCGACTACAAGCACTTCAGTGCTGCCCTGGCCGAGGTGCGCCAGGTGCTGGACCGCGCGGAGTCGCCGGTCAGCGTGCTGGGCGGCTTCGCCTTTGAGCCCAAGAGCGCCGAGTTGCTCAGCGGCGAATGGGGCGGGAAGCTCGACAAGTCGCTGCTGATCAGGACGGCCCGCGAGATCGCTGCCACGCTGGCCGCGGACCTGCCCGCCCCCCAGTACCGCGAGACCCCGGCGCCGGCGCCGGCGGCGCTGCAGGCCCCGGACCCGGCTGGCGCGGCGGCACCCGGCCCGGGCGCAGACGCTGCGCAGCCCGGCCGGCAGTCCCGCCGCGGCCGGCGGGGGATCACCGGGCCTGCCGTCCCCCCCGTCCCCGGGCCGGCCGCCTATTCCGCACCGCCGCCCGCGGCTGCTGGGCCAGCCCGGCCGGCCATGCCTGGGCAGCCGCTGCCGCCAGCGCGGGACTGGGCGCAGCTGCCTCCTGCTGGTGCCGTACCTTCCGGGCCTGCCGCGGCCGCGCCCCCGGCGGCCCCGCTCCCGGCGGCTGCCCCGCTCCCGGCGGCGCCCCGCGCCCCGGCCCGGTTTGCGCCCGCACCAGCGCACGACACGGCACCGCAGCACCGCCCGCCGCCGGGCCCGCTGCCGCGGGAGCCGCAGCCGCGTGACGGCGGCTGGCCCGCCGCCGACCCGCCCCCGGCGGAACCGCCGCTGGCGGCGCTGCCGCCGCTGCCGTTGGCGGAACCGGGATGGGAGTCGCCGCAGCCGGAACCGCCCGCGGCCGCCCGACAGGCCGGGTCCGGCCCGGCCCGCTCAGCGGGGCCGCCACCGGCTGCGCCGGGCTGGGGGTCGCCGCAGACGGAGCCGCACGGGACTGCCCGTCAGGACGGGTCCGGCCCGGTCGGGCCGCCGCCGGTCAGCCCCGCGGGTCCGCCGCCGGCCGGCCCGGTGCCGCTGCGCCAGGTGCCGGGGGACCAGACCTACGGGGCAGCCGTCCTGCCGCCCCCGGCCGCCAGCGGCCGCGAGCCCGGCGCCGGGGCGGCGAGCCAGCCTGAGCCGGGACCGGGGCTGCTGGGACCGGCCTATGACTCGCCCGGCTGGCAGCGGTCACATCCGTCAGCCGCGCCCGGCCAGCCAGGGCTGCCGCCGGTCGGCACTGATCCCGCCGGTGCCGGTGCCGGCCCCGGTCACCAGCCGGCTGTGCTGCGCGGATCTGTGCTGCCGCCGGTGCCCTCCGCGGGCCACCCGGAGCGCAGCACGCGCCCGCGGCCCGGTCCCCAGGAGCAGTCCGACTGGTGGACCGCGCCCGACCCGTGGGCGCCGGCGGAGCGCGGCAGCCAGGATCGTGCCGCGCGCAGCCAGCCGGCCAGCGAGCCCGGGACCCGCGATTACGGGGCCTACGAGCGCGAGTCCCATGAGCACGTGACTTATGAGCACGGGGCGGTCAGCGGCGGCCGCGGGCGGCATGCAACCTCCCGCGATGACGCGCAGGCACCCGCCGCCGAGCCAGGCGGGCGGTAACCCGCATGGACCACAGCCTGGTTAAGCGCATGCGCGCGGAGGTGGGCGACCGGCTCGCCGAGCAGCGCCGCATGGACGCGGCCACCGGCATGCCGCCCATGTCGGGGGAGGACGAGCGGCAGTTCGCCAGGGCGCTGGTGGCGCAGGTCCTGGAAGACCACGCGCGCGGCGAGGTCACCGCGGGCCGGACGCCGCCCAACGCCCAGGAGGAGGAAGACCTCGCCGCGGCTATCCACGCGGCGCTGTTCGGCGTCGGGCGCCTCCAGCCGCTGCTGGAGGACCAGCAGATCGAGAACGTCGACATCAACGGCTGCGACCGGGTGTTCCTGGGCTACTCCGACGGCCGTGAGGTGCTGGGCGAGCCGGTGGCCGAGAGCGACGAGGAACTCGTCGAGCTGATCCAGGTCCTGGCCGCCTACTCGGGCCTGTCCAGCCGCCCCTTCGACACCGCTAACCCGCAACTGGACCTGCGGCTGCCCGACGGGTCCCGGCTGTCGGCCGTCATGGATGTCACCGCCCGCCCGGCCATCTCCATCCGCCGCGCGCGGATGGGCAAGGTGTTCCTGGCCGACCTGGTCGGCAACGGCACGCTGTCGGCGGAGGCCGCCACATTCCTCGCCGCGGCGACGGCCGCGCGCAAGAACATCATGATCGCGGGTGCGACCAACGCCGGCAAGACGACCCTGCTGCGCGCGATCGCCAACCAGATCCCGGCCGAGGAGCGGCTCATCACCGTCGAGCGCGCGCTGGAGCTGGGCTTGGACCATTTCCCCGAACTGCACCCCAACGTGGTCGCCTTCGAGGAGCGGCTGCCGAACATGGAGGGCCAGGGCGCGATCTCCATGGCCGAGCTCGTCCGCCGCTCGCTGCGGATGAATCCCAGCCGGGTCATCGTCGGCGAGGTGCTCGGCGACGAGATCGTCACGATGCTGAACGCGATGTCGCAGGGCAACGACGGGTCGCTGTCCACCATCCACGCGAACTCGTCGCTGGAAGTATTCAACCGCATCTCGACCTACGCCATCCAGGCTGCGGAGCGGCTGCCGGTGGAGGCGACCCACATGCTGATCGCCGGGGCCATCGACTTCGTCGTCTTCGTGCAGAAGCGTAACGAGTACGCCCAGGGGGGCCGGCTGCGCCGGTTCGTGAGCAGCATCCGGGAGGTCACCGGCATCGACGGCCGGGTGCTGTCGAGCGAGGTGTTCGCGCCGGACCCCGGTGGCCGCGCGGTGCCGCACGCTCCGGTCTCCTGCGTGGAGGACCTGGCCGAGCACGGCTACCTGGCGGCTGGGGGGCCCTGGTGAGCGGGGCGCTGCTGGCCAGTCCGCTGCTGGCCGTGCTGATCGGCGCGGCCGGGGGAGCCGCGGTCCTGCTGCTGATCGTCGCGCTGCGCGGCCTGCCGCCCGGCCAGCCCGGCAGCCGGGCGACCCGGCTGGAGCGGCAGCTGCGCGACCTGGTCGGCCCGCGCGGCGCGGTGGCCCTCATCGCGGGCGTCCTGACCCTGATCGCCACCGGCTGGATCGTGGCCGGGATCGGCGCTGTCCTGCTGGTGCTGGGCTGGCGGGGCCTGGGCGGGGCGGCCTCCGAGCGCCGCGCCATGACCCGGCTGGAGGCTCTGGCCACCTGGACCGAGTCGCTCCGCGACACAATCGCCGGCGCGGTCGGCCTGGAGCAGGCGATCCCCGCCTCCCTGCGGGCGGCAGCTCCCGCGCTGCAGGAGCCGCTGGCCCGGCTGGTGAACCGGTTGCACACCCGGGTGCCGATGCCCGAGGCGCTGCAGCGATTCGCCGACGACCTCAATGACCCGACCGCCGACCTGATCATCGCCGCCCTGATCATCAACTCCCGGCTGCGCGGGCCCGGCCTGCGAGACCTGCTCGGCGCCTTGTCGGGCTCGGTCCGCGAGGAACTCGACATGCGCCGGAAGGTCAACTCCGAGCGCCGCTCCACCCGGCGCAGTGCCCAGATCGTGGTCGGGGTGTCGGTCGGCCTGGCGGCGGGCCTGGCCGTGTTCAACAAGGGCTATGTCCAGGGCTATAACAGCCTGGCCGGGCAGGCAGTCCTCGTCGTCGTCGTGGGCCTGTACGTCGCGGGCTTCATCTGGATGCGCAAGCTGGCTACGTTCCAGTCGGCGGAACGGCTGCTGGCCGGCCCTGCAGCCCGGCCGCCAGCCGAGGACACCCCGGCCGCTACGGCGAGAGGCAGGCCGGCATGACGGTCGCGCTCATCATCGGTGCCGCGGGCGGCCTGGCGCTGTTCCTGCTGATCTTCGCCCTGATCCCGCGCCGGGCCACGCTGGCCCGCCAGGTCGCTGCCTTCGACGCGCAGCCAGTCGCGACGGCCCGTGTGTCGCACCACCTGCTGGACGGGCAGGAGAGCGAGGTCAGCAGGCGGGTCGGGAAGGCACTGGCCGCGTTCTGCGCCGAGCAGGGCTGGGAGTTCGCGTCGCTGCGCGCGAACCTGTCGCTGATCGGGAAGTCGTTCGAGAACTACCTGGCCACCAAGGTGCTGCTCGGATTGTTCGGCTTCATCATCGGCCCGCTGCTGCTGCTGGCGATCACCGCGGCCGGGATCCACGTCTCGTTTGTCATCCCCGTCTGGACCGGCCTGGTGCTGGCCGGACTGTTCTTCTTCCTGCCCGACCTCGAGGTCAAGCAGAAGGCGGACGCCCGGCGGCGTGATTTCCGGCACGCCATCGGGGCCTTCCTGGACCTGGTGTCGATGAACCTGGCGGGCGGCCGCGGGGTACCCGAGGCGCTGATGGCGGCCAGCGAGATCGGCTCGGGCTGGGCTCTCGGCCGGATCAGGGACGCTCTCACCGGCGCCCGGATCACCGGCCAGACGCCGTGGCAGGCGCTCGGCGCGCTGGGCGAGGAGGTCCGGGTTGATGAACTGCGGGATCTGGCTGCCGCGCTGAGCCTGGTCGCCGAGGACGGCGCGAAGGTGCGCGAGTCGCTCAGCGCCCGGGCCGCCAGCCTGCGCCGGCGCCAGCTGGCTGACCTGGAGGGCCTGGCGGGGGAGAGATCTCAGTCCATGCTGGTCGCGCAGATGCTGCTGTGCGCTGGCTTCCTGATCTTCCTCACCTTTCCGGTGGTGGGGGTTCTCCTTGGCACGTAAGGAACAGGCCGTGCACCGTGCGCGGCGGAATGCGGAGGGACAATGATGACGCAGCTGGGCACGATCTGGAGCGTCAGCCGGGCATTCCTGGGAATCCACGCCGAGCGCCTGCGGGCTGCTGCCGGTGAGCGGGACCGGGGGGCGTCGGCGGTGGAGCTCGCGATCATCACCGCGGTCATCCTGGGCATTGCGGTCGGGCTGCTGTTTATCATCGGGCAGTTCGTCAGCAATGAGAGCACCAAGATTCACGGCTGACAGATCCGCTGAGGCCCGTCATGTCGGTTGCTCGCGCGCTGCGGCGCAGGCTCCGGGACCAGCCAGACCGCGGCTCCAGCGTGGTCGAGCTCGCCGTCCTCACGCCTGCGCTGATGATGCTGTGCATGCTGATCCTGCAGTTCGGACTGTGGTTCAACGCCCGGCAGGTAGCACTGGCATCGGCGCAGGCCGGGGCGACGGTGGCACGCGAGGAAGCGAATAGCCGTCCGGGCAGCTGGGCCGGGGACGCGCAGGCAGCGGCCCAGAACTACTACGAGAGCCTGCACACCGGCCTGCTGACCAAGGTCATGCCGCGAGCGCACGGCAGCCCGCTGACCAATGTGTACGTGACGGTTCAGGGCCCGCTGGCCTACACCGTCTTCCCGTTCTTCAAGATCAACCTGACTATTACCGAGACGGCCGGGGGCCCAGTTGAGTGCTTCCGCCCCGCCGGCCAGAACGGGTGCTGACATGCCCGTCCCCGTCCGCCGCCAGCGCGGTGCGGCCGCCGCCCGCCGCGCGGTCCGCCCGGCTGGCGTAGCCGACCGCGGCTCGATGACGGTCGAGCTGGCGGTCATCGCGCCGGGCCTGATCCTGCTGCTGCTGCTGATCGGCGCCGCCGGGCGAGTCGTGGAGTCCCAGGGGCACATCGACGGTGCCGCGCGGGATGCCGCCCGGGCCGCGTCGCTGGCTCAGTCGCCCGGTCAGGCTGATCAGCTGGCCCTGCAGTCGGCCAGCGCCGACCTGAGCACGGGGTGGTGCGCGTCGGGCAGCGTCAGCGCCCAGGTGTCCGGCTTCCCCGCCGGCCCGGCCGGGCCTGGTCAGGACGTGACGGTCACCATTAGCTGCAACGTGAACATGAGCCCGTTCACATTGCTGGGTTTCCGGCCCGCGATGCAGTTCACCGGGACCGGCGTCGCCCCGCTGGATCCCTTCACCTGCCGCAGTGCAACCGCATGCTGAGCCACGCGAGGTCGGTGCTGCGGTGCGCCCGGCGAGCGGGGCGACCGGGACCCGCCGCGCACGTCACGCGCACCGCAGCGGCCCGGCGGCAGCGTCCCGACCGCGGGTCGGTGGCCGTTTTCACGGTGGTCTTCGCTGTCGCCGTCGTGGCCCTGACTGCTCTCATCGTCGACGGCGGGGTCGCCCTGAACGCCCGTGAGCGGGCCGCCGACATCGCCGGCCAGGCGGCCAGGGCCGCCGCCAGCGACATCGACATCGTCGCGCTGCGCGCGACCGGCCGGCCCAGCATCGGCCCCGGCGCCTGTGCGGCGGCCGGCCAGCTGGTCGCCTCCTACGCCCAGGCCGACAGCAGCGGCGTGGACCGGGTCGACAGCGTGGCCATCGATTCCTGCTCGGCGCCGCCGGGCAGCGAGACAGCGACCGTCCGGGTGGAGGTCGTCACGGCGCCCCTTGTCGGCGGGCTTGGCTCTGGCCACGAGTTCGCCACCCAGAGCGCGACCGCCCAGTGCGGCATCACGGAAGGAACCGAGTGCTGATGGCACCTCCCATCATCGCCTCGCGGCCGGCTCCGCCGCAGCGGCGCCGGTCCGCGGCCGACATCATTATCGGGATGCTGGCCGTGCTGGCGCTCATCGCGCTGACGGCCGGCGTGCCGTACGCACTGGTCACCTTCCTGGGCGTGCCGATCCCGCATACGGCGCCGTCGCTGTCGGATTTCAGCCACCAGCTCGACATCTTCGCTGTCCTGAAGGTGCTGTCGGTCCTGGTCTGGCTGGCCTGGCTGCAGCTGGTGTGCTGCGTCATCGCCGAGATCCGCGCCGCGATCCGCAATGCCGGGATGCCCGCGCGGGTGCCGCTGGCCGGCGGCACGCAGACGCTGGTGCACCGGCTGGTCAGCGCCGCGCTGCTGCTGGTCGCCGCGTCGGCGGTGCTCGCTCCGGCGCTGACCCAGCATGCCTCAGCGGCCCCCGCCAGGCCCGTTACTGCTACTGCTTCTGCTCACCCTGGCCAGTCGCTGCGCGGCCAGCCGGAGGGCCGGGCCCCCGCCACGCCGGCCGCGGCCGGCGAGCAGGCGGCGCACGCCCCGGCGGTGGAGAAGCTCTATGTGGTCAAGCCGCCGGTCGGGCGCTATCACGAGAGCCTGTGGGAGATCGCGCATAACCACCTGGGCGACGGCCGGCGGTACCACGAGATCTTCGAGATGAATAAGGACCGGGTCCAGCCGGACGGGTCGAAGCTCACGATCTCCAGCCTGATCCGGCCTGGCTGGGTGCTGCACATGCCGAGGGACGCGCACGGCCCCGGCATCGAGGTGGTCCGGCCCGGTCACGAGCACGGGTCCCGCGACGGCGCCGGCCAGGGCACCAGTCACCAGGCGCAGCAGCCCGCCGGGCACGGCGCCGGCCTGGCCGCAGGCTCGCCGGGCCTGCCGGGCAGCCAGGGCGGCACGGCCAGCCAGCACGAGGCGGCCGTGACCGCCCCGGCGGCGCCGGCCGGGCATCACCTCAGCTACCCCGAGGAACTGGCCGCGGCCTCGCTGCTGGCCGCCGGGGTGCTGACCGCGCTGGGCCGCCGCCGCCGCGAGCAGTTGTGGCGGCGCGCCTTCGGACGGCGCATCGCGGCGCCCGGCGCTGAGGCCGCCGACGCCGAGGCGGCGCTCCGGCTCGGCGCTCACGAGCCGTCGGCGCAGCTGCTGGACACCGGCCTGCGGCAGCTGTCCAGCGCGCTGGGGCAGGCCGGCCGGACGGCCCCGACGGTCGTCGCGGCCCACCTCAGCGCGGAGAACCTCGACCTGTGGGTAGCCCCGGCCGACCTGGCCCCGCCCGCCCCGTGGACGGCCGTGGGCGACGGTCAGGTCTGGCGGCTGCCGTTCGCCGCCCTGCAGCGCCTGGACGCCGGGCACGTCGCCGCGGCCGCCGCGCCGTTTCCCGGCCTGGTGTCGCTGGGTACCGACAGCGGCGGCCGGGTCCTGGTCGACCTGGAGGCCGCGCACGGCCTGATCTGCGTCAGCGGACCGCAGGAGACGGTGACCGCCGCCCTGTCCGCCATGGCCGTGGAACTGGCCACCAACCGCTGGTCGGACCGGATGAGCATCACGCTGGTCGGTTTCGGCGCCGACCTGACCCTGCTGGCGCCCGACCGGATCACCGCCGCCGCCACGCTGGCTGAGGCGCTGCCCGGCCTCGAGGCGCGGGCCGAGCAGGTGGCGGACGCCCTGGCCGCATCCGGCATCGGGTCGGTGCTCACCGGCCGGTCGCTGGGCATCAACCCCGAGGCCTGGGCCCCGCACTACCTGATCATGGCGACCCCGCCGACACCAGAAGAGCAGCAGCGGCTGCTGGCCCTGGCGGCCGTCCGGCACGCGGCCGCGGCCGGCTACGTGGTGGCCGGGGAGGTGCCGGGCGCCGCATGGACCTGGCAGCTCACCGGGGGCGGGCAGCTGACCGCCGACCTGCTCGGCTTCGACGTGCAGGCTCAGCTGCTGCCGCCCCGTCAGCACGCTGCCCTGGTCGAGCTGTTCCGGACCGCGGCCGAGACGGCCGGGGCGGCGCTGGACCCGCTGCTGCCCGGCACCTGGACCGTGCCGGCGGCCCAGCTGGAGCCAGGATCGGTCATGACGGCCGAGATCACGATGCTCGGCGAGGCTGCCATCCGGGCTCCTGGCGTCATCGAGCCCGACCGGGTGGCCCTCGTCAGCGAGCTGGTCATGTTCCTGGCCGCGCACCCGGACGGCGTGCATCCGAACGTGCTGGCCGGGGCGCTGTGGCCGCGCGGCGTGACCGCCGAGGTGCGGGAGGCCGCGTTCGGCCGGGCCCGCGAGTGGCTGGGCACCGACCCGGCCGGGCAGCCGAACCTGGACACCGATCCTGCCGGGCGGCTGCGCCTGGGGGAGGGCGTGCGGATCGACTGGCAGGTGTTCCGGGCGCTGGCCGGGCTCGCGGAGCAGGCGCAGCTGGCCGCCGGCGGCCAGCCCGGCCCGGCCGCGGGCGCAGTACCCGGCTCCGCTGCCGCGCTGGCCGGGGAGGAGGCCTGCCTGGCCCGTGCTCTCGGCCTGGTGGCCGGGCCGCTGCTGGCGGGCCGCGATCCCGGCCGTTATGCCTGGCTGGCCGCCGACGGCCTGGAGTACGAGGTCGCCGCCCGGGTCGCCGACGCCGCGCACCGGCTGGTCACGCTGCGGCTGGCGGCCGGCCAGGCGGAGGCGGCCATGGACGCCGCCCGCGCCGGGCTGCGGCTCGCCTTCGCTGACGAGCTGCTGTGGCGCGACCTGCTGCTGGCCGCGCATGCCACCGGGGACAGTCACCTGATCCGCTCGGTCGTCGATGAGGTCTGCGCCCGGACCGCGCTGGATGAGGTGCTGCCCCGGATGGCCCCCGAGACCGAGGCGCTCATCGACGAGATCTGCCCGTCCTGGCGCTCGTCGGTGGCCTAGCGGGCGGGCGCGCCGGGCGGCGGCAACCCGGCGCGCGCGGGGCTGCCCCGCCCCCCCTGAAAGCCCCGCTGCCGCCCTCCGGGCTACCGGCGGGCGGGTCCGCTATCGTCGGGTGCTGGCGCGGCGGCCGCGCGCCAGCACGCCTACCTCAGATCCCGGAGCAGCTGTGTCCGTACTCGGTGCGCAGGCCTCACTCAGCGCGCATACCACGCTGGGCCTTGGCGGCCCGGCTAGCCGGCTGGCCGAGGCCGGGACCCAGGAGCAGATCGTCACGGCCGTGCGCGAGGCTGACGCGGCTGGCGAGCCGGTCCTGGTCCTGGGCGGCGGCAGCAACCTCGTCGTGGCCGATGCCGGGTTCGCCGGCACCGTCGTGCGGATCGCCAGCCAGGGCATCAGCATCAGCAGAAACGAAACGGCCGGCGGTCAGCCCGCCGTCGTCATGTCGGTCGCCGCGGGGGAGCCGTGGGACCGCCTGGTCAGCCGGAGCGTGGCCGAGGGCCTGGCCGGGCTGGAATGCCTGTCGGGGATCCCCGGCCTGGCCGGCGCGACCCCGATCCAGAACGTCGGCGCCTACGGCCAGGAGGTGGCCCAGACCATCACGGCCGTCCGGGCCTACGACCGTGACCTGCGCCAGGTCGTCTCGCTCAGCCCGGCCCAGTGCGCCTTCGGGTACCGGACCAGCATGCTCAAGCGGGTGGCGGCCGAGGCCGGGGCGGCCACCGGGCGCTACATCGTGCTGGCGGTGAGCTTCGGGCTGCGCCCGGCGGCCGGCTCCGGCCCGGGCGGGCTGTCAGAGCCGGTCCGCTATCCGCAGCTGGCCGCGGCACTGGGCGTCACCGCCGGGGACCGGGTGCCGCTGGCGGCGGCCCGGCAGGCGGTTCTGGACCTGCGCCGCAGCAAGGGCATGGTCCTGGACCCCGCCGACCCCGATACCCGCAGCGCCGGGTCGTTCTTCACCAACCCGGTGCTCACCGCCGCCCAGTTCGCGGAGCTGGGCCCGCGAGTCGCGAGCAGGCTCGGCCCGGGCACCGAGGCGCCGCGCTATCCCGCCGGCCCGGACGCGCCCGGCGGCGCTGTGAAGGTATCGGCCGCCTGGCTGATCGAGCAGGCCGGCTTCGCCCGCGGCTACCCGGCCGGCGGCGTGGTCCGCATCTCGACCAAGCACACCCTGGCGCTGACCAATCCGGGCGGCGGCAGCACGGCCGCGCTGCTGGACCTGGCCAGGGAGATCGCCGCCGGCGTCCGGGACGCGTTCGGGGTGGACCTGGTCAACGAGCCGACCCTGGTCGGCGTCACCCTGTAACCCCGCCCGGGCGGCTCCGCCCGGCGAGCTGCCCGTGCCGGGCCGGCCGCCCGCGCTGCGCTCTGCCCGCCGAGCCCGTCGCTCGCCGTGCTCGCCGCGCCCGATGCCCGCCGCGCCCGCCGCCCGCCGCCGGGCAGCGGGGCTACCGGGCGCCCGGCATGCGGGTGGCGGGCGCGTCCGCGTCCTGATCCGCAGCCGCCAGCCAGGCGTCGATGCCCGCCAGCAGCCCGGCCTGGACCAGCGGCGGGGCGGCCGAGCCGGTGACCGACATGCGGGCCAGGTCGGCCAGCTGCGCGTCGCTGAGGCCGTGCACGACGCGCGCCAGCTCGTACTGGGCTGCGAGCCGAGGGCCGAACAGCAGTGGGTCGTCGGCGCCGAGGGCGATGGGCACGCCTGCCTCGTACAGCCGCCGGAGCGGCACATCGGCCGGCCGCGCGGCCACGCCGAGCGCGACGTTGGACGCCGGGCAGACCTCCAGGGTCGTCCCGGCTGCGGCCAGCCGGTCCAGCAGCGCAGGGTCGGCGGCCGCGGCAATGCCGTGCCCGATCCGGTCGGCGTGCAGGTCATCCAGGCAGGCCCGGACGCTGTCAGGCCCGCACAATTCGCCGCCGTGCGGGACGGCGAGCAGCCCGGCTCTTCGAGCAATCCGGAATGCCGGGATGAAGTCGGCTACCGCGCCGCGGCGCTCGTCATTGCTCAGCCCGAAGCCGGTGACACCGTGCCCGGCGTAGACGGCGGCCAGCCGGGCCAGCGTCCGGGCCTCCAGCGGGTGCTTGGTCCGGTTGGCGGCCACGATGATGCCGATCCCGACCCCCGACTCGGCGCTGGTGGCGGCCGCCGCCTCCAGAATCAGCTCGAGCAGGGACGTCAGGCCGCCCAGCCGGTGCGCGTATCCGGAGGGGTCGACCTGGATCTCCAGCCATCCCGAGCCGTCCACGCTCTCGTCCTGCGCGGCCTCGGCGACCAGCCGCCGGACGTCAGCCGGCCTGCGCACGACCGAGCGGGCGATGTCATACAGCCGCTGGAACCGGAACCAGCCGCGCTCGTCGGCTGCGCTGAGCCGGGGCGGCCACTCGGTGACGAGCGCCTCAGGCAGGTGGATACCGTGCTCGGCGGCGAGCTCGACCAGGGTGCCGTGCCGCATCGATCCCGTGAAATGCAGGTGCAGGTGCGCTTTGGGCAGCGCGGCGAGCGGCCGGGACATCGGGTCATTCTGGCAGAGCCGCCGGCCCGGAGGCGGTCGCTAGTGTGCCTCGGACAGCAACTTGGCCAGCCGGCCGATGCCCTCCTCCAGGTCAGCATCGCCCAGCGCGCAGGACAGCCGGAAGTACCCGTCGGTCCCGAACGCCTCGCCCGGCACGACCGCCACGTCCGCCTCGTCCAGCACCAGCTCGGCCAGCTCACTGCTGGTGGCGGGCCGCCGCCCGGCGAGCTCCCGGCCCAGCACTCCCTTGACCGAGGGGTAGCAGTAGAACGCGCCCTCGGGCAGCGGGCAGGCCACTCCCGGTACCTCGTTCAGCATCGCCGTCATCAGCTGGCGGCGGCGGTCGAAGGCGGTGCGCATCTGCGCGGCGGCCGACAGGTCACCGGTGACCGCGGCCAGCGCCGCGGCCTGGGCCACGTTGCAGACGTTGGAGGTGGCATGAGACTGCAGGTTGGCGGCTGCCTTGATGACGTCGGCCGGGCCGATCATCCAGCCCACCCGCCAGCCGGTCATGGCATAGGTCTTCGCGGTGCCGTTCAGCACGACGCAGCGATCGGCCAGTTCCGGGACCACCACCGGCATCGAGACGAAACGGGCACTGCCGTAGACCAGGTGCTCGTAAATCTCGTCGGTGATGACCCAGATCCCGGCGGCTGCCGCCCAGCGGCCGATCTCGGCCACCAGCTCCGGCCGGTAGACCGCACCGGTCGGGTTGGACGGTGAGACGAACAGCAGCACCTTGGTCCGCTCGGTGAGGTGCGCCTCCAGCTGCTCGACCGACACCTGGTACCCGGTGCTCTCATCGGTCAGGACGGGAACCGGGACGCCACCCGCCAGGGCAATGGACTCCGGGTAGGTCGTCCAGTAGGGGGTGGGCATCAGCACTTCGTCGCCCGGGTCCAGCAGCGTGGCGAAGGCCTGGTAG
Source organism: Streptosporangiaceae bacterium (assembly GCA_036490755.1). Lineage (GTDB taxonomy): Bacteria > Actinomycetota > Actinomycetes > Streptosporangiales > Streptosporangiaceae > DASUBV01. The sequence goes on from DASXDJ010000064.1 coordinate 129,567, forward strand.
ACGGCCTGCTTGCCGCCGTTGGTGATCAGCACCTGGGCAGGCTGGACCGGCAGGGCGCTGTCGCGGGCCGTCTTGGCCGCGACCGCCTCGCGCAGCTCGGGCAGCCCGGCGGCCGGGGTGTACTTATGGAACCGCGGGACGGCACAGGCGCGCGCGGCGGCCTCCACGATGTAATCGGGCGTCGGGAAGTCGGGCTCGCCGGCCCCGAAGCCGATGACCGGGCGGCCTGCTGCCTTGAGCGCCTTGGCCTTGGCGTCGACGGCCAGCGTCGCTGACTCGGTGATCGCCGATATCCGGGCCGAGATCCTGCGGTGAGCGGAAGCCATGTGCTCCATCGTCCCAGACCCGGGCCCGCGGCCGTTGCCGGGCCACGCCGCGGCCGGCCATTTGCTGGCTTCGGGCCGATCGGTTCGACTGAGGACGCCGGGACACGTAGACTTCTGGCTCTGGTGGTAACCCACCAGGTGGTCCGTGCGCGCCTTGCATTGCGTGGCTGATGGTCACGGTGAGGCTGGCAAACACAGGCCGACACAGGGCAGTAGCTCAATTGGCTAGAGTCCCGGTCTCCAAAACCGGCGGTTGGGGGTTCGAGTCCCTCCTGCCCTGCGAGTGCGGCCCGTGAACCTCGCGGGAAGATGGCGGCGCCAGCCGACAGAAGATCGTTGCTCAGGTGAGGACATGGCGACTCAGACTCGTGGCTCGGCGGCCGAGAAGGCAGCCAAGTCCGGCGGCCCGGCCAAGCAGGACCGGGTAACGCCGGCCCGGTTCGTCCGGGAGGTTGTCCAGGAACTACGGAAGGTCGTCTGGCCGACCCGTAAGGAACTGGTCACCTACACCACGGTGTCGCTCGTCTTCATCCTGATCATGGTCGCGATCGTCACGAGCCTGGACTACGGGTTCACCAAGCTGGTGTTTGCCGTCTTCGGCTGAGGTCGCGACTAGCCGGGCCGGGCTCCGCGATCACGAGGTCGCGGTTGCGGAGCTTTCCGCTGCCGGGGGCCCGATCGCAGTACGCCTGGCACCGCCGGGTAATCGCGCAGGAAGAGCTGGAGAGAAGAGTAATCGTGTCCGAGTCCGAACTGCCGGTGGGCGAGCCGTCGGCCGCGCACCCCATGACCGGCGACGCCGCCGGCGACAGTGCTGCCCAGGACAGTGCGGCCCAGGACAGTGCGGCCGACCGCGAAACCGACGTGTCCGCGCTGCTGGCCGAGCCGGAGGCCGCCGAGGCCGAGCCAGACGCCGCCGAGGCCGAGCCGGACGCCGAGCAGGCTGAGGCGGGCGAGGCCGGCCAGGACGCCGGGGAGCCGGAGCCAGCCGAGGCCGCCGCCGGGGCTGCGACGGACGACGACGAGGCCGCCGACCCGGTCGTCGAGTTCAAGACCGAGCTGCGGCTGCTGCCGGGCGACTGGTACGTCGTGCACTCCTACGCCGGCTACGAGAACCGCGTCCGCACCAACCTGGAGAGCCGGACCCAGTCGCTCAACATGGAGGATTACATCTTCCAGATCGAGGTCCCCACGCATGAGGTGATCGAGATCAAGGGCGGCAAGCGGCAGCAGGTGCAGGAGAAGGTGCTGCCCGGCTACATCCTCGTCCGGATGGACCTCACCGACGAGTCGTGGGCCGCCGTGCGGAACACGCCGGGGGTGACCGGGTTCGTCGGGCTGTCCAGCAAGCCGTCGCCGCTGAGCCTGGACGAGGTCGCCAGCCTGCTGGCACCGGTCCCGGAGGAGAAGGCGGCCAAGAAGGCCGAGACCATGCGCGCGGCCGCGGTGGACTTCGAGGTCGGGCAGTCCGTTACGGTTATGGACGGCCCGTTCGCCACGCTGCCCGCCACGGTGAGCGAGATCAATCCCGACACTCAGAAGCTCAAGGTGCTCGTGTCGATCTTCGGCCGGGAGACTCCCGTGGAGCTTTCCTTCGATCAGGTCAGCAAGATCTGATCGGGCAGCGCAGGCACGTCAGGGCATGACCACAGGTAAGTGAGGACTCAGGTTCGATGGCTCCGAGGAAGAAGAAGGTCGCCGCGGTCGTCAAGGTTCAGCTGAACGCGGGCGCGGCCACCCCGGCCCCGCCGGTCGGTACCGCGCTCGGCCCGCACGGCGTCAACATCATGGACTTCGTGAAGCAGTACAACGCCGCGACCGATACCCAGCGCGGCAACGTGATCCCGGTTGAGATCACCATTTACGAGGACCGGTCGTTCACGTTCATCACCAAGACCCCGCCCGCGCCCGAGCTGATCAAGAAGGCAGCCGGCGTGCAGAAGGGCAGCGGCGAGCCGCACCGCACCAAGGTCGGGACCATGACCAAGGCGCAGGTACGGGATATCGCCCAGGTCAAGATGCCGGACCTGAACGCCAACGACATCGAGGCGGCCGCCAAGATCATCGAGGGCACCGCGCGCTCGATGGGCATCACGGTCCAGGGCTGAGCTAACCCGGGGGCCACCCCGGGAACCCAGTACCAGCCAGGACAGCACCGTTAGTGGCAGGGCCAGGCGCTGGCCCGCTGACCACGAACTCCGCAGCAGAAGGAGACACGCATGCAGCGCAGTAAGGCCTACCGCAAGGCCGACGAACTGGTCGACGCCGACCGGCTGTACACGCCGGCCGAGGCCGTCGAGCTGGTCCGCAAGACCTCCACCACCAAGTTCGACCCCACCGTCGAGGTGGCCCTGCGGCTGGGCGTTGACCCGCGCAAGGCTGACCAGATGGTCCGCGGCACCGTCAACCTGCCGCACGGCACCGGCAAGACGGCGCGCGTCCTCGTCTTCGCGGTCGGCGAGCGCGCTGAGCAGGCGACTGCGGCCGGCGCGGACTACGTCGGATCCGACGACCTGATCGAGCGGATCCAGGGCGGGTTCCTTGATTTCGACGCCGTCGTCGCCACGCCGGACATGATGGGCAAGGTCGGCCGCCTCGGCCGGGTACTCGGCCCGCGCGGCCTGATGCCCAACCCGAAGACCGGCACGGTCGCCGTCGACGTGGCCAGGGCCGTGACCGAGATCAAGGGCGGCAAGATCGAGTTCCGGGTAGACCGGCACGGCAACCTGCACTTCATCATCGGCAAGGCCTCGTTCACCGACCGTGCGCTGGTCGAGAACTACGCGGCCGCGCTGGAGGAAGTGCTCCGGCTGAAGCCGGCCGCCGCCAAGGGCCGTTACCTGCGGAAGATCGTCATGACCACCACGATGGGACCGGGCCTGCAGGTGGACCCGAGCATCACGAAGGGCCTGGCCGAGGAGCTGGAAGGCGCGGCCGCAAGCTAGCACCACGCCCGTGGCCTGGCGGACTGATTTGGCTCGCCAGGCCGCCGGCACGTACGCTGTCTGATTGCCAGAGACCGTCGGCTGCCGCCGCGCATCATGCGCAGCGGCCGAAGGCCCGCCACGCGGGCGCCCGCGCAGGTAACGAAGCTACGACCGGGTGCGCCGCAGGAAACTGCGGAGCGCTGGTCCACGCCCCGTGCGCCTGCGTACGGGGCGTTCGCATGTAGTGGGCCCGCCTGCCGGCACCGGAGATAAATCCGAGGGCCCGCCAGGAGCCCCGGACGGAAGGGAGGCCCATGGCGAGGGCGGATAAGGTCGCCGCGGTCGCCGAGCTGACGCAGGCGTTCGAGTCGTCGTCAGGCGCGGTGCTGACCGAGTACCGGGGCCTGTCGGTGTCCCAGCTCGGTGAGCTGCGCCAGTCGCTCGGCGAGAACGCTACGTTCTCGGTGGTCAAGAACACGCTTACCAAGATCGCCGCCTCTGAGGCCGGCGTCACCGCCGAGCTGACCGCGCTGCTCAGCGGCCCGTCGGCGATCGCGTTCGTCCAGGGCGACGTGGTAGAGGCCGCCAAGGGCCTGCGCGATTTCGCCAAGGCGAACCCGCTGCTGGTGATCAAGGGCGGCGTGCTGGACGGCAAGGCACTGACCCCGGCCGAGATCGTCAAGCTGGCCGACCTGGAGTCCCGTGAGGTCCTCCTGGCCAAGCTGGCCGGCGCGATGAAGGCCTCGATGGCTGGCGCGGCGGCGACATTCGCGGCGCTGCCGCAGCAGATGGCGGCCCTGGCCTCCGCGCTGGAGGCCAAGCGGGCCGCCGAGGCGCCCGCGGCTGCGGCCGAGCCGTCGGCCGCCGAGGAGACCGCCCCCGGTGGCTCCGAGGCGGACAGCGGCGCAGACTCAGACAGCTCGACGGACAGCTGACGTCGTCACGACGTACGGGCTACCAACGATCAGAACGGAAGAGGAAGCAGCACCATGGCGAAGCTCAGCACTGACGACCTGCTGGACGCGTTCAAGGAAATGACGCTGATCGAGCTCTCGGAGTTCGTGAAGCAGTTCGAGGACACCTTCGACGTCAAGGCGGCCGCCCCGGTGGCGGCCGTGGCGGCGGCTCCGGCCGGCGGCGGCGGTGCCGCCGAGGTGGAGGAGGAGAAGGACGAGTTCGACGTCATCCTCGAGGCGGCGGGCGACAAGAAGATCCAGGTCATCAAGGAAGTCCGCACCCTGACCAGCCTCGGCCTGAAGGAGGCCAAGGACCTGGTGGACGGCGCGCCCAAGCCGCTGCTGGAGCGCGTGAACAAGGAGACCGCGGAGAAGGCCAAGGCCGCCCTGGAGGGCGCCGGCGCCACCGTCACGGTCAAGTAGCACCAGCTCAGCACACCGCTGCCCGCCACGGCGATCGCCGTGGCGGGCAGCATCATGCGGGACGCGGTCCGGGCAGCGGCCCGCCGGAATACCAGAAGTCCGCGCGGTGTTACTGAACGTGTCCTACAATGCGCCCGCAGGTAATCCTGATCAGGACCGGGACGGTCAGGAACCTCCGGGGGCGCAACCCGTGGTTATCCCCCAGCTCCCGGTACGATAAACACCAGTTCGACTGTGATTCTCGTCACGTGTGGTCAAGTGGCGACACCAGGCCCCCCGGGCTTGACGTTTCGCTGTGCAGGAGCGATGCTGCCTTGCAACCGTGAACATAACAGTGGCGTACAGTTGACCAGTGGTGTGTCCTTAGACTACACTGCCAATTTGCGCTGCACTCTCTCGTCCTCGGCGATCTTCGACCCCCACAGCGGCGTTGGCCGCAGGGCGTCTCGCGTGCGCGCATGACAGTCGGCTTCAAGCTCGGAAGGACCCCTGTTGGCCTCCTCGCGCAGCGCCTCAGTTAAAGTTCCCGGTCCACCTCGTGTTTCTTTCGCCCGTATCAAGGAACCCCTTGAGGTTCCCGGGCTCCTTGCCCTGCAGACAGACTCGTTTGACTGGCTGCTCGGCAACGAGCGCTGGCGCTCCCGGATCGAATCCGAGAAGGCACACGGCCACAAGGATCTCCCGGAGCAGTCCGGCCTTGAGGAGATCTTCGAGGAGATCAGCCCGATCGAGGACTTCACCGGGACGATGTCCCTGTCGTTCCGTGATCACAGGTTTGAGCCTCCCAAGTACTCCGCGGAGGAGTGCAAGGACAAGGACATGACCTTCTCCGCGCCGATGTTCGTCACGGCTGAGTTCATCAACAACAGCACGGGCGAGATCAAGAGCCAGACCGTGTTCATGGGCGACTTCCCGCTGATGTCCCCCAAGGGCACCTTCATCATCAACGGCACCGAGCGTGTCGTGGTGTCGCAGCTGGTCCGCTCGCCCGGCGTGTACTTCGACCGGCAGGTCGACAAGACCTCGGACAAGGACATCTACAGCTGCAAGGTGATCCCGTCCCGCGGCGCGTGGCTTGAGTTCGAGATCGACAAGCGCGACAGCGTCGGGGTCCGCATCGACCGCAAGCGCAAGCAGAGCGTGACTGTCCTGCTGAAGGCGCTGGGCTGGGACGAGGCGAAGATCCTGGAGCGCTTCGGCGGCTTCGAGTCGATGCGCGCCACCCTGGAGAAGGACCACACCACCGGCCAGGACGACGCGCTGCTGGACATCTACCGCAAGCTGCGGCCGGGTGAGCCGCCGACGCGGGAGTCGGCCCAGGCGCTGCTGGAGAACCTGTACTTCAACCCCAAGCGCTACGACCTGGCCAAGGTCGGCCGGTACAAGGTGAACAAGAAGCTGGGCCTGGCCCAGCCGATCACCCAGGGCACCCTGACCGAAGAGGACATCGTCGCGACCATCGAGTACCTCGTCCGGCTGCACACCGGCGAGGACGAGATGAAGTCGGGCAGCACCCTCATCCCGGTCGAGACCGACGACATTGACCACTTCGGCAACCGGCGCCTGCGCACGGTCGGCGAGCTGATCCAGAACCAGGTCCGGCTGGGCCTGGCGCGGATGGAGCGCGTGGTCCGGGAGCGGATGACGACCCAGGACGTCGAGGCGATCACGCCGCAGACCCTGATCAACATCCGGCCGGTCGTGGCCTCCATCAAGGAGTTCTTCGGCACCAGCCAGCTGTCCCAGTTCATGGACCAGACCAACCCGCTGGCCGGCCTGACCCACAAGCGCCGCCTGTCGGCGCTGGGCCCCGGCGGCCTGTCCCGTGAGCGGGCTGGCATGGAGGTCCGGGACGTCCACCCCAGCCATTACGGCCGGATGTGCCCGATCGAGACGCCGGAAGGCCCGAACATCGGCCTGATCGGCTCGCTGTCCTCCTACGGGCGGGTTAACGCCTTCGGGTTCGTCGAGACGCCCTACCGGAAGGTCAAGGGCGGCAAGGTCACCGACCAGATCGACTACCTGACCGCCGATGAGGAAGACCGGCACGTCGTCGCGCAGGCCAACGCGCCGCTGAAGGAGGACGACACCTTCGCCGAGAACCGCGTGCTGGTCCGCCGTAAGGGCGGCGAGATCGACTACATCCGCCCGGATGAGGTCGACTACATGGACGTGTCACCGCGGCAGATGGTGTCGGTCGCCACCGCGATGATCCCGTTCCTGGAGCACGACGACGCCAACCGCGCGCTGATGGGCTCCAACATGCAGCGCCAGTCCGTCCCGCTGCTGCGCAGCGAGGCGCCGCTGGTCGGCACCGGCATGGAGTACCGCGCCGCGGTCGACGCCGGCGACGTGATTGTCGCGGAGAAGGCCGGCGTGGTCGAGCAGGTCAGCGCTGACTACGTCACCGTGGCCAATGATGACGGCACGCGCACCGACTACCTGGTGGCCAAGTTCCGCCGGTCCAACCAGGGCACCTGCTTCAACCAGAAGCCGGTGGCCACCGAGGGCCAGCGGGTCGAGGTCGGCCAGGTCATCGCCGACGGTCCGTGCACGGACAACGGCGAGATGGCGCTCGGCCGCAACCTGCTGGTCGCCTTCATGCCGTGGGAGGGCCACAACTACGAAGACGCGATCATCTTGTCCCAGCGGCTCGTGCAGGACGACGTGCTCTCCTCGATCCACATCGAGGAGCACGAGGTTGACGCACGGGACACCAAGCTGGGCCCGGAGGAGATCACCCGCGACATCCCGAATGTCTCCGACGAGGTGCTGGCCGACCTGGACGACCGCGGCATCATCCGCATCGGCGCCGAGGTCGTCACCGGCGACATCCTGGTCGGCAAGGTCACGCCCAAGGGCGAGACCGAGCTGACCCCGGAGGAGCGGCTGCTGCGCGCGATCTTCGGCGAGAAGGCGCGCGAGGTGCGCGACACCTCGCTGAAGGTGCCGCACGGCGAGTCCGGCAAGGTGATCGGCGTCCGTGTGTTCACCCGGGAGGACGGCGACGAGCTGCCGCCCGGCGTGAACGAGCTGGTGCGGGTCTACGTCGCGGCCAAGCGGAAGATCACCGACGGTGACAAGCTGGCCGGACGGCACGGTAACAAGGGCGTCATCGCCAAGATCAACCCGGTCGAGGACATGCCGTTCCTGGCCGACGGCACCCCCGTCGACATCGTGCTCAACCCGCTCGGCGTGCCCGGCCGGATGAACGTCGGCCAGGTCCTGGAGACTCACCTCGGCTGGGTGGCCGCCACCGGCTGGCAGGTCGACGGCGAGGACCAGGACTGGAAGAAGCGGCTGAAGTCGATCGGCGCGGACGCCTCCCCGAAGGGCACCCCGGTGGCGACGCCGGTGTTCGACGGGGCCCGCGAGGAGGAGATCACCGGCCTGCTCGGCAGCACCCTGCCCAACCGGGACGGCGTGCAGCTGGTCGGGTCGAGTGGCAAGTCGCGGCTGTTCGACGGCCGTACCGGCGAGCCGTTCAAGGACCCGATCGCGGTCGGCTACATCTACATCCTGAAGCTGCTGCACCTGGTGGATGACAAGATCCACGCCCGGTCCACCGGGCCGTACTCCATGATCACCCAGCAGCCGCTGGGCGGTAAGGCGCAGTTCGGCGGTCAGCGGTTCGGTGAGATGGAGGTCTGGGCGCTGGAGGCCTACGGTGCCGCCTACGCGCTGCAGGAACTGCTCACCATCAAGTCCGACGACATCCTCGGCCGCGTCAAGGTCTACGAGGCGATCGTCAAGGGCGAGAACATCCCCGAGCCCGGCATCCCTGAGTCGTTCAAGGTGCTGATCAAGGAGATGCAGTCGCTCTGCCTGAACGTGGAGGTGCTCTCTAGTGACGGCGCGGCAATCGAGATGCGCGATACCGACGAGGACGTCTTCCGCGCGGCGGAGGAACTCGGCATCGATCTGTCCCGGCGGGAGCCGAGCACAGTCGAGGAAGTCTGAGCCGACGAGGTCTGATCCGATCTACAACAGGGGACAAACAACGTGCTAGACGTCAACTTCTTTGACGACCTGCGGATTGGCCTTGCTACAGCCGATGACATCCGGCTGTGGTCACACGGCGAGGTCAAGAAGCCGGAGACGATTAACTACCGCACCCTGAAGCCGGAGAAGGACGGGCTCTTCTGCGAGAAGATCTTCGGTCCGACCCGGGACTGGGAGTGCTACTGCGGTAAGTACAAGCGCGTCCGGTTCAAGGGCATCATCTGCGAGCGCTGCGGCGTGGAAGTCACCCGCGCCAAGGTGCGGCGTGAGCGGATGGGGCACATCGAGCTGGCCGCCCCGGTCACCCACATCTGGTACTTCAAGGGCGTGCCCAGCCGCCTGGGCTACCTGCTCGACCTGGCGCCGAAGGACCTGGAGAAGGTCATCTACTTCGCCGCGTACATGATCACGTACGTGGATGATGACGCTCGCGCTCGTGACCTGCCCTCGCTCGAGGCGAAGATCACGGTCGAGAAGGGCCAGCTGGAGCAGCGCCGCGACGCCGACATCGAGGCCCGCCAGACCAAGCTCGAGAAGGACCTGGCGGAGCTGGAGGCGGCGGGCGCGAAGGGCGATGCCCGGCGCAAGGTCCGGGAGAGCGCGGACCGCGAGTGCCGCCAGATCCGGGATCGCGCGCAGCGCGAGATCGACCGGATCGAGGAGGTCTGGAGCCGGTTCCGCGGCCTGAAGGTCCAGGACCTGGAGGGCGATGAGCTGCTCTACCGCGAGATGCGGGACCGGTTCGGCCGGTACTTCCGCGGCGGCATGGGCGCGCAGGCCATCCAGGAGCGGGTCGGCAGCTTCGACCTCGAGGCCGAGGCGACCAACCTGCGCGAGATCATCCGGACCGGCAAGGGCCAGCGCAAGGCGCGTGCCCTGAAGCGGCTCAAGGTTGTCTCGGCGTTCCTGAACACCAGCAACAGCCCGCTGGGCATGGTGCTGGACTGCATCCCGGTGATCCCGCCGGACCTGCGCCCGATGGTGCAGCTGGACGGCGGCCGGTTCGCCACCTCCGACCTCAACGACCTGTACCGCCGGGTCATCAACCGGAACAACCGGCTGAAGAGGCTGCTGGACCTGGGCGCGCCCGAGATCATCGTCAACAACGAGAAGCGGATGCTGCAGGAGGCCGTCGACTCGCTGTTCGACAACGGCCGCCGCGGCCGCCCGGTCACCGGGCCGGGTAACCGCCCGCTGAAGTCGCTGTCCGACATGCTCAAGGGCAAGCAGGGCCGGTTCCGCCAGAACCTGCTGGGCAAGCGCGTCGACTACTCCGGCCGCTCGGTCATCGTCGTCGGCCCGCAGCTCAAGCTGCACCAGTGCGGGCTGCCCAAGGAGATGGCGGTCGAGCTGTTCAAGCCGTTCGTGATGAAGCGCCTGGTCGACCTGAACCACGCGCAGAACATCAAGTCGGCCAAGCGGATGGTGGAGCGGGCCAAGCCGGTGGTCTGGGATGTCCTGGAAGAGGTCATCACGGAGCACCCGGTCCTGCTCAACCGTGCGCCGACGCTGCACCGCCTCGGCATCCAGGCCTTCGAGCCGCAGCTGGTTGAGGGCAAGGCCATCCAGATTCACCCGCTGGTCTGTACCGCGTTCAATGCGGACTTCGACGGGGACCAGATGGCCGTGCACGTGCCGCTGTCGGCGGAGGCGCAGGCCGAGGCCCGCATCCTGATGCTGTCCACCAACAACATCCTCAAGCCGGCCGACGGCAAGCCGGTGACCATGCCCACCCAGGACATGATCATCGGGATCTACAGCCTGACCCGGCAGACCCCGGACACCCCCGGCACTGGCCGGGTGTTCTCCGGGCTGCCCGAGGCGCTGATGGCCTACGACCGCGGTGAGCTCGACCTGCAGGCCGAGGTCCAGATCCGGCTGCGGGACGTCGCGCCGCCGACCGGGTTCGAGGTGCCCGAGGGCTGGGAGCCGGGGCATCCGCTGCGGCTGACCACGACTCTCGGCCGGACGCTGTTCAACGAGGCGCTGCCGCGGGACTACCCGTTCGTGAACTACGAGGTGGCCAAGAAGCAGCTGTCGGTCATCGTCAACGAGCTAGCCGAGACCTACCCCAAGGTCGAGGTGGCCGCGGCGCTGGACGCGCTCAAGGACGTCGGGTTCCACTGGGCGACCCGGTCGGGCGTGACCATTGCCATCGAGGACGTGGTGGCCCCGCCGAACAAGCCGCAGATCCTGGCGAACTACGAGCGGCGTGCGGAGAAGGTCCAGCTCGACTACGAGCGCGGCCTGATCACCGACGACGAGCGTCGCCAGGACCTGATCGAGATCTGGACCCACGCGACGACCGACGTGGCCCAGGACATGGAGGCGGCCTTCCCCGAGACCAACCCGGTCTGGATGATGGTCAACCCCGGTGCCCGCGGTAACAACGCGCAGGTGCGGCAGATCGCCGGCATGCGCGGCCTGGTGTCCAACCCCAAGGGCGAGACGATCCCGCGCCCGATCACCTCCAGCTTCCGCGAGGGGCTGACGGTGGTCGAGTACTTCATCTCGACCCACGGTGCCCGTAAGGGACTGGCCGACACCGCGCTGCGGACCGCCGACTCCGGGTACCTCACCCGGCGCCTGGTGGACGTGGCCCAGGACGTCATCGTCCGGGAAGAGGACTGCGGTACCGACCGGTCGCTGGCCATGCGCATCGCCGAGAAGGACGCGGCGGGCACTGTGGTCAAGCTGCCGAACATCGAGAACACGGGCACCGGCCGGACGCTGGCGGAGGACGTCGAGGGCCCGGACGGCACCGTGCTGGCCACGGCGGAGTCGGACATCACCGAGGCGCTGATCGACACGATGGTGAACGCGGGCGTCGAGTCCGTGCGCACCTACAGCGTGATGGTCTGCCAGGCCAAGGTCGGCGTCTGCGCCAAGTGCTACGGCCGGTCGCTAGCCACGGGCAAGCGGGTCGACGTCGGCGAGGCGGTGGGCATCATCGCCGCGCAGTCGATTGGTGAGCCTGGCACCCAGCTGACGATGCGTACCTTCCACACCGGCGGTGTGGCGGGCCTGGACATCACTCACGGCCTGCCGCGCATCCAGGAGCTGTTCGAGGCCCGCATCCCCAAGGGCCTGGCGCCGATCAGCGAGGTCGAGGGCCGGGTCCGGCTGGAGGAGCCGGAGAAGTCGCGCAAGATCGTCATCGTGCCCGACGACGGCTCCGAGGAGATGGTCTACCAGGTCTCCATGCGGGCCCGGCTGATGGTCGCCGACGGCGACCACGTCAAGGTCGGCCAGAAGCTGATCTTCGGCGCGGTCAACCCGATGGAGGTGCTGCGCATCCTGGGCTCGCGCGAGGTGCAGCTGCACCTGGTGCACGAGGTGCAGGAGGTCTACCGGTCTCAGGGCGTGTCGATCCACGACAAGCACATCGAGATCATCATCCGCCAGATGCTCAAGCGGGTGAACGTCCTGGAGTCCGGCGACACCGACCTGCTGCCCGGCGAGCTAGTCGAGCGGCCGAAGTTCGAGGCGGTCAACCGCGCGGTGGTCGAGGCCGGCGGCACCTCAGCCTCGGGCCGACCGGTGCTGATGGGCATCACCAAGGCCTCGCTGGCGACCGATTCGTGGCTGTCGGCGGCCTCCTTCCAGGAGACCACCCGGGTCCTCACCGACGCGGCAATCCACGCCCGGTCGGACTCGCTGGTGGGCCTGAAGGAGAACGTCATCATCGGCAAGCTCATCCCGGCCGGTACCGGCATGCAGCGGTACCGCAGCCTGCGGGTCGAGCCGACCGAGGACGCGCGGTCGACGGTCTACCCGCCGACGAGCTACGACTCGCCGGTGGACTACTCCTTCGGGCAGGCCTCGGGCGAGGCCATCCCGCTGGAGGAGTACGACTTCGGCGCCTATAACAGGTAACACCAACCGCACCGCTAGACAGGGCGCGATGCTCCGGGTCACCCGGAGCATCGCGCCCTGGCCATTCCGGATACCGCCGTGCCTAGTCCCGACGAACTATTCGGCGGCCTTCGGCTGCGGCCCGCCGGGGCTGGCTGCCATGCTCGGCCACAAGGGGCGCTCCGGGGGACACGGGGACATCGGGGGAGCGCGCCGGCCAGGCCTGGTGAGCGGCAGGGGCTGCCGGAGTAGCCAGGCGTCACCGCGGGGTCAGGGGATTCGTTGGGTGCAGCAGCGCATGGCGATAACTTCCATGACAAGGCGTACGCGCAGGACGGGAAGCGAAAGATCCGGCGGGCGGGGCGGCACACTACCCCCTCGCAGGTGGCCAGAGTAGCCGAGCGAGCCGGCCGGGCCGCCCCGGCCGTGGGTCTCGTCGGCGTGCTGGCCGCTGCTCCTCAGGTCCGGGATCTGCTGGCCAGCGCACCGCCGGCCCGCGCGGTCACCGCGCCGGCCCGCGCGGGCGGGTTAGCCGGCCGGGACGGGGCCGGCGTGGTCGCCGGCCAGGCTTTCGCCGACCGGGTGCAGAGTGCCACCAGTCACCAGGCGGCGGGCCGGGCGAGCGCTTATCAGGGCCGGCACCGGTCACCGCGGGGCCACGACGTTCACCATGGCGGCGGCGGCATCGGCCAGTTGCCGGGCGGCGGGAACTCCGGTGGCGGCGGGGGCGGGGGCAAGTCCGGTGGCGGGGGCGGCGGGGGCAAGTCCGGCGGCGGCGGTGGCGGGAAGTCCCGCGGGGCGCGCGACTCTTATACCTGCTCAGGCTCCGGCGGCCTCCTGCCGCAGCACTACGCGAAGATCGCGCACTTCCTGACCCGGCACGGGTACTCCCGGATGGCCGCGGCGGGCATCGCCGGGAACATCTACCAGGAGTCGGGCGGCAACCCCGAGTCCGGCGGCGGGCTGATCGGGTGGACGCCGCTGCCGGCCGGCCTAGTCACCGGCAACGTCGCCGCTGACCTGCAGGCCCAGCTCGCCGCGCTGCTGACCTTTAACAACGGGTGGTCGCAGTACCTGCCGGAACTGAACGCGGCCAGCACGGCTGCCGAGGCTGCCGACATTTACATGGTCCATTTCGAGCGGCCCGGCATTCCGGCCTCCTCCCGGCGGGAGGCGTCAGCCGCGTCAGTCGCGACAGCCTGCCAGATGTGACCAGGCGGGGTGCCGCGGGGGAGCAGTGTGCCGCCGCGGCACCCCGGCCGCGCCCGCAGGTGAGCGAGCAGCGCGGCTAGATAACGCTTGTGAAAACCGTCCGGGAATACTCCGGACACCGGATAAGCTGAATAACAGCTGTGGGCATGGCAGCCCTGTTCGCTTTGCGAGTGCACCGCGAATTGGGTAACCTAGTCCTTCGTGCCCGTGCCTCGCGGGTGCGTGCACGCCCGTGCTGCCTCCGTTCTCTCCCGGCCTCGCCGCGAGCTGAGTGACGGGGAAGGGCATGGGCCGGGCGAGCAGAGAACTCCCTCTCCGGTGTCCGGGCTCCATCGTGAGCCAGGAATCGCTCCTGGGCGTGGCGACACGCCCGAGCGCGGGGGGCGGATGAGGCGCAAAAGAAGCAGGTCAGAGGAATAACTACGCGCCGGCAGGCGCGGCTGAAGGAAGACGGAGACGCGGTGCCCACGATCCAGCAGCTGGTCCGAAAGGGCCGCCAGGACAAGGTAGCCAAGAACAAGACTCCGGCGCTGAAGGGCAGCCCGCAGCGCCGCGGAGTCTGCACACGCGTCTACACGACCACGCCCAAGAAGCCGAACTCGGCGCTGCGCAAGGTCGCCCGAGTCAGGCTGACCAGCCAGATCGAGGTGACCGCCTACATCCCCGGTGTAGGCCACAACCTCCAGGAGCACTCCATCGTGCTGGTGCGCGGTGGCCGCGTTCGCGACCTGCCCGGCGTTCGCTACAAGGTCATCCGCGGCTCCCTGGACACCCAGGGCGTCCGCAACCGTAAGCAGGCGCGCAGCCGTTACGGCGCGAAGAAGGAGAAGAGCTGACATGCCGCGCAAGGGCCCCGCGACCAAGCGGCCACTGGTCACCGATCCGGTTTACGGCTCGCCGCTGGTCACCGCACTGGTGAGCAAGGTGCTGGTGAGCGGCAAGCGCTCACTGGCCGAGCGCATCGTGTACGGCGCACTGGAGGGCTGCCGGGAGAAGACCGGCAACGACCCGGTGGTGACGCTCAAGCGCGCGCTGGACAACGTCAAGCCCACCCTGGAGGTCCGCAGCCGCCGAGTCGGCGGCGCCACCTACCAGGTGCCGGTCGAGGTCCGCGCCTCGCGCAGCACTCAGCTGGCCCTGCGCTGGCTGACCGCCTACTCCCGGTCGCGCCGCGAGAAGACCATGACCGAGCGGCTGATGAACGAGCTGCTCGATGCCAGCAACGGCCTCGGGGCCAGCGTGAAGCGCCGTGAGGACACCCACAAGATGGCCGAGTCCAACAAGGCCTTCGCGCACTACCGCTGGTAACGAACACCACACGAACTACCACGAGGGATAGAGGATCTAAGCACGTGGCCGCCACACAGACCGCGGATCTGGCCAACGTCCGGAACATCGGCGTCATGGCCCATATCGACGCGGGCAAGACCACGACCACCGAGCGGATCCTGTTCTACACCGGCATCAACTACAAGATCGGTGAAGTCCACGAGGGCGCCGCCACGATGGACTGGATGGAGCAGGAGCAGGAGCGTGGCATCACCATCACCTCCGCCGCTACTACCTGCATCTGGCGCGAGCACACGATCAACCTGATCGACACGCCGGGGCACGTCGACTTCACCGTGGAGGTGGAGCGGTCGCTGCGGGTCCTGGACGGGGCCGTCGCAGTGTTCGACGGCGTGGCCGGCGTTGAGCCGCAGTCCGAGACCGTCTGGCGCCAGGCGGACCGCTACGGCGTCCCGCGGATCTGCTTCGTCAACAAGATGGACCGAGTCGGGGCCGAGTTCCACCGCTGCGTGGAAATGATCACCGACCGGCTCGGCGCCACGCCGCTGGTGATCCAGCTGCCGTGGGGCGTCGAGGCCGACTTCCGCGGCGTCATCGACCTGATCCGGATGCGCGGCCTGCTGTGGCAGAGCGAGGGCAAGGGTGACACCTACGACGTCGTCGACCTCCCGGCCGACCACGCTGAGGCTGCCCGCGAGTGGCGGGCCAAGCTGGTCGAGACCATCTCGGAGAACGACGAGGAGATGATGGAGCTGTACCTCGAGGGCACCGAGCCCGACGAGAAGCAGCTCGTGGCCGCCATCCGGCGGGCCACCATCGCCAGCGCCATCACCCCGGTCATGTGCGGCAGCGCGTTCAAGAACAAGGGCGTGCAGCCGATGCTGGACGGGATCGTGGACTTCCTGCCCAGCCCGCTGGACATCCCGGCGGTTCAGGGGCACGCGGTCAGCGACGAGAGCACCGTGATCGAGCGGCGCCCCGACCCGAGCGACCCGTTCGCCGCCCTGGCTTTCAAGATCATGTCGGACCAGCACCTGGGCAAGCTGACCTACCTGCGGATCTACTCCGGCACCCTGGAGGCCGGCTCGCAGGTGCTGAACTCGACCAAGGGCCGCCGGGAGCGGATCGGCAAGATCTACCAGATGCACGCCAACAAGCGCGAGGAGCGCCCGGCGGCGGTAGCTGGCCAGATCGTGGCGGTGATGGGCCTGAAGGACACCACCACCGGCGACACGCTGAGCGACCAGGCCAAGCAGG
>DASXDJ010000065.1:0-30476 GCA_036490755.1 Streptosporangiaceae bacterium
CGGCAGCCGCCACAGCTGGCGGCGATGCCTGCGGAGCGGACGTCAGACACGGCGAGGAAACTCCTGTGCAGTCTGCGGTGAACCAGGAACCCCGGCGGGCGACCGCCGGAATCCCCGTCCTTCAGGACGGGGAGTAGTCAACTCGGTCAGCAGCACGTGCTTCCAGAAGTCGCCCGGTTCCCGAAATGCGGATTCGCCATTCCTGACCCACCTCCGCCTTCATTGAAGCGCAGCGGCGGCTGACGCGCGTCCCGCCGGCGGTCCGGGACCGGCCGCCCGGTGCCGGGCGTTACGGCGCGGGCGCCGGGACGACGGCCGGCTGGGCGGCGCTGGTGGACTCGCGGATGACCAGGCGGCACGGATGCCGCTCGGTCCCGCCGATCCGCTCCCCGTCGATGGCGGCCAGCAGCCGCTGCGCCGCCCGCACGCCCAGCTCCTTCAGCCGCATGTCCACCGTGGTCAGCGGCGGACGGCCGGCCTCGGCGAACACGTCCCAGTTGTCGTAGCCGACCAGCGCCACGTCACCGGGCACCTGGCGGCCGGCCTCGCGCAGCGCATCTGCCGCGCCGCGGGCCATCTGATCGCTGCCGCAGAAGATCGCGTCAGTGTCCGGGTCGCTGCGCAGCACGGCCAGGGTCGCCTGGCGGCCCCACTCCTCGCTCCACTCGCCGAACAGCACCTCAGCGCCGACCAGCTGCAGCCCGGCGGCCTCGGCTACCCGGCGGGCCCCGGCCGCCCGCAGCCGCGCCGACAGGAACCGCTCCGGGCCGGTGATGTGCGCGATGCGGGTCCGGCCCAGGGTCACCAGGTGCCGGATGGCGATCTCGCCGCCCTGCTCGTCGTCGGGGATGAGCGACAGGTCGTCGCGGTTCTCGGACTGGGTCATCACGTAGACCACCGGTACCGGGAGGCTGGCCCTGACCGGCGGCCGCCGGTCAGTGCGGCGGCCGGTGACGATCATGCCGTCCACCTTCCGGGACAGCAGCGTGCGGACGTAATGCTCCTCGCGGATCGGGTCGCCCCGGCCGTCGCACAGCAGCACCGAGATCTGGCCGCGGCCGAGGGCATCTTCCGCGCCGAGCATGACCGGGATGGTGAACCGGCCGAAACTGTCGGAGGTGAGCAGGCCGACGGTGTAGCTGCGCGCCGCCAGCAGGCCGCGCGCCAGCGGGCTCGGCTCGAAGCTGAGCTGGCTAGCCGCGGCCAGCACCCGCTCCCGGGTTTCCTGGCTCAGCCCGCCCCGCCCGTTGACGGCCTTGGACACGGTGCTGATCGACACCCCCGCCAAGGCCGCAACATCCGAGATCGTTGCCGCTCTGGTCTCCGTCATGGAAATCCCTTTCGCAGGTCAGGGCCGCTAACATCCGGCCAGCCCCGCCCGGGCCCTGACCTTCATCCCCGCTTGCTATCAGGCTACTGGACGGTTCGCTGAGTACTAGGGGGTTGACGCCGGGAGCCACGATTTCCTAGGTTGAGGAAAAGGCTTTCTTTACTTTCCGGTGAGCTTCGCCTGCCCGGCACAGGGGGCTCGCCGGCGGGTGAGGCATGCCCGCCGAAAGTCCTGCCCCGCACCACCAACGGAGGCTCGGAGAATGAGCAGAGTCCAGTTGACGCGGCGGCTCACAGCATTGCTGGGGGCCCTCGTCACCGTCAGCGCCTTGTCGATACCGGCGCTGGCAGCACCCGCGCAGGCGGCCCCCGCCGCGCGGACTACCGCGGCGAGCGCCGCCACAGCGCTCACGTCCGCAGGAGCATCGCAGTCGTCGGCCGGGCGGCCCGCCGACTCACCCGCCCTGCAGCCCCTGCCCAACCTGCCGGTCAACGCCTGCAACGACAGCACCCTGCCGAAGGACTACGGGACCAACTTCCCCACCCCGAATGACCCCAGCGGGTTCGGCTACGCCAACCAGACGATCATCGGCTGGGAAGGCAACATCTACGCCCCCTTCGCCTACCTGTCCGGGTCCTACTTCGCCCGCGGCGTGCCCGACCACTACACGGTGGGCAAGACCACCTACTGCGGCGCCATGTACTCGTTCGGCATCTACACCTACGGCCTGGCCGCCGGCCAGGCCCCGCCGGCCGGATCGGTGCAGTGGTCCGAGGCGGATGGCTACCTGCCCGCCATGACCACGTCGTTCACGCGCAACGGCCTGAAGGTCGCGATCACCGACTTCGCGGACAAGCAGACCGTCGGCGGCAGCCCCGCCGAACTGGTCTACACCCGGGTCACCGAGACCAACACCGGGACCACGGCCGTCGACGCCCCGCCCGGCCAGTCCGGCCCCGGCCTGGTCCAGCTCGACAGCGCCTCCGACACCGTGCAGCCCGGCCAGACCGTGCGGCACGACTTCGTGGCCGCCGTCGACACCTTCTCCGTCGGCGGCACCCTGCCGCCGGCCAGCGCGCTCACCGTGGCCGGCCCCGGCCAGCCCGGCGTGCTGCCCTACACCGCCGCGTTCGCGCACATGGCGCTGTACTGGAACCAGCGGCTGTCGGTCATCCCGAAGCTGTCGCTGCCCAACGTGTCGCTGCCGAACACCAACAGCCTGGCCAGCCCGGGCACCGCGATGGACAACGCCTACAAGGCCGCCTTCATCTACACCCGGATCGTGCAGTCCGCCGCGGCGCCGTTCTCGGGGGCCGATAACTATGACTGGCTGCTCAACCACGACGTCCCCGGCATCCTGGAGAACCGCTTCACGCTCGGCGACTTCAAGGACGCCCAGAACCTGCTGCTCACCGGGCGCATCTCCGAGCAGCCGAACTTCAACGAGGTCGGCGCCAACTGGTACTGGGACGGGCTGTGGAAGACCCCGGTGGCCTGGGCCGACTACCTGCAGTCGACCAACGACACCGCTTTCGTGGCCAAGTACTTCCACGACGACGCCGACGGCCCGAGCCAGTGGGGCCCGAGCCTGTACACCCAGATGCACACCGACTACCTGTCCCAGCTCAGCGCGACCACCGGGTACCTGAAGTCCTCCGGTGACAACGACTCCGGCGGCACCTGGCTGTTCGACGACGAGTCCGCGCTGGCGGGCCTGGCCGCCTACCAGTACATCGCCGGGCGGATCGGGAACACCGCCGAGGAGCAGTGGGCCGGCACCGCCTACGCCAGCCTGCTGAAGGCCACCAACGCCGGGCTCGCCGCCAACGAGCAGGCCAGCAACTTCAGCTTCCTGCCGTGCGAGGTCAACCAGCCGGTCACAGCTGACCGCTGCAATGCCGCCAACGACGCCAACTGGGACGGGTCCAACCTGTGGGGCCAGAACGTCTGGGACATCTTCCTGCAGGGCGGCCAGCTCAGCGGGATCCTCGGCGACCCGTCGCAGACCGACAACCTGCTGCAGATGGGCCTGTCCCGGCTGCAGGGCAGTGTCCCGTTCCCGTCCTTCGGCGCTTACAGCGGCTACAGCACCGCGCACAACACCGGGTACGCCTCCGGCGCCCTGTACGGAACGCAGTACCGGGACCTGCCCATCACCAGCTACGCCTGGCAGCTGGCCACCACGACCGGCGGCCCGAACGCCTGGTGGGAGGCCAACGGCAGTGCTCCCGACCCGACCAACCCGTGGGGCGGCAGCCACGCCGCGCCGCAGTTCGGGGCCATCCCCTACGTGTGGCCGATGGCCGGCCAGACCCAGACCCTGGTCCAGTCCCTGGTCGCCGAGGGCCTCACCTCGACCCAGAACAGCGACGGCACGGCTGACTACCGCGACGTCCTGTACGTCGGCCGCGGCGTGCCGGACACCTGGATCAAGCCGGGCCAGGTCATCTCGGCCACCAACCTCACCTCCGCCTACGACACCGCCAACGGCCGCCGCTCCACCTACGCGGCGCGGATCGCCACCGTCGGCCTGGCCGGCCAGCGCGTCGTCAGCGTGGCCCTCACCGGCCAGGTTCCCGGCGATGACATCCAGATCCAGCTCCCGGTGTTCGCCGACGCCGGCGTGCGGTCCGTCATCGGCGGTCACTACGACGCCGCCACCCGCACCGTGACGCTCAGCCCGCACGGCCGGGTCGCCAGCATCGTGCTCGGCAACGCCGACCGCCCGTCGATGAGCGTCAAGACCGACAGCACGGTGCCCGGCCAGCACACCCAGCCGGCGCTCACCGCCGGGACCGCGACCACGGTCACCGGCACCATCACCAACAACAGCGCCACCGCACTGCGCAGCGTGCAGCTCACCCTGCAGGCTCCCAAGGGCTGGACCAGCTCGGCGACCAGCCCGGTCAGCTTCGCCTCGATCGCGCCGGGCAAGACCGAGACCGCTACCTGGTCGGTGACGCCGTCTGACGACGCCACCGGGGGAGCGGGCCTGATCGTGGCGGCCAGCTACAACGCCGGGCCGGGAGCGGCCACGTCCGACAGCTCGGAGCAGTGGGTATCGGTGCAGAAGCCGCTGCCGCTGGCGCCGGGCACCACGGACCTGGCCCTGACCGCGACCGCGTCGGCGTCCTACGCCTCACCCTGGACGACGATCTCGGCCATCAACAACGGCATCTACCCCATCCAGTCCAGCGACGACAACAACCTCACCCCGTACTGGGCCACCTGGCCCGAGACCGGCACCCAGTGGATGGAGCTGGACTGGAGCCAGCCCGTCACCACCAACGGGAGCTCGGTCTACTTCGCCGACGACGGCGGCGGGCTGCGGCTGCCGGCCTCCTGGACGGTCCAGTACTGGGACGGCAGCAACTGGGATGACGTGACCGGGGCCAGCAGCTACCCGGCCGCCGACGACACCTTCAACGCTGTCACCTTCGATTCCGTCACCACGACCAAGCTGCGGGTCGAATTGCAGAGCGGCCTCGGCTCGGTCGGGGCGATCCAGTGGATCGTCCCGAGCATCGCGGCCGGGGGCTCGGCCACGGCGTCCGCGCGCCACAGCTGAGCAGCGGACTTCCGGGGGCGGCGGGCCTGCACGCAGGCTCGCCGCCCCCGGAAGCCCCGCCCGGAAGTTAGCCCGAACTGCCAGCCTCACCCAGCCGGCTGGCCCGGCCCGGCGTAGGCATCGCGCTGGCTGACCGCCTTAGCCGCTGCCCGGCACAGCCCGTGCAGCGGCAGGATGGGGTCATGCGCCGCGCTACCGCACTCGGACACCTGGCTACGGTCGCCGCCGAATGCCAGCGGGCCCGCGACCTGGCCCACGGAGCGGACTTTGTCCTGAGGGCCGCTTACGCCTTCGGTGACCTCCTGGATGGTGCCGGCGACATGGCGGTCGTCGAGATCGCCTTCGTGCTCAGGCTGCCGCCAGGGGAAGTGACCTGGCTGGCTGACCCGCCGGACTGCCGGTACCTGGTCCACGTGCTGCGGCTGGATAAGATCCCGGTGGCCTGGTACTGGCGGCCGGAGGCGTGGCCGGCCGGTAACCATCTCATCCGCCGTCCGGTGCGGTTCTGGTCGGCTGAGGCCGGAATCGACGAGCAGGTTCTGCGGGCTCTGAGCCGGGGAGATGCCGAGCCGCTGCGCCTGCCTACACCGCCGCCCGAGCAGGAGCGGCAGCAGCTCGCCACCGAGCTCGCGGCAAGCCTGACGCACCTGCGGGCCACGCAGGACAGCTACTGGGCGCGCGACTGGCGCCGTGAGCACCGGGGCGACGGCAGCTATCCCGAGAACCATCTGTGGAATGCCGTTCAGGGCTACCTGGAGCTGCTCGGCACCGGAGACACCAGATAGTCCTGCGCGTCCAGGCACGGTGCCAAGACTGGGCACGCGTAAAGTGGCCGTGCAGCACAGGCCGGGGGACGGGGGCAGGCGGTGTCGGGGGAGTACAGTCGCGCGCGGCTGGCCGTGCTGGGCGCGGGCCGGTGAGCATGCCCGGCCGGGCGCACCGGTAGCCCGCGGCGCCGACGATGCAGACACTGGGCCGGTCGCAGAGTGCTTATGACCGCTTCGTAGCCACCACTGACCTGCCGCTGACGATCCTGGCGCTGCTGTGGCTGCCGGTGCTGATCATCCCGCTGGTGGCTCAGCTGTCGCCCGACGTCGCGGAAACCTTCGCCGTCATCGACTACTTCGTCTGGGCCGTGTTCGTAGCCGAGTACCTGATCCGGCTGTACCTGGCCCCCCGGCGCTGGCATTTCATCACCCACCACCTGGTCGACCTGGCCGTCGTAGCGCTGCCCATCCTCCGGCCGCTGCGCGCCCTGCGGCTGCTGCGGCTGCTCAGCCTGGCCCGGGCCGGCGTGGTGCTGGCCAACGCCCTGCACCGGATCCGCGACATCGTCACGCACCGCGGGCTGCACCTGGTCCTCCTCGCCGTGCTCGGCATCATCGCCGTCTGCTCGGTCCTGGAACTGGTCTTCGAGCGAAACGCCCCCGGCGCCACCATCCACACCTTCGGCGACGCGCTGTGGTGGGCCATCGTGACGGTGACCACGGTCGGCTACGGGGACGTCGCCCCGGTGACCGCCGGCGGCCGCGGTGTGGCCGTCGTCCTGATGCTGGTCGGGATCGGCCTGATTGGCACGCTCACGGCCACGGTGGCCAGTTACTTCGTGGAAGAACAGGCCGACAAGGAAAAGGACGAGCTGAGCCAGCGACTGGACCGGATCGAGGCCATGCTGGCCCGGGCGCTGAGCCATCAGGACGACTCCGGCTGAAAGGCGCGCGGCCAATGACCGCGCAACTGTCAAGGCCAGGAGTGGCGCACGGTACTGGGCTTACACCCCCAGTGCACGCATTTCGGCGCCGGTTGCTAGGCTGCCCGCCTTGCGGCTGTTGCCAGACCTTCTGCCGCGGCCCATAGCGCATCGCACTACACAATCTCGTGCAGTTTGCCGAAGATTTTATGCCAAATCTGTGCTTAGTTGTGGAGGACGGCCAACACCGGAAGAAAGCAGCTAATGCCACGCCCGTTCCGGCCCCGGCCGGACCTGAGCGGCGCAGCCCCGCTGATGTGCCGCCGGGCCCGGTACCCGGTTCTCCCCGACAGCATGCGACGTCACTACGAAGAAGGGTCACCACGCCGTGAGCAGTCACATCGACGCTGCGACCGAGGCGGTCAGCGAGCACATCGGCGCATGGGTGCCAGCTAACGCACTGGACCTGGACATGTTCCTGGCCGGCCTGCCCCGGCTGTTCGAGACGGTCGCCTCGTCGGTGGCCACGGTTGCCGAGCGGCTCGGCTCGGAGTTCCCGGTCCACCCCTCCGTACCCGAGCACCTCCAGGAGATCGCGGCGACCGTCGCCGGGATGGGCGAGTTCGCCGGGGAGGCGCACGCCATTCACCGCACGGCCCACGCCGCGGAAATGGAGCGCATCGAGAACCCGCGGCCGAACGAGGAGCTGTGGGATGTCGTCGAGAACCACTGACGACGTCAAGCTGGGAACCCGCCGCCCCGCCCGTCTGAGCCCGGCGCTGCGCCGGGCGCTGAGCCGCGGGCCAGTCATCGCCGTCGCGGTCTTCGCTGCCGGAGCGCTGGCCAGCGTGACCCAGCTGCCCGCGCTGCCCGTCCTGGTCGCCTGCGCCGTGCTGGCCGCGGGGCTCATCGTGGCCGCCGTGCTGCGCTCGCGGACCGGCTGGATGGCAGCGCACTCCTCGGCCTGCGCAGCGGCCGCATTCGGCTGGCTGGCCCTGGCCGCCATCACGACCGCGTGGTCATGGCCGGTGGTCGCCGCCCTGCTGGTCGCCGCCGGCGCCCTGATCTGGCTGTACCCGGCGGCCCGGGCTCGCGAGGAGCAGGCCCTGGCCGAGGCTCGCGCGGCTGAGGAAGCAGCCCGGCTGGCCAAGCTGCAGAACAAGTGGCCCGACCTGCTGACCCGGATCGGGTTCGGCAGCGTCCGGTTCGCCGGCCGCGAGGACACGCTGGCCGGCTACCTGGTGCACCTGCGGCTGCCGGGCTCAGGCCGGGTCACCTACTCCGGTCTCGCCCCGGCCACCGAGAAGCTCGAGGTGGCCGCCCGGCTGCGGCACGGCTCGCTGCGCTTCGAGCGCGGCGACCAGGCGCACAAGGTGATCCTGCACGTCACCGAGCGGGACGTGCTGGGCGAGACCATCCCGTTCCCGCCTCAGGACGGCACGCTGAGCATCACCGAGCCGATCCCGCTCGGGCTGTATGAGGACGGCCAGGTGTGCGCGCCCAGCCTGCGTGAGCTGGCCACGCTGATAGTAGGCCTCCGGGGCTCCGGCAAGTCGAACCTGCTGGCTGTCCTGCTGGCGCAGCTGTCCCGCTGCCCCGACGTGCTGATCTTCGCCATCGACGTGAAGGGCGGCCGGATGGCGGCGCCCTGGGTGGAGCCGTGGCTGGCCGGGCGGACCTCGCGGCCGGTGGTCGACTGGCTGGCCACCGACCGGGAAGAGGCCGAGCTGATGCTGCGCGCCCTGCTCCGGGCGGTGCAGGCCCGGTCCCGGTCGGGCAGCGGCGGGGAGAAGATTACGCCGTCGCCGCAGCAGCCCGCGATCCTGCTGGTCTGCGACGAGATCGCGGTCATCCTCGGGATCGGCATGGGCGGCCCGCGCTCCTCGCAGGAGGGCGTGACGAACACGACCCTGGCGGGCCTGGCCACGCAGCTGGTGATGACGGGCCGGTCGGAGGCCATCGACCTGATCATGGCCACCCAGCGCGGCACGGTCACGATGACTGGCTCGGCCGACCTGAAGTCGCAGTGCGGGCTGCGGATCGGCCTGGGCGTGGCCTCGGAGGCCGACGCCCGGCTCATCATCCCCGACGACATCCAGATCGCCGCCGACCTGGCCCGGCTGCGCCATCCCGGCACCGGGATCGTCCAGCAGGGCAAGTACGGCCGGGTGCTGCCGGTGAAGTTCTACCGGATCGAGCACGAGGCGATCAGCTCGATCGCCGAGCAGTTCGGCGCCATCCGGCCTGATCCGGACCCGCTGCTGGCCGAGGCGCTGGGCCCGGATTATGTCACCCGCTGGGAGCGCGCGCTCGCCTCCCGGGCACCCGGCACGGCACCGGCGTCAGCGGCCGTCCAGGCCGCCGTCCGCGAGACCACGGGCGCAGCAGCACCGGCCGCGGACCAGTCCCGGGCCGCGGCGCATCCTGCGGCAGCCGTGCCGCTGCCCCGGCGCCGGCCCCCGGCTGCGGCGAGCCCGCCGAGCCCGGTGCCCGCGCAAGCGACATCATCGGCTGGCTATGCCGCGGCGACCATGGCTGCCGGGCCGGCTGGCCATCGCGGCAGCACCGGCGAGCGGCTGGCCGAGTTCACGGCCGCAGCCGCGCCAGGGTCGGCGGCCGATGCCGCGCATCCCGGCCGGCCGCGGATGCTGGCGATGCTGGCGAAGGCCGGAGTGCGCGGCATGACCGTCCGCACTATCGCCGAGCAGCTGGCCACCGACGGTCCGGAAGTAGCGCACCAGACCGTGCACCGGTGGCTCACCGAGGAACTGGCCGCCGGGCGGGTCGAGCACGCTTCGTACGGCCGCTGGAAATGGCTGGGGTTCTGACCGCGGCCAGGAGCCGGAGCACCCGGCAAGCAGCAGTGGCCGGCGCCACCTCGTTACTGGTCGGGTTCTGGCCACGCCGTCGCCCGCGCCGCGCCGCGACGGCGTGCGTCAGGTTGCCTGCGCCGGGGCGAGCAGGACGTAGATGTCGGTGCGGGTCTGCGCCGGGTCGTCTGCCGGGTCGCCGTACACCTCCCAGCTAGGGCCGGCCCCCCGGCGGCCGTGCGCGGCGAGCCAGTCCTGCATCGCTGTGTAGGTCGGGGTCATCTCGTTGTAGGCACCCAGGTGCGTGATGGCGGCCACCTCGCCGGCCGGCGTCTCCCGGCGCCGCACGGCGCCGGTCTCAGCGAACTCGCTGGTCACCTCCACGCCGGCGTGGATCTGCAGGGATCCCGCTGCGCGGCCGTCATAGATGACCACGTTGTGGCCGGCCACCACGCCCTGCGCGCGAACGACCGGCCACACCTGATCCAGCAGCGCGATGATGGCGCGGCCCAGCTCCTGCGGCGTGGTGGTCGTGCTGACCGCGGCGAGCAGGCGCGGAGCGGCAGTCTCGGTGCGTACGTCGTAGTCCACGCGCGGACCGTACCAGCGGCCCTGACCGGGCACAATGCCCCGCGCCTAAGGTGGCTGCATGACCACCAGCGGCGATGACCAGGCAGGCGCGGGGCTGCAGTCGCGGCTGCGGCGCGAGCTGGCCGCAGCCCTGCGCGCCCGCGATCAGGTGGCCGTCGCGGCGCTGCGCACGGCACTGAGCGCGCTGGCTAACGCCGAGGCCGTACCCGCGCCGGCGATCCCGCGCGGCAGCGTCCCGGCGGCTGGCGCCGCGTCCCGTAATGCCGCACCCGGTAGTCCGGCGCCCGGTAGTCCGGCGCCCGGTAGTCCGGCGCCCGGGAGTGCGGCGCCCGGCAGTCCGGTGCCCGGCAGTGCGGCCGCCGGCAGTGCGGCGCCTGGCGGCGACCCCCATATCGCAGGGGCGGCGGCAGGCCTGGGCGCGGCCGAGGCCGCCCGCCGCCACATCGGCGAGGCCGAGGCGGACCGCATCGTCCGCGCCGAGATCAGCGAGCGGCTGGCCGCGGCGGAGCAGTACGCGCGCGCCGGGCACGCCGACCGGGCCGGACGGCTCCGCCGCGAGGCGGCCGTGCTGGCGGCCGCCGTGGGCGAGCCCGCCTAGAAGCCGTGATTCACGGCCTCGACGTTGTGGCCGTCCAGGTCGCGCAGGAACACGCCGTAGTAGCCGGGGTGGTACTCGGGCCACTCGCGCGGGGCGTGCAGCACCTCGATGCCTGCGGCGACGGCCGCCGCGTGGACCGCGTCGACGGCCTCGCGGCTGGGCGCGGTGAAGGCGATGTGCAGTTCCCTGGTCTCCGCGCCGCCATGGCTGAGCCAGAAGTGCGGGATGCCGTCCGCGCCGGACATGCCCACCACGAACGTGTCGCCGTCCGGGAAGCGCATCGCCTCGCGGATCCCGCATGGCTCGAAGACCCGCAGGTAGAACGCAAGCGACGCCTCGACGTCGGCAACCTGGATACCCAGATGATCGATCACTGGCCAACGGTAGCGGCGGCCGGCGACAATCCGGCTGAGCCGCGCGCTGCGCGGCGGGCGGCAATACTGGCGGTATGCCGGTTGCCCTGCACCACGTCGTTGTCGATACCCGCGATCTGCCGCTGCTGGCCCGGTTCTGGGCTGAGGCACTGCACTGGCCGATCCTGTCTGAGCGCGAGCGTGAGATCGTCATCGGTCCCGTCGAGAACGCGCCCGTCGGCATCTGCTTCATGCCGTCACCCGACCTCAAGACGGTCAAGAACCGCCTGCACCTGGACCTCACTACCAGCGCGGCGGACCGGGATACGGAGATTGAGCGGCTGATCTCCCTCGGCGCCCGCCGGGTGGATGTGGGGCAGACCGGCCAGGAGTCGTGGATCGTGCTGGCCGATCCTGAGGGCAACGAGTTCTGCGTCGTGCGCCCGAAGGCGACCCTGATCGGCTAGCCCCGCCCCGGGTCAGGGCGCCGGGCCGCCGGGCCAGCCCAGGAACGCCAGCACGTCGCGGGCCACCATGCCGACGGGCTGGGTGGCATCGATGACCACGTCCCCGATGCCGGCGCCCTCGCCCGCCGCGATCGACGCGGCCGCCTCGCGCAGGTCGTCGCGGCGGCCGCTGGTGACGTCGGCGCCCAGCCGGCGCTCGATCTCGGCCAGTCCCGCCGTGAGCCGGGCCACCCGCAGCGGCATCCCGATGGCCTCCGCCACCGCCTGGACGTCCTCGGCGGTGCGCGCGAACCAGGCCAGCACGAACCGCGTGACGCCGGCCCGCCGGTAGTTGGCGGTCACCGCCGCGAGGTTGGCCAGCATCATCGCGACCTCGCCGGCGCGGTCGGCCGCGCCCGTGTCGGCCCAGCCCAGGAAGTCCAGGTCGATCAGCGCGTACCGGGTCCGGTGCTGCTCCAGCAGGTAGGCGACCTCCGCGGCCGCCGAGCTCTTGCCGGCCCCGTACACCCCGGTGATCAGGACCGCCTCGGCGCCGCCCGCGGCGGGCGCGGGCCCGGCGACGGGGTTGCTTCCCGGTGCGGACACCGGGTAAGCCTAGGTGAAGGGGGCCGGGACGGCGGGCGGCCTGCCAGCCCGGCGGGCCGGGGGAGACCCGGCCGGGCCTGCGAGTCTCCGGCCGGCCGGCCCGGTGCCAGCTGGCCAGCAAGCACCAGGCCAGGAAACAGAAGGGAAGCCATGGACAGCACGCAGTTGCGCGCCGTGCAGCAGCCGCTCAAGGACGCCTACCGCAGCGACCCGGCGCAGGCCGTCATCACGCTGCGCGCCGACGGGCAGCTCGGCGAGTCGGTCAGCTGCTCGGTCGCCACCGGGCGCGCCCTGGCTGAGGCCGGCCTGCATCCGGCCACCGGCGGTGACGGCACCCTGGCCTGCTCCGGGGACATGCTGCTGCAGGCCCTGGTGGCCTGCGCCGGGGTCACCCTGAAGGCCGTCGCTACCTCCCTAGAGATCCCGGTGACCGGCGGGACCGTGACCGCCGAGGGCGACCTCGACTTCCGCGGCACGCTCGGGGTCAGCAAGGAAGCCCCGGTCGGGTTCACCGCCATCCGGCTCGCCTTTGACCTGGACACCGACGCCAGCGCGGAGCAGATCGAGACCCTGCTGCGGCTCACTGAGCGGTACTGCGTGGTCTTCCAGACCCTGGCCCGTCCCGCCGAGCTGAGCGCGTCAGCCCGGCAGACCGCGCCCTGACCGGCGGCGCGCCGCAATGCGCGCCACGGAATCCGGCGGCCCGCGCTGTCAGCGGCCAGTGGTTGGCTGGGGCGCAGCACTCAGGCCACGACCGACCAGACCGGGAGCCGCCATGCTCGATGTGAAGCGTGAACTGCACGCTAGCCTGCAGGCCAGCCGGGCCACGCTGCTGTCCCGGCTCGACGGCCTGAGCGACTATGACCTGCGGCGGCCGGTCACGCCCACCGGCACGAACCTGCTCGGCCTGGTCAAGCACCTGGCCGGCCTGGAGTACGGCTACCTCGGCGAGTCGCTCGGCCGTCCCGCGCCCGAGACGCTGGCCTGGGTGGCGGACGGCTCCATCTGGGACGGCGCCGACATGTGGGCCGCGCCTGGCGAGTCCCGCGAGTACCTGACCGGCCTGTACCGGCGGGCCTGCGCGCATGCCGACCAGGCCATGGCCGAGCTCGACCTGGCGGCGCCCGCCACGGTGGCGCACTGGCCGGCCGCGCGGCGGGACACCACGCTCGGGGTCCTGCTGATCCGGATGGTCGGCGAGACAGCGCAGCACGCCGGGCACGCCGACATCGTCCGGGAGACCATCGACGGCGCCGCTGGCTCAGCGGCCAATCCTGCGCCCGAGGCGGCCGACCGGCAGGTTTTCGTGTCCCGGATCCAGGCCGCAGCCGACGTGTTCGCCCGCCCGGCGAGCTAGGGACTGCCGCGCCGGTGCCAGCGCCGTAGCAGTAGCCCGCCGGGGGAGCCGCGGCTTCAGCCCGGCTCCCCCGGCCAGGGCCGCCACCGGCAACCACGACCGCGGTGCTTGCCGGTTCCAGGCGAGGCAGCGGCTGAGCGCCCGGACTCACAGGCCGTGCCGGCCTGCGCCCGCCACCTGCTCGCAGACTCGCGCCTCGGCCGCGGCCGAGAACGGGTCCTGCCGTGCGGCGACGGCCTGCCGGGCCTCCTCGGCGACCAGGTCGGCGTTGATCGCCGCCCCGGCCATCGCGCCGGCCGCGGCCGCGCCGCCCACCTGAGCGGCCAGGTCGGTGATGTTGCCGGCCGCCCATACGCCCGGCACCGCCGTCTGCCCCCGCGCATCGGCCGGGATGTAGGTGCCCAGGCCGGCCGGGTGCTCGGCGGGCTGCAGGCCGAGGCCGGCCAGGAAGCCGGCCCGGGCCACCATGCGCGGCCCGACGACCAGCACCTGGCGCGGCACGACCTGGCCGCTGGCCAGCCTGATCCCGGTCAGCCGGCCGCCGTTGACCTCCAGCGCGGCCACGGTGCCGGGCACGACGCTGATGCCGCGGGCGGCCAGCTGCCCGGCCTCCTCGCCGGCCGGCGGCGGGCTCGTGTGCGCGAGCAATATGACGTCGGTGCTCAGCTGCCGGAACAGCAATGCCTGGTGAACCGCCATCGGCCCGCTGGCGAGCACGCCGATGGCCTGGTCGCGGGCTTCCCAGCCGTGGCAGTACGGGCAGTGGATGACATCCTTTCCCCAGCGGGCGCGCAGTCCCTCAACGTCAGGCAGCTCATCGGTCAGGCCGGCGGCGATCAGCAGCCGGCGCGCCTCGACCGGCCGGCCGCCGGCCAGCGTCACCGTGAAGCCGTCGCCGTCCCGGCGCGCGGCGGTGATCTGCCCGCTGACCACCTGGCCGCCGTAGCCGCGGACCTCCGCCCGGCCGCGGTCCAGCAGCTCACCGGGCGGCATCCCGTCCCGGCCGAGCAGGCCGTGCACGGCCGTCGCCGGGGCGTTGCGCGGGGCACCCGCGTCGATCACCACGACCGACCGCCGGGACCGGGCCAGCATCAGCGCGCCGTTCAGTCCCGCGGCCCCGCCGCCCGCCACCACTACGTCATAGGAATCTCTGAGCTCATCGGTCATCTCGACCCACCTCCTCCCCTGACCATGCGGGAGATGTGCCCGGATGCGCAAAGTCCTTTGCCGCTCTGGCAAAATAGACGAGTGGACGACGACCTGGATCAGGCCCTGGCGGCGGTCGGCCCGCGGCTGCGGGCGCTGCGGCGGCAGCGGGACACCACGCTGGCCGGCCTGTCGGCGGCGACCGGCATCTCGGTGAGCACCCTGTCCCGGCTCGAGTCCGGAGAACGGCGGCCCACCCTCGAGCTGCTGCTGCCGCTGGCCCGGGCGCACGGGGTCACCCTGGACGAGCTGGCGGGCGCCCCGCCCACCGGAGATCCGCGCATTCACCTGCGGCCGGTCTCCCGGCACGGCATGACGATGCTGCCGCTGACCCGCCGGCCAGGCGGCATCCAGGCCTACAAGCTGATCATCGAGGCCGGGTCGCGGGCCGAGCCGGATCTGCGGGTCCACGAGGGCTTCGAGTGGCTGTACGTGCTCAACGGGCGGCTGCGGCTGGTGCTCGGCGAGCATGACCTGGAGCTGGCTCCCGGTGAGGCAGCGGAGTTCGACACCCGGGTGCCGCACTGGTTCGGCGCCGCCGGGGACCAGGCGGCGGAATTCCTCAGCCTGTTCGGCCGCCAGGGCGAGCGCGCGCACCTGCGCGCCCACCTGAAACAGGATGGATAACATGAGCAGCCCGCCAGGCCGTGCCCCTGGCCGAGGAGGTCCCGGGTGAATCCCCTGCAGCCGTGGGCGGACTACTTCGTCGCCCAGGCGGGCGCGTCGGCCGCGCTGGCCGGCCTGATTTTCGTCGTCCTGTCCTTCAACTTCGATCACATCGTCAGTGACCGCACCTGGCTCGGCCGGGCCGGGACCGGCCTGGTGCTGCTCGTCCAGCCGATGCTGTACGGCCTGGTCGGGCTGTTCGGCGCCCGGACCGCCCGCCCGGCGGCCTGGAGCCTGGTCGTCGTGGCCGCAGCAGCGATCGCCGCGCTGATCCGCATCACCCTGACCACGACCGAGTCGGATGCTGAGCACCCGGTGCCCGACCTGGCCCGGCGCCTGGGCTTCGTCATGGCGGCCTCGGTGCTGCAGCTGGGCGGGGCGCTGGCGCTGGTCGCGGGCTGGAGCGACGGGACGTACTTCCTGGCCGTCGGCTCACTGCTCAGCCTGCTGATCGGCCTGATGATCGCGTGGATCCTGCTGGTCGAGGTGCGGCGGCTCAAGGGCTTCGGCGCCGAGCCCCCGCCTCCCGGCTCTTAGCTCACCGGGCCTGCTGACCGGTGCCCGCTGGCCGCGGCTCGTAGCGCCTAGCGTGCCGGCCGGGCCTGCGCCTCGGCGTAGGCGGCCGGGGTCTGGCCGGTCGCGGCCCGGAAGTCGCGGATCAGGTGGGCCTGGTCGGCGTAGCCGAGGCCGGCGGCCACCTCGGCCCAGGCCACCTGCTGTCCCTCGCGGACGGATTCGGCCGCCTCAAGCAGCCGGTACCGGCGGATCACCCACACCGGGGACACGCCCGCGAACCGCAGGAACATCCGCTGCAGCGTCCGCTGCCGGGTGCCGGCCAGCTCGCACAGGTCGCCGAGCCGCCGCACGTGCCGGCTCGTCTCGGCCAGCCGGGCGGCATCGGCCACCTGCCCGGCCGGGCCGGCCAGCTCCGGGTCCACGGCCTGTTCCAGCGCTGCCGCCAGCAGGCTGACCCGCGCCTCGATATCGGGGGCCGCGGTGACCTGACCGACCAGCTCGGCCTCGTCCACGCCGATGGCCTCGCCCAGCGGCACGACGCGGTCGGTGTAGTCGGCCGCGGACCCGGCGGTGAACGCGCCCAGCCCGCCGGGCCGGGTCATCGCGGCCACCGCCCAGCCCTGCCCGGCCAGCACCCGGCTCGACAGGCCGCGCGCGACGCCGTTCAGCCGGGCTTCCGGCGGCCCCGCCTGATCGTCGCCGGGCCCGGCACTCGGCGCGCCGATGCTGAGATTCGCTCCCGGATGGGTGAGTACCTGCTGCTCATGCGCCTGGCCCGGCGGCAGGTCCCAGCACACCGCCCAGAACCGGTCCACCAGCCCGGCCAGCGCCTCGCCCGGCGGGTACCGGGTCAGCTGCACGCGCTGCCGCAGCAGCCATGGGTCCAGAATGCCGCGACTGTCGCGTTCGACCGGTTCGGGGCCGGGAATGCTCATCTCCTGACCCTAACGAGAGCCACTGACGCGAATCTTCAAGCCCGGGCCCCGGCCGGCGACCTACCGTCTACGTCATGACTACAACTGCCGACAACACCACTGACCTGCTGGCGGCCGTGCTCGCCGAGCTCGCGCCCGTCGTGGGCAGCGTCACCAGCGACCAGCTCAAGGATCCGACGCCGTGCACGCAGTACGACGTCGAGGAGCTCCGCCAGCACGTGCTGAGCTGGCTGACCACCTTCGCGGCCGGCTACGCCGACCCGGACGGCAAGGCGCCGAGCGACCGGATCGACGCCTACCAGGTGTCCGCCGACCCGGCGGCCGAGGTGCGCCGCGCGTCCGGCACGATGGCCGCCGCGCTGCGCGGCGGCGCGGCCAGCCGGCCCATGCACCTGGGCGAGAGCTCGATGCCCGGCGAGCTGGCCCTGGGCATGATCTTGTGGGAGTACCAGATGCACGGCTGGGACCTGGCCCGGGCCACCGGCCAGTCCTGGTCCACGCCGGCCGCCGCGGCTGAGGAGTCGCTGGGCTTCGCTCCCAACATGCTGAGCCCGGACTACCAGGGCGAGGGCAAGGCGTTCGCCCCGCGAGTCAGCGTCCCGGACTCCGCGCCGGCGTTCGACCGGCTGCTCGGCCTGTCCGGCCGCGACCCGTCCTGGAAGCCGGCCTAGCTTTCCGGAGAGCCCGTCCTGGCCACGGTGGCCGGGACGGGCGGCCAGGTCGGTACCGTCGCGCCCCGCCGCTAGCCTTGCGTGGTGCCCGTCGACGAGGAGTTCTTCCGCCGGTTCCGGTTCGCCGATGACGACCTGGCCGAGGTGCAGGCCGAGATCGCCGCCGACCGCGCCGTCGTCGCGGGCGCCGGGCCGGAGAGCTCATCAGCGGACCTGCTGGAGGCGCTGATCGGGCTCGGCGAGAACCTGATCCCGCTCGACCGCGAGGCGGAGGCAGCCGCGCACCTGGCGGCCGCGCTGACGCTGGCCCGGCAGCTCGGCGACCAGGACCAGGAGATCGGCGCGCTGCTGCACCTGGCCACGGCACGCCAGTACCTGGGCGAGCGAGAGACCGCGCAGGAGCTGTTCCAGGCCGGGCTGGACCTGTCCGACGCCTCCGGGATCGAGATGCACCGGCATTTCCTGCTCCACCACCGGGGCCGCTGCTACGCCGAGCAGGGTCAGCTCGCCGCCGCCCGGGGCTGCTTCGAGCAGGCGCTGGCGCTGCGCCAGGCCGGCTACCCGCGCTTCGTCGCCTCCTCGCGCGGCGCCCTGGCCGACCTGGGCAGCCGGGTGTCCTGACTGCTGCGGACCACGCCGACGCGGGGGTGGCTCAGGGCCACGAGCGCGTCGACAGGACCAGCCGGTACCCGTCGGTGTCCTCGATGGTGATGCCCCACCGGTCCCAGTACGGATTGCGCGCCGCGACCCGGGTGCCGCCTGCCTCGGTCAGCCGGGTGAGGACGTCCTCGCCGGCCTCGCCGTCCAGGTAGAGCACCAGCAGGTCCTCGTCAGTCGGCGCCGGCGGGGTCTCCCCGTGCGGATCGCCCACCAGCTCCAGATGCCAGGCCGCACCCGGCCAGCCGACCATCAGCAGCGCATGGTCTCCCTCGGCGCTCTCATCAGTCCGGAACTGGACCTCGAGGCCGAGGCCGCCGACCCAGAAGCGCTCGGCGGCCGCCAGGTCGCGGCTGGGGCGGGCGATGCGCAGGTGACTACCGGGACCAGGTCTCATGCTCTCCATCCTGACCGGTCGCCCCGGAATCCCGCCAGGTGGTCAGCCGTGGCCGGCTCCGGACCGGGTGCAGCAGGAGGCTGGCCGCCGTACAGCCGCCTGCAGCGCGCCGGAAGCTGAGAGGATCAGGTCGTGAACTACATGCTGATCATGACGAACGAGCAGCACGGGCTGGTGGCTATCGGCCCGGTCGCCATCGAGTACCAGGCCGCGATGCTGCGCGACCAGATCGAGGACAGCGCGGCGTGGACCACGGTCGGCATCGCGCGGGTGCTCACCCAGGCCCAGGCTCGCGAGCAGGCCGGCCTCCCGGCCGCTGATGCGGCGGCCAGCCAGCCCTGATCCGGCGCCGGCACTACTCAGCCGCCGCGCCCTGGCCAGTCAGCCGGGGGAGCCGAGGTGCTGGACCAGGTCCTCGGCGCGGGCGTGCAGCTCCGGCACCCAGGCTTCTGACTCCGGCTTCATCAGGACGCTGCGCACGAGCCGCGCCCCGTCGGCGTCGGCCTTCACCGCCGGGTGGCGCCGGCTGAATGCGTCGGCGCTGACCCGCAGCGTGCTGACATACAGCGGGCTGGCTGCCCGCGCCATGCCGGCCGCCAGCAGCTGCTCGCTGGCCCGGTCGATCGCCGACAGGCTGCGCGCCGCGGTGTCCGGGCCGGCCTCCAGCGGGAAGTAGCACACGATGTCCAGCTCGGGCGGCTGGTACAGGTCCAGGCGCAGCGAGTTCTCCAGCAGCCGGGACCAGGCCAGGGCCGCGCGGCGGCAGGCCGCGACCACCTGGCCCAGCCCGGCCGGGACCGGCGGCAGCAGCCGGAAGGTCAGCCACAGCGCCGCCGCGGCCGCGCCGGCCCGTGAGCACTCCAGGCTGATCTCGCCCAGGTGCAGGTCACCCGAGGTGAAGTAGGTATAGGGGGAGTCGTGCACGTAGAACCGGCCGACCTCGGGGTCGGCGAATAGCACGGCGCCGCACCCGTAGGGCTGCAGGCCGTGCTTGTGCGGGTCGATCACCACCGAGTCGCACGCGGCGATGGCCCGCCACGGTGCCGGGTCCAGCCCTTCCTCGCCGTCCAGCCCGGCCAGCAGCGTGAAGAACCCGCCGTAAGCGGCATCCACGTGCACGCGGACGCCGTGCCGCCGGGCGACGGCCAGCACCCCGTGCACCGGGTCGATGGCGCCCAGCCCGGTCGTGCCGGCCGTGGCCACCACCGTGCCGATTCCGCCCGCGGCCAGCAGCTCGTCCAGCGCGTCCAGGTCCATCCGCCCGGCGCCGTCGGCCGGCACCGCAGTCCCGGCCACGCCGAGCACCCCGCACATCCGGCCGTGCGTGTAGTGCGCCTCGGCGCTGTAGGCGATGCCGGCGTCCGGGTGCAGCTCACGGGCGACGTACAGCGCCTCCAGGTTGGCGATTGTCCCGCTGGTGGTCAGGTGCCCCAGGTGCGCGGGCAGCCCGAACATCGCCGCCAGCTGGGCGACGACCTCCTTTTCCAGCTGCGCCGTGGCCGGCCCGCCGTCCAGTGCATGGTTGTTCGGGTTGATCAGCATCGCCGCCAGGTACCCGGCCACCGCGGCCGGGTGCGGCGGCTTGAGCATCTGCCCGGCATAGGACGGATGGAAGAACGGGTAGTTGTCGTGCAGCCGCTCGGTTAGCTCACCGAACGCCTCGGCCATCTGCGCGTCGCTGACCTGCAGCGAGCTGTGCTGCTCATACGGCCCGAACTGCTCCTGCCACGCGCCGATCGCGTCCGCCCCGGCGTCCAGCCACCGCCGCAGGTCCACGTTGCCCACCTCTTGTCCTTGCCTCAGCTATTTCGGGAGCCGATATAGTGGCATCGCCGCGACGACCCCTCGGAGGCAGCATGCCACGGCTCGCAGGCGCGACGATCAGCCCGGCCGCCCGGACCCGGCTGGCCGGGAAGGCCCGGCGCCGCATCGCCATCGCTGCCGGGTGCGCCGCTGCCTGCACGGCGGCCGCGCTGACCCCGGTCCTGGCCGCTGGCGGCAGCGCCGCCGCCCGGCAGGCCAGGCCCGCCGCTGGCGGCTCGCTGGCCGCGCCCGCCCGGCCAGCGGCCATCTCGCCACCCCGGACGACCGGCGCCGGCTGACCGTGTACGTCGCCAGCCTCCAGTCCGGGACGGTCAGCCGATTTGACGCGGAAACCCGGCGCGCCCGGCCGGCGGTCCGGCTGGGCCGGGACGCCGGCCCCTGGGCCATGGCCACGACGCCGGACGGCCGGACGCTGTACGTCGCCGACTACTTCGCCGGCACGGTCACCCCGGTCAGCACCAGGAGCGGCCGCGCCGGCCGTGCCATCAAGGTGCCGCCGCTGCCGGATTACCTGGCCATGGCCCCGGACGGCAAGACACTCTGGGTCGCCAGCGAGGTCAACGACAATGACCAGGAGCCCGGCCGGGTCACCCCGGTCCGCACCGCCGTGAACAAGGCGGGGCGGCCAGTCCGGGTCGGCATCGTCCCCGGCCCGCTGGCGGTCTCGCCCGACAGCAGGACCGTCTACGCGGCGACGATGGCCGACAACTCCCAGACGTCGCGGGGCAACGTGACCATGATCGGCGCCCGCACTGACCGGATCCGGAAGGTCATCCACCTGTCCGACGACCCGGCGGCGATGGTGCTGGCTCCCGGCGGCCGGACTGTCTACATCGTGAATGACAACGGCTACTCCGCCCGCTGCTCCCCGCCGCCCGCCAGCGGAAGCCCGCCAGCGCCGGACCGCGCGAGGCGGAGTCCGACTGGTGCGGCCAGCTCGTCCCCGTCCCTGTCGGCGGCCGGCGGCCTGGCCGGGCCATCCGGGTGCCTGACGATCCGCAGGCCCTCGCCCTGCGCCCGGCCGGCCGGGCGCTCTACGTCCTGTCTGGCGGAGCGCTCACCGCAGTCCGGCGCGAGACGGGAACGGTCAGCTGGTCAGTGGCGATCGGCGGCGAGCAGGCCGCCCTCGTGGCAGCCCCGGGCAAGCGCACGGTGTACGTCGCCAGCGACACCTCGCGGACGAAGCCGGGTTCGTGACGCCAGTCAGCGCGGCGGCCGGCCGGGCCGGTCCGCGCGTGCCGGCGTGCCCGGCGCCAACGTCGGCCGCCGTCACGCCGGACAGCCGGACCGTCTACGTGGCCTGCGCGCCGTGGAAGAACATTCCCCGCCGGCTCGGCTTCCTGCCTGGCAGCGTGACGCCGATCACCACCGCCACCAGCAAGCCCGGCCGCGCCATCACGGCCGGCCGCGGCCCGATCGCCATGATCATCGCCAGGTAGCAGGAGCCCTGGCCGAGTTACTCGCAGACGAAGGTGCCCTTGCCCTGAACGGTCAGCACCAGGCCCTCGTCGCGGAGCAGCCGCACGGCCTTGCGGGCGGTGTCGCGGCTGATGCCGTGCTCGCCCATCAGGAACGACTCAGACGGCAGCGGGCGGCCGGGAGCCAGCTCACCGCTCTCGATCGCCTTGCGCAGCAGCGTCGCCACCTGCTGGTAGACCGGCACCGCCGAGTCGTGTCGGATCATCTGCGCAGAGTAAGCAGGTGCATCCGGCGGTCCATGTGTGCATGCGGGGGAGGACAGGTGCAGGCCGGGGAGAACAGGTGCAGACAGGTACATATAAGCGTCGCTAGGGTGACCTCATGAGCGAGCGTGCGGCAGACCCGGACCAGGCGGTGATCGAGGGACTGTTTCCTGGCTGGACGATATGGCGGGACACCGACGGGCGCAGGCATGCCTCGCCGCGTGACCAGCCCGCCGTCGTGCTGGACGGGGAAGACTGGCGGGGCCTGATCGAGCAGATGCGCCGGGCTGACGCCCAGATCGCCGGCCCCCGTTTCCTGGGCATGGGCATGTCGACCTAGTCGGTCAGCTGGCCGAGAAGTAGCGCTGCGGGTTAGCGACCAGCATCGAGCTGAGCTGCTCGTCGGTGACGCCGCGCTCGCGCAGCGCCGGGAGCACGTCGTCGAACAGGTGCTGGTAGTGCCACGACGGCGCGAACGCCGGGATCTGCTCGGCCGGGAACCAGTCGATGTAGCACGAGGCGTCATGCGACAGGACCATGCTCCCGGCATAGCCGCGGGCGCACATCTCGGCCACGGTGGCCACCCGCTGCTCGAACGGCAGCAGGATGTCCAGCCCGAACCGGTCCATGCCCAGCATGCAGCCCGCGTCGGCCAGCTCGGTCAGGTAGCCCAGGTCGGCGGTGTCGCCGCTGTGGCCCAGCACCACCTTGGCCAGGTCGGCGCCCTCCTCGCGCAGCACCCGGATGGCGGTCAGCCCGGCCCGCGATTCCGGGTGGGTATGCACGGTGACCGGCGCGCCGGTGGCCAGGTGCGCCTGCGCCACCGCGCGCATTACCCGCTCCACGCCCGGCGTCAGCCCCTCGGCATCGATCGCGCATTTCAGGAACGCCGCCTTGACGCCGGTCCCGGCGATGCCCTCGGTGATGTCGCCGATGAACATTGCTGTCATCGGGTCGCTGGCCGCGTCGCCGCGCTGCCCGGTCCGGAACCGGAAGTACAGCGGAATGTCGCTGTAGGTGTACAGGCCCGTCGCGGCGATGATGTTCAGGCTGGTCCGGGCGGCGACCCGCTGGATCCGGCCGATGTCGCGGCCCAGCCCGAGCACAGTCGGGTCGGCGATGGTGGCGCAGCCGCGCGCGCGCAGCGCCTCCAGCTTGGCCACGGCATCATCGGTGCGCTGCTGCTCATCCCAGTCGGCGGGGTAGTTAGCCCGGACTTCCTCGTTCAGGATGAACACATGCTCGTGCATCAGGGTGGTGCCCATGGCGGCGATGTCGATAGGGCCCCGGACGGTCTCGACCTGTCCCATCTGTGCACCGTAGCGTGGACTCGTACCGGCCGGTAGATACGCTTGTCCGGACTTCCCAGGAGGCAGCCCAGATGGACTTCGCATTCGACGCCCGTACCGAGGAACTGCGCGGTCAGCTGCTGGCCTTCATGGCGGAGCTGGTCTACCCGGCCGAGAAGGTCTTCACCGCGCAGGTCGCCGAGATGGCGGCCGGCGGCCGGACGTGGGAACGCCCGCCGGTGATCGACGAGCTCAAGGCCGCCGCGCGGGAGCGCGGCCTGTGGAACCTGTTCCTGACCAACCGCGCGGGCGGCGCCGGGCTGACCAACCTGCAGTACGCGCCGCTGGCCGAGATCACCGGGCACAGCCCGGCGCTGGCGCCCGAGGCGCTCAACTGCGCCGCCCCGGACACCGGCAACATGGAGCTGCTGGCCGAGTTCGGCAGCGAGCAGCAGCAGGAGCGCTGGCTGAACCCGCTGCTGGAGGGCGAGATCCGGTCGGCGTTCTGCATGACCGAGCCCGACGTCGCCTCCTCCGACGCCACCAACATCGCCACCAGCATCGAGCGGGACGGCGACGAGTACGTGATCAACGGCCGCAAGTGGTGGTCCTCGGGGGCGATGGATCCGCGCTGCCAGGTCCTGATCGTGATGGGCAAGACGGACCCGGACGGGCCGCGGCACCGGCAGCAGTCGATGATCCTGGTGCCCCGCGACACCCCCGGCGTGAACATCAAGCGCGGCATGCACGTGTTCGGCTACACCGACGGCACCCACGGCGGGCACGCCGAGATCGAGTTCACCGGCGTGCGGGTGCCCGCCGTGAACCTGATCGCCGGCGAGGGCGAGGGCTTCGCCATCGCCCAGGCCCGGCTCGGCCCCGGCCGGATCCACCACTGCATGCGGCAGATCGGCGCGGCCGAGCGGGCCCTGGAGCTGATGTGCCGCCGGGTCAGCGACCGGACCGCGTTCGGCAAGCAGCTGGCCGAGCAGGGCGTCATCCAGGACTGGATCGCCGAGTCGCGGGTCCGGATCGAGCCGGCCCGGCTGCTGGTGCTCAAGACCGCCTGGCTGATGGACACCGTCGGCAACAAGGGCGCGCACACCGAGATCCAGGCCATCAAGATCGGCACGCCGCGGATGGCCCAGTGGGTCATCGACAAGGCCATCCAGGCGCACGGCGCCGGCGGCATCAGCCAGGACTTCCCGCTGGCCCACCTGTGGGCCAGCGCCCGGACGCTGCGGTTCGCCGACGGGCCCGACGAGGTGCACAAGCGCTCCCTGGCCCGGCGCGAGCTGCACAAGTACAGCTAAGCCCGCGGCGCCGGGCAGGTTCGGCGACCCGGCACCGCAGGACCGCATGCTCACCACCAGACAGCAGGAGGAACACATGTCAGACGCACCCCAGCGGGTCGCGGTCGTCACCGGCGCCGGGCGCGGCATCGGGGCCGGGACGGCCCGGCGGCTGGCCGCCGACGGGATGGCGGTCGCCGTGCTTGACCTCAAGGAGGGCGACTGCGCCGCGACCGTCGAGGCGATCACCGGAGCCGGCGGGACGGCCCTGGCGGTCGGCGCCGATGTCAGCGACGCGGAGCAGGTCAGCGCCGCGATAGACAAGGTGGCCGCCGAGCTGGGCCCGCCGGCCGTCCTGATCAACAACGCCGGCGTGCTGCGCGACAACCTGCTGTTCAAGATGAGCGATGACGACTGGGACACCGTCCTGGGCATCCACCTCAAGGGCTCGTTCCTGATGAGCCGGGCGTGCCAGAAGCACATGGTGGACCAGCGCT
This sequence comes from Streptosporangiaceae bacterium, assembly GCA_036490755.1. Taxonomy (GTDB): domain Bacteria; phylum Actinomycetota; class Actinomycetes; order Streptosporangiales; family Streptosporangiaceae; genus DASUBV01. Next base: position 24,982 of record DASXDJ010000065.1, read on the forward strand.
ACGGCCGGATCGTCAACCTGTCCTCCAGCTCCGCGCTGGGCAACCGCGGCCAGGCCAACTACTCGGCGGCCAAGGCCGGCCTGCAGGGCTTCACCAAGACGCTGGCCATCGAGCTGGGCCAGTTCGGCATCACCGCCAACGCGGTCGCCCCCGGCTTCATCGCCACCGACATGACCGCCGCCACCGCGGCCCGGGTCAAGATGGACTTCGAGGACTTCAAGAAGGCGGCCGCCTCGCAGATCCCGGTCCGCCGGGTCGGCGTCCCGGAGGACGTCGCGCACGTCATCTCGTTCCTGGTCAGCGAGGGCGCCGGGTTCGTGTCCGGGCAGGTCATCTACGTCGCCGGCGGCCCGCTGTGCTGACCGGCGGCCCGGCCGGAAACGGCAGCCCCCCGGCCGACGCGGCCGGCCTGCGCGAGCAGGCGCGCGCGTTCCTGGCCGCGCATGACCCGGCAGGCAGCGACCGGCTGGAGTTCCTGCGGGCCCGGTTCGACGCCGGGCTGGCCTGGGTGCACTACCCGGCCGGCCTCGGCGGCCAGGGCCTGCCCCGCGCCCTGCAGCAGGTTGTCGACGAGGCGTTCGCCGACGCCGGGGCGCCGGGCAACCGGCCCGAGCGCAACGGCATCGGGCTGGGCATGGCCGCCCCGACGATCCTGGCCTACGGCAGCCCGGAGCAGCAGCAGCGCTGGCTGCGGCCGCTGTGGACGGGCGAGGAGATCTGGTGCCAGCTATTCAGCGAGCCCGGCGCCGGCTCGGACCTGGCCGGCCTGGCCACCCGCGCCCTCCGCGACGGCGATGACTGGGTGGTCAGCGGCCAGAAGGTCTGGACGTCCTCGGCGCACGTGGCCAGCCGCGCCATCCTGGTCGCCCGCACCGACCCCGACGTGCCCAAGCACCGCGGGCTGACCTACTTTGCCGCCGACATGCACGCGCCGGGCGTCGAGGTCCGGCCGCTGCGGCAGGTCACCGGCGAGGCCGAGTTCAACGAGGTGTTCCTGACCGACGTCCGGATCCCGGACGCCGACCGGATCGGCGAGGTCGGCCAGGGCTGGGCCGTCTCCACGGCCACGCTGATGAACGAGCGGGTGGCGATCGGCGGCGGCGCGGCCCCGCGCGAGGCCGGCATGATCGGCCCGGCCGCGGGGACCTGGCGCGAGCACCCGGAGCTGCGCACCGCGGGCCTGCACGACCGGCTGCTGCGGCTGTGGACCGAGTCCGAGGCGGCCCGGCTGGCCGGGATCCGGATGCGCCAGCAGCTGGCCGCCGGCACTCCCGGCCCGGAAGGCTCGGCGGCCAAGCTGGTGTTCGCCCGGCTGAACCAGGAGATCACCGAATTCGAGGTGGAGCTGGCCGGCGCCGAGGGCCTTCGTTATGACGACTGGTCCCTGCGGCGGCCCGAGGTCACCAACTTCTACGGCCGCGAGTCCGGATACCGGTTCCTGCGCTCGAAGGGCAACTCGATCGAGGGCGGGACCTCGGAGATCCTGCGCAACATCATTGCCGAGCGGGTGCTCGGGCTGCCGCCCGAGGTGCGGGTGGACAAGGACGTGCCATGGAAGGACCTGCCGCGATGAGCCAGGCGACGCAGACCCCGGCCGGCCAGGCGCCGGTCCCGCCCGGGCCGCAGGCCGGTCCCCCGGACCTGCTGTACGGGCCGGACGAGACCGACCTGCGCGACGCCGTTCGCTCGCTGCTGGCCGACCGGGCCGCCTGGCGCGACGTGCTGGCCCGGACCGAGACCGGCCAGACCTACGACACCGGGCTGTGGCAGACGCTGGCCGCCGAGGTCGGCTGCGCCGGGCTGCTGATCCCCGAGGACCAGGGCGGCGCGGGCGCCTCCTACCGGGAGGCGGCGGTCGTGGCCGAGGAGCTGGGCCGGGCGGCGGCCGCGGTGCCGTTCCTGGGCAGCGCCGTGGTCGCGACGACGGCCCTGCTCGCGGCCGGCGACAGCGAGCTGCTGGGCGAGCTGGCCAGCGGCGCGGTGACGGCGGCGCTGGCCATCCCGTTCGCGACCAGCGCGGCGGGCCCGGACGCGGCGGCGGCGCCGACCGTCCGGCTGGGCGGCCCGGCGGGCGGCGGCGCCGCGGGCAGCTACCTGCTGACCGGCACGATCACCGGGATCGCCGACGCGCTGACGGCTGACGTGCTGATCGTCCCGGCCGACGGCGTGCCGTACGGGCTGTACGCGGTGCGGGTCAGTGACCCGGGCGTCACCCTGACGCCGGTCACCTCGCTGGACATGACCCGGCAGCTGGGCGACCTGACCCTGGATGGCGCGGTGGCCCGGCAGGTCGCCACCGGCGACACCGCCCGCGGCGCCGTGGCCGCGGCCCTGACCGCCGGCGCCGGGCTGCTCGCCTCGGAGCAGCTGGGCATGGCCGAGCGGTGCCTGGAGATGACCGTCGCCTACGTCAAGGAACGCCGCCAGTTCGCCCGCCCGGTCGGCTCCTTCCAGGCCATCAAGCACCGGCTGGCCGACTGGTGGGTGGCGGTGGTCCAGGCCCGCGCCGCGGCCCGGTACGCGGCGACCTGCCTGGCCGCCGCCGACCCGGACACCGCCGTCGCGGTCGCCGTGGCCAAGGCCACCTGCTCGGACACCGCGCTCAAGGCGGCCCAGGAGACCATCCAGCTGCTTGGCGGGATCGGGTTCACCTGGGAGCACCCGGCGCACCTGTACCTCAAGCGGGCCAAGGCCGACTCCATCGGCTTCGGCACCGCCGACGCGCACCGGGCCTCGCTGGCTGCGCTGGCCGGCCTGCCGCCCGCCGGCGGCTGACCGGGCGTTACCCCGGCCGTGTCCGGCCGTCCGGACTGCGCCGGCACCTATCCCGTTTCGTATCCAACTCACGCGGAGGCAGGCACATGCAGACGGTGACCGGAGCCGGAGTAGTAGTCACGGGCGGCGGCAGCGGTATCGGCGCCGCGCTGGCCCGCCGGTTCACCGCTGAGGGCGCGCGCGTCGTCATCAACGACCTCAGCGTCGCGGGCGCGCAGGCCGTGGCGGAGTCCTGCGGCGCGCTGGCCGTGCCCGGCGACGCATCCACAGAGGAGGGCGTGGCCGCGCTCATCGGCGCGGCTCGCGAGCACCTCGGCGACATTGACCTGTACTGCGCCAATGCCGGGATCGCCCGCAACGGCGGGCCGGAAGCGGCCGAGGCGGACTGGGCCGACTCCTGGCAGGTCAACGTCATGGCCCACGTCCGGGCCGCGCGGCTGCTGACGCCGGGCTGGCTGGAGCGGGGCAGCGGGCACCTGATCTGCACGGTGTCGGCGGCCGGGCTGCTGTCGATGGTCGGGTCGGCGCCGTACTCGGTGACCAAGCACGGGGCGCTGGCGTTCGCCGAGTGGATGGCGCTGACCTACGCCCATCGCGGCATCACCGTGCAGGCGATCTGCCCGCAGGGGGTGCGGACCGGGATGCTGGACGGCACCGACCCGCGGGCCGAGGCGGTGCTCGGGGCGGGAGTGATCCAGCCCGAGGCGGTGGCCGATGCAGTGATCGAGGCGATGGCCGACGGCCGGTTCCTGATCCTGCCGCACCCGGAAGTGGCGGGCTACTACGCCGGCCGGGCGGCGGACCCGGACCGGTGGCTGCGCGGCATGAACAAGATGCAGCGCCGCGTCGAGGGCTGAACGGAACCCCGGTACGCCGCGCGGATCGCCTGCACCATTGTGATACCATAACGGTATGGCTATGACACTGCGCCTGCCGCCCGAGATTGAGGACCAGCTCAAGCAGGTCGCTGAGATCGAGCACCGAAGCGTGCAGCAGACGGTTCTGGTGGCAGTTGAGGAGTACCTCTCGGTGCGAGAGACGGCCGAGATTCTCGCGGACCCGGCGGCGCTCCGGGGGCTCGCTGAGGCCAGGGAGTCCGAGCAGGCTGGCGACATTACCTACGGCGCCGAGGCCGCACGCGCGCTGCTGGCTGAGCGCAGGCGGTGAGTACCGGGAGCTACGAACTCGGACTGACCCGCCCGGCCCGGCGCGCGATTTCCGAGCTGCTCCCGGAGGATGTTGCTGCCGCTGCGGTCGAGTTCATCACCGGACCGCTCCTGGAAGCGCCTTACCGCGTCGGCAAGCCACTCCGCGGCACCTTGTCCGGACTGCACAGCGCCCGGCTCGGTACTCAGTGGCGCGTGCTCTACCGGATTGACAGCGCGAAGCACGCAGTGATCGTGCAGGACATCCAGCATCGCTCGACCGCATACCGCCGACGGTAGGGGCTGGCGGACCCGCTCGTTGCTCAGCTGCCGGACGTGCCGGTTGCGGGCGGGCAGCCGGCCGTCAGGGCCGTGTCCTCCTGGGCCCAGTACCAGGGCAGCCCGCCGTACGGGTTGGTGCCCGGTGCGCCGGACCGGCCGGTGATGAACACCTGGCCCGCGCGCTTGCTGCGGGTCAGGCTGATGGCCTGGCTCAGCTGGGCGCGGCTGGCGGCGTAAATGACGTGCGCGAACCGGGCCGCCCGGTAGTGACGCGACCAGCCGGGCACCCGGAAGTGCCGGTAGGAGGCGTAGCTGCCCTCGAACACCATCACGACATCGCCGGCCGACATGTACCCGCGGCCGGGGAAGACGCCGGGGTTCAGCCAGATCACGGACCCGGTCGTGTCCTGCCGGATGTACCGGGCGAGCCGCCGGTAGTACGGCAGCCGGCGAGCGGTCCCGGCGACCAGGTCCAGGAACATCCCGTCGACGTGGTACCAGGACCGGTAGTGCCGCACGTCGGCCCTGACGGCGGCGGCCGGCCGCCGGCCGTACTCGGTGGAGGAGTAGCCCAGCACCGCGATGCCCCTGGCCCGGGCCCGGCGGACCAGCGCCTGGAAATGCGGCTCGGGCGAGTTCCCGGCACCGGTGCCGGTGACGTCCAGGATGATGTCGCGCGGCGCGGGCTTGCTGGCGATGGCCTGCCGCCAGATTTTCCCGGACCAGAAATAGGCCGGCACAAACGGGGCCTGGCAGCGGGCGCTGGCCGGCCCGGCGGCGACCGGGGCGGACGGCCCGCCGGTCGCGGCGGCTGCGGCGGCGGACGCGGTCACGGGTGCCGGGCGGGCCAGTGCCGGGGCCGCCCCGGCGAGGACGACGGGCCCGGCCAGCACGGCGCCGAGCGCGAGTGCCGTCACGCGGGCCCGGCCACCACGGCGGTCGGCCGCGGGCGCCGCGGCGGCCGATTTCGGGTCTGCGGTCCGGTCCATCGCGGCATCAGCTCCCTGCTGGCTGGACATGGCCGGGCATCGCGATCATCCCGCAGGATGACCGGGCCAAGCGGGCACTTCGGCAGATAACGGCGACTAGTCGGCCCGGCCAGGCACGCGTCTGGCCCTGCTCAATGAACAGCGGCGTGCCGATGACGCGACAGGCGTGATACCGCCGGTGCCGGCCGGCTCGCGGCGGGTGCGACCTGCGGCGTAGTCGTTCCCCCTCAGGTCGCTGCGGACGGCAGCCGAAGATCGGCCTCGCGGCGGTCGAGGCGGCGGGCCTTTCTTTCCTAGCGTGAGT
>DASXDJ010000066.1:0-60225 GCA_036490755.1 Streptosporangiaceae bacterium
GTGGCGGCGTCTTCCCTCGTCGCAGGCTCCTCAGTCCAGACGCCGCCGGGCGTCCCTCCGGCTCGGGCTGTTGCCCGCGAGCCGGGGAACGCCTCGCTTAGCGGCTGGCGGGGCCGGCCTGGTCGGCGGTCAGCTCGGCCGCCTCAGCCGCGAGCTCAGCCGACTCGGCCGTCAGGTCGGCCGAGTCGGGCGTCAGGTCATCCTCATCCTCATCGCCGGCTGCAGCCGCGCTGTCGGCCGACGATCCCTGCTTGGGCACCATGTAGCCCCAGGTGGCGCACATCCGCGCCAGTTCCTCGGGCATCTCGCCGAGGTCCGGCGGTGCCGCGGCCGGCTGGATGCGCCCGGACTTGAGCTTGGCCGAGGTGTCGCCCAGCCCGGCCCCGATGCGGCCATGACCGAACTCGCCGTACTCCAGCATCTCCGGCTCGAACGAGATGCCGAGGTACTTGCACAGCTGGCGCACGATGGTCTCGGGCTCGGCGGTCAGGTCCTCATAGCGGACCGTCTTGCCGGGCAGCGCCTTCCGCGCCTCCTCCAGCTTCATCATGTACCGCAGCGCCCGGCCCATCGACTCGTCGATGGAGCCGGAGTCCTCCGGCCGCCAGCGCTTGCTCCACGCCTTGTTCAGCGAGGCCACGCAGTTGGCCGGGTGCCGCATCAGGAAGATGAACCGGGCATCAGGCCAGCACCGGGCGATCTTGTCGTAGATGAGGACGTTGGCCGGGGTCTTGGCCACCAGCGTGGGCTTGCCACTGCGCGCCAGCGCATCGGACAGCACCCGGTCCCACAGCAGGAACTGGACCTCCTCCTCGGAGATCTGCAGCTCCTTCAGGGAGGTCTTGATCCACTTGGTCTCCGCGCGGACACCCAGGTGCGTCAGCGGAATTTCCGGGGGCGCGTACAGGGCCGAGTGGCTGCCCAGGATCATGCGCAGCAACGTGGACCCCGCCCGGGCCGGAGACAGGATGAAGATCGGTGCCGTCAGCAGGCGGCCACCCTCCGGTGCCGTCATCCTCCGCGCGGGATGACCGGGGGGACGCGCGAACTGATACCCGACCGTCCGCGCCAACGTTGCGTTAACTCGCCGTTCCCATTCCATGGCCGCCAAGCGTAAAGCACCGGTCAAACAGGGGGCACGCGTTTCCCATCACTCGATAGAGAACTCGCAGGATAGAGCGGGCGGCATCCCGTAAAGCGGACATCGGTCCCGGCAGCCTGTGGTGTCGCTGAGAGTTGCCGGGCAGTTACATCAATAGATGTTCTCCCAGGTAGGGGGCCTGATACGGGCGCATCCGGAGCCGGACGGCACACGAGCAACGGTGACACCATACATAACTGTGACGCACTCGGCACCCTGGGTGACCACCGGCGGTTCTGTATGCACAAAGCATTTATGGAATTACATCCGGTAATCACGGCGGGCCGTTCCCCCGGGCCCCGCCTATCGCTGGCCGGGCGGCCCCGCTCCCCGCTCCCGGTGCTGGTCGGGCCGCCCGTCGTGCCAGGCCCGGGCCGGCCGCGGGCGGGCCGGCGAGCCTTGTCGGCGACCTGATTGTTCAGTATGTTTCCTAACAAAATCCGGGATCTCCCCACGAGCCGTTTCGAGGCAGGCACGATGGCGAAGCTCAGGAAACTGTCCCCCCGGCGGCTGCGCGGCCTGGCCGCCGTGATCGCCGCGTCCGCCGCGGCGCTCGCCCCGGCCCTGGCGGGCGCCGGGCCGGCCAGCGCGAGCCCGGCCGCCGCGGCCCGCGCGAGCAGCCCGGCGCCGCAGGTCCGGGTGAACCAGGTGGGCTACGCGCCGGGAGCGGCGAAGCTGGCCTTCGCCATGCTGCCCGCGACGGTTAGCTCGGTGGCCTTCCGGGTCACCGGCCCGCACGGCGTGGTGTTCCGGGGCCGGTCGGCGGCCGACGCCGGCCGCTGGAACGCGAGCTACCCGGCCGTCTACCGGCTCGACTTCTCGGCCGTGCGGCGGCCCGGCCGCTACCGGGTCGCGATCACCGCGGGCGGCGCCACCGCCGTCTCGCCGCCCTTCCGGATCGCCCGCCCGGCGGCGCTGTACGGGCACCTGGTCAGTAACGGCGTCCGGTACTTCACCTCCGAGCGGGACGGCGCCGACGTGGTGCACTCGGTGCTCAGCCGCAAGCCCGCCAACCTGACCGACCGGCACGCCAGCGTCTACCAGGCGCCGCGCTTCGACAGCGATGACAACCTGCTCGGCAGGTTCCGCAAGATCGGCGGCCCGGTGAACGCGGCGGGCGGCTGGTTCGATGCCGGCGGCGGCTACGAGAAGTTCGCCTATACCGCCAGCTACGCCGACGGGCTGCTGCAGCTGGCCGCGCGCGACTTCCCCGGCCGCTACCCGACGCTCCGCCCGGAGGCGAACTTCGGCCTGCGCTGGCTGGAGCGGCTGTGGAACCCGGCCAAGAAGGTGCTGTACATGCAGGTCGGGGTCGGCACCGGCAACGCCAGCAACACCATCCAGGGCGACTACAACTTCTGGTTCCTGCCGCAGGCCGAGGACCGGCTGGATGTCAGCAAGGGCGGTAACCCCGGCCCCAGCGCCTACTACGTCAAGCACCGGCCGGTCTTCGAGGCCGCGCCGCCGGGGCAGAAGATGGACCCGGACTTCGCCGGCCGGTTCGCCGCCGACTTCGCGCTCGGCGCCCAGCAGGCCGCGCGCAGCGACCGGGGCCGGGCCCGGCACCTGATGCGGCTGGCCCGCGGGGTCTACGCGATGGCCAAGACCAGCCACGTCGGCAGCCTGCTGACCGCCTACCCGCACGACTTCTACCCCGGCTCGGAGTGGAAGAGCGACATGCTGTGGGGCGCCGCCGAGATCGTGCTGGCCGACGAGGCGATGCACGCGCCGCGGGCCCGGGTGCAGGCCGACCTGGCCGTCGCGGCGCGCTGGGCGCGGTCCTACATCGCCCAGGGCCACCCGGCCGGCGGGGACACCCTCAACCTCTACGATAACGGCGCGGTGGCCGAGGCAGAGCTGCTGCAGGCCATGCGCGAGGCACGCAGCTGGCCGGTGATCAGCCCGCGCACGCTGCTGGCCGACATGGCCGCCCAGCTGAAGATCGGCGTCACGTGGGCCTCAAGCGAGCCCTTCGGGCTCGGCTCGGACCTGGGCAACAGCGATGCCGCGCCGCACGCCTTCGGCCTGTACATCACCGATGCGCTGTACCAGCACCACGGCGGCTCGGCCGATTTTGCCGCGTTCGCCCAGCAGCAGCTGAACTTCGCGCTCGGCGGCAACGCCTGGGGCAGCTCGTTCGTGGTCGGCGCGGGCGACACCTACCCGGTGTGCATGCAGAGCGAGATCGCCAACCTGGTCGGCTCGCTGACCGGGCACGGCAACATCCAGCTCGGCGCGGCCACCGACGGCCCGAGCAACCCCGGCAACTTCCAGGGCCTCGGCACGGTGGACGGGATGAAGGCCTGCAGCGCCGGGCACTACAGGCCGTTCAACAACAAGTCAGCCGCCTATGAGGACAACGTCGTGAGCTGGCCGTCGGTGGAGCCGGCCGATGACTACACCGCCGACTCGATGCTCGCGTTCGCACTGGCCGCGGGCGAGCACGGGGGTCACCGTCACGGGCACCAGCACTAGGCCCGCCGGCGCCGGGACCAGCCGCCGCCCCGCCTCGAACTGATAACAGCAAGAGGCGGGCGGCGGTCCTGGCGCGTGCCGCAGCCGGGACCGGCTACGCCGGCGGCGTGAACCGCCCGTCGGCGGCGGTCCAGCCGGCATCGACGGTCAGCACCGACCCGGTCACGTAGCTGGCCGCGCCGGAGGCGAGGTAGACGACGGCGCCCGCGAGCTCGCCGGGCTGCGCCCAGCGGCCGAGCATGCTCTTGTCCGCGTAGGCCGCATACCACTGCGGCTGGTCCCGGATCTGCCGGGTCAGCGGGGTCTCCACCACGCCTGGCGCGATGAGGTTCACCCGGACGCCCGCCGGGCCCCACTCGGCGGCGGCGGTCCGCAGCAACTGCACCAGGCCGGCCTTGGTCGCCGCGTACATAGCCTGGCCCGGCTCGGTGGTCACGGCGCGGATGGAGGTGAACCCGATGACGGACCCGCCGCCGCGGGCCACCATCTGGGCCCCGAAGGCGCGCAGCAGGGCGAAGGGCCCGCGCAGGTTCAGGTCAATGACCCGCTGCGCCTCTGCGGCCGAGTAGTCCAGGATCCGCTTGCGCACGTTGGTGGCCGCGGTAAAGACCAGGATGTCGGTATCCGGCCGCCCGGCCGCCGCCTGCTCGATGGCGGACTCGTCGAGCATGTCCAGCTCGATTGCGGTGGCCCCGGCGCCGCCGGCGGCCAGAGCGGCCTCCTGGGCCGCCAGCACGGCCGTCAGCTCAGCCGCGGGCAGGCTGATGTCGGCGCAGGTCACCCGGGCGCCGAAGGCGGCCAGGGCGATCGCGGACTCCCGGCCGATGCCGGACCCGGCCCCGATGACCAGTGCATCGCGCCCGCTCAGGTCGAACAGCCCGCCATAGCCGCGCGGCGGCGAGCCGGGGTCTGGTGCAGTCCCGGCCGGGACGGTCATGGTGCCTCCAGGGTCGGCAGCGGCTTCAGCACCGCCATCACGGTGACGGTGAACTCCTCGGCCGCGAACCGCGGTCCCTCCCGGCCCAGGCCGGAGTCCTTCACGCCGCCGTAGGGCATGTTGTCAGCCCGGAAGCCGGGCACCTCGTTGATCACCACGCCGCCCACCTCCAGCCGCCGCAGCGCCGTCAGCGCCGTGCTCAGCGAGCTGGTGAACACGCTGGCGTGCAGGCCGTACCGGGAGGCGTTGGCGACCTCGATGGCCTCGTCGATGCCGCGTACCGTGCGCAGGCAGACCACTGGCCCGAAGACCTCCTCGGCCCAGATGTCGGCGTCCTCGGGAACGTCGGCCAGGACGACCGGCCCCAGCGGGCCGCGTGCGCCGTCCGCACCGCCTCCGAGATCTGCACCGCGCGCGGCGCTCGCACTGTCCGGGGTGTCCGGGCCGACCGCGGCGACCGCGCCGTCCGCACTGTCAGCGCCGTCCGTGGCGCTCGCGCCGGCCTGCGCGCCGTCTCCCGTCACGACCCGGGCCCCGGCGCGGACCGCGGCCGCCACCCAGTCCCGGACCCGCCTGGTCGCGGCAGCGTCGATGAGGGCCGCGACGCTGGTGCTCTCCAGCCGCGGGTCGCCGGTCCGCAGCTGCGCCACGCGGTGCATCAGCAGGCCGGTGAACTCCGGCGCCACCCGCTCGTCGACCAGGACCCGCTGCACGGAGATGCACGCCTGGCCGCTGGCGTAGAACCCACCGCGGGCGACCGCGTCAGCCGCTGCGGCCAGGCTGGCGTCGCGGGCCACGATCAGCGCGGAGTTGGATCCCAGCTCCAGCAGCACCTTGGCCGGCGCCGCGTCACGGGCGATCTGGTGCCCCACCGCCGCCGACCCGGTGAACGACACCGCACCGACCCGGCGGTCGGTGACCAGCGCGGACCCGACCTCGGCGTCGCCGGTCACGACCTGGACGCCGGCCGCCGGGCCGCCGGCGATGCGCAGCGCCGCGCGGCACAGCGCGGCCAGCCGCAGCACGGCCAGCGGGGCCTGCGGGGCCGGCTTGCAGATGACCGGGCAGCCCGCCGCGATGGCCGGGGCGATCTTGTGCGCCGCCAGCAGCAGCGGGTAGTTGAAGCCGGTGATCCCGACGACGACCCCGATGGGCCGCCGGACCCAGAACCCGGTCATGCCCTCGCCCGCCGGGGTCATGTCCAGCGCGACGGTCTCGCCGTGGATCCGGCCGACCTCCTCGGTGGCGGCCTGCACCGTCAGGATGGCCCGGTCGGCCTCGGCCCGGCAGTCGCCCAGCGGCTTGCCCGTCTCCAGGACCAGCAGGTCTACCAGGTCGTCGCGGTGGCGGCGCAGCTGGTCGCCGACCGCCGCGAGCGCCGCCCGGCGCGCGTGCGCCGGCATCCCGGCCATCGCGGGCCGGGCCGCGACGGCTGCGTCCACCGCCGCGCGGGCCAGTTCCGGGGTGCCGACCGGCGCGTCCGCGACCAGGCTGCCGTCGAACGGAAAGCGCACCGGCACGGTCCCGCCGGTCGCCACCCAGCCGTCGCCGACCGGCAGCCCGGCCGGCAGGCCGCCGAGGACGGCGGCCGTCGTCATGCCGCCCCGCCGTCGCCCGCGCCGCCGGCGCCCGCGCCGTCATGCCGCCGGCCGGAATGCCCCGGCCCGCCATTCGCGGGATCGGCCAGGAATTGCCGGGCCGCCTCGGCGTAGACGCGCGCGTACTGCCCGAGCTCGGCTATTTCCACGAATTCATCGGCCTGGTGCGCGATCCATTTCCCGCCGGGCCCGTAGACGACGGTGGGCAGGCCCGCATCGCGGGTCAGGATCGTTCCGTCGGTGGTGCCAGGAACGATGCCGAACGGCGCGGGCTGCCCGTGAACCTGCAGGTGAGCGGCGCTCAGCGCGGCGACTACCGGATGCTCGCGGCTCACCTCGACAGCCGGCCGGTCATCCAGGACGGTCAGCGTCACGCCGACCCCGCTGGCCGCGGCGGCCCGCCGGGCGAGGCACGTCAGGCGCTCCAGCAGAATGCCGTGATCCACCACCGGGATGGTGCGGATATCGAGATACACGGCCGCGTGGGCGGGAATCACATTGACCTGCCGGGAATTGCCGCCGGCGATGGCGGTCGGGGTAATGGAGACGGTGTCCAGGTCACCGGTCAGGCCGTGCTCGGCGCGCAGTTCGGCCTGCAGCCCGGCCGCGGCGGCCAGCAGGGGCCCGGCCGCGGCGAGCGGGTTGCGGCCCAGGTGCGGCATGGCGCCGTGCGCCATGGTGCCGTGCAGGTCCGCGCGCACCCGGATGGCGCCCTTGGCGATCGTGCAGATCTCGCCGCCCTCGGGCTCGCAGATGATCGCGCCGGCGGCGCCGGCCAGCAGGCCCGAGGCCGCCAGGTGCTTGGCGCCCAGCATCAGTTCTTCCTCATCGGCCAGGGCGCACACCGCGATCCGGCCCGGAAACGGCCCGGCCTGCTGCAGGGCCCGGACCGCGAAGATGGCCGCGGCCAGCCCGGACTTCATGTCGGCCGCGCCGCGGCCGAACAGCTTGCCGTCGCGGATCTCCCCGCCGAACGGGTCGGTGGTCCAGTCCGCGCGGTCGCCCTCGGTCACGACGTCGGTGTGCCCGACGAACGCCAGCAGGGGGCCGTCGCGGCCGGGTCCGCCGCCCGCCCCGTCCACGAAGGCGATGACGTTCGGCCGGCCCGGCGCGGCCTCCTGGATGACGGGATCCCAGCCGTAGCCGCGCATCCGGGCGGCCACCAGGTCGGCGGCGGGCTGCTCGGTCAGCCCGGCCGCCGGGTCGTGCACGGACCGGGCGCGGACCAGGTCCCGGGTGAAGGCCAGCAGCCCGGCCTCGTCGATCCGGACCCCGGCCGGGGGAGTTGTCCCTGGAGTACTCACGCGCTGCCGCCGACCTCCGCTCGGGGAACCTCCGCCGTCCGGGGCGGGCCGGGAAGGCCGGGAGCCAGTGGCGGACAAGGGCGGATCTTTCGGGATCTACGGCACGTAGAGTGATCGCTGTCTGAGTGCCATGTCAAGTCCTGGCAGGTAGTCGGCGTGCCCGGCCCGGCAGCCCTGACACGGGGGTTACCGCGAGTGACCTGGGCGGTCGCCGCCTGCCGGGCGCAGGCCAGCGGGAGGTGCGGGATGAGCGAGGAATCTACGCTTGGCGAGCCGGCGGAGCAGGCGGCCCGGCGGCCGGGCCGGCCGGTAGTGGTGGTGACCGGGGCGGCGCGCGGGATCGGCTGCGCCGTCGCGGACCTGCTCTGGCACTCGGGGTATGACCTGGTGCTCAACGACCTCGACCCGGCCGGGCTCCGGGCGGCCAGCGGGGCGGTGTCGGCCGGCACGGCGGCCCTGGTGCCCGGCGACGTCCGCGACGAGCAGGTGCCCGGTCGGCTGGTCACGGCGGCGGCCGCGCAGTTCGGCCGGATCGACGCGGTCGTGAACAACGCCGGCGCCGGGCTGACCGCACCGCTGGCCGACATCGCGCCGGCCGACTGGGCCGCGCTGTTCGCGCTGCACGTGCATGCCCCGGCCCGGCTGTGCCAGGCGGCGCTGCCGCTGCTGGCGGCCAGCCCGGCGCCCGCGGTGGTGAACGTGTCGAGCGTGGCGGCCGCCCTCGCGCTGCCGGGCCGGGTCGCCTACGGCTCGGCCAAGTCGGCTATCGAGGGATTCACCCGGTCGCTGGCCGCCGAGTGGGCCGGGCTGGGCATCCGGGTCAACGCGGTGGCGCCGGGCACGATCGAGACGCCGCTGGTGGCCCGGAACTTCGAGGCCGGCCTGCTGGACCGCGACCGGGTGCTGGAGCGCACGCCGATGCGCCGGCTGGGCCAGCCCGGCGAGGTGGCGGCGGTGATCCGGTTCCTGCTCTCGCCGGAAGCGTCCTACATGACCGGCCAGACGCTCCGGGTGGACGGCGGCTGGTCGATCTGGGGCGGGTGGGACACAGCGTGAGATGTCGGTCTTGACATGCCAAGAGGGGCTATGGTCAACTGCCTCGCACTAGGCCTACTGGTCAGGCCAGCATGCCGGCTCATCCAGGGGAATTCATGGCGAAGCGCGCGGTCTCACTCAGCCGGGGCAGGACTGTCCCGCTGGCAATAGCCGTTATCTCGGCCGCCGCACTGGCGGCGTGCTCGTCGGGCGGCAGCTCCGGCGGCACCACGGGCGCGAGCTCGGGCGGCAAGGCGGCGGTGACGAAAGCCCCGGCCGCGGCCACCGTGGCGTTCCCGTCCAAGATGAACAACCTCGACCCCGACCTGGGCTACAACGTCCAGGAGATCAACGCCATCGGGCTGTGGGGCGAGGGCCTGTATGAGTTCCGCTACGGCACCGCGTCAGCTCCCGAGCCCGGCCTCGCGCAGAGCGCCACCACCTCGGCCGACAAGCTGACCTGGACCTTCAAGCTGCGGCCGCACCTGGAGTTCTCCGACGGCACGCCGCTGACCGCCCACGACGTCGCCGTGACGCTGAACCGCGACCGGACCAACGCCGCCAACGTGTGGGCCTTCTTCGCCCAGCCGATGAAGTCGGTGACGGCGCCGGACGCCAGCACGGTCGTGGTGAAGCTGACGCAGCCCTACCCGTCGCTGCCGGTCATCCTGGCCGAGTCCGGGTTCGCGATCCTGCCCGCGTCGGCGTACAAGAAGCCCGCCGCCTACATGCAGAAGCCGGTCTCGGCCGGCCCGTACATGGTCCAGTCCTGGGGCGGCGGCAACAACGCCACGTTCGTGGCCAACCCGCACTACTGGGGCGCCCAGCCGGTCATCAAGACCATCAACTTCACCACGGTGGCGGACTTCAACACCACCCTGGCCCAGCTGAAGACAGGCCAGACCTCGATGGCCGAGGGCCTGCCGATGAGCATCCAGCCGCAGCTGGCCAGCGGCGGGCTGCAGTGGAAGCTGCAGCAGATGTACGGGTTCTACGGCTTCCCGTTCAACAACACCGCGCCGCCGTTCAACAACGTGAACGTCCGCCGGGCCGTATCGCTGGCGCTGAACCGGGACCAGATGAACCAGATCGTCTGGCGCGGCCTGGCCAAGCCGCTGAGCAGCTTCTGGCCGTCCACCATGACCGGCTACGACAGCTCGATCTCGACCGCCCGCGACGTGGCACAGGCCAAGAAGCTGCTGGCCGGGACCCCGTGCGCGCACGGCTGCTCGATCCAGCTGGACATCTCGCCGATCCTGGGCGGCTGGGCCAGCCAGCTGGCCCAGGTAGCCCAGCAGAACCTGGCCGACATCGGCATCCACGTGAAGATCACGTCGCTGACGGCCACCGGCTACAACAACGACGTCATCCTGCACCCGAAGTACCAGATGTCACTCGCGTTCCTGTACGACTTCGCCAACATCCCGGACGGGATGCTGGAGTACGCGGCGCTGCCGGGCAGCTTCTTCCAGGGCTTCTACAGCTACTGGAAGGACCCGAAGCTGACCGGGGCGATCGAGAAGGCGCGCGAGGCGACCGGGGCCGGCCAGGCGGCGGCGCTGGCGCAGATCAACACCCTGTTCGACAAGGACGTGCCGTACGCGACGGTCGCGACCGACAACGACCTGTGGGTGCAGCGGGTGTCGTCCAAGTTCATCGACGTGGAGCCGACGGACCAGGTCGCAGTCGCCCGTGTCGGCAGCTGATCATCCGGCCGCCCCCATCCCGGCGGGTGGCGGCCGGGCGGGCCACGCGGCCAGCCGCCGGGCATCCGGCGGCTGGCCGCGGCGGCTAGTGACCGACGTGCTGCAGGCCGTGCTGATCATGGTGCTGGTGGCCGTGCTGGTCTTCCTGATCGTCCGGCTGATCCCGGGCGACCCGGCGCAGCAGGTGCTCGGCCAGAAGGCGACCCCGCGGGCGGTGGCGGCGCTGCGCCACCAGCTCGGCCTGGACCGCTCGCTGCCGGCCCAGCTGTGGAGCTACTTCACCGGGCTGCTGCACGGCCGGATGGGCAGCTCGCTGGTCGAGCAGGGCGTCACGGTGTCCAGCCTGGTGCTGTCGGGCCTGGGCGTGACGCTCACGGTGGTGGCCGCCACGGTCGTGCTGTCGGTCGCGGCCGGCGTGCCGGCCGGGCTGTGGAGCGTGCTGTCGCGGCTGCCCGGCCTGGACGTCGGGGTGCGCGGCCTGAGTGTCGTGCTGCTGGCCTCGCCGCCGTTCTTCGTCGGGCTGCTGCTGATCCTGGTGTTCAGCCTCGAACTGCACGCGCTGCCGGCCGGCGGCTGGGGCGCGCATGCGGCCGCCGATGCCCGCTACCTGCTGCTGCCCGCCGTCGCCCTGTCCTGCTACCTGGGCCCGGTCATCGTCCGCGCGACCCGCCAGTCGGCGCTGGCCGCCGCCCGGCAGCCGTTCGTCGAGGCCACCCTGGCCCGCGGCATCTCGCCGCGCCGGGTGGTGCTGGCCCACATCCTGCCCAACAGCCTGCTGCCGCTGATCACCCTGGTCGGCCTGAACATCGGCTGGCTCATCTCCGGCGCCGTGGTCGTCGAGGCAGTGTTCGCCCTGCCCGGCATCGGGCAGGTGCTGGTTCAGGCGGTATCGGAGCTGGACTACACGGTGATCCAGGGCGTCGCCATCGTCACGGCGCTGGTGGTGGTGCTGGCCAACCTGCTGGCCGACGTGGCCTACACGGTCGTCGACCCGCGGATCAGGCACGGCCGGTGAGCGTGCTGGCGGGCACGGGTGCCCCGGCGGGCCGGGCCCGCCGGGCGCTGATGTTCTCCGGCGTCCGCCGGGCGGTCGGCCGGTCGGCCGCCGTGCGGGCGGGCGGCGGCCTGCTGATCCTGATCATCGGGGCGTGCGTGCTGGTCCCGGTGTTCTGGCCGGACGCTACCAACGCATTCGTGACGGCGCCGTTCGCGCCGCCCAGCCTGGCGCACCCGTTCGGCTCCGACGATCTCGGCCGCGACGTGTTCGTCCGCACCCTGGCCGGCGGCCGGATCGACATCGCGGTGGCCGCGGCCGTGGTGGCCATCTCGTGCACCGCCGGGACGATCATCGGCGCGTGCGCGGGGTCCAGCAAGCGCCGCTGGGCCAGCCTGACCGTGGCCCGCCTGGTGGACGCCTTCATCGCGTTCCCGTACCTGGTGACCATCCTGGTGCTGGTGGTTATCGTCGGGCCCAGCGCCCAGATCGGCCCCGCGCCGCGCGGCCTGACCGCCGTGCTCATCGCGTTCCTGGTGCTGGGCTGGACCTTCTACGCCCGGCTGGCCCGCGCCGAGGCGATGACCATCCGGCAGCGGGACTACATCGTGGCCGCCGAGATCCTCGGCTACCCGCGCCGCAAGATCATCTTCCGGCACATCCTGCCCGGCGTGGTCCCGGTCACCATCGCCTACGCGGTCGCCGACGCGATCCTGACCATGGGCGCGCTGTCGTCGTTCGCCTTCCTCGGCGTGGGCGTGCAGCCGCCGACCCCCGAGTGGGGCGCCATCATGTACGAGGGCCGCGCTTACCTCGACTCGGCCTGGTGGATCACGGTGTGCCCGGGCCTGCTGCTGGCCCTCACCGGCTTCGCCCTCAGCCTGCTGGCCGACGGCCTGCTGCGCGGTGCCGATGACTGAGCGCGTGCCGCCCGCCGCGGCCGGGAGCGAGCGCCGTCCCGCCGCGGCGCTGGCCGTTGACGGGCTCGCGGTGGCCGCCGCGGGCCGGCCGGTCCTGCGCGATGTCTGCTTCCGGCTGGAGCCGGGCAGCTGCCTCGGCCTGGTCGGCGAGACCGGCGCGGGCAAGACCATGGCCTGCCGCGCGATCACGGGCCGGCTGACCCGGATCGGCGTCACCGTGACGGGTGGCTCGGTCCGCTACGGCGGCATCGACCTGCTGGCCCAGTCACCAGCCCGGTGGCGGCGGCTCTACGGGCGGCGCATCGGGCTGGTCCCGCAGAACTCACTCGGCTCGCTGGACCCGGTGATGAAGGTCGGCCGCCAGGTCCGCGAGACGCTGCGCGAGCTGGATCCGGGCGCCCCGCACGACGCGCGGGCGGCGGAGCTGCTCGAGATGGTGCACCTGCCCCGGCCCCGGCAGGTGCTCGGCGCCTATCCCCATGAGCTGTCCGGCGGGATGCGGCAGCGGCTGATGATCGCGCTGGCCCTGGCCGGCCGCCCGGACCTGCTGGTCGCCGACGAGCCGACCAGCGCGCTGGACATGACCGTGCAGCACGGCATCGTGGACCTGCTGGCCGAGCTGCGGGCGGCGACCGGGATGTCGACAATTTTCGTGACGCACGACCTGTCGGTCGTGGAGAGCATCGCCGAGCAGATCGCCGTGATGTACGCCGGCACGGTCGTGGAATCCGGGCCCGCACCGGTCATCCTGACGGCCCCGCGGCACCCCTACACCCGGGCGCTGCTGGCCGCCCGGCCCACCCGCGCCCAGCGCGGCGCCCGGCTGGCGGCGATTCCCGGCCAGCCGCGGCCGCTGGCCCCCGGCCTGGCCGGGTGCCAGTTCGCCGAGCGCTGCCCGCTGGCCAGCGACCAGTGCCGGGCCGAGGTGCCGCCGCTGGCCGAGCAGGGGCCCGGCCACCGGTCGGCCTGCTGGCACGCGGCGGACGTGCCCGCCGCTGACCGCCACGATGCCCCGGGAGCCGGCGCATGAGCGCGCTGCCGCTGCCGGTGACCCCCCTGGTCCGCGCGTCCGGGGTGACGATCACCTACCCCGGCCGCACCGCGCCCGCGGTCCGCGATGCCGCCATCGAGGTCGCGCCGGGCGCGGCCATCGGGATCGTCGGCGAGAGCGGCAGCGGCAAGACCACGCTGGCCCGGGCGCTGGTCGGCGCGCTGGCCCCGGCGGACGGCCAGATCCTGGTGTCGGGCGTGCCGTGGTCACGGGTGGTCCGGCGGCACCCGCTGCGCCGCCAGGTCCAGATGATCTTCCAGGACCCGCTCGGCTCGCTCAGCCCGACGCGCACCCCGCGACAGACCGTGGCCGAGGTCTTCCGGTACTGGGACGGGCTGTCCCGGGCTGCCGCCGACCGGGCCGCGGCGGACCTGCTGCGCGAGGTCGGCCTCGGCGCCGACGCGCTGGACAGCCGCCCGGCCCGGCTGTCCGGCGGGCAGTGCCAGCGGGCCGGCATCGCCCGGGCGCTGGCCTGCGGACCCCGGCTGCTGGTCGCCGACGAGCCGACCAGCGCGCTGGACGTGTCCGTCCAGGCGCAGATCCTCAACCTCCTGCAGGACCTGCGGGAGCAGCGCGGCCTGGCGCTCGTGCTGGTCTCGCACGACCTGGCTGTCGTGCGGCACGCCACCGACCGGGTGCTGATCATGTACGACGGCTGCGTGGTGGAGGAGGGCCCGACCACCGAGGTCCTGGACCACCCGGCGCACTGGTACAGCCGGGCGCTGGTGGAATCGCGGCCCGGCCGGGGCAGCGGCCGCGCCGGGACACTCGGCGCCGGCCTGGACAGCGCGCTGCTGACCACCGCGGACGATGACACCGAGACGCCGGGCTGCCGGTACGCGCCGCGCTGCCCGGCCCGCCAGCAGGACTGCCTGGCCGCGATCCCGCCGCTGGCCCGGCGCGGCGAGAGCCGCGTCGCGTGCCTGCATCCGGTAGCCCGGTCAGCAGCAGACGAGGGAGGCGAGCGTGCCGAGCTTTGACGGGGCGGCCGGCCCGGCGTACTACCGCGAGTGGCTGGTGCCGCGACCCCGGGCCACCGTGATCTTCGCGCACGGGGTCGGCGAGCACGCCGGGCTCTACGACCGGTACGCCGGGCACCTGGGCGGCCACGGCATCAGCCTGCGCGCGCTGGACCAGATCGGTCACGGCCGCAGTGCCGGGTCCCCCGGCACCGGCCGGTGGGGCGTCATCACCTCGGCCGATGACCTGGTGGCCGACATCGGGCAGCTCGCGGACCTGGCCGCGGCGGCCGACCCCGGCGTGCCGCTGATCCTGCAGGGCCACTCACTCGGCGCGATCATGGGCGCCGTGGCCGCCACCCGGCACCCGGATCGCTATGCCGCCGTGGTGCTGTCGGGTTCCAAGCTGACCGAGCCGCCCGGCTTCCGTACCGACACCGGCGACATCGAGCTGGCGGGCAGCCTGTCCGCGGACCCCGGTTACCTGCGCTGGCTGGCGGAGGACCCGCTGGTGTTCACCGGCGGGCCGCAGATGACCGCCTCGCTGCGCCGGGTCCTGCCGCCCGCCTGGGCGGAGCTGGTGGTCGCGCTGCCGGGGCTGGACAAGCCGGTGCTGCTGGTGCACGGCGAGGACGACCTGGTGTCCCCGGTCTCCGGAGCGCGGTACTGGGCCGCGGTGCTGCCGCACGCCCGGCTGGCCATCTTCCCCGGCGCCCGGCACGACGTGCTCAACGAGACCGTGCACGAGCAGGTCGCCGCCGTCATCGCCCAGTTCATCGGCGGCGTGACCGGCCAGGCCGGCCCGGCGCCCGGCGGGGACCAGCCATGACCGCGGGCCCGGCCGGGCCGGGCCGGCGGATCCGGGTCGCGGTCATCGGCGGCGACGGGATCGGGCCCGAGGTGACCGCCGCGACGCTGCCTGTGCTGGCCGCCGCGGCCGCGCTCGACGGCGCCGTCGTGGACGCCGAGCAGCTGGACTGGGGCGGCGACCGGTACCTGCGCACCGGGCAGGCGATGCCCGGCGACGGCCCGGAGCTGCTGCGCGGATTCGACGGCGTGCTGTTCGGCGCGGTCGGCCGGCCCGACGTGCCCGACCACGAGCTGATCTGGGGCCTGATCCTGGCGCTGCGCCAGCGGCTCGGGCTGGCGCTGAACCTGCGGCCCGCGCAGTTCTGGCCCGGCGCGCGCAGCCCGCTGGCCCGGCCCGACGGCATCGACCTGCTGATCGTCCGGGAGAACACCGAGGGGGAGTACGCCGGCATCGGCGGCCGCTCCCAGCAGGGCCGGCCCGGCGAGGTCGCCATCGAGGTGGCCGTGCACAGCCGGGCGGTGATCGAGAAGATCGCCCGGTTCTCGTTCGAGCGGGCCCGGCGGCGGCGCGGCGGGCTGGCCCTGGTGACCAAGTCCAACGTGCTGCGCTACGGGTACACGCTGTGGGACGAGGTGACCGCGCAGGTCGCGGCGGACTACCCGGACGTGACCTGCGAGGTCGTGCTGGCTGACGCGATGGCCGCCCGGCTGGTGGAGCGGCCGGCCGGACTCGACGTGCTGCTGTGCGGCAACCTGTTCGGCGACGTGCTGTCCGACCTGGCCTGCAGCCTGACCGGCGGGCTCGGCCTGGCACCCAGCGCCAACGTGCCCTACGACCGGTCCGCGCCGGGCGTGTACGAGCCGGTGCACGGCTCGGCCCCGGACATCGCCGGGCGCGGCATCGCCAACCCGTGCGCCTGCGCGCTGTCGGCCGCGATGCTGGCCGACGACCTGGACCTGCCGCGGGCCGCCGGCGCCATCCGCGCCGCGGTCGCGGCCACCCTGGCTCGCCCCGGCGAGCGCACGCCCGACGTCGGCGGCACGGCGACCACCGCCGGGGTCGCCGCGGCGCTGCTGGCCCGGGTGACCGGCGCGGGCAGCGGCGGCACCGCTGCGAGCGGCGGCGTGACCGCCGAGAGGAGATCATCGTGACGGACACGGCGCTGCACTGGCGGCCGGCCTGGCAGCTGCGTGAGGAGATGGCCGCCGGGCAGCGCTCGCCAGTCGAGGTGACCGAGGCGTTCCTGGCCCGGATCGCCGCCGCCGACGGCCGGCTGCACGGCTTCATCACCGTCGCCGCTGACGCGGCGCTGGCGACGGCCGCGCGCCTGGAGCGCGAGCGCGCCGCCGGCCAGCCGCCGGGCCCGCTGTTCGGGGTGCCGGTCTCGGTCAAGGACCTGTACTGGACCCGTGACATGGTGACCACCGCGGGCTCGCTGCTGTACCGGGACTTCCGGCCGGCGCAGGACGCGGTGCACGTCGAGCGGCTGCGCGCGGCCGGCGCGGTGGTGATCGGCAAGACCAACCTGCCGGAGTTCGCGCTCTACCCCCGGACGGTGAACCGGCTGACCGCCGAGTGCCGCAACCCGTGGGACCTGGACCGGACCAGCGGCGGGTCCAGCGGCGGCTCGGCCGCGACGGTGGCCGCCGGGCTGACCCCGCTGACGATCGCCAGCGACGGCGGCGGGTCGACCCGGATCCCGGCCGCGCTGTGCGGGGCGTACGGGCTGTACCCGAGCAACGGGCTGCTGCCGCGGCACGGCGGGATCGGCGCCACCATCATGTTCTCCAACGCCGGGCCGATCTCCCGCGATGTCCGGGACGCCGCGCTGCTGCTGCAGGCGCTGGCCGGCGCCGACCCGCGTGACCCGGCCAGCGACCGCAGCCCGGTGCCGGACTACCTGGCCGGCCTGGACGAGCCGGTGGCCGGCCTGCGGATGCACTGGACTGGTGACTGCGGCGACGTGCCGGGCATCGACGAGCGGGCGGTTACCGCCGCCCGGTCCGCGGCCGGCACCTTCGCCGGCCTCGGCGCCGAGGTGGCCGAGGCGGCGGGCGGGCTGGCCGCCGAGCGGTGGATGGAGTCCTTCTACACGATGCTGCTGGCCGACCGGTATGCCTCCATCGGGCAGCAGCTGCACACCGACCCGGCCGCCCGCGGCCTGCTGTCGGAGTACGGCCGGTCGCATTTCGCCCGCGGCGCGGCGGTCACCGGGGCCGAGTACTCCCGCGCGCTGAACCTGCGCAGCCAGGTCATCGCTCACCTGGACGGCCTGCTGGACGGGGCCGACGTGCTGCTGACCCCGACCGTCGGCGGGATCGCGCCGGCCATCACCGGGCCCATCGAGCGCGGGCCGCTGGTGGCCTATACCTTCATCGTCAACTACGCGGGCTTCGCCGCGGCCACGCTGCCGTGCGGCTTCGTCGACGGGCTGCCGGTCGGACTGCAGGTCATCGGCCGGCCGCGCAGCGAGGCGCTGCTGCTGCGGGTCAGCCGCGCCTTCGAGCGGGCCGGCGGCTGGGCCGGGACCCGGCCGCCGGGATTCGCGGACTAGCCGGTGGATGCGGCGCCGGGCGCCCGGTCAGTGCAGGGAGCGGCCGCCGTCAACGGCCAGCACCGTGCCGGTGACATAGCCCGCCTCGGGCTGGCACAGGTAGCTGATCGCGGCGGCGACCTCGGCTGGCTGGCCGGCCCGCTGCACCGGGTAGTCGGCGAAGCTGGCCACCGCCGCGCGCTGGCCGGCCGGCCGCTGCGCCTGCACCCGGGCCGCCAGCGGCGTGGCCACCTGGCCGGGGCACACGCAGTTGGCCCGGATCTGGTCGGCGGCGTAGTCGACGGCAATGCTGCGGGTCAGCCCGATCAGCGCGGCCTTGGCGGCGCTGTAGGCAGCCAGGCCGGGCAGCGGCCGCAGGCCCGTCGCCGACGCGACGGTGACGACGCTGGCCGGGCGGCGCAGCACCGGCAGGAACTCCCGGAAACTCAGCCACGCGCCGCGCACGTTCACGGCGAACACGCGGTCCCAGTCGGCCTCGGTCGCGGTGCCGGCCGGGCCGGTGACGGCCACCCCGGCGCAGAGCACGAGGATGTCGCAGCCGCCGAGCTCGCCGCGCACCCGGCGGGCCGCGGCGGCCAGGTCAGCGGTGCTGGTGACGTCGGCGCGGATGGTCAGCGCGGGCCCGGCGCCCCGGTCGCCCGGCGCGGCGTCAGCTCGTTTCGTCGCCTGGTCGGCGGTGGTCAGGTCCACGGACGCGACCACGGCACCGCCGGCGGCCAGCCGCGCGACGGTGGCCTGGCCGATGCCCCCGGCGCCGCCGGTGACGACCGCGGTCAGCCCGGCCAGCGGCCCGCCCGGCGCCCGTGCGCCCGGCGCCCATGTGTCCGGCGCCGTTGTGTCCGGCGGCGGGCCGGCCGTCATCGCGCCGTGCTGGCCCGCGCGGCCAGCAGTCCCGGCCGGACCTGCGCGGAGAGCGCCTCCAGCGTGGTGAACTGGCCGCCGTCGGCGAGCACGTGCTCGATGAACTGGCCGAGCACCCACATCCGGGCCGGGCGGCCGATCACCTGCGGGTGCATGGCCAGCACCAGGCACCGGCCGGGCTCGGCGCGCAGCCCGTCATACTCCCGGCACCAGGTCTCCAGGACCGCGCTCGGGGCGGCCATCGACCGGCCGGGCAGCCGGTTGCTGTACAGCCAGAACGGCGCGTCGTCCAGCGACCAGGCGAACGGGAACTCCACGATGTCGGACTGCTGGCCGCCGACCTCCAGCAGGTACGGGCTGTCCCGGTCAAACATGTTGGAGGAGAACTCGATGCCCAGCTCAGTCAGCAGGCCGAGCGTGCGCGGGGTGAACTCGCCCGCCGGGGAGCGGTACCCGGCCGGCGCCGTGCCGGTGAAGTCGGTGAGGACCTGCGCGGCGCGCTCCATCTCCTCGCGCTCCTGCCCCGCCGACAGGTTCTCGGGCCAGGTGTGGCTGTAGCTATGGTGCTGAATCGCGAACCCGGCCGCCAGGATGGCGGCGATCTCCGCGGGGTGCTCCTCGATGTTGCGGGCGGGCACGAAGAAGCTGGCGGGTACACCGCGGCTGGCCAGCATCCGCAGGATGCGCGGCAGGCCCTCGCGGATGCCGTAGGAACCCTGGGACAGCCACACCGGCTTGTCCGCCGAGCCGGGGTCGCGGGCCAGCCACAGCAGCTCGGCATCCACGTCGAAGGTCAGCACGACCCGGATGTCGGTCGGCGTGCCGCTGGCCGCGCTGCTCATGCCGGTTACCTCCGCGGGACTGTCCGGCAGCAGCCCGTTCTGCTAGTGGCCGGACCAGTAGACTGTCCTGGCAGCACAAATGTTGTCAAGGCTGGCCATTCCCGGCCCGCTACGATGACCGTGCGCGCTCGCGGGCCCCGAAACGAATGGACGACATGACCATGTTCGAGCCAGTCCGCCCGGCGCGGGCCTACGAGCTGATCGTCGAGCAGATCGAGACCGCAATCTACGACGGCACGCTGGCTCCCGGCGACCGGCTGCCGTCCGAGCGGGCCCTGATGACGCAGTTCAGCGTGAGCCGCTCGACGATCCGCGAGGCACTGCGGGTGCTGCAGAGCGACGGGCGGGTGCAGTCGCGGCCCGGCGACCCGAACGGACCGGTGGTGCTGCCGTTCTCCACCGCCGGGCTGCATAAGTCCATGTCCAGCCTGGTCCGGGCCGACACCGTGGGGCTGGCCGAGCTGCTGCAGTACCGGATCATGACCGAGGGCTGCGCCAACCAGCTGGCTGCGCAGTTCCGCACCGACGCTCAGCTGGCCGCGATGCAGGAGGCGCTGGCGACGATGCAGGCCAGCGTCAGCAGCGGGCACGACACCTTCGCCAGGGCCGACATGGCCTTCCATGACCTGATCGCCGAGGCGGCGGGCAACAAGCTGCTCCAGGTCTCCAACGAGGTGGTCCGGACGGTGGTCCTGCAGCTGATCGAGCGCAAGATCACCCAGGCCGAGGACCGCCCGGCGCAGATGCTGGACAGCTGCCGGCGGCACGCGCTGGTCCTGGACGCGGTGCGCCAGCAGGACCCGGCGCGTGCCTGCACGCTGGCCCGGCGGCACATCTTCGAGTACTACGCGCCCTACCTGGACGAGGCTGAGCTGCCCCGGCTGCTGATCCTGATGGACGCCCCGCCGGACGGCGCCTGACCCGCTACCCGCTCTCGCCCTCCTCGAAGGCCTGCCCGAACCGGCGCACCCGGTCCGGCCGGGTGGCCGCCAGCCCGGCCACCACCAGCAGCCCGGCGCCCAGGACGCCCAGCGCGATCCACAGCGAGTAACTGATCGGCGCCGGCGGGCGGGGCAGCACCGAGGCGTAGATGGTGTAGCCGCAGACGGCCACCGCGGCCAGCGGCAGCAGCACGTCCAGCAGCACATTCCACGACTGGCCGGGCTCGCGGCGGATCCGCCAGAAGTACGCCGCGCCGGCGATGGCGACCAGGATGTAGACGGCCAGGATGCCCAGCGACCCGGTGGTGGCCATCAGCGCGAAGTAGGTGAACACGCCATAGTGCCGGCCGAGCGTGGCGCCCAGCACCAGGGTCAGCGCCATCGAGGCCAGGATGCCGGCGTACGGGCTGCGGAACCGGCGGGTGGTGGCGGCGAACAGCCGCGGCAGGCCGCCGTCGCGGCCCATCGCGAACAGGGTCCGCGCGGTCAGGTTGACCCCGGCCAGCGCGGCGACGAAGGCGTCGATCACCACGATGATGTCGACCAGCGTGGCGAACCAGTGCCCGACATACCGGGTGGCCAGCGTGTCCAGCGCGGTCGGGCCGGCGGCGGCCCACTTCGCGGCGCCCGCCGCGCTGGCCCCGAAGCCGACCGCCTGGGTCCAGGCCGCGAACACGAAGTAGATGGTGGCCGCGATCACGGTGCCGAGGATGGCCCGCGGGATGACCCGGCGCGGCCGGGCCGCCTCCTCGCCCAGGACAGCGGCCGCCTCGAAGCCGATGAACCCGGTGAAGGCCAGGATCACCGCCAGGGCCAGGCCGTGCCCGCCGGGTGCCTGACCGGGGTCAAACGGCCGCCAGGACAGGCCCGCCGCGCCGCCCCTGGCCACGATGGCCCCGCCGAGGATCAGCACGACGATGACCCCGGCCACGGCGACGACCAGCTGTACCCGCATCGACACCCGCACGTCAGCCAGCGCGATGACCAGCATGATCGCCAGCAGGATGCAGTACAGCGGGAACCAGCCGAGGTGCACGGACGTGTTCGCGGCCAGCACGACGGACAGGAAGTCGGCGGAGATGATCAGCACGAAGGAGATGCCGATCGCGAACGCGATCGCGTACATCCAGCCGGCCAGGAAGCCGAGCTGCGGGCCCAGGCCGCGGACGGTGTAGGTGTACAGGCCGCCGGCGTGCGCGATGCGCCGGGTGAACCGGACGATGACCGAGGCCAGGCAGAGGCTGCCGGCGCCGGCGATGACGTAGGCCAGCGGGACGGCGCCGCCGGCGGTGGCCGCCGCCCCGGCGGGCGCGGCGGTGACGGCGAAGGTCAGGGCCAGCAGGGCCAGGGACTGGGCGATGGCGTCCGGGGTGCCGAGCACGCCGCGGCGCAGCCCGTCAGCCCCTGGTGATTTGGCGTGCGATCCGGACGGCATGACGCCCTCCCCGGGCTAGTCGCCGATAAGTGCGAAGACGCGGGCAGGTGCACCGTTGGCGCGGGCGACCTTGAGCGGAGCGACGACGAGCTGACAGCGGTCCGGCAGCCCGGCCAGGCTGGCCAGGTTCTCCAGGATGAACACCCCGGCCGACAGCCACACCTGGTGCAGCGGGTAGTCGGCGGACTCGACGGGGTCGGCTGACGGCCCGTCGAACCCGATGCCCGACACTCCGGCCGCGACCAGCGCCCGGGCCGCGCCGGCGTCGGGATAGCACCAGCCATGCCAGTAGGCGTCGGTGCCCCACCGGGCGGCGTTGCCCGAGCGGATCAGCACGATGTCGCCGGGCCGGACCTGCGGCAGGTAGGGCCCGAGTACATCGAGGCCGACCGGGCCGGGCGGCTGGTCGCTCACGTCGATGGTGAGCGCCCCGGTGACCAGCCGGCTCAGCGGGATGTCGTCCAGCGTGGCGCCGCCGGGCACCTGGTGCGAGGGCGCGTCGAGGTGGGTTCCGGTGTGGTTGAGGAAGGAGTACTCGGACATGCCGTACCCGTCCACCTCGACCCGGGCCAGGTCATCGAAGCGCGGCGGGGTGATCCCGTCCATTACCGGCATGCCGTTGGTCATCGGCTGGGTCAGGTCGACGACCTTCACGGGGCCGCCTTCACGGGGCCGCCTTCACGGTGTCGCCATCACGGGGCCGCCTCGCCGGGGGCGACCCTCTTGGCGGCCGGGCTGCCGCCGGGCTGGAACACGCCGAGCACCAGCAGGGTGTCGCGGCCGGTGTTCTCCAGGCAGTGCTGCTGGCCGGGCGGCAGGTACACGCAGGTACCGGGCGCCACCGGGTGCTGCGCGCCGTTGACGTGCGCGATCCCGGTGCCGCCCAGGATCAGCACGACTTCGTCGTAGGTGTGGCTGTGCACCGGCGCCTGGCCGGGCGGGATCTCACCGACGAACTGCGTGGCCGCCCCGCAGCCCCGGCCCGGCCCGAGCAGCACCCGGAACTTCCGGTCCCCGGTCTGCTCGACCTCGCACGCGCCGAGGTCGCTGACCAGCGGCGTTCCGGCGCGCTGGTCCGCTGCGCCGGAGCCGGCCGGGCCGCCGGAGCCGCCGGGCCCGGGCAGGGACACGGTGTCGAGCCGGACCGGATCCGGCCCGGCCGCCCGCAGCTGGTAGTTGGCCCCGGCCGGCACCCAGATGCCCTGATCCGGGCCGACCGGCCGGCCGGCGCCCGCGGAGCCGCCGGGGCCAGCCGCGCCGCAGTCCAGCTCGCCGGTGCCGCTGATCACGAACCACAGCTCGCCGCCGGGCCCGGCCGCCGCCGCGTGGGCGGCCCCGGCCGGGACCTCGACCAGCCGCCGGACCAGCCGGCCGCCGACGCCGCGGGTGTCCAGGACGGTGGTGACCAGGGCACCCGAGGCAGTGCGCTCGGGCTCAATCTCGGCCGCGCGGGCCACGGTGGCGGTCATCGCGTCGCTATCCCAGCTCAGCGACCAGGTCGCCCAGTGTCTGGGTGAACTGGTCGACCTCGGCCAGGGTGTTGTAGTGGGCCAGGCCCACCCGCAGCGCATCACCCCAGGCCACCCGCTCGTACAGGCCCGGCGCGTAGTAGTTCTCGCCGCTCCACACCCCGAACCCGCGCTCAGCGAGCGCCTCGGACAGGGTGGCCGACGGGATGCCGGGGAAGTTGAGCAGGAAGGTCGGGACCCGGCCGTCCATGCCGGGCAGCCCGTACAGCCGGGTCTGCGCGGGCAGCTTCGCCAGCAGCCGCTCGCCCAGCTCGCGCTCCCAGGCGCTGGCCGCGGCCAGGCCGCCGATGCTGTCCAGGTAGGCCAGCGCTGCGGTCAGCCCGGCGAGCAGCTCATACGGCTGGGTGCCGGTCTCGAACCGCCTGCCGACCGGCGAGACAGGCGAGGGCCGGACCTTGTAAGGCCGCCAGGTCTCCAGCAGCTCCCCGCGGCCGCAGGCGACGCCGACGTGCGGCCCGCAGAACTTATACGGCGAGCACAGCAGCACGTCGGCGCCGACGGCGCGCATGTCCATCGGCTCGTGCGGGGCGTACTGCACGGCGTCGATCCAGGCCAGCGCGCCGGCCTGGTGGGCCAGCTCGCACACGGCGCGGGCGTCGACGATGGTGCCGGCCGCGTTGGAGGCCCAGGAGAACGCCACGACCTTCGTGCGCGGACCGAGCTGCCGCTCCAGGTCGGCCAGGTCCAGGGTGGTATCGGGGTGCACGTCGGCCAGCTTGACGACCAGGTCATGGTCGCGGGCCAGCTCCAGCCAGGGGGCGATGTTGGCGTCGTGGTCGAGCCGGGTGACGATGATCTCGTCGCCGGCCTGCAGCGTGCGGCCCAGCGTCCGGGTCAGGGTGAAGTTCAGCGCCGTCATGCTGCCGCCGAAGATCACCTCATCGGGGTCGCAGCCGAGGAACTGGGCCGTGGCCGCCCGGCACTCGGTGACGATGGCGCCGATCCGGCGGCTGGTGGCGTACGGGGCGCCATAGTTGCCGGCCGCCTCCCGGTACACCCGGGCGACCGCCTCGCCCACCTCGTCGGGCAGCTGGCTGCCGCCGGGAGCGTCCAGGAAGACGAAGTCATCGGACAGCGCGGAGAAGCGCTTGCGCACGGCCTCGACATCAAACGGCACCGGCTCAGTCCCTCCTGCCCGGCCGGGCTGCTCACGCGCGGCCGGAACCTTGTTCAGGCGTCCCGGCTGGTTCCGGGATCGCCCCTTCACCGCGAACGTAAATCAACCGACCCGACCCGGTCAATGCACATTTGGCCAGGTCGTCGCCTTGATCACGATGAGCCGGCGGGCAGTACCGTGAGCGAGACAAACGATCCCCGGGTGGTCAGGGTCTGCTGGCTGGGTTTCGTGGCGGTAGCGAACCACGGGCTCTCGGCGCTGCCGGGGTGCGGCACGTACTGCGGGAAGTCACTGCACGCGACGGCCAGCCGCAGCCGGTGACCAGGCCGCACCCGGTAAGCGGTATGCCCCAGGTACAGCTCGGCGGCCTGGCCCGCCGCGACCGCTGGCCCGCCCGCCGCGCCCGCCGCTGGCTCGCCCGCGCCGCCCGCGTCGCCCGCGTCGCCCGCCCCGCCCGGCCCCGCCGGCCCGGCCGGCCCGGCCGCGGCGCCATCCCCTGGCACCGTGGCGGCACCGTGCAGCAGCATCAGCGCCCGCCCGTCCGGCGCGACGTCGGCCAGCTTGGCGAACAGGTGACAGGACGGCGCCGTCGTCGCCACCGCCAGGGCGACGGTGACCGGCCCGGCCAGGTCCAGGGGCTGATCGAGCGGCGCGGTCGTGAAGGTGAGCACGTCGCCGCGGCCCTGCACCGCGCACTCGTCGGGGTACTCGTGCAGGAACGAGAACGGGTCGGCCACGGTCGAGGGGACGAGGTCGGCCGGGTCGTGCGTCCAGCGCGCGGCCGACCCGCCGGGCTCCGGCCCGGCCAGCAGGCGGCCGCCGGCCGCATCGCGGGTGGCCGCGGGCGCGTCGCCCAGGTGCAGCCGCAGCTCCGCGGCGCCCGGCGGCGGCCACTGCGGGCTCTCGTGCCAGTCGTCGTGGCCCAGGTGCCAGCGCACCCGCGGCAGCGTGGCCGGGTCGCGCGTCCCGGCCACGAACGCGTCAAAGAAGTCCAGAGCCGGATCCACGTACTGCGGGAGCATCCGCTCCAGCGCCACCTCGCTCTGCTCGTGGTCCAGGCTGGCCGGCACCGGGACGTCGGCCAGGTGAAAGTTCTCGTGGTCGGTGGAGTTCCCGATCAGGTACTGCAGCCCGGCCAGCCGGGGGTCGCGGCTCAGCCGCGTGTAGTCGCGCATCGACCACGGCGAGATGTTGTCGAACCAGCCGACCGCGTGCAGCACCGGGATGGTCAGCTGCGTGAACGGCTCGCCGCCGGCGAACAGGGCGACCGGCCGGTCCTCGCGGGCGGCCTCCAGCAGGTCATCCAGGCCGGCCGAGCGCTGCCCGATGGCGGCCAGGCCGGGGTCGAAGACCGCCGCGAGCGGCCGCCGGGAAAAGTCGACCTGCCAGTGATGGGCGTCGCGGCCGGACCAGTACTGGGCCAGGTAGGTGCCCGCGTACAGCGGGTCCACCGGGCCGCGCAGCCAGGTGCCGAGGTCGGCGCAGGTGACCCGGGGGACGATGGCGCGCAGCGCCGGGTGGCCGCTGGCCACCGCGCACCATTGCGTGTAGCCGTAGTAGGAGTCGCCGAACATGCCGACCGCGCCGCTGCACCACTCCTGCCGGCTGACCCAGTCGATGGTGTCGTAGCCGTCGGCGCCCTCGTAAGTGAACGGGCGCGCCTCGCCCTCGGAGCGGAACTTGCCGCGCACGTCCTGGACCACGAACACGTAGCCGCGCGCGGTGAAGCGCGGGGCCAGCCACGGCATGAACGTGTAGCGGCCGTCCTTGTCGTACGGCAGCCGGACCAGCACGGCGGGCCACGGCCCGGGCCCGGCCGGCCGGTACACGTCGGTGGCCAGAGCGATGCCGTCCCGCATCGCGATCATCACCTGCTGCGCGGCGGGCGGCACCGGGGCCGGGCCCGTGCTCTCCAGCTCGATGTCCATCGCGCCTCCCGCGCTAGGCCAGCCCGAACACGGTCGCTGCGTTGCCGCCCAGCGCGCCTGCTACCTCGGCCTCGCCGCAGCCTGCCTCGGTCAGGACCTTCTCCAGCGCGCGGGCGTTGCGCTGCACGCCGGGCACGCCCGGCCAGTCGGTCCCGAAGATCATCTTGCCGGCCAGCCGGCGCAGCGAGGCGCCGTAGTAGTCCGGCAGCCGCCGCGGCGGCAGCCCGGACACCTCCAGCCACACCTGCGGGTGCATCAGCGCCAGGAACGCCGCCTGCTGATACCACCAGCCGCGGCCGCCGTGCGCGAGGACCACGGTGAGCTCGGGGAAGTCGCGGAATACCGGGTCGAGCAGGACCGGGTCGGCGTAGGCGTTGGCCGACCCGGCGAAGGTCGAGGTGCCGCAGTGCACGATCACCGGCAGGCCGTGCTCGGCGGCCCACGCGTAAGCCGGGTACAGCATCCGGTCGCTGGCCTCGAAGCCGCCGTGCACCGGGTGGATCTTCAGCGCCACCGCGCCCAGGCCGGCCTGCCGGGCCAGCTCGGCGGCCGGCGGGTAATGCAGGTGCGGGTTGATGTTGGCCACCGGCCGGAACCGCCGCGGGTTGGCGGCCACGACCGGCAGCACGTCCTCGATCGGCTGGATGCCGGTCGCCTTCGGGCTGTACTCGGTGAACAGCAGCACATGGTCGGCGCCCTGGGCCGCGAAGTGCTCGTCGATCGCCGCCGGGCGCGGCGTCCCGTCCGCGTCGTACAGGTCGCCGACCGGGATGTCACTTCCGAACTGGGCGACCCAGTCCCGCCAGTCTGGCGACACCGAGGTCAGCCGGGCCACGTGCACGTGCGCGTCGACCAGCAGCCGCCCGTCCAGCACCGGCTCAGCCCTGCCCGGCCGGCGCGGGAGCCGGCGTGGATCCGGGCGCGGCGGGTGCCTGCGCGGCCAGCACCTCGATGGCGTGCTCGCGCAGCCGGAACCGCTGCACCTTGCCGGTCGCGGTCAGCGGGAACTCGGGCAGGAACAGCACCTGGCGCGGCCGCTTGAACGCCGACAGGCCGGCCCGGCAGAACTCGATCAGCTCCCCGGCGGTCGGCTGCGTCCCCGGCCGGGCCACCACGCACGCCACCGACTTGTCCAGCCCGTCGCGGTCGGGCACCGCGACCACCACGGCCTGCTCGACGGCCGGGTGGGCGCGCAGCCGGGTCTCCACCTCGGTCGGGGACACCCACATGCCCGCCACCTTCATCACGTCGTCGCTGCGGCCCAGGCAGGTGTAGTAGCCGTCGGCGTCCCGGGCGTAGATGTCGCCGGTGCGCAGCCACTCGCCGCGGAATACCCGGCGGGTCACCGCGCTGCGGCACCAGTACCCGGTCGCCACCGAGTCGCCCTTCACGTACAGGCTGCCCGGCTCGCCATCGGGCACCGGCGCCCCGCCGGGTCCCTCGATCCGCAGCTCGTAGCCGGGCACGACCTCCCCGGTGGTGCCCGGCCGGACCCGCCCCGGCTGGTTGGACAGGAAGATGTGCAGCGCCTCGGTGGACCCGATGCCGTCCAGGATCTCGATGCCGAACCGGTCGGTGAACCGCTGGTACAGGTCGGCCGGGAACGACTCGCCCGCGCTGACCCCCAGCCGCACGCTGGCGAAGATGTCGGCCGGCAGGTCGGCGGCCAGCATCGCGGCAAACGCCGTCGGCGCGGCGAAGAACAGGGTCGGGCGCAGCGTGGTCAGCACGCTGGCCAGCCGCGCGGGCGTGGCCCGGACCCGGTCCAGGACCGCGCGCGCCCCGGCCGAGAAGGGGAACGTCAGGGTGTTGCCCAGGCCGTAGGCGAAGAAGAACTTGGCCGCCGAGTAGCAGATGTCGTCGGGCCGGATGCCCAGCACCTGGGCCCCGTAGGTGTCGGCCGTCACGCGCAGCGCGGCATGCCGGTGCATCGCCGCCTTGGGCGTGCCGGTGGTGCCCGAGGTGTACAGCCAGAACGCCGGGCTGTCGGCCAGTGTCAGCGGCGCGGCGCGGGCCGCCGCCAGGTCGGCGGGCCCGGCGGCGGCCAGGAACGCGCGCAGCGTCCGGACCCGCGGCCCGGCCTGGCCGCGCTGCGGGGCCAGCAGCGGCTCCAGGTCCCCGGTCTCCCCGGCCACGACCACCTCGCGCACCGTCGGCAGCCGGGCCGCTTCCCCGGCCGCGGCGCCGAACTCGGCGCTGACCGCGATCAGCGCGGCCCGGCTGTCGGTGGCCAGCGCCCGCAGGTCCGCGGGGGTCACCATGGTGGAGACCGGCACCGGGACGGCGCCGGTGTACATGGCGCCCAGGAACAGCGCGACCAGCTCGGGGGAGTCGGCCATGCACAGCAGGACCCGCTCCTCGGCCCGGACTCCGGCCGCGACCAGCGCGCCGGCCGCCTGCCGGGTCAGCTCCTCGAGCTGGCCGTAGGTCAGGTCCAGGGTGTCGCCGCCGGCGTCGACCGCGGTCACCGCCACCCGGTCCGGCGCCGCGGCCGCATTCCGGCCCAGCAGCCACTGCGCGGCGTTGAAGAACTCCCCGGCGGCCGCGCCCGCCGAACCCGCATCCGCCGTGCTCAAGGGCGTTCCCCTTCCGGTGCCGCGCGCAGGATCGCGTGCTCAGAATCGCACGTAGTCATACTCCACCGGCAGGTCATTGATCCCGACGCCGGGCGGGGAAATCCAGGACGCGAAGTCGCCCGCCTCGTGGTGCGGCTGCATCAGCGCCGCGACCTGCGCGCGGTCCTCGTCGGTCGGCAGCCACTCCGCCGAGCGCCGGTCCCACTCCGCGGCGTCCAGCAGCTCGCCAGCCGGGCTGATGTGGTGCCCGGCGAACGCGCCCACCCGGCGGCAGAAGCCCTCGTGCGGCAGCGCCAGTCGCTGCTCCAGCCCGGCGCCGGCCAGCTCGGCGTTCCACTTGCGCAGCCCGCGGCCGCAGTCCAGCACGTACTCGTTGCGCAGGTCCAGGTTGAGCGCGGTCAGCAGCGGCACCGTCCGGGTGCCGATCACGCCGGCGTCCAGCACCGGGACCTCCATCGTGGCCGAGCCGAGCTGGTGATCATCGTCACGCCGGGTCTCCATCCAGCGGCCCTTCAGGCCGGCGGTGAAGTAGCCCGCGACGTTGGAGGAGGTCTCGGACCCGAACAGGTCCAGCGACACCGCGAACTGGAAGTTCAGGTATTTCTGGATCACCGGCAGCGGGATGGCCCCGCAGGCCCAGATGTCCTCGGTGCCGTGCTGTGCCGTCAGCTCGGCGCTGCGCCGCACCGTCCGCTGCACGCCGGTGGTGCCCACGAACATGTGGTGGGCCTCCTCGCGGAGCATGAACTCGCAGGTGCGGGCCAGCGGGTCGAAGCCGCTTTCCTTCAGCGTGCCGAGCTGGTACTTGCCGTCCCGGTCGGTGAAGTAGGTGAACATGAAGAACGACAGCCAGTCGGTGGTCTCCTCGTTGAAGGCGCCCAGGATCCGCGGGCTGTCGGCGTCGCCGGAGTGCCGCCGCAGCAACTGCTCGGCCTCCTCCCGGCCGTCTCGGCCGAAGTAGGCGTGCAGCAGGTAGACCATCGCCCACAGGTGGCGGCCTTCCTCCACGTTCACCTGGAACAGGTTGCGCAGGTCATACAGGCTCGGCGCGGTGCTGCCCAGGTGCCGCTGCTGCTCCACCGAGGCGGGCTCGGTGTCGCCCTGGATGACCAGCAGCCGCCGCAGGTCGGCCCGGTACTCGCCGGGCACCTCCTGCCAGGCCGCCTCGCCCTGGTGCTGGCCGAACGCGATCTGCCGGTCCGGCGTCGGCTCGGACAGGAAGATGCCCCACCGGTACTGCTCCATCGGCACCCGGGCCCAGTTGGCCCAGCCGTCCCGGCCGATCGCGGTGGCCGTGCGCAGGTACACGTCGCGGGTCGGCAGCGACGGGCCCAGCTGCGACCACCAGTCCAGGAACCGGGGCTGCCAGGACTCCAGGGCGCGCTGCAGCCGCCGGTCGGTGGCCAGCCCCACGTTGTTGGGGATCCGCTCGGAGTAGTCGATGACCGAGACCGGGCCGTCCGGGGCGGGTGCCGTGCCGACGATCGGTTCCTCATTCAGCTCATCGCTGGTCATCAGACTCGCCTCCTGTCGTAGTCGGCCCGCTGGCCGGTCCCGTACCGGCGCAGCGCGCCTTGCGGCCCGGCCGCGTTGGGCCGCTGGAAGATCCAGTTCTGCCAGGCCGACAGCCGGCCGAGGATCTTGGTGTCGCAGCTTTCCGGGCCGGCGAACCGCAGGTTGGCTTCCATCCCGGTCAGCGCGTCGGGGGAGAAGCTGGCCCGCTCCTCGGTGACCAGCCGGATCTCATCGGCCCAGTCCAGGTCGTCCGGGGTCTGGGTGACCAGGCCGAGCCGCGTCGCGGCGGCCGCATCCAGCTCCTGGCCGGCGGCGGCCTCGGCGGCCTTGAGGTCGGCGGCGCTGCCGCAGAACCGGACGGCCAGCCGGGTCAGCCCGCTGGCCGCCGGCAGGAGGCCGAGGCTGAACTCATCGAGACGCAGCACCGCGGCCGGGGCCGGGTCCGGGTCGTCCTCGAAGATCCCGTCCAGCATGTACTGGCGGTCGGCGGCCAGCGCGATCTCGGCCAGCGGCCCGGCGAAGCAGCTGCCCGGCTCGATCAGCGCGAACAGGCTGCGCGAGGTGGCCTCCAGCCGCCGCATCGTCCGCTTCCAGTACTGGATGATCTCGTTGACCAGCCAGTCCTCCCGGTGCGCCCGCAGGAACTCGCTGACCGCCGCCACCGCGGCGATCTCGCCCTCGGTCTTCAGCAGCCAGGTGCCCAGCTCATTCTCGTTGGCGCGCAGCGTCAGGATCGCGTCATCCAGTTCCCGGACCGCGGCCAGCGGCCACGCCGCCGCCCCGGCCTCGTGCAGGGCGGCCAGGCTGGCGGGCGGCCCGTCCGGCCCGGTGATGACGAGGGCGGCGGTCCCGGCCGCGGGGTCCCGCTCGATCCGGACATAGTCATAACGAGTGACCTCGCCGCTGGTCTGGCGCCGCAGCGGGGTCAGCGCGATGCCGCGCGGCTCCGGGCCGGCCGCGGCGCCGGCCTCCGCTGCCCCGCCGGCCCGCTCGACGGCCTGCCCGGCGCGGCGCCGGATCACCGCGCCGAAGTCGCTGGCCTTCACGGTCTCGTCGACCAGTCCCCAGGACACCGCCCGGTCACCGCGGACGCCCTCGGCGGTGGTCGCGAACACGTCCGCCAGGTCACGCCGCACGCCGCGCTTGTCGACCAGGCGGGTCAGCCCGCCGGTGCCCGGCAGCACGCCCAGCAGCGGCACCTCGGGCAGGGCGACCGCCGACGCGCCGTCGTCGATCAGCACGATCTGGTCGCAGGCCAGCGCCAGCTCATAGCCGCCGCCGGCCGCCGTGCCATTCAGCGCGGCGATCCAGGTCTGGCCCGAGCAGGAGGTGGCGTCCTCGATGCCCGAGCGGGTCTCGTTGGTGAACTTGCAGAAGTTGACCTTCCAGGCGTGCGAGGACTGGGCCAGCATCTTGATGTTGGCCCCGGCGCAGAACATCCGGTCCAGCCCGCTGGTCATGATCACCGCGCGGACCTGCGGGTACTCGAACCGCAGCCGCTGCACGGCGTCGTAGAGCTCGATGTCGACGCCGAGGTCGTAGCTGTTCATCTTCAGCTCGTAGCCCTCGGCCAGCCCGCCGTCCTCGGCCACGGCCAGCGTCAGGGTGGCGACCGGGCCGTCGACCGCCAGCTGCCAGTGCCGGTAGCGGCCCGGGTCGGTGTCGAAGCAAACCTGCGGAGCGGCGCTCATGGTCGCCTCCCTCGTGCGCGGCGCGGTCCTCCCTATCCTGACGTACTACAGCAACCTAATCAAGGTCCAGGGAACTGTAGACAATCAGGATCCGGCCACCAGGGTCTCCCAGTGCCGCCGGGCGCCGTCGTCCCAGGCCGCGTGGCGGGCGTGGAACAGCCGGGCGGCCGCCGTGCCCGGCCAGCCGGCCGGCAGCAGCTCGGCCGGCAGCTGCGGGTCCAGGAACGGGAACCGGCGCCAGGCATGCACCAGGCGGGTCTGGGCCACCAGCTGGTCGGCCCCGGTGAGCGGGTCCAGCCCCGCGAAGCCGTCGATGAAGGCCTGGTAGAGCCCGCCGACCTCGTCCAGGTTCCAGGCCTGGGCGGCCACCGCGGCCGGCGAGCCGACGGAGCCGTAGCCGCCCAGGAACGACAGCGCGCCGCCAGCCAGCCCGAGCCCGGCCAGGATGTCGCGGGCCTCGGCCTCGCGGGCCAGATCGGGGGAGACCCAGACCCCGGCCGCCAGGGAGCCGAACCCGGCCCAGGCCAGCCGGGTCCGCAGCCGGTGCCGCAGGTCGCGCTTGGCGTCCGGGACGCTGACCAGCACCAGCAGCCACCGGCCGTCCCAGTCCCGGTCGGCCCGGCCGAAGGAGTAGATCCGCTGCGCGCCGTCGGTCAGCAGCTGCCGGCCGGGGCCAGTCAGCTCCCAGCGCACCCGGCGGCCGTGCCGGGCCGGGCTCAGCCAGCCCTCGGCCGCGGACCGGGACAGCGCCTGGCGGGCCGACTTCTCCGCTACCCCCAGCAGGCCCAGCGCGCGCACCAGGGCCGCTGTCCAGACCGGCTCGCCGCGCGGCAGCACGTACTCGCCCAGGACGGTCATCAGCAGCGCCCGCGCGCTGGCCCCGCCCAGCTCGCGGCGGCGGCTCAGGGCAGGCGCCGGGCTGGCAGGCACCTGCGGTTCTCCCTCCCGGCCAGCGGGCCGCGGCCGGCCGCAGCCGGCCTCAGCAGCCTGCAAAGGACAGGCCAGCAATCTACAGCGACCGCGCCAGTCCGGCGGACATGGCAACATCGATGACGATGAACGAGCTTCATGTCACCCTGGGCGACCGCAGGTACAGCTTCGATGGCGGCCGGACGGTGCGGATCGGGCGCAGCCCGGACAACGACATCGTCGTCGGCGACCCCACCGTGTCCCGGCAGCATGCCCAGCTGAGCTGCGGACCGCGCGGCTGGGAGTTCGTCAACGTGGGCCGCGCGCTGAGTTTCCTCAACGGCGAGCCGGTGACCCGGGCCCTGCTCAGCGGGCCGGCCCGGATCCAGCTGTCCTCGCTGGACGGCCCGGCCCTGGCCATCACCCCGGTGGCGGCCCCGGACCCGGAGCTGACCCCGGACCGGCGCCCGGCGTGGCCGGCCGCCGACGAGCCGCCGACGCCCGCCGAGGCGGAGCCGGCCTGGCCGGGCCCGGCCGGTGCGGTCCTGCCGCAGGCAGATCCGGTCCTGCCGGAGGCGGATCCGGTGTGGCCGAGCGCGGCCGCCCCGGCGGTGCCGGAGGCCGATCCGGCGTGGCCGAGCGCGGCCGGGGCACTGCCGCCGGAGCCCGATCCGCTCGGGCCGGGTGCCGCCGGGCTGAGCGCGGCCGGGGCCGATCCCGGCGGGCCGGACCCGGCCGCCGCTGATCCCGCCGGGGCCAGCCCGGAAGCGCCCGGCGCAGCCGGGGGAGATCCGGCGCTGCCGGGCGAGGCCGTACCGGGCCCGGACGAGCTCACCCCGGCCGAGGCCAGCCCGGCCGGGCCGCCGGTCCAGCACGATGCCACCAGCGTGATGGCCAGCCCGCTGGCCGACCCGGCCGGCGCCGCCGCCTGGCCGGGCGAGCCGGGCCTGCCGGGCGGCCACGCCCTGCCGCGGGCCCGGCCGCCGACCGCGCCGCCGGTCGACGAGATCGCCACCGCCCTGCACATCCTGATCCCGATCCGCAGCTGGCTGCACGATCCCGGCTGGCGGCAGTTCCTGCGGCTGCTGGTCATTCCCTACGGCCTGCTGCCGCTGATCTTCATTGCCCTGTTCGCGTCCTCCGACAGCCTGGCCACGCCCGGCTGGGCCTACAGCCTGTACATCGCGCCGCTGTGGGCGATCGTGTTCTGGCTGCTGATCCGGCCCGGTCCCGTCGGCCGTCTCGAATGGCTGCTGGGCGCCGGGGCGATCGCGTTCTCGCTGGTCTGGATCCGCCTGGTCACGGTCAACCTCAACGAGGTCATGGGGCGCCCCGGCAAGCCGCTGTCCTTCTTCGGCGCGCTCGGCGTGGGCCTGAACGAGGAGATCACCAAGGCCCTGCCCATCCTGCTGGCGGCCCTGCTGCTGCTGCGGCTGCGCTCGGTCAAGCTCGATGTCCGGATGTGGATGTTCCTGGGCGCCATCGTGGGCCTGGCCTTCGGCGTCACCGAGCAGGCCGGCTACACCCTGCAGGACATCCAGGCGATCACCGCGGCCCAGGCCAACAGCGAGGCCATCGTCGAGGTGCTGGCCTTCGCCGAGCGGGTCTTCGTGGACGGATTCCAGCACGCCCTGTGGGCCGGGGTCTCGGCCTTCTTCATCGGGATCGCGGTCAACTACCCGCGGCGCCGGATCCAGCTGGTCGCCCTGGGCATCGCCATCCCGGCCGTGCTGCACGGGCTGTATGACTGGAGCGCCGGGGCCTTCGCCTCGCTGTGGGTGCCGATCATCATCCAGGCGCTGTCGGTGTTCTTGTTCCTGGGCTACACCATGTCGGCGGCGGCCATCGAGAAGCGGGTCCGGCAGACCCCGATGTTCCGCGGCGAGTCGATGCTGTTCGAGCGGATCACCGACAGCGGCTCGTTCCCGCGTCACCCGGCGCCGCGGGACGGCGGCTCGCTGCGGCGCGAGGCGTCCCCGCCGGGCAGCTAGCGGCGGTCGCGGCGGTCCAGGCGGCTGGCCTCGGGCAGCCGCTCGGGGCGCAGCCCGAAGAACATGCCGAACATGACGGCCAGGTCCAGGATGGCGATCAGGCCGCCGATGTACGGGCCGGGGCCGCCCAGCCAGGCCAGGTAGCCGCAGAACGACAGCACGATGATCAGGGCGCCCAGGGCCCGCGGCCGCCCGGACTGGGCGAGCCGCTCGGGCACCTCATACGGCGCCCGGTCCACGTAGTTGGCCGTGGCGGCCTTCTCCTGGGCAATCCGCAGCCACAGGTCATACATCTCGGGCGCCTGGTCCCGCAGCGCGATGGCCTGCTCGACGGAGATCTCCGGTACCGGCGACCGGTGCGCTGACTGCTGCGGGGCCGGGTGCTCCGCCCCCGGCTGCGGGCCCCCGGACTGTGCCGCCGTGCCCGTCATGTCGGTCATGCGGGCAAATCCGGGCCGGGGTCGTCGTCGGCGGAGGCCATGGCATCGCGGTGGGCGCTCAGGATGGTGCCCATGGCCGCCCGGAACGGGTCGCTGTCCTCGTCCGCCCGTGGCGGCGCGGGCGGCAGCACGCTGCGCATCGACCGGTAGGCCGTGGTCCCGGTCAGGTCGAAGATCGAGGCGATGCCCATCGCGAACGACAGCGCCTGACGTGCCCCCAGCAGGCGGGACCGGGCCCGCCGCGGCTTCCGCGACCGACCTAGAACCGCCAGCTGCGGGACCGCCAGGTCAGCGGCCCGCTCGGATCGAGCCGGGCCCGGCGTTCCCGCGTCCGGTACCCCCATGTTGCCGGGCTTGACCGGGCTGATCGGCCCGGTGGAGCTCGGCGACGTTACCGTCGGCATGACAGGAGGGATCCCCGGTGCCGGAGACCGCAAACCCGGCCGATCAGCCGTCACGGGCCGCAGTGGCGCGCTGACGCCCATAGAATGCGGTGTTCAGCGTCAACTCCCTCAGATCGTCAAGTAAAGGCTTCTTCATGCGCTGGTCACAGCTGCACATCCCCACTCTCCGCGAGGACCCCGCCGACGCGGACGCGGCCAGTCACCGGCTGCTGCTGCGGGCCGGGTTCATCCGCCAGCTGATGGCCGGCCACTACTGCCTGCTGCCGCTCGGAGTCCGGGTGCGGGCCAAGGTCATCGCGGTGATCCGGGAGGAGATGAACCGGATCGGGGCGCAGGAGTTCCTGATGCCGTCGATGCAGCCGGCGCAGCTGTGGGAGCGCAGCGGCCGGCTGGCGGTCATGGGCGAGGAGATCTTCCGGCTCAGGGACCGCAAGGGCGCGGACATGGTGCTGGGCATGACCCACGAGGAAGTCTTCACCACGGTGGCGACCGAGCTGTCGTCCTACCGGGAGCTGCCGCAGTCCTGGTACCAGATCCAGGTCAAGTTCCGGGACGAGCCGCGGCCCAAGAGCGGGCTGATCCGGGTCCGCGAGTTCACCATGAAGGACTCCTACAGCTTTGACATCGACCAGGCCGGGCTGGACGCCTCCTTCGAGGCGCACCGCGGCGCCTACGAGCGGATCTTCGCCCGGCTGGGTATCCCGGCCATTGCCGTCGAGGCCTCCAGCGGCAACATGGGCGGCAGCGACTCGGTGGAGTTCATGTGCCCGACCCCGGCCGGCGAGGATCAGGTCGCGGTCTGCCCGGCCGGCGACTACGCCGCCAACCTGGAGAAGGCGACCTCCGCGCTGGCCCCGGTCAGCGACGAGCCCGGCCCGGCCGCGGCGGCCCGGTTCGCCACCCCCGGCGTGCGGACCATCGAGGACCTGGTGAGCCAGCACGGCGTGACCGCTGACCGGCAGATCAAGACGCTGGTGCAGGTCATCAACGACCAGCTGACCCTGGTCCTGCTGCGCGGCGATCACCCGCTGGCCGACCAGAAGCTCAGCGACGCGACCGGGGCCACCAGCCTGCGGCCCGCCCAGCCCGACGAGATCGTCGCCGCCCTGGGCGCCTCGCCCGGCAGCCTGGGCGCCGTCGGCGTCACGGACCTGCCCGTCATCGCTGATCTCGCGCTGCAGGGCCGCACCAACATGACCACCGGCGCGAACACCGACGACTTCCACCTGTCCGGCGTGGACGTTGGCCGCGACATCACCGTGGTCACCTGGGCTGACCTGCGCGAGGTCGCGGCGGGGGAGCCCTGCCCGCGGTGCGGCACCCCGCTGGAGGTCATCTCGGCCGTCGAGGTCGGCCACATCTTCAAGCTGGGCAGCAAGTACACCACCGCGCTCGGGGTCTCGGTCCTGGGCCCCGACGGCGCCGCCGTCACCCCGGTCATGGGCTGCTACGGGATCGGCGTCGAGCGGGCCATGGCCGCCGTCGCCGAGGTGCACCACGATGACGCCGGGCTGACCTGGCCCGTCCAGGTAGCGCCCGCCGAGGCCAGCGTCATCCTGCTGTCGCACCGCGACGAGGGTGCCCGGTCCGCCGCGCAGGAGCTGTACCAGGGCCTGCTGGCCGCGGGCGTGGACGCCCTCCTGGATGACCGCGAGGAGCGGCCCGGCGTCAAGTTCAAGGACGCCGAGCTGACCGGCATCCCGTTCCGGCTCACCGTCGGCACCCGGGATCTGGCCGACGGCCTGGTCGAGATCACCAGCCGGGCCAGCGGCGAGAAGGAGCGCGTCGCCGTCGCCGAGGCCGTCGCGAAGGTGCGGGCCCTCATCGCCGGATAGCTCCGTGCCCGGCCCGCCCCGGCCCGTGTTGTCCGGCCTGCCCGGTTAGTGACAGGCTGACGGCGGAGGTGCCATGAGCCGGATTAATGACGTCGGCGGCCTGCAGGGCTTCCCGCCGGTCCGCCAGGACGACGACGAGCTGCCGTTCCATGCCGACTGGGAAGCACACGTATTCGCCCTCAACAATGCCCTGCGCCGCCAGGACGTCTACAGCTCCGACGAGTTCCGCAATGCCATCGAGCTGATGGAGCCGCAGCAGTACCTGGCCGCGTCGTACTACGAGCGGTGGCTGCACGCCATGGTCACCCTGCTCGGCGAGAAAGGTATCCTCACCGCCGCGGAGCTGGCCAGCGTGCAGGCCGCCGGGGAGCGGGCCGGTGACTGAGCCCTACCGCCCTGGCGACCGGGTGCAGACCGCCAGCGTCGACACGCCGCACCACACCCGGCTGCCGCGGTACGCGCGCGGCGCGACCGGGACGGTCGTGGAACTCCACGGCGAGTACCCGCTGCCCGACCTGAAGGCCCGGTGCCTGCCTGCCGAGCCCGAGCCGGTCTACACCGTCGCCTTCACGGCCCGTGACCTGTTCGGCGAGGGCGACCACGCCGTCACCGTCGACCTGTGGCACAGCTACCTGCGCCAGATCACCCCCGAGGAGGGCCAGTGAGCGGGGATCACGCCGGCGCGGCCGGGCCGGTGGCGGCCCGGGTGCGCCGCCTGGAAGAGCTGCTCGAGCAGCGCGGCCTGGTCGATCCCCGGGAGCTCGACCAGGCCCTGGCCGCGTTCCTGGCCAGCGCCTCGCCGGCCAACGGTGGCCGCCTGGTCGCCCGCGCCTGGCTGGACCCTGAGTTCCGCGCCCGGCTGCTGGCCGACGCCAACGCCGCCCTTCACGAGGCCGGCCTGTCCACGGGCCCCAGACAGCCGGAGCAGCGCCTCAAGGTGGTGGAGAACACCGCCAGCCAGCACAACGTGATCGTGTGCACGCTGTGCTCGTGCTACCCGATCGGGCTGCTCGGCCCGTCACCCACCTGGTACAAGAGCGAGGCCTACCGGTCGGCGGTGGTCCGGGATCCGCGCGGCGTGCTGAGCGATTTCGGCTTCGACCTCGACCCCGCGGTGCAGATCAGCGTGTGGGACGCTAGCGCCGAGTCCCGTTACATGGTCCTGCCCCGCCGCCCGCCCGGCACCGACCACGCCACCGAAGACCAGCTAGCCGCCCGGGTGACCAGAAACGGCCTAATCGGCGTAGCCCCGGTCTAGGGCAGATCCCCGCGCGCCATATCTCCCGCAATAAATACAGCAACTGCCGGCGCCTGGCCCTCAGCCCTGCGCCGGCAGTTGCCCGACCCGCGAGTGACGCCCCGCAGATCAGCTAACGGGGGGCGGCTAGCCCTGGAACCGGAGGATGACGCCGGTGACCTTCGAGCCGAGGTTGCCGGCGGCGTGCGTGAAGCCGGCCGCCAGCGCCTGGCTGGTGTGCGGGATGGCCGCGACGGCCAGCACGCTGATCTTGCTGGCGGTCACCGGCAGGGCCGCGGCGGTCAGGTGGCCGCGGGAGTAGTGCACCAGATGCGAGTCGGCGCCGCTGTTGCCCGGCACCGGGAT
Organism: Streptosporangiaceae bacterium; assembly: GCA_036490755.1. Classification (GTDB taxonomy): domain Bacteria; phylum Actinomycetota; class Actinomycetes; order Streptosporangiales; family Streptosporangiaceae; genus DASUBV01. The sequence goes on from DASXDJ010000066.1 coordinate 39,103, forward strand.
CCACAGGCCGCCGTGACCGTCGGAGGCGACCTGGCCCAGCACGTCGCTGCCGGGGAACCTCGCCGAGCTGGCCTGGGCCGCCTTGCTCCAGGAGCGGCCGTTGTAGTGCAGCACCACCAGCGGGCCGCCGTCGTCCTGCGCGTTGCCGTTGGCCACGGCGAAGACGCTGTCCCTGGACCGCGCGTAGATGGCCATCACGGCCGGGTCGTTGAGGGTCGTGTGCGCCGGCAGCAGGCCGCGGACCGAGGACCGCTTCCAGGTGTGACCGTTCCAGTGCGCGACGGTGGCGCCGCCGAAGGCCCAGATGCTGCTGGCTGACAGCGCGCTGCCGCCCTGCAGGCCGTGCCCGGCGGACACCTTCTTCCAGCTGTGCCCGTTGTAGTGCCAGGTGCCCAGGCCGGCGCCGGGGACGACCGGCTCGCCGAACACCCAGACGTCCGACCGGCTGATCACGGCCGCGCCGCCGACCTGCCTGGCGAAGGTGCGCACGGTCCGCCAGTGGCGGCCGTTCCAGCGCATCGCGCGGGACCGCGCCGGCCCGCCGGTGAAGGCCCATACGTTGCTGGCCGACGATGCCCGGGCGGCGATGACCGCGTCGCCGTGCGTAGCGGGGAAGGCAACCTTGGTCCAGGTGGCGCCGGACCGCTTCCAGGCCGCCGGGCTGAGCAGGCCCTCGAAGGCCCAGCCGGAGTTGCGCCCGGCTGCCACCACCGCGGTGACCTGGCCGGCGCTGCCGCCGTGGATGCGCTTGACGATCTGCCAGGACGGGGCCTGCGGCGTGGCCGCGATCGCGGACGTGGCCGCGAGCCCGGCGGTTGCCACGATGGCCGCCACGCTGGTGACGGCGCCGCGGGTGGCGCGCCGGGTCCACAGGCCCCGCCGGCCGGCCCGGTGCCCGCCGCGGCCGGCCGGCCGGGACGGCGGCCCGCTCGCCGGGCTGGACCCGCCGGCCGGAGCCGGGGGCATGGCGGTGACCAGGCGCTCGTTCTGGCTGGCCAGTGCGCTCCAGTCCGGAGTGCTGCTCGGCATGTGCCCTCCCGTGAATGCGGCATTACTGAGTACGGCGGTGCTGTCAGTGACGGTGCTGAGAACGGCGGTGCTGTCTGGCGCAGTGCTGCGGCGGGCAGGCGCTGCGGCCGTCCCTAGGTAAGACCCCTGAGCGGCCCGATCCGACGAGCCGGAAGTGGTCACAACTGTGTAACTCTCGCAACTGCCCTGGTCGCTGACCAGATTGGCCCGCTGGTCGCCGGTTCCGGACATGGTGCCTCCCGCTGCGCTGGTGCCAGAGTCGCGCTGCCGCGACGTCCGGCCGTCACAGGTAGGAGTGGCCGGCCAGCAGAAGCCAACGAGAAATTTGGTAACGAACTGATAACGGCGGCGGGTGGCGGGTATCCGGGCCCGATCGGCGCCCGAGAATACGGGCACCATCTAAGAAAATGGAAGGAAACGGCCATGTTCTCAGCTGCCCGGCGACAGTTGTCCGCGGATGCCGGGCAGTGGTCCCCGCGCGGCGGCACCGGCGCGGGCAGGTCCCGGCCGGCCGGCCGGGCCGCGGCGCTGAGCGGAGTGGCCGCGCTCGCGGCCACCGCGATCGCCGGCTGCGCCTCAGTCAGCTCCGGGCCGGCTCACTCGGCCCGCCAGGCGCGCACCTACACGCGGGACATTGACCGCATCGACATCGCGATCGGCGCCGGCAGCCTGACCCTGTCGCCCAGCAGCGGTCACCGCGTGACGGTCAGCCGCCACCTGGAATGGAGCCGGAAGCGGCCTAGCGTGCAGCAGGACTGGACCGGGACCGTCCTGCACGTCGGCGCGGCCTGCCCGGACCAGGGGCAGTGCGCCGTCAACTACGTCATCACCGTCCCGGCCGGGACGGCCGTGCGCGCGCGCACCAGCGCGGGCAACATCACCATCAGCCGGCTGACCGGCGGGGCGACGGTCACCGACAGCGCCGGCAATATCCGGCTGGCCGGCGTGGGCGGCGCGATCCAGGTGACGTCACAGGCCGGGAATGTCACGGGAGTCCGGCTGCGGTCGGCCCGCGTCGGCGTGCAGGGCCAGTCCGGGAACATCTCGCTGAGCTTCGCCGCGGTGCCCGCCGCGGTGACCGCCAGCACGCAGGCCGGCCAGGTCCTGATCGCCGTGCCGCCGGGAGGGGCAGCCGGGTACAAGGTCGCGGCGCACACGCAGGCCGGGCAGCGGGCCGTGCGCGTGCACGTGAATTCCCGGAGCCAGCACGTGCTGGTCGCCAGGACCAGTGCCGGCAACGTCACCGTGCGCTGAGTGCCCGCCCGGGCAGCGCCGGTAATCCGGTCAGCCCGTCGCGGGCCGGCCGTATCCTAACCGCTGGTCAGGCGGCCTTGCGGCGCAGCCAGGCCGGGCGCCGCAAGCTGCCGGCAGGGCTCTCGCGGTGGTCCCGGTCCGTCTCCCGCGGGTCAGCCGCGCGGATCGCCCCCAGCGCCCCGTCGTGCAGCGTGTCCTCCGGCTGGGCGAGCCGCTCGTTCTGCTGGGCCAGCGGGGCCCAGTCGCGGCTGATAGTCATAGCGCCTCCCGTCGCTGAGAGCCCGGCCCCTGCCCCGATTGCGCGGGCCGGCACCCTCTACTGTTAGACACGCCAGAGGGCCCCAAGAGGTAGCACGAATCCGGTCACGACTTGGTAACGAAAGTCGCGAATGATCGGACAGATCCGGCATCGGGTGGCATCGGAACGCGCAAGCCCGCGCAGCCGCCCGGTCCGCGGCCGGGGCGAGGCCGCCGCGTGACCGTGCCTGGACGGCAGCATGAAATGAGCCGGGACCGGGCTGCAGGCCCGGTCCCGGCTCGGGATGCCCGGCGGTTACAGCCGGGACCAGGCTTCGGTCAGCACGGCGCGCAGGATCTGCTCCATCTCGTCGAACTGCTCCTGGCCGCAGGTCAGCGGCGGGGACAGCTGGATCACCGGGTCGCCCCGGTCGTCGGCGCGGCAGATGAGCCCGGCGTCGAACAGGGCGGGCGACATGTACCCGCGCAGCAGCCGCTCCGACTCGTCATCGTCGAAGGTCTCCCGGGTGGCCTTGTCCTTGACCAGCTCGATGCCGTAGAAGAACCCGTCGCCGCGCACGTCGCCGACGATCGGCAGGTCGCTCAGCTTCTCCAGGGTGGCGCGGAAGGCGGCCTCGTTGCCCCGGACGTTGCCGAGCAGGTCCTCCTTCTCGAACACGTCCAGGTTGGCCAGCGCGACGGCGCACGAGACCGGGTGCCCGGCGAACGTCACGCCGTGCAGGAAGGTGGCGTCGCCCCGGGTGAACGGCTCCATGATCTTGTCCCGCACCAGCATCCCGCCCAGCGGGGCGTAGCCGGAGGTGACGCCCTTGGCGAAGGTGATGATGTCGGGCTGGTAGCCGTAGCGCTGCGAGCCGAAGTAGTAGCCCAGCCGGCCGAACGCGCAGATGACCTCGTCGGAGACCAGCAGCACCCCGTACTGGTCACAGATCTCGCGCACCCGGGCGAAGTAGCCGGGCGGCGGCGGGAAGCAGCCGCCGGAGTTCTGGCACGGCTCCAGGAACACTGCCGCCACCGACTCCGGGCCCTCGCGCAGGATGGCCCGCTCGATCTCGTCGGCCGCCCACTGGCCGAACTCGGCCCGGTCATCGGCGACGAACGCCGGGGCACGGTAGAAGTTGGTGTTGGGTACCCGGACGCCGCCCGGCGGCAGCGGCTCGAACGGCGCCTTGATCCCGGACAGGCCGGTGATGGCCAGCGCGCCCATCGAGGTGCCGTGGTAGGCGATGTCCCGGCTGAGCACCTTGTAGCGGCCGGGCTCGCCGGTGGTCTTGAAGTACTGCTTGGCCAGCTTCCAGGCCGACTCCACCGCCTCGGAGCCGCTGGTGGTGAAGAACACCCGGTTCAGGTCGCCGGGGGCCATCCCGGCCAGCCGCTCGGCCAGCTGGATGGCCGACGGGTGCGCGTAGGACCACAGCGGGAAGTAGGCCAGCTCGCTGGCCTGCCGCGCGCCGGCCTCGGCTACGTCGGTGCGGCCGTGGCCGATCTGGCTGACGAACAACCCGGCCAGCCCGTCCAGGTAGCGCTTGCCGTGCTGGTCGTAGACGTACTGGCCCTCGCCGCGGACGATCGTGGGCACCTCGGCGTCGGAGTAAGAGGACATCCGCGTGAAATGCAGCCACAGGTGGCGCTTGGCGGCCTCCTGCAGCTCGGCGATGTCCTGCGGGCTGTATGAGGTCATCTCGTCCCCCAGCTATAGGTCTGCTTGCACAACTTCAGGTACACGAAGGTCTCGGTCATGGTGACACTCGGGATCGAGCGGATCCGGCTGAGGATCTCCAGCAGCTGGTCGTCGTTCTCGCAGACGACCTCGATCAGCAGGTCAAATGAGCCGGCGGTGATCACGACGTAGTCGATCTCATCCATTCCCGCCAGGTGCTCGGCGACCCGTTCCAGCTCGCCGCCGCAGCGCACGCCGATCATGGTCTGGCGCAGGAAGCCCAGGCTCATCGGGTCGGTGACCGCGACGATCTGCATGGCGCCGACCTCGATCAGCCGCTGCACGCGCTGCCGGACCGCCGCCTCGGACAGCCCCACGGCCTTGCCGATCGCCGCATACGACCGGCGGCCGTCCTGCTGGAGCTGCTCGATGATCTGCTTGGACACGTTATCCAGGACGACCCGGGTACTGTCGGTATCCCGGCCGCCCGCTGCGCCGCGGTAGCGCGCGACGGAGGCGAGCGGAGTACCTGGCGTATGCGCCATGATCAGCCTCCTTTTGCAAGCTCAATCGTGCCACGCAATCGCCCTGTGTCAACTGATTCCGCAGCAGGGGGCCCGTTCTGTCACTGATTCACTTGTGTGGCAGGGCATTCTCTGTCAGGGTCGTACCAGGCCGGGGGACACCGGGTGAACTGCGCGCTGACGTCCGGGTTTGCCCCGGTCCGGCGACACTTGCGGGGCACTGAGATTGCGTGACACTGGTCGCGTGACACTGACGGACCGCGATCGCCAGGAGGGCGCGTTGGGATCGGAGCAGGGATCGGCCAGCCGCGTGCTGCAGAACTTCGTGGGCGGCCAGCTCGCCCCGGCCACGGACGGTCAGACCACCGGCGTCGTCGACCCGAGCACCGGCGAGGAGTACCTGCGCGCGCCGCTGTCGGGGCCCGCTGACGTCGATGCCGCGCTGCGCACCGCCGCCGGGGCATTCGAGACCTGGCGGGACGCCACCCCGGCCGAGCGCAGCCTGGCCCTGCTGCGGTTCGCCGACGCCGTGGAGGCGCGGGCCGGGGACCTGGTCGAGGCCGAGTCCCGCAACACCGGCAAGCCGCTGGCCATGACCCGCAGTGACGAGGTCCCGCCGGCGGCCGATGAGCTGCGCTTTTTCGCTGGCTGCGCGCGGCTGCTGGAGGGCCGGGCGGCCGGGGAGTACCTGCGCGGCCACACCTCGATGATCCGCCGCGAGCCCGTCGGGGTCTGCGCCCAGGTGACGCCCTGGAACTACCCGATGATGATGGCCGTCTGGAAGATCGCCCCGGCCCTGGCGGCCGGCAACACGGTCGTGCTCAAGCCGTCCGACACCACCCCGGTGTCGACGCTCCTGCTAGCCGAGATCGCCGCCGAGTTCCTGCCGCCCGGCGTGCTGAACGTCATCTGCGGCGACCGGGACACCGGCCGCGCGCTCGTCTCCCACGACATCCCGCAGATGGTCTCGATCACCGGCTCGGTGCGGGCCGGCATTGAGGTGGCCCGGGCCGCCGCGGCCGGACTCAAGCGGGTGCACCTGGAACTGGGCGGCAAGGCGCCGGTGGTGGTGTTCGATGATGCCGACGTGGCTGCCGCGGCTCAGGTGATCGCCGACGCCGGCTACTACAACGCCGGCCAGGACTGCACCGCCGCGACCCGGGTGCTGGCCGGCCCGCGGGTCAGCGCCGACCTGACCGACGCGCTGGCCGAGCGCGCCGCCAGCCTGCGCACCGGCGGCCTGGACATGCCCGATGCCGACTTCGGCCCGCTCAACAACGTGGCTCAGCTGGCCCGGGTCGAGGGGTTCGTGCAGCGCGCGCCGGAGCACGCCCGGGTCGTGGCCGGCGGGCACCGGGTCGGCGAGCGCGGCTTCTGCTTCGCCCCGACCGTGGTCGCCGGGCTGCGCCAGGACGACGAGATGATCCAGGACGAGATTTTCGGCCCGGTCATCACCGTGCAGCAGTTCAGCGCCGAGGACGAGGCGCTGCGCTGGGCCAACGGCGTGCAGTACGGCCTGGCCGCCAGCGTCTGGACCCGCGATCACGGCCGGGCCATGCGAATGGCCCGGCAGCTCGACTTCGGCGCGGTCTGGATTAACACCCATCTCCCGTTCGTCTCGGAGATGCCGCACGGCGGCTTCAAGAACTCCGGCTACGGCAAGGACCTGTCGATGTACGGCTTCGAGGACTACACCCGCGTCAAGCACGTGATGAGCAGCATCGAGTCCTGATCGCCGCGCGGCGCCGGGCCGCCGGGCCCGGCACCCGCGGCTGCCCCGCGCGGCCGCCGGGCACGGTTCCGGCGGGCCGGCCCCGCGCTTTCGGTGGCCGCTCGTCACTGGATTAGTTGCAAACGCTCATCTAAACCACTGATTCGATTGAAAATGGACAGTTGGTCTGCCACTATCTGGTGACTCATCACCGGGCGTCCGTGCTGTCCGTGTTCCGGGCCAGGCCGCCATGAGCGAAAGCGGCAGGCATGACCCAGACGCAGCTACCCGCCGCCGGGCAGACCGCCGCCCAGGCGGCCATCGAGCTGGTCGGCGTGGCCAAGGAGTTCCACACGGGCGGCGAGACGATCACCGCCGTGCGCGGCGTGGACCTGGCCATCGGCCAGGGCGAGTTCTTCTCGATGCTGGGCCCGTCGGGCTGCGGCAAGACCACGACCATGCGGATGATCGCCGGCTTCGAGGAGCCCACCCGGGGCATCGTGCAGCTCGACGGCCAGGACGTCACCGGGGTCGCCCCCAACAAGCGCGACGTCAACATGGTGTTCCAGTCCTACGCCCTGTTCCCGCACATGAACGTCTTCGACAACGTGGCCTTCGGCCTGCGCCGCAAGAAGGCCGGCAAGGACGAAGTGACCCGGCGGGTCGGCCAGATGCTGGAGATCGTCGACCTGGCCGGCCGGGACGGCCGGCGGCCGCGCGAGCTGTCGGGCGGCCAGCAGCAGCGCGTGGCGCTGGCCCGGGCGCTGGTCAACAACCCGCGGGCGCTGCTGCTGGACGAGCCGCTGGGCGCCCTGGACCTCAAGCTGCGCCAGGCCATGCAGGTCGAGCTCAAGCGGATCCAGCGCGAGGTCGGCATCACGTTCGTCTACGTCACCCACGACCAGAACGAGGCCCTGACCATGTCGGACCGCATCGCGGTCATGAACGACGGGGCGATCGAGCACCTCGGCTCGCCGCGGGATATCTACGAGCATCCCGCGACCAAGTTCGTCGCCGGGTTTATCGGCACCTCCAACCTGCTCAGCGGCCAGGTCACGAGCCTGGAGCCGGGCCGCGCGGTGCTGGACCTGGGTGAGGGCCAGCGGATCATCGTGCCGCTGCGGGACGCCGCGCCCGCGGTCGGCGCGGAGCTGGAGCTGACCGTCCGGCCCGAGAAGATCACCCTGAGCGAGGCCATCGCGCCCGTCGGCTGCAGCCTGCGCGGCACCATCACGGAGGTCGTGTACCTCGGCACCTCCACCAGCTTCGCGGTCACCACGACGACCGGCGCGGAAATGGTGGTCTTCCAGCAGAACGTGGCCACCGCCGGCCGGGAACTGGCCCGCGGTGAGTCCGTCTGCCTGTCCTGGGACCCCGAGCATTCTTACCTGATCGGCTAGAGGAGAACCGTCATGGCACATAACCAGGACCGCCGCGGCGGTCAGCCCGCCGCCGCGGCCGGCACTCCGGACCCGCTGCGCGACCCGTCCGTCATCCGCGGCCTGACCTCGCCCCGGCTGAGCCGCCGCCAGCTGCTCGCCTCGGCGGGCACCGGCGCGGGCGCACTCGGGCTGTCGGCGTTCCTGGCGGCCTGCGGGGTGAAGGGCCAGGTCGCCTCCGGCGGCTCGGCCAGCGCCGCCGCCAAGCCCGGCGCGGTCGGCACCGCCGCCTGGTGGGCTAAGCAGCAGCTGCACAAGAAGGTGAACTTCGCCAACTGGCCCTATTACATCGACGTCCTTAAGGGCCAGCACCCCTCACTGCAGCACTTCACCGGCACCACCGGCATCGCCGTCACCTACACCGAGCCGATCAGCGACAACCTGCCGTTCTACGCCAAGATCCGGCCCTCGCTGCAGGCCGGGCAGTACATCGGCTTCGACATCGTCGTGATGACCAATAACAGCCCGCCGCTGGGCTACCTGATCGACTTCGGCTGGCTGACGGCGCTGGACCGGTCCATGATGACCAACTTCAACGCCAACGCCGGCCCGCTGATCAAGAACCCGTCCTGGGACCCCGGCAACAAGTACACGATGGCCTGGCAGTCCGGCTGGACGGCGGTGGGCTACAACTCCTCGGTCGTCAAGAACCCCGGCACCAGCGTCGGCCTCCTGTTCGACAAGAAGTACTCCGGCCGGATCGGCATGATGTCCGACCCGCAGGAGCTGGGCAGCGTCGGCCTGCTGGCCATCGGCGTGGAGCCGGCCACCTCGAACGAGTCGGAGTGGGCCAGGGCGGCCAAGAAGCTGAAGCAGCAGAAGAGTGACGGCCTGGTCCGCTCCTACTACGACCAGAGCTACATCGACAACCTCAAGAACGGCAACATCGTGGTGGCTCAGGCCTGGTCTGGGGACATCTTCCAGGCCGACCTCAACAGCAAGTACCGGGACCTGAAGTTCATGATCCCGGACGAGGGCGGCATGTTCTGGACCGACAACATGTGCATCCCGGTGGGCGCGCAGAACCCTAAGGACGCCATGACGCTGATGGACTACTTCTACCAGCCCGACGTCGAGGCCGTCGTGGAGTACTACAACGACTACGTCTGCCCGGTGCCCGGCGCCAAGGACGTGCTGCTGCACCCGACCGGCTGGGCCAAGAAGGAGCTGGCCGCGCTGCGCCCGGAGATCCAGCTGCCGCCGTCGGTCACCGCGGACGCCAACACCGTCTTCCCCGACGCGCAGTTCATCAAGAACTCGCGCAGCTACTACCAGTACAAGAACCAGGATGAGCTGACGGCCTGGAACAACATCTTCGAGCCGATCACCGAAGGCTCTTAGTGAGCCAGGCCAGCGCGGCGGCTGCGCCGCCGGCCCGCCGGGGGGGCGGTCGGGCCCGGCTGGGCAAGGCGCTCGCGCCCTACCTGCTGAGCCTGCCCGGCGGGCTGTGGCTGCTCGCGCTGTTCCTGGTGCCGCTGGTGGTGATGCTGTCGCTGTCGCTGCAGACCTGCAACACCGGCACCGGCGCGTGCGTGATGACCTGGCACTGGGCCGAGTTCGGCCAGCAGCTCAGCCTGTACCACACCCAGTTCGTGACCAGCCTGTACTTCGCCGGCGCGGCGACCGTGATCGACCTGCTGGTGTCGTTCCCGATCGCCTACTGGATCGCCTTCTACGGCGGGCACCGCAAGAACTTCTTCCTGCTGATGCTGCTGGTCCCGTTCTTCGTGTCGTTCGTCATCCGCACCGTGGTGTGGGAGTTCATCCTGTCCGACCAGGGCATCGTGCTGGGCACGCTGAAGAATGCGCACTTGCTGCCGCAGAACTTCCACGTGCTGGCCACCGGCTTCGCCGTGGTCGCCGGGCTGGCCTACAACTACCTGCCGTTCACCGCCCTGCCGCTGTACGTGGCGATCGAGCGGATCGACAAGAAGGTCCTGGACGCCGCCTACGACCTGTACGCCAGCCGGCGCAGCGCGTTCAGCCGGGTCATCCTGCCGCTGACCATCCCCGGCCTGTTCGCGGCGTTCCTGCTGACCTTCGTGCCGGCCCTGGGCGACTACGTCAACCAGCAGATCCTCGGCGGCACCAGCAACACGATGATCGGCACCGTGATCCAGAACGCCTTCCTGGTCAACCTGGACTACGCCGGCGGGTCGGCGCTGTCGGCCGTGCTGCTGGCGGTCGCGCTGGTGGGGATCTTCGCCTACGCCCGGATACTCGGCTCGCAGACGATCGAGGAGTACCTGTGAGTGCCGTCACCTCGCCGGGCACGGTGACCACGCGACCGGGCGAGGGCAGCCCGGCCGGCCGTCCCCGCCGCCGTCCCGGCCGGCTCGTGCTGCCGGTCTACTCGTGGCTGGTGATCGCCTACCTGGTGCTGCCGATCCTGGTCATGATCTTGTACAGCTTCAACAAGGTCACCACCGGCCTGCCGCAGGTCAGCTTCACCTGGAACGGGTTCACCACGCAGTGGTGGACGCAGTGGAGCGCCATCCCGCAGCTCACTGACGCATTCTGGCTGTCCATCCGGCTCGGCGTGCTGACCGCGGTGCTGGCCACCGTGATCGGGACGCTGCTGGCGCTGGCCCTGGTCCGCTACCGGCCGCCGCGGTTCCGCGGCAAGACCTTCGTCGAGCAGGTCATCTTCCTCAACATCGCGGCCCCGGAAATCGTGCTGGGCGCCTCACTGCTGGGGCTGTTCGTCACCATGAACCTGGCCCGCGGTTTCCTGACCCTGCTGCTGGCGCACGTCGCCTTCAGCATCGCCTACGTGGTGGTGACGGTCCGGGCCCGGATGTCGGGCTTCGACCGGTCCCTGGAGGAAGCCGCGCAGGACCTGGGCGCCAGCTCGTGGGTGACGTTCCAGAAGATCACCCTGCCGCTGATCCTGCCCGGCGTGCTAGCCGGCGCGCTGATGGCCTTCGCGCTGTCCATCGACGACTTCGTGACCTCGAACTTCGTCAGCGGCGCGGCGGTGCCGTTCCCGGTCTGGGTGTACGGGGCCACCCGGATCGGCATCCCGCCGCAGGTGTTCGTGTTCGGCAGCGCCATCTTCGCGGTCGGCATCGGCTGCGCCGTTGCCAGCGTGGTGGTCGGCCGGAAGCGCACCTGACCGGCCCGGGCACCGGGGTAGGACCAGGTCATGAGCGATGAGGCAGCGGCAGCGGGCCGCGCGGCGCTGGCCGGCGCGCGGCCGGCGCCGTTCTGGCTGGACCGGCCGGACGCCCCGCCGCCGCTGCCGCCGCTGTCCGGCCGCGAGCGGGCTGAGCTGGCCGTGGTCGGCGCCGGCTTCACCGGCCTGTGGACGGCGCTGCTGGCCAAGGAGGCCGATCCCGGCCGCGACGTCGTGCTGCTGGAGGCCCGCCGGGCAGCGTGGGCCGGTACCGGCCGCAACGGGGGCTTCTGCTCCGCGAGCCTGACGCACGGGCTGGCCAACGGCCTGGACCGGTTCGGCGGCGAGCTGCCGGAGCTGCTGCGGCTGGGCCAGGAGAACCTGGACCAGATCGAGCAGGCCGTCGGCCGGCACGGGATCGACTGCGACTTCAGGCGGACCGGCGAGCTGGCCGTGGCCACGGCGCCCTGGCAGGCCCGGGCCCTGCAGGCCAGCGCGGCTGCCGCCCGCGAGCTGGGCGGCGAGGTCACCCTGCTGGACCAGGCGGGCGTGCAGGCGCAGGTGCACTCGCCGTCGTACCTGGCCGGGCTGTGGGATCCGCGGGGCTGCGCCATCCTCGACCCGGCCGCGCTGGCCTGGGGACTGCGCCGGGCCTGCCTGGAGGCCGGCGTGCGGATGTATGAGCACACGCCGGTGACCGCGATCGACGCCGGGCCCGGCCCGCGGGCGAGCGGCCCGCTGATCCTGACCGCGCCGGGGGGCAGCGTCACCGCGCGCCGGGTCGCGCTGGGGACCGGCGCGTTCGCGCCGCTGCTGCGGCGGCTGCGGCAGTTCCTGGTCCCGGTCTATGACTACGTGCTGATGACCGAGCCGCTCACCGGCGCCCAGCTGGCCAGCATCGGCTGGGACGGCCGGCCGGGCATCGGGGACAGCGCGAACCAGTTCCACTACTACCGGCTGACCCGCGACAACCGGATCCTGTGGGGCGGCTATGACGCCGTCTACCATTACGGCGGACGGATCGCCGCCGCGCTGGACCAGCGGCCGGCCACCTTCGCCCTGCTGGCCCGGCACTTCTTCGAGACCTTCCCGCAGCTCGCGGGGCTGTCGTTCACGCACCGCTGGGGCGGGGTGATCGACACCTGCTCGCGGTTCTGCGCCTTCTACGGCACCGCGCGGCAGGGCCGGCTGGCCTACGCCGCCGGGTACACCGGCCTGGGCGTCGGCGCCAGCCGGTTCGGCGGCCGGGTGCTGCTGGACCTGCTGGGCGGGCAGCCCACCGCCCTGACCGAGCTGGAGCTGGTCCGGACCCGGCCGCTGCCGTTCCCGCCCGAGCCGCTGCGCTCCGCGGGAATCGCGCTGACCCGCTGGTCACTAGCCCGGGCCGACCAGCGCGAGGGCGAGCGCAATCTCTGGCTGCGCGGCCTGGACCAGGCCGGCCTGGGCTTCGATTCCTGATCGCGGATCAGCCGGAAAACGATCGGGTGAGTTTCCACCTGATCGACAACACGGCGGTATACCATCCCGCTCATGAACCCACTTTCGGGCGTCATACGTGAAGCGTGGCAAATGTACCGGGCGCACGCCCTGCACCTGATAGCGATCGCGTTCGTTATCTACCTTGCCGCGGCCATCATCGATGGCCTGCTGTCGCTGGCCGGCGGCTTCTTCGTGGCGCTGATTACCTCCGTTATCGGCCTGCTCGCCGCTTACCTGGTGCAGGCAGCCCTGGTCAAGGCCGTCCAGGACGTCCGGGACGGCCGCACCGACCTGTCGGTGGGCGAGACGCTGTCGGCTGCCGTCCCGTCAGTGGCACCGGTCGCCGGGGCCTCGATCCTGGCCGGCATCGCCATCACGATCGGGCTGATCCTGATCATCGTGCCCGGCCTGTTCCTGATCACGATCTGGGCGGTCATCGTGCCGGTCATCGTGATCGAGCGGTCGGGCGCGCTGGCCTCCTTCGGCCGAAGCCGGTCGCTGGTGCGCGGCCGGGGCTGGAACGTCTTCGGCACCCTGGTCCTGGTCTTCCTGGTCCTGATCGTCCTGGAGATCGTGCTCGGCGCGGTCTTCTCGTTCGCGCCGCGGCCGCTGGCCAGCGGCCTGAGCACGGTGATCTCCGGCACCCTGGTGGCGCCGTTCCTGGCCCTGGTCGTGACCTCGATCTACTACCGGCTGGTGGGCGCGCCGCCCGGCGGCGGCTACCCCGAGACGGCCGGCTACGGCCAGCCGGGCGGCTACGGCCAGCCCGGCGGCGGCTACGGGCAGGCCGGCGGCGGCTTCCCGCCCCCCGGCGATCAGCCCACCCAGTACCCGCCGTCCGGCCCGCCGCCCAGCTACCCGCCCTCGGGCCCGCCGCCCAGCTACCCGCCGTCCGGCCCGTCGGGCACGCCGCCGCCGGAGAACCCGCAGTCCGGCAGCGGCCCGGCCGGCTGGTAGCCCCGGCCCGCTCGTCCCGCTGTCAGCCAGCGACCCGGCCCGGATACCGCCGCGCGGCGGTATCCGGGCCGCCGTTTGCCTGCAGCGCGAGCAGCGCCACATGCAGCGACAGCCGTGACTCGGCGGGCTCCAGGCTGGTGCCGAGCACATCCTCGATCTGCCGCAGCCGCTCATACAGCGTGGGCCGGGCCAGGTGGGCGCGCTTGGCCGCCTCGGCCTTGTTGCCGCCGGCCTCCAGGTAGGCCGTGAGCGCGGCGACCAGCTGCGTGCCCGCGCTGTCATCGTGCAGCAGCAGCGCCCGCAGCTCCCGCTCCGCGAAGGCCTGCAGCCGCGGATCGTCGCGCAGCAGGTGCAGCAGGCCGCGCAGCCGCAGGTCGGGCAGCCGGTAGAAGGGCCGCCCGGCGGGCGAGCGGGCGGCCGCCTCGGCGACCTGGTCGGCCTCCAGGAAGGTGCGCGGCACGCCGGTCACCGACTCGGCCACCGAGCCTGCCCCGATCACCTCGCCGTCCTGCAGCCGGGGTGCCAGCTTCCCGGCCAGCTGGGCGAGCACCGCGTCGGCGTCGGCACGGGTGGCCAGCGACAGCAGCGCCGCCACCCGGCTGTCGTCCAGCGAGGCCACCAGGGCCGGGACCCGCAGCTGCCGGCCCGCCTCGGCGACGGCATCGGCGACGGAGGCGGCCCGGGCCGGGCCGGCCAGCCCGCTGTCATTTCCGGCATCCGGTCCCGCGACGCGGATGACGACCGCCAGCAGCCGCCGCCCGGTCACCGGCACGCCGAGGGCCCGGGCCCGCGCCTGCGCCTCGGCCGGGTCGCCGTAGCCGTGCCCCAGGAACGCCGAGAGGATCGTCCGGTGCGCCTGGCGCTCCAGGCCCTCCCGCTGATGATCGAGCAGCCGCCCGAGCGCCAGGGTGGTGGCCGCGCGCTCCAGCAGGGCCAGGTCGCGCGGGGCCGGCGGGGCGCCGCGGACCATGATCAGCCGGCCCCAGTCCTGGCCCCGCGCGCCGACCACGGTGACCAGCCAGCCCGACGACGGGTCATAGCCCGTGCGGCCGGGCGTCGTGACCGCGCGGGACCGCGACGCGAAGCCGGCCAGCAGGCCGGCGGCATCCTGCGCGCCCGTGGCGCAGGCCAGCACCTGCCGGGCCAGGTTCTCCAGGATGACCGGGCAGCCGGCCAGCGTGGCGGCCTGGCTGACCACCTCATCGGCGGGCGCGCCAGACACGGCCAGCTCGGTGAAGACCTGGTGCATCCGCTCGGCCGCGCGCAGCTCAGCCAGCTGGCTGTCGATGATGAGGGCGTGCACCGCCTCGGTGATCTCGATGAACTGGGTCTCCCGCTCGAAGACCACCAGGGGCAGCTGATGGGCCTCGGCGGCCGCGACCAGCGCGGCGGGCAGGCTCCGGGAGTACCGCGAGCCCAGCTCCACCGCCAGCGCGCTGATCCCGACCGAGGCCAGGCCGGCCACGTAGCGGGCCAGGCCGGCGGCATCGCCGGGCAGCCCGATCCCCGTGGACAGCACCAGCTCGCCGCCGCGCAGCAGGTGGGCGGCCTCGGCCAGCTCGATGACATGCACCCAGCGGACGGGCGCGCCGAGCTGGCCGGCCGCCGCGAGCACCCGCGGCGCGCCCCGGCGCACCGGGTCCAGGGCCAGCACCTCGGCCACGGTCGGCAGCATCGGCTCCACACCCCCGGTAGTGGCGGTACCTCCGGGGCACCGTGACAGAAAGTAGGGCAATCTTTACCAGACTTTACACTCTGTACCTGGCCCGCCGATGGGTAGGAAGCAGCCGGGGAATGCGCCGGGCCGCGGACGGCCCGGCTTCGGGGGGCGGCGTGAGCCTGCAGTACACCGGGCTGCTGATCGTGGCCATCGCGGCTTTTATCGCGCCCGTGATCGCTGGCCTGATCCCGCGGCGCCTGGTCCCGCCGGTCGTGCTGGAGGTGCTGGCCGGGCTGGCGATCGGCCCGCAGGGCCTGGACCTGGTGCACGCCACCGGCGCCGTCGAGGTGCTCTACCTGATCGGGTTCGGCTTCCTGCTGTTCCTGGCCGGCCAGGAGGTCGAGGTCGAGCGGTTCCGCGGGCCCACCTTCAACCTGTCCGGCATCGCCTTCCTGATCAGCCTGGGCCTGGGCTTCGCGGTGGCCGTGGCCATCCGGCCGCTGGCCTCGGGCTCCGACGTGCGGCTGCTGGCCCTGTCGCTGACCGCCAGCTCGCTGGGCGTCGTCGTCCCGCTGCTGCGCGACGCCAAGGAGATCAGCAGCGAATTCGGGCAGCTGGTGGTGATGGCGGGGTCAGTCGGCGAGTTCGGCTCGCTGCTGCTGCTCACCATCTTGTTCTCGGCCCAGCCCGAGCCCACCATCGTCCAGATCCTCTACGTGGTGGCTCTCGGCGCGGCTGCCGTCATCGGCGCGGTGGGCATCCGGTGGTTCTGGCAGACGCCGTGGATGCGCCGCGTCCTGCTGGGCTCCGACGAGTCCACCTCCCAGCTGCGCGTGCGCGGCGGGTTCGTGATCTTGCTGATCTTCTCCGCGCTGGCCTTCCAGTTCGGGGTCGACGCGCTGCTCGGCGCCTTCGTCGGCGGCATCGTGCTCAGCATCGCCGACCGCGACGACCGGCCCAACCTGGAGCGCTTCCAGGGCAAGCTGCGCGCGATCGGCTACGGCTTCCTGGTCCCGGTGTTCTTCATCGTGACCGGCGTCACGTTCGACGTCCGCTCGCTGCTGGCCAGCTCGTCCTCGCTGGCCCTGCTGCCCGTACTGGTCCTGGCCATCCTGGCGGTCCGGGCCGCCCCGGCGCTGATCTACCGGCGCCGGATCGGCCTGGCCCCGGCGGCGGCGGCCGGGCTCCTGCAGGCCACCACGCTGACCTTCCCGGTGGTGGTGGCCCAGGTCGGCCTCGCCCTGGGCCTGCTGGCCCGGTCGACCGCCGCGGCGCTGGTCGGCGCCGCGCTGCTGTCGGTGCTGCTGTTCCCGGCGATCGCCCTGGCCCTGCGCCCGTGGACCCGCCTGGTACCCGGCGGCCCGGCTCCGGACGGCCCGGAGCCGGGCGGGCCGGCGGCGGCGAGCGGCCAGGCCGCGGCTGGCTAGGCCGCGGCGGCTCGCTCGGCCAGCGGCCGGCGGCGCAGGTCCGGGCGGGTCAGCACCTCCGGCTGCCAGGCACTGTCGGGGTTGTACAGGCTGGTGCCGGGCGGCACGATCGCGTCGATCCGGTCCAGCACGGCGTCGTCCAGGGTCACGGCGGCGCCCGCGAGCAGGCTGTCGAGCTGCTCCATCGTCCGCGGCCCGGTGATGACCGAGGTCACCGCGGGATGGGCGGCGGCGAAGGCCACGGCGAGCTGGGGGAGCGTGCAGCCCGCGTCGGCCGCCACCTTGACCAGTTCCTCGGCGGCGGCGTACTTGGCCTGGTTGCCGCCGACGGCCGGGTCGAACCGCGCGGGCTGCAGGGCCGCCCGGCCCGAGCTCAGGTCGGCCGCCCGGCCGGCCCGGTACCGGCCGCTGAGGAAGCCTGCCGCCAGCGGGCCCCAGGTCAGCACGCCCATGCCATAGCGCTGGCAGGCGGGCAGGACGGCGGTCTCGGCGCCGCGGGCCAGGATCGAGTAGGGCGGCTGCTCGGTGCGGAACCGCTGCAGCCCGCGCTGCCCGGCGACGTGGTAGGCCTCGGCGATCTCCTCGGCCGGGAAGGTCGAGCAGCCGAACGCGCGGATCTTGCCCGAGCGCACCAGATCGGTCAGCACGCCCAGCGTCTCCTCGATGTCGGTGCCGGGATCAGGCCGGTGCACCTGGTACAGGTCAATCCAGTCGGTCTGCAGGCGGCGCAGGCTGTGCTCGACCTCGGTGAGGATCCAGCGCCGTGAGTTCCCGGACCGGTTGCGGCCCTCGCCCATCGGGAAGTGCACCTTGGTGGCCAGCACGACGTCGTCGCGCCGGCCCCGCAGGGCCTTGCCGGTGATCTCCTCGCTCTCGCCGCCGGAGTACATGTCGGCGGTGTCCACGAAGTTGATGCCCGCCGCCAGCGCGGCGCGGATGATGCGGACGCAGTCGTCGTGGCCGGGATTGCCGACCGAGCCGAACATCATGGTTCCCAGGCAGTGCACGCTGACCTCGATGCCGGTGCCGCCCAGGATGCGGTAGCTCATTGTCATGCCGGCGACGGTATGACCTAGAGCTGACTCTAGGTCAAGGGACGTAGGCTGGCGGCATGACGCAGTCAGCTGCCGCCGCCGCGGGCACCGCCGGTCCTGGCGACGTGCGCCTGACCATCGGCCAGGCTGCCGAGCGGTCCGGGCTCAGCGTGCACGCCCTGCGCTTCTACGAGCGCGAGGGACTGTTCCCCAGCCCGGTCCAGCGGGACGCGGGCGGCCGCCGCGTGTACAGCGACTGGGACATCGAGTGGCTCGAGCTGTGCACCAGGCTGCGCGGCTCCGGGATGCCGCTGCCGGCGATCCGGCGCTACGCGACGCTGGTCGCGGCCGGCACCGGCAACGAGGCCGAGCGGCTCGGCCTGCTGCGCCGCCATCAGGCGGAGATCACCAGCCAGATCGCGGACCTGTCCGGCTGCCTGGAGATCATCTCGTTCAAGGTGAAGCTGTATGAGGAGCGGATGGCGGCCGGCGGCCCGGACCCCATCTGGGTGCCGCCCGGCCAGACATCATGACGGCAGCGCCCCGGCCGGGCTGACACCTTGTCACTTGGCCGGCCGGGCCGCGGGCGGCAGACTGGGGCCAGCAGACGCGAGCAGAGGGGCATGGCCATGGGGCACAGGACGCACTGGATCAACGGCAAGCCGTGGACCGGCCAGGCCGCCCAGCGCGGCGACATCTACAACCCGGCAACCGGCCAGGTCAGCGGCACCGTCGATTACGCCGGCGCGGCTGAGGTCGATGCCGCGGTGAGCGCGGCGGCCGCGGCGCTGCCCGGCTGGCGGGACACCTCCCTGGTCAAGCGGGCGGGCGTGATGTTCGCCTTCCGGGAGCTGGTCCGGGCCCGGACGAAGGACCTGGCCGCCCTGATCACCGCCGAGCACGGCAAGGTCGCCTCCGACGCGGCCGGCGAGGTGGCCCGCGGGCTGGAGGTCGTGGACTTCGCCTGCGGCATCCCGCACCTGCTCAAGGGGTCGTTCTCGGAGAACGTCTCGACCGGGGTGGACGCGTTCTCGATCCGCCAGCCGGTCGGCGTGGTGGCCGGCATCACCCCGTTCAACTTCCCGGCCATGGTCCCGATGTGGATGTTCCCCATCGCGCTGGCCTGCGGTAACACCTTCGTGCTCAAGCCGTCGGAGAAGGACCCGTCGGCATCGCTGCTGATGGCCGAGCTGCTGGCCGAGGCCGGCCTGCCCGACGGCGCGTTCAACGTGGTGCACGGCGGCAAGGAGGCGGTCGACGCCCTGCTGGCCCACTCCGGCGTCAAGGGCATCAGCTTCGTCGGCTCCACGCCCATCGCCCGCTACATCTACGAGACCGGCACCGCGTCCGGCAAGCGGGTCCAGGCCCTCGGCGGCGCCAAGAACCACATGGTGGTGCTGCCCGACGCCGACCTGGACCTGGCCGCGGACGCCGCGGTCTCGGCCGGGTTCGGCTCGGCAGGCGAGCGGTGCATGGCCATCTCGGTGGTGGTGGCCATCGACCCGGTCGGCGACGAGCTGATTTCCAAGATCACCGAGAGGGTGGCGAAGCTGCGCGTCGGCCCCGGCGACGATGAGTCCTCGGAAATGGGCCCGCTGGTCACCCGGGTGCACCGGGACAAGGTCGCCTCCTACCTGGACTCCGGCGTGGCCGAGGGCGCGACGCTGGCCATCGACGGCCGCGGCCACCCGATCGGCGGCGGTGACGACGCCGCCAGCGGCTTCTTCCTCGGCCCCAGCCTGCTCGACCACGTGACCCCGCAGATGGACTGCTACCGCGACGAGATCTTCGGCCCGGTCCTGTCGGTCGTGCGGGCCGGCAGCTACGCCGGCGCGCTGGAGGTCGTCAACGGCAACCCGTACGGCAACGGCACCGCGATCTTTACCAACGACGGCGGCGCGGCGCGCCGGTTCACCCACGAGGTCGAGGTCGGCATGGTGGGTGTCAACGTGCCGATCCCGGTGCCGATGGCGTTCTACTCCTTCGGCGGCTGGAAGGCCTCGCTGTTCGGGGACACCCACGTGCACGGCACCGAGGGCGTGCATTTCTACACCCGCGGCAAGGCGATCACGTCGCGCTGGCTGGACCCCAGCCACGGCGGCGTGAACCTCGGCTTCCCGACCAACAGCTAACGTGCGCTGACCCGGCGGGCCGCCCCCGGGAACCCCGGCCACGGAGCCTGGTTCCTGGGGCCACCCCCGGAACCTGGTAACGGCGCCTGGCGACGCCTGCGCGCCGCCCGGACGTTACCGGGCGGCCATGAATGGCCGTTCACAAGTTAACGATGCGCGCTCATACTCAAGCCATATGCTGACTCGCCGGACTTTTCTCTCGCTCATGGGCGCCTCGACCGGAGTGGCCCTCAGTGGCTCGCAGTTCCTGGCGCAGACCGTGGCCCGGGCGGCCCCGGCGCTGTCTCCTGGCGGTTCCCGCGGCGTCGAGCACGTCGTGGTGCTGATGATGGAGAACCGGTCCTTCGACCATTTCCTGGGCTGGCTGCCCGGTGCCGACGGCCGGCTGGACCAGGAGTTCCTGGCCACCGACGGCAACGTGTATCCCAGCTACCCGCTGGCCCCGGACTTCCAGGGCTGCGGGTACTCCGACCCCGACCACAGCTGGGATGGCTTCCTGGTCCAGCACAACTTCGGCCGGATGGACGGCTTCCTGCAGCGGCCCACGGCGCCGGCCGACAACCCCGGCGTGACCCTGGCCGCGGCCAACACCTTCCCGGCGGGCTACTACGCCAACCACGACCATCACGGCCGCCGCAAGCCCGTGCCCGACCTGCCCGTCATCGGCGCCCTGGCCGAGCATTACACCGTGCTGGACCGGTACTTCTGCTCGTTCGCGGGCGAGACTTTCCCCAACCGCTTCTACCAGCACGCCGGCCGCACCGACCGGGACCACAACAGCAACACCATCTCGACGCTGCCCACCATCTGGGACAGCCTGTCGCCCATCCCCAACACCCGGGGCGTCCCGACCGGCGGCTACTTCTTCCGCGACCTGCCGTTCCTGGCCCTGTGGGGGACCAAGTACTTCCCGTTCTGGCACCCGTTCGCCGCCGGGGACACCGACGCGCTGGGCATCCCCGTCACCACGCCGTCCTTCCTGGACACCGTGGCCGCCGGGCAGCTGCCCAACTTCAGCTTCGTCGACCCGGCCTTCGACACCGAGGGCAACGGCACCTCGGCCGACGACCACCCGCTGGCCGACATCCGGCTCGGCGAGCGGTTCATCGCCGACACCTACCACGCCCTGGCCAGCGCCGGCTACCTGGACAACACCGTGCTGATCGTCACCTTCGATGAGTGGGGCGGGTTCTTCGATCACGTGCCGCCGCCGCATGTCCGCGACGACACCAGCCCGGCCGACGTCGACCACACCGGGGACGGCAGCACGCCCACCGACGGCCGGCTCATCCCTGACTACACGCAGCTCGGCTTCCGGGTGCCGGCCATCGTGGTGTCGAACCTGGCGCCGGCCCGGGTGGAGCACCACGGCCCGTACGAGCACACCTCGACGCTGGCGCTGGTCCAGTCCACCTTCGGGCTGCCCGCGCTCACGGCCCGCAAC
>DASXDJ010000067.1:0-109870 GCA_036490755.1 Streptosporangiaceae bacterium
CTGCTGGATGGCCCAGCGAAGGGTGCCCGGCCCGGAGTCGGCCAGCCTGGTCACGTTATAGGTGCTGCCCGTCGCGGCCGCTGCGGGGCGCGCGATGGCGGCCAGCGCGGGAGTACTGCCCAGGCCGAGCAGGGCGGTCACGGCCACGGCGGTGACCAGGGCCGGGCGCCGGGCCCCGGCCGGGTTCTGGGCGCGTGCTGGGGTACCGAGCATGCTCTGCCTGCTTCCCTGACGTGCGTAACGGACCTGCGGACCCGCACCGACAGACAGCAGTATGCGACGTTGCTATTACGCTATGTAAACACCGATGACACCGGGAGGGTCCGGACCGCACGCCCTTTCCAGGACAGGACCACCATTCCCGGCCTACGGGATTAACGGACGCTAAGGCCGGGGTCGCCAGCCTATTCTTTGCTTTCCCCCTACCGTGGCGGGCCGGATCGGTGACTGGCAACTCACTATGCTTTTTACGAGCCAGTCGCAGTCGTTCTCGATATTCATCCGCACTGATAATCATCTGGGCAGACTCATCCCGATTGCGCGTGCCTGGTCGAGGCCTGGCGAAAGAGAAAGGGCCCATTAGTGAGCCTCATTGCTAGCTCCCCTGCCGGCCGGCGCCGTGCCCGGCTCAGCGCCGGCGGACTGCTGGCCGCGGCGGTCGTGGCCGGCCTGGCCGCGCCGGCCGGCGCCAGCACGGCGGCCAGCGCCGCCGCGGCGCCAGGCGCTGCCCCGGCAGCTGTTCATCACCTGCACCTGCACGCCATGCCCGCCGGGACCGTCAGGTTCGGCTGGACCCGCCACCACCGCCTGATGGTCCGGGCTCACCTGCACGGGCTCACGCCGGGCTCAGCGCATGCCGTGCAGCTCACGGTCCCCGGCCGCCGGTCCATCCGGTTCAGCACGCTCACGGCGGCCAGTTCCGGGCATGTCACCGCCACGCTGCACAGCAGCTTCGCCGGCCCGCTGCCGCGCGGCGGCCGCCTGGTGATCCGGATGGGCCGGGGGCGCGGCATCGCCCGCAGCCCGATCGCCCGGACCATGCGCCTGACCAGCCACCGCGGCTACCGGCTGCACGCGGTCGAGGTCAGCCGGCGCGGCACCACCACGCCGCGCGGCCGGGCCACCATCTCCTACAACGCCAGCCGCCAGACGCTGACCGTCACCGTGCACGCCAGCGGGCTGTCCCCCGGCTTCCACGCCGCGCATATCCATCAGGGCAGCTGCTTTAACCAGGGCCCGGTCCTGTACATGCTGAAAGACCTGCATGCCGACGCGCACGGCCGGATCGCGCATGCGGTCCGGGTCTTCACCAAGGTGACCAAGCCGATCCCGGCCCATGGCTGGTACCTGAACATTCACCAGGGCAACAGCAACAAGATCGCGACCAGCTCGGGCCAGCCCACCATCTACTTCCGGCCGCTGCTGTGCTCCGACATCAAGGGCGCGCCGTCGATCTTCTCGATCCTGAAAAGCGGCGACGTCGTCACCGGCGTCCGCGGCGAGGCGGCCGGGAATGTCATTCTCACCGGCTCGGCGGCGACCGGGAACGGCACCCAGGCGCGCCCGTTCCTGTTCCGCGGGCGCCTGAACGGCTCCGCGACGGGAGCGGCCGTGTCGGTGCGCACGCCCGCGTTCCGGAAGGTGACGACGGCGACTTTCTACGGGCCGGACACCCACCAGTACAACCCGGCGAGCATCCCGGCCGGCCAGGTCCGGGCCGTCGGCAGCTACCAGTCGTCGGCGGCGCCGTCCGGCGTCCTCGACCAGGGCATGATCTACCTCGGCCCGGTCAGCGGGCCGGGCGGGTCCTGGACCTCTATCGCCGTGCCCGCCCGCGG
The DNA here is from genome assembly GCA_036490755.1 of Streptosporangiaceae bacterium. GTDB lineage: Bacteria > Actinomycetota > Actinomycetes > Streptosporangiales > Streptosporangiaceae > DASUBV01. Next base: position 1,839 of record DASXDJ010000067.1, read on the forward strand.
CGCCCACACGACGGGGCACCGGCGGGCCTGCCCGCGGACCCGGCCGAAGTGCTTCGTCATGGAGACCATCGCGCACTCCACGATGGGCAACCTGGTGGTCGGCAACTACGACCTCAACCCGGCCATCCGCGGCGGCCTGGCCTCCGGCAACGGGTTCATCTACAACATGACCCGGCACCAGTGGACGCTGCTGCGGCTGGGCGGCAGCCAGTCCAGCAAGACCACGCTGTACGGCATCTGGCAGAACGGCGGGGAGCACAGCGTGCACTACACGCTGGCCGGCGGCTCGTCAGCGCACGGCCGGTCGGCCCGCGGGCCGCAGCGCGCGTTCCTGATGAACTACAACGAGCGGACCGGCGCCTTCGGGAAGCCGCATTACTACCGCTTCGCCAACTCCCTGGCGCTGGCCACGCACTTTGAGGGGATCACCGCCGTGCCCGGCGGGTTCAACATGGTGACGCTGAGCTCGGCCCAGTCGTCCTCGCTGGCCTTCGTCCCGGTCCGGCACGGATCCTTCGGGACGGCCCGCTGGCACCCGGTGCCGGTCGCCAGCAGCCCGCTGTGCCCGGGCGGCTGCAGCATCATCACCGGGAACGCCGTGTACGGCAGCCACATCATGGGGCTGTACGTGCAGAGCGGCTCGAAGACGCCGCACACCTACCTCGCCACCGTGCCCGGCCGGTAGCCGGCGGAGCCCGCCTGGCGGCCAGCCGCTAGCCGGAGGGCAGCCGGGCGGGCCTGCTAGCTGCCGGTATAGAAAGCCGTGGTCCGGACGGCGGCGGCCCGGGCCGCCCCGGGGTCGGTGCCCGCGGCGATGCTGGCATCGCGCCAGGCGGCACTGCTGAGGGTGCTGAACTCGCGGCCCTCCGCCGACGCCGGCCACTCCATCCGGCTGGCCATCATGGTGCCGGACAGGTGCAGCGACAGGCCCAGGACCATCAGGTCCCAGCCCACGCCGACGGCGCCGGGCCCGAACTGCGCCCATCGCTGGTCATCGACGTGCGCGATGTGCTCCAGCTCGAACCGCGTGCCGCGCTCCGCCGGGGTCAGCCGGACCTCGATCCAGCTCACCTCGCCGCCGAACTCCCAGGTGGCGGCAAATCCCTGAGGCGGGTCGCACTGCTGGATCGTCCCGCTGGCGTTGCCCTCGATCGCGTACCGGTCGCCGTCGAGGGTGACCGGCACGAACCAGCGCCGGATGCGCTCCGGCTCCGTGCAGGCCTCCCAGAGGTTCTCCAGCGTCGTGTCGTAGGTCCGGCTGATGGTGACGGTGCGGGCCTCGCCCGCCGCCAGCACCCGCGTGCCGGAGACCCGCCGGGTCGCGCTGATCTCATGAACGACGTCGGTCATCTCGCCCTCCCTGGCGGCGCTGCCGCGCGCCGCGCGCTAGCTCGGTCTCCAGTGCGTCCAGGTGCGGCTCCCAGAACCGGCGGAACGGGTCCAGCCACGCATCGGCCTCGCGCAGCGGCGCGGGGTTCACGGAGTACAGCCGCCGGGTCCCGGCCGGCCGTACGGTCGCGAACCCGGCGTCGCGCAGCACCCGCAGGTGCTGGGAGACGGCCGGCTGGGTGATCCCGAACTCCGCCTCGATGGCGGCGCTGACCGCCCCGGACGCCTGCTCGCCGCCGGCCAGCAGTTCCAGGATCCGGCGGCGCACCGGGTCACCGAGCACATCAAACGCATGCACTCGGCCAGAGTATCAGCTAGTACTTATATAAGCGAGCACTAAACGATGGCACTCCTTCCCCGCGGCCCGCGCCGCTGACGTGCCGCGGCGCGGGCACCCGGCGGCCGCCTCTTGCTGTTATCAGACGGGGCGTGCGGCGGCGGCGCCAGCTGGCACCCGGCCGCGGCCAGCGCCGGGCGGGCAAACCTATGCTGAGGGCGTGAGCAGGCTCAGAGTTCTCTTTATCGGCGGAAGTGGCGTCATCAGCTCAGCGTGCTCCCGGCTGGCGGCCGAGTCCGGGATCGACCTGACCGTCCTGAACCGGGGCAGCACCTACGACCGGCCGCTCCCGGAGGCGGCCCGGCTGGTGCGGGCCGACATCCGGGATCCGGCCGCGGCCCGGGCGGCGCTGGGCAGCGCGGAGTTCGACGCGGTGGTGAACTGGGTCGCCTTCACCCCCGATCACGTGCAGGCCGACATCGACCTGTTCCGCGGGCGGACCGGCCAGTACGTGTTCATCAGCTCGGCGTCGGCCTACCAGACGCCGCTGGCCCGGTTCCCGGTCGTGGAGTCGACACCGCTACGCAACCCGTTCTGGCGGTACTCCCGCGACAAGATCGCCTGCGAGGACCTGCTGGTGGCGGCCTATCGCTCGGAGGGGTTCCCGGCCACGATCGTCCGGCCCTCGCACACCTACGACAAGACCCTCATCCCCCTGGACGGCGGCTGGACAGCGATCGGCCGGATGCGCGAGGGCAAGGCCGTTGTGGTGCACGGTGATGGCACCTCGCTGTGGACGCTGACGCATCACGCAGACTTCGCCCGCGGGTTCGTGCCGCTGCTCGGTCACCCGCGCACGATCGGCGAGGCGTTCCACATCACCTCCGATGACGTGCTGACCTGGAACCAGATCGCGGCGGCGCTGGCCGCGGCGGCGGGCGTGAGCGCGGATATCGTGCACGTTCCGTCGGACGCCATCGCGGCGGCCGACCCGGACTGGGGCGCCGGGCTGCTCGGCGACAAGGCGCACTCGCTGGTGTTCGACAACGCCAAGCTGCGCAGCGTCGTGCCCGGCTACGTCGCCACGATCCCGTTCGAGCAGGGCGCCCGGGAGATCGTGGCCTGGTACGACCAGGACCCGGCGCGGCAGCGTACCGACCCGCGCATCGACGCGCTCATGGACAAGCTCATCGCCAGCTACCGGCCCTGACGCCGGCGCCGCGGCCGGCCCGGACGCCGCGGCCGGCGCGACGGCCGGCGCCGCGCGGCGGGCGCGGCGGCTGCGGGCGGGCAGGCCGCCGAGCGCGATGCCGGCCAGGATGGCGGCCGCGCCGAGCAGCTGCGGCAGCCCGAACGGGTCGCCGAAGGCGACGATGCCGATGGCCGCGCCGACCAGCGGCTCCAGGTTCAGGAACGCGGCGGCGGTCGACGGGGCGACGCGGGCCTGGGCGTAGGCGAACAGGGTGAACGGCGCCAGGGTGCCGGCCAGGACCAGGAACAGCACCACCGGCAGGCCCGCGCCCGCGCCGGCGGCCGGCGGCAGGCCCTCGGTCAGCAGGGTGACCGGCAGGAAGACCACGGCGGCCGCGGCGAACTGCACGGCGGTCACCGCCACCGGGTCGCGGCCGCGCAGCAGCGCGGCCTGCCGGACGGTGAAGGCGGCCGACATCAGCAGCGACACCAGGATCAGGCCGTCCCCGCTCAGGGTTGAGCCACCGCCCTGGCCGGCGACCAGGACCACCCCGGCGACCGACAGCAGGTACCCGGCCCAGGCAGCGGGCCGGGCGATGGAGCGCAGCCCCACCGCGGCGATGACGGCCACCAGCACGGGCGTGGTCCCGACCAGCAGCGCGGCGTGCGTGACGCTGGTGCGCAGGATGCCCGCGTTCTGCACGAAGATCGTGCCGCCGTAGCCGATCGCGCCCCAGGCCAGGATGGCCGGGCTGCACGCGGACCGCAGCTGCGACCGGCGGGCGACCAGCAGGATGGCCGCGGCCAGGGCAAATCTGACCACCGTGAGCCAGCCCGGCGGCAGCCACTGCACGGCCAGCTTGGTGGCCGGCATGGTGGTCCCCCACAGGATGCCCGCAGCAGTCAGGGCAGCAAGAGCGCGACGGTCGAAGTTCATACCTACAGGTAACATCCTGGACAGCCCAGAATTTGAGAGATGACCCCGCTGGCTCAATTATATTTGGCTACATGGCCACATCACTTGATGAAGTTGACTACAAGCTGCTCACTGCGCTGCAGGCCGACGCCGACCGTACCAACGTCGAGCTGGCCCGGATGACCGGGCTGTCCCCGGCGGCCACGCTGCACCGGGTCCGGCGGCTGAAGGAGTCCGGGGTGATCCGGATCATCAGCGCCCGGCTGGACCCGCTGGCCGCCGGGTTCCCGCTCAGCGTGTTCGTGACGGCTAACACCTCGCGCCATGACCCGCGCTCGGTCCGCGCGTTCGAGGACCTGCTGCGGGCCATCCCCCAGGTCATCACCGCGGACAACATCGCCGGCGAGATGGACTACCTCATTACGATCGTCGCCCGCGACGTCAGCGAGCTGCAGCGGGTACTGACCCGGCTGGCTACCCGCGGCGCCCAGCGGATGACCACCTACCTGCGCCTGGAGGAGGTCAAGCCACCCTCCCCGCTGCCGCTCGGCCTGCCCGAGCCCGAGCCGCCGCAGCGCGCTTAGTAAGTGCCTGGCCCGTCACGAAGCCACCGGCGAAACCAGGCCCGGGTCCGCTGGAGCAGGTCGAGCTGGTGATTGCGCTCCACCAAGGTGTGTCCCTCGCGGGGGTAGATGACGAGCTGGTGCTCGATCCCGAACCGGCTGAGCGCACGGTGAAAGTAGATCGCCTGGCTGACCGGCACGTTGGTGTCCTCCTGGCCGTGCACGATCAGCACCGGGGTGCGGATCTGTGACGCCAAGGAGATGGGGCTGACCTGATCGTGGGGGTGCGGGCCGGTGCCCTCCCAGCCGTAGCTGCCGCTGAGCGCGGCATCCATAGTCCCGAATTCGCTGGTCGCGATGAGCATGCCCCAGTCGCTGATCCCGGCGGCTACTATCGCGGCCTTGAACCGGCCGGTCTGCCCGACCGCCCAGGCGGCCATGAACCCGCCATAGCTGGCCCCGCCGATGCCGAGCCGGCCGGGGTCGGCGATCCCCTCGGCGATCCCCTCGGCGATCAGCAGGTCGATCCCGCTGACGATGTCATTCCAGTCGGCGCCGCCCACGGTGCCGCCAGCCGAGCGCACGACCGCCGCCGCGAAATCACGGCCATCGCCCACCCCGCCCCGCGGGTTAGGCAGGAACACGGCGTATCCCGCGGTCGCGAGCCACTGTCCCGGCCGACGCGGGCCGAGCAGGAACTGGTCGGCGTACCGGTCTCCGGGGCCGCCGTGCACCCAGGTGATGAGCGGGAACGGCCCGTCGGTGCGGCTTTTGCCGGGCGGCAGGATGAGCAGGCCGTCGAGGTCGAGGCCGTCTGATGCCTGGTAGGCGAGGCGTTCCTGAGTGCCCCAGCTGACCGCGCGCAGAGCAGGCTGGGTGTCGCTGAGCCGGATGAGCGGCCCGCCGCGCGGTCCGGCATGGACGTTCAGAGGCTCGCCGGAGGCACTCGCCAGCGCCGCGATCACCTCGCCGGAGCGGCTGGCGGTGAGTGAGTCGGCCAGGCCGTCGCGGCCCGACAGGCGCCGGAACTGTCGCAGGCCGGGGTCGAGGCGGCAGATCGCGGTGTCGAGCCCGTCGGCGAACGGGGCCAGCGGGGGCCCCTCGGCGACCTGCGCCAGGCCGGCCGGGCAGGCAGCCATGCCGACGGTCAGGTCACGATGCACGGCGCCAGCCGCGGTGACGGTGACGTCATAGACGGCGTAGCTGCCGTAGCCGCCGAGCGGCTCGGGCCGGGCCAGGTAGGCCAGGTGCCAGCTGCCGTCGGCCTGCCACCAGACCGGTGACCGCGCCCGCGGGCCGATCCGGCCCAGATCACGGACGGTCCCGGTCCGCGGATCGACCACGTGGAGCTCGCTGGTGGCCAGGCCCGGATCCTGCTCCGGACTGGCCCAGCTGATGACCGCCAGCGCGCTGCCCTCCGGCCGCGGCGTCAGCTCAACGACGTGGCGCCTGCCGAGGCCGTCCACCGTGTGAAGCTGGCTAGTGGCTAGATCAAGCACCCGCAGCCTGCCGCTGCGCAGGTGCTCGCCCCAGACGATGGCGTCGTCGCGCTCGGCGCGCCGGCGCTTGTCCTCCTCGGTCGGCTCGTCGGTCGTCACCACGGCGACCAGCCGGCCGTCCGCGAGCGGCTGGGCATCGCTGATGTCACCGTGCCAGTCCGTCAGGACCTCGGCCTCCCCGCCGCCGAGCCCGACGCGGTGCAGCTGAGTCGATCCGGTCCGATCCGACAGGAAAAACACCGACGCCGAATCAGGCGCCCATCGCGGAGCGAAGTCAGCCGCCACTCCCGCGGTCAGCTTCCCCGGAGGTGAGCCACCGTCAGCAGCGGCCAGCCAGAGCGCGCACCTACGACGCTCGGTCCGGCGGCCCACTGCAGCCACTACGTACGCAACCCAGCACCCATCCGGCGAGATCACCGGCTGCGACGGCACCGTCCCGTCCACCACCAGCTCCGCGGTCAGCTCCGGTGCGTCCTCACTCATGCAGCGCGCCCTTCCCGCAAGCATCTGCACATTCAGCAGCAGAGCCTGCCACTGACCCTGGCCGGGCACCGGTCGCCAGCCCAGACTCCGGTCAATCGGGCATTCACCTAGGGTCGGTACCGTGCTCCCGCTGCCGACGCTGCTGTCCCAGGTCCTGGTCGCCTTCACCATCGAGGCCGACAACGAGCTCGAGCACCGGATGCCGCACCGCAGCACCCTGACGAAGGGCGCCGGCCGCCAGCACGGGCCGTGGCTGACCTCGCTGCCCATGTGGGCCAACTTCCTGCGGCTGGTCCCGCCGGAGGGCGTGCCGCTGGCCGCGGTAGCCGGCCACGCCGACATCACCAACCTGGCCGGGCTGGAGCGCTGGGGATACGTGCAGCTGAGCCCGGCGGCAGGCGGCCGGGCAGCGCGGCGGGACCAGCTCGTCCGGCTGAGCCGGGGCGGGCAGCTCGCCTGCCGGGCCTGGAAGCCCGTCCCGGCCCTGATCGAGGAGCGCTGGCGGGACCGGTTCGGCGCGGCCGCAGCCGGTGAGCTGCGCGCGGCGCTGGAGCCGCTGGAGCAGGCGGCCGGCGCCGGGCTGCCGCGTTACCTGCCGGTGGTGACGCAGGGCATGTTCGCCCGCGTTCCGGACGCCGCCGAGGACCCCGCCGCCGGGGAGCGGGCATCCGGATCGCAGGCAGCCGGCGAGCCGGGCAGCGCGGCCGGCGACCTGTCCGTCCTGCTGGCCCGGGTGCTGCTGGCGCTCACCCTGGACTACGAGCGGGACACCAGGCTGTCGCTGACCATGAACGCCGGGGTGCTGCGGGTCATCACCGCCGGCGGCGTCCGGCTGCGGGACGTCCCCGGGCTGGCCGGGGTGTCGAAGGAGGCGGTCGCCATGGTCACCGGCTACCTGGCCCGCCATGACTGCCTGACCACCGGGCCCGGCCCGGAGAAGGTCACCCGGCTCACCCCGCGCGGCGAGCGGGCGGTGGCCGGCTACCGCCGGCGGGTCGCGACTGTCGAGGAGCAGTGGGCGGCGCGGTTCGGCGCTGCCGCCACCGGGCGGCTGCGGGACGCCCTGGCGGCCGTGCTGACCGCCACGGCCGGCGGGGAGCAACTGCTCGCCGCCGGGCTGCGGCCCTACCCGGACGGCTGGCGCGCGCAGCGCCCCTACCTGGCCCGCACCACCGCGCTGCTGGCCGACCCGGCGGCCCGGCTGCCGCATCACCCGATGGTCCTGCACCGCGGCGGCTACCCGGACGGCAGCTAGCAGGCCAGTCGGCCGGCCGGCGGCGGGCGGCTGATGTGACACGACGGACCGTGCTCAGCAAGTAGAGGTGTGAGCCAGATGCCAGCACAGCCGGTCCGCCAGCACATCCCGCTAGGGCGGCCGGCGGACGGTGACCCAGACGGCGGGACGGTCGCGGAGTTCGAGCGGCTGTACCGGGCGAACATCGCGGACGTGACCGCCTACTTCGCCCGGCGCAGCACCGACCCGCAGGCCGTCGCCGACCTGACCGCGGACACGTTCACCGCGGCCATCACCTCGTTCGGCACCTTTGACCCCCGCAAAGGCACCGCGCGTGCCTGGGTGTTCGGCATTGCCCGGCGTATCTACGCCGCGCACTGCGCATCACTCAGCCAACAGCGGGCGAAGGTGGCGCGGCTGGCTGGCCGCCGCGAGCTCGGCGCCGACCACGTCGCTGAGCTGCTCGACCGGATCGACGCCGAGCGGGCCGGGCGGGCGCTGCTCGCCGCGATGGCGGAGCTGCCGCCGCTGGACCGGGCGGCCATCGAGCTGGTGGACATCGCCGGACTGCGGGCGAAAGAGGCGGCGAGCGTCCTCGGCGTCGCGCCCGGCGCGCTGCGGATGCGGCTCATGCGGGCCCGGGCGCGGCTGCGTGCCGCGGCCAGGCCCGCCCCGCCCGACCACGACCAGACCACCCGGGACGACAGGTGAGGGACATGACGAACTTCGAGGATCAGCTGCTCAGCGACCTCATGACCGAGCACAGGGCGCAGCTTCGGCAGCTGCCCGCCAGCAGGCCTGCCGGCGCGGCTGGCCGCGGCGGGCGGCTGCGGCCGGCCCGGCGGCCGGCCTGGCTCGCTACCGGGGCCGCCGCCCTGGCCGCGGCGATCGCCGCCGTGGTCATGGCGGTGAGCGGCGCGGCTCCGGCCTTCGCGGTGTCCCGCGGCGCTGACGGCACCATCCGGGTCTCCGTCAGCCGGCTGGCGGGCGTGGCCGGGGCCAACGCCGCGCTGCACGGACTGCATGCCCGGATCCGCGTCGTGCCGGCGCGGCCCGGCTGCCCGGCCATGTCCACGCTGCCGCATCCCCGCCTGGCGTATCACCTATGGATCACCATCGCGGCAGGCCGGCCCCGCGACGGCCACCACCCGGTCAGCGTCCGGGTGTCGGGCCCGCACGGCATCCCGGCCGGCGCCACCCTGCTGCTGGCGTTCAGTACCCGCGGCGGAACGAGCCTGGGTGCCGGCGGCCTGATCACCGGCCCGGTCCCCCGCTGCGTCAGCCTCCCGGCCGCTCCCGCCGGCCCGGGCAGCTAAGCGCGGGTCGCCAGGACGGCTCAGGCGCCCGGCCGGGCTAGCCGGCCGGGCGCGAGCCGGGCAGCACGCCGCCGCGGCTGACGAACTCCTGCTGGCAGGCCGTGCACTGACGGAAATGCTCGGTGGCGCTGGCCAGGTCGCAGCCCTCCAGCACCGCCGCCAGGCCGCCCTGGCCGCAGGCATCGCCCGGTGTCCCGGGCGGCGGTGCGGCCGGCGGTGGCGCGGCGGACGGGCCGGCCGGCTGGCCGGCAGCCATCTCGCCGGTCAGCACGGCCATTTCCCGCCGTTCAGCTTGTCCATGTAAGCCCCCATAGAGCTAGAGGATGCGCGCGGGGAGCGGGCGGCCAGCTGCCAGCACCGAACTTCCCGAACCCGTAACCTGCGCAGACGAGTGAGCCCCGGCTCCCGGACCGCGGCCCGGGAGCTAACACTCGATATAAACGCAATCATAGGTAGATTCGGTTCACACCTGGCTCATTATTCGCCATTATTTTTGCGTTTTACCCTGATTGGCCAGACAGTCAATCCCGTGAATGTGCACCTGACAATGCAGGTGCCCTTTTATGATGCACGTGCAGAGCGACAGGCACAGGGGCGCCGGGATGCCGGGTCCGGGATCGCCGGCCCGGTCAGTCCGGCACCGATGCCAGCGCGCGCCGGACCAGCGGGTCGGCCGCCGCCAGCCCGTACCGGTCGGTGTAGATCGCCTGAACCAGCCGTCGCAGCTGCTCGCCCGCGCAGGCCGGCGCGGCCAGCAGCAGCATCGGCTCGGTGCCCGCGCCGGTCAGGTCGGGCATCACGTACTCCGGCACCGGCAGCAGTTCTGTCCCGCAGCTGCGCCAGAATGCAATCCGGTCGCGGCGCACCTGCTGCTCCGCCGGATCAGCGGTGTCGGCCGGGTCTTCCACCTCGAAGACCACTCGCCCCGGCCAGTCCGGCACCGCGCCCGGCAGCAGCTGCCACAGCCGGCGGCCGGTGCCCTGGCGGCGCCGGGCTCCGGCGACAGCGAAGTACCGCACGAACATCGCCCCGGCCGAGTCCAGCCGCCGCAGCGATGCGAACCCGGCGGGCGTGCCCCGGCCCGGAGCGACACCGCCCGCAGCGACAGCGCCCGGAGCCGCACCGCCCGAAGCCGTCGCGCACCCGCCCGCCGGACCCCCACCCGCCAGGCCACCACCCGCCGGGCCCGGAACCGCCGGCCCGGGACCTGCCCGACCGGCTGATGCACTGTCCAGCGCGACGATCAGCCCGCCGCCCGCCCCGGCGCCATCGTCCAGGTCCGCGAACGGCACCCGCAGCTCCGGCGGGAACGCCTCGGCGTAGATCTGGCCTACTGCGGCGAGCTGCCCGCTGTCCAGGGCGCTGGCCGGAACGGCGGTCAGGCTCACGGCAGGTGCGCCAGCAGCAGCGCCGTCACCTCGGCGGCCGCCGACACGTTAGCCAGGTGGGCGGCGCCGCGGATCACCCGCAGCCGCGACCCGGCGATGCCCGAGGCGATCACCGCGCCGTGCCAGGGCGGCGCGGACGGATCCTCGGCGCCCGCGATGACCAGTGTCGGCGCCGTAATCGCGGCCAGCACGGGCCGCAGGTCCATGGCCGCGATGGCCTCGCAGCAGCCGGCGTAGCCCTCGTCGTCGGTCGCGGCCAGGCCGGCCACGAATGCCGCCGGGACCTCCGGGTGCGCGGCCGCGAACGCCGGGGTGAACCAGCGGCTGACCACCAGGCCGGCGATCGACGGGGTGCCGTCCGCGCGCACTGCCGCGGCCCGGCCGGTCCAGCCGTCCGCCGGCGGCATGTAAGCCGAGGTGCAGGACAGGCCCAGCGCGCTGATCCGGTCCGGTGCGTGCGCGGCCAGCCAGATGCCGACCATCCCGCCGAGCGACACCCCGCAGTAGGCCGCGCGCCCGATGCCCAGCGCGTCCATCCGGGCCAGCACGCCGCCGGCCAGGTCCGCGATGCGGTACGGGCCGGGCCCGGCGGGCGCGCCGCCGTGGCCGGGGTGCTCGTGGCGCAGCACCCGGTAGCGCCGGGTCAGCGCCGCCAGCTGCGGCTCCCAGCACGCCCGGCTGGTGCCCAGCGAGTTCCCCAGCACCAGCACCGGGGCGCCGGGCGGGCCCGCCAGCTCCTGGATCGACGAGATCGACGGCTCCGGGATCGACGGCTCCGGCAGCGAAGCCTCGGACATCGGCGGCTCAGACATCGAAGAAGACGGTCTCCTGCGGGTTCTGCAGCCGGATGTCGAGCCGGAACTGGCCGGTCTCGCCGGCCGGCGTGGCGATCAGCGTGCCGCGGCGGGCCGGGTCCACCGTGGCCAGCACGGGGTCGGCCGCGTTGGCTTGCGGCTCGTCGGCGAAGTAGATCCGCGTCACCACCCGGTGCAGCAGCCCGCGGGCGAACACCGACACGTCCAGGTGCGGGGCCTCGGTGCCGCCGCCCGGCCACGGCAGGGCGCCCGGCCGGAGGGTGATGATGTGGTAGCGGCCGGCGGAGTCGGTGGCGCTGCGGCCGAACCCCCGGAACCCGGCCGGGCCCGCCCCGCGCGGATCATCGGGGTGAGCGAAACTGCCGTCCGGGGCCGCCTGCCAGGTCTCCACCAGCGCGTCCGGGACCGGCTCCCCCGCGCCGTCCAGCACCCGGCCGCTGATGGTGATGGCGCCCGCAGTGCCGGCCGGCACCACCTCCGGGCCGTCCGGCCACGGCAGCCCGATGGCCAGGAACGGCCCGATGGTCTGCGACGGGGTCAGGCCCCGCTGGGCGGTCAACGGTGCTCCTGCTCGAACACCGTCGCCGCCGGGCCGCGCAGCACGATGTCCCAGCTGTAGCCCAGCGCCCAGTCCGGCTGGGTGATGTCCATGTCCAGGCGGCAGATCAGCCGCTCGCGCGCTTTCGGGTCCGGGATCGAGTTGAAGATCGGGTCCTGCGCGAACAGCGGGTCGCCGGGGAAGTACATCTGGGTGATCAGCCGCTGGGTGAAGGCGCGGCCGAACAGCGAGAAGTGGATGTGCTGCGGGCGCCAGGCGTTCAGGTGATTGCGCCACGGGTAGGCGCCCGGCTTGATCGTCACGAACCGGTACCGGCCGTCGGAGTCGGTCAGGCACCGGCCCGCCCCGTCGAAGTTCGGGTCCAGCGGCGCCGGGTGATCATCCACCCGGTGCGCGTACCGGCCCGAGGCGTTGGCCTGCCAGATCTCCACCAGCGCGTCCGGCACCGGGCGGCCGCCCGAGTCCAGGACCCGGCCGGTCAGGATCATCCGCTCGCCCAGCGGCTCGCCCGGGTGCCGCGTGGTCAGGTCGGCGTCACCGCTGGTGACCCGCTCGGCGCCCAGCAGCGGGCCGGTGATCTCGGTCAGCCCCTGCTCCAGCCGCACCGGCGGGCGCTTCGGCGCGCGCAGCAGCGTCGAGCGGTACTCCGGCGAGTCCAGCGGCGGGTGCAGGCCCTCGGGCCGCTCGTAGCCGGTCATCGGTCTCCTTCTCCCTCGGCCTGCAGCGCGCGCAGCGCCGTCAGCTCACCGGGCCGGGGCGCGGGGATCTGCGCCAGCCGCGGCGACACCCGCAGCTCCCACCCGGTCCGGGCCCGGACGTCACTGACCGGTATCCCCGGGTACACGCCGGTCAGCACGAACTCGCACCGCTCATCGGGCTCCAGCACTCCCAGGTCAGTGATGATCTTCTGCGGCCCGGCGCCGGCCAGGCCGAGCCGCTGCCGCGCGCCGGGGCCGTCCCCGAACCCGACCGAGGTGATGAAGTCCAGCCGGTCCACGAAGGCGCGCAGGTTCTGCCGCAGCACCACCGTCACCTCGCGGCAGCAGCTGGCGATCTCCGGGGCGCCGCCCGCGCCGGGCAGCCGGATCTTCGGCGCCGCGTAGTCGCCGATCACCGTGGTGTTGATGTTCCCGAACTTGTCGATCTGCGCGGCGCCCAGGAAGCCCAGGTCGATGCGGCCGGGCTGCAGCCAGTAGTTGAAGATCTCCGGCACGCTGACCACCGCGTCCGCGGTCTGGGCCAGGACCCCGTCGCCGATCGACAGCGGCAGCGTGCCCGGCTTGGCGCCGATCGTGCCCGACTCGTAGATCAGCACCAGGCCCGGCGCGTGCGTGGCGCGGGCCAGGTTGGCCGCCGCGCTGGGCAGGCCGATGCCCACGAAGCAGGTCATCTGGTCGCGCAGCGCGCGGGCCGCCGTGACCGTCATCATCTCGTCGGCGGTGTACTCGCTCAATCCAGCACCTCGCGCTCCAGCCACGCCGTGAATGCCTCCCGGTCCCGGCTGATGGCCTCCCAGGCGACGTAGAAGTCGTTGTCGCGGGCCGAGTAGTCCAGGGCGTAGGACGGGTGCGCGCCGCCGGGCGCCACGGCGACGTATCCCACCGTCCAGGCCGGCAGCACCACCGCGCCCGGCCGCGGGTCCAGCTCGTCGACGATCTCCTCGACGGTGACCACCGACCGCTGCGCGGCCAGCACGGCCTCCTTCTGCACTCCGGTGATGCCCCAGAACTGGACGTTGCCGGCCCGGTCGGCGCGCTGGGCGTGGATGACGGTCACGTCCGGGCGCAGCGCCGACACGGCGGTCAGCCGCTCGCCGGTGAACGGGCAGGTGATGTCGCGGATGCTGGCGGGCTGGCTGGCCAGCCCGGTGCCGGCGTAGCCGCGCAGCACCGCGAACGGCAGGCCCGAGGCGCCGGCCACATACCGGTTGGCCATCCCGGCGTGGCTGTGCTCCTCGATCTCCAGCGGCCTTGGCCAGGAGTTCTCCACCGCGTCGCGAAACCGGTGCAGCGAGCCGACGCCCGGGTTGCCACCCCAGGAGAACACCAGCTTGCGCGCGCAGCCGGCCCCGATCAGCTGGTCATAGATCACGTCGGGGGTCATCCGGATCAGCGTCAGGCCGCGCCGCCGCTGGCGGATTACCTCGCGCCCGGCGGCGTGCGGGATCAGGTGCGTGAAGCCTTCCATCGCGACCGTGTCGCCATCGTGGATCGCGCTCTCGATAGCCGCGGTCAGGGACACGATCTCCGCCACGCCTCACCCGCTCTCGCCGCTTGACCAAAACGATATCCGGTCATGCCCGCAAAGTGCACACCTGTTCGTACTACGACTAGTCCCCGCTGCCCGCTGGTCAGCAGGAGAGCGTGAGCCGCTTCCGGCGCGAGCTCATCACGTGCCGTGCCAGCCGGCCGCTCCTTGCTGTTATCAGAATCCCGGGGCCGGCTCGTCGAGCTCAGCGAGGACCTCCTGGGCGACGGCGAAGGCCCGGTTGGCCGCCGGGACGCCCGCGTAGATGGCGACCTGCAGCAGCACCTCGGTGATCTGCGCGGTGGTCAGCCCGTTGCGGATCGCGGCCCGCACGTGCATGGCCAGCTCCTCCTCCTGGCGCAGCGCGGCCAGCGCGGTGAGGGTGATCATGCTGCGCTCGGCGCGGCTGAGCCCGGGCCGGGACCAGATCTCGCCCCAGGCATACCGGGTGATCAGGTCCTGGAACGGCGCGGTGAGCTCGGTGGTGCGGGCCGCGGCCCGGTCGACGTGCTCGTCGCCGAGCACCTCGCGGCGGACCCGCATGCCCTGCTCGCGCAGGCTGTCCTGGCCGGCGTCACTGGTCATTCGCACCCCTTTCCCGGTGGGCGGCATGCACGGCTCCCCGGTGAGCGGCGAGCGCGGCCGCCGTGAAGGCCCCGGCGGCACCAAGATAGGCCGCCGGGTCCAGCGCGGCGGCGACCTGGTCCTGGGTGACCCCGGCGGCCGCGATCCCGGCGGCGAACGGCGGCCCGGCCAGCACCTCGCCCAGCGTCCGGCCCGTCGCCGCGGCGTCGGCGCTGGCCCGGCCGGCCAGGTCGTGAGCGGGCAGCCGCCCCAGTCCCGGCGCGAGCACCGCGGCGACGTGCTCGGCCATCGGCAGGCCGCGGGCCGCGTCCAGGTTGGCCCGCATCCGCGCGGCGTCGACCTGCAGCCCGGCCAGCAGGTCAGCCGACCACGCCGCGGCCGATCCGGTCAGCCGCAGCAGGTCAGCCAGCGGCTCCCACTCGGCGTGCCAGGCCCCGGCCGCGCGCTGGTGCTCCTGCTCGGCCGCGGCGGCCAGCCCGGCCAGCAGCGCCGGCGCGCGGCGGGTGCAGCCCAGGATGACGATCGCCGCTACCGGGTTGCGCTTGTGCGGCATCGCCGACGAGCCGCCGCCGCGGCCCTCGCTGACCTCGGCCACCTCCGACTGGGCCAGCAGCGTGACGTCGCGGGCCATCTTGCCCAGCGCCGCGCACACGCCGGCCAGCGCGGCGGCCAGGTCCAGCACCCGCAGCCGGTCGGTGTGCCAGGGCAGCGCCGGCGCGGCCAGGCCCAGCTCGGCCGCGAACCGGGCCGCCACCTCCGGCCCGGCGCCGCCCAGCGCGGCCAGGGTCCCGGCCGCGCCGCCCAGCTGGGCGGCCAGCCCGACGCCGGCCAGCCGGGCGCGGGCGGTGTCGATGGCGGTCAGCCAGCCGGCCGCGACCAGGCCGAAGGTCACCGGGACAGCCTGCTGCAGCAGCGTGCGGCCCGCCATCACGGTGCCGGCATGCGCGGCGGCCAGCCGGGCCGCGGCATCCGCGGCCGCGGCCAGGTCATCCCCGGCCGGCGTGATGACCCGCCGGGCCACCAGCATGGCCGCGGTGTCGATGATGTCCTGGCTGGTCGCGCCCTGGTGCACGGCCGGGGCGGCGAAGGCGGGCACGGCGGCGGTCAGCGCCCGGGCCAGCGCGGGCACCGGGTTGCCGGCCGAGGCGCCCTGGCGGCCGATCTCGGCCGCGTCGAACCGCTCAGCGCGGGCCGCGGCCGTCACCGCGGCCCCGGCTCCGGAGGGCGCCAGGCCGGACAGCTCCAGGGCACGGGCCAGCGCCGCCTCGGCGTCCAGCATCGCCTGCAGCCAGGCCGTATCGGAGGTATCCCCCGCGCCGCGGTCGAAAAGCGGTGAGAACAAGCCATCGGTCACCTGCTCATGATCCCCGGCCCGGCGCCCGGCTGCACCGCGAGCCCGGCTCCGGCCGGCGGGCCGGGGCTAGGCGGGGTCCTCGTTATGGCTAATAACGCGGTTGTTTGCCCAGGTAGCAGGGGTGACCCAGGCCGGCGTGGCGCACCGAAAATCACCCCGGGGAGGCATCCGGGCCGCCATAGTGGCTCGGGTCGCGACACACAGGTACCGTCCACCACCCGCTGGCCTCAGGCCGGCTCGAGGAGGATCGTCATGTCTGCTGGTGTCCCCGGGAGGGGTGTCTTACCCGTCCGCCTCAGGCGGACTCTTGCTCAGGCTCCGGCCCTGCTCGTGCTGGCCGGACTGCCCGCGGTGCACCCGGCACCCGGCGCAGCGCCCGGCGCGGTGATCGGCGCGGTGATCGGCGCGGCGGGCAGCCCGTCGGTCGTCGTCTGCGCCGGCTACGCGGCCTGCGGCGCTCGCGGCCACTCCAGCCACGGCTACCCGGCCCGCGGCGCCGCCGCGTACTGGCGGATGATCGCCGGCAATGAGTGCACCAACTACGTGGCCTATGTCGAGGCCACCGTGTTCCGCGCGCCCGAGCCGGCCTACCTGCTCGGCAACGCTGGCCAGTGGGCGGCCACGGCCGCGGCGCACGGCGTCGTGGTCAACAATCAGCCCTCGCCCGGCGCGGTGGCCGAGTGGGATGGCGGCGCGCCGGGGATGGGCCCGGCCGGCCACGTGGCCGTGGTCGAGCAGGTCGGGCCGCGCGATCGCTACATCGTCATCTCCCAGCAGCACATCGGGTCCGACCCCGACGGCTATGACTGGACCCGGATCAACGCCGGGTTCCCGGCCAGCTCCTGGCAGGAGTGGCCCGACCACTTCATCCACTTCCAGGGCCGGGCAGGCGCGGCCGCCGGGTACTTCAACCCGCGGACCGCGACGTTCCGGCTGCAGGCGGTGCCCGGCCAGCAGGCCGGCGCGACCCGGTTCCGGCGCGGCGCGCCCGGCGCGGTGCCGCTGATCGGCGACTGGGACGGCACGGGCACCGACGGCACCGGGACCTACGACCCGGCGACCGGCTGGTTCCACCTGCGGGACTCGCCCAGCGGCGGGCCGTCCAGCAAGGCGTTCCGGTTCGGGCCGCGGGGCATGGTGCCGCTGGCCGGGAACTGGGACGGCAGGGGCGGCACCGGAGTCGGGTACTACGCCCCGAAGACCGGCACGTTCCACCTGCGCAACCGGCTGTCGGCCGGGCGGGCCCGGTACACCTTCAAGCTGGGGCCGCCGGGCATGATCCCGCTGGCCGGCGACTGGACCGGCTCCGGCGCTACCGGGGTGGGCTTTTACAATCCGCGCACCGGCTGGTTCCACCTGCGCCAGCACCTGTCCGCGGGCCGGGCGCGGTTCGTGTTCAGGTTCGGGCCGCGCGGGATGAAGCCGGTGGCCGGGAACTGGGCGGGCGGCCGCCGCGACGGCATCGGCTTCTACAACCCGCGGACCGGGTGGTTCCACCTGCGCAGCGCGCTGTCGGCCGGGCGGGCCAGCGAGCAGTTCCGGTTCGGCCCGCCGGGCATGGTGCCGCTGGCCGGGAACTGGCGGGCGGGC
This sequence comes from Streptosporangiaceae bacterium, assembly GCA_036490755.1. Lineage (GTDB taxonomy): Bacteria > Actinomycetota > Actinomycetes > Streptosporangiales > Streptosporangiaceae > DASUBV01. The sequence goes on from DASXDJ010000067.1 coordinate 19,245, forward strand.
TAGCGCCGGGACGAGACCCCGGCCTGGTCGGGCTGCTGCTGGGTGGCGGCACGGACCTGGTCGGGGTACCACTTGGTGAACCGGAACGCCAGGAACACCAGCACGATCGGGATGTACCAGTTCAGCCAGTCCCGCAGGCCCTTGGCAGCACCCTGCTGAGCGGCCCAGCCCAGCACGGCGCAGACCAGGAACACCACCGCCCAGGTGGCCGACAGGACCAGGTTGATCCGCTTGAACACCGCGGTGTGCCAGACCTGCGGCGGGGCCTCCTCCTTGGCGTAGTCCACGGTGAACGGGTGCCCGGCCACGATCGAGCCGAGCGCGATGATGCCCAGCGCGCCGCTGGAGACGGCCTGGGAGTACTGGTCCAGCTCGGCCACGTCGTGGCGGCTGGTCACGACCGCGGCGATGGTCATGGCCAGGAAGAACGCGATCGTGGCCACGTCCAGCAGCTTGAGGCGGCGCAGGTTCAGCCGGGTCCCGCCGGGCCGGCCGCCCGGCGCCGTCCAGGCCACCAGCGGCCGGTAGTCGATGCTCAGGGCGGCCACGAAGACCGCGGCCAGCAGGGCGGCGATGCTGGCGGTCTCCCAGCTGGACGGCCCGCCGATGACCCAGAACAGGATCCACGGGATGAAGCCCACGACGGGATGGCTGCCCAGGGACCGCTGGCCGGTCTCCGGCTGCTGCTGCCCCGGCTGCTGACTGGTAGTCATGGTGACCGGTTACCCTCCCGCGGGCCTGCCTCCTCACCCGGCGCGGGGGATCTTGCCGGGCTCCCGGCCGCTCTTCATTCCGGGACCTGGCCAGGGCTATTGTCTGCGTTATGACCAATCCCAGCGGCCCCGGCGGCCCGGCCCTGCCGCAGCAGCGCCACCTTGTCACGCAGATCCCCGGCCCGGCCTCGCAGGCGCTGCTGGAGCGGCGCCAGCGCAGCGTCGCCCGCGGGCTGAGCCACGTGCTCCCGGTGTTCGTCACCGCGGCCGGCGGCGGGATCGTGGTCGACGCCGACGGCAACTCGCTGATTGACTTCGGCTCCGGGATCGCGGTCACCTCGGTGGGCAACAGCGCCGAGCTGGTGGTCAACCGGGTCATCGAGCAGGTCTCCGCGTTCACCCACACCTGCTTCATGGTCGCCCCCTACGAGGGCTACGTGGAGGTGTGCGAGCAGCTCAACCAGCTCACCCCCGGCGACCATGACAAGCGGTCGGCGCTGTTCAACTCCGGCGCCGAGGCCGTGGAGAACGCAGTCAAGATCGCCCGGCACGCCACCGGGCGCGACGCGGTGGTGGTGTTCGATCACGCCTACCACGGCCGGACCAACCTGACCATGGCGATGACGGCCAAGAGCATGCCCTACAAGCACGGATTCGGGCCGTTCGCCAGCGAGGTGTACCGGGTGCCGATGGCCTACCCGTTCCGCTGGCCCGGCGGCCCGGCGGCCTGCGCCGCGGACGCGCTGAACGTGATCACCAGCCTGATCCACACGCAGGTCGGCGAGCAGAACACCGCCGCGGTCGTGATTGAGCCGATCCAGGGCGAGGGCGGCTTCATCGTCCCGCCGGACGGGTTCCTCACCGGCCTGGCCCGGTTCTGCCAGGACAACGGCATCGTGTTCGTCGCCGATGAGGTCCAGTCCGGGTTCTGCCGGTCCGGCGACTGGTTCGCCGTCGACCACGAGGGCGTGGTGCCCGACCTGGTCACCACGGCCAAGGGCATCGCCGGCGGGTTCCCGCTGGCCGGCGTCACCGGGCGGGCCGAGCTGATGGACGCAGTGCACCCGGGCGGCCTGGGCGGCACCTTCGGCGGCAACCCGGTGGCCTGCGCCGCGGCGCTGGGCTCCATCGAGACGATGACCAAGGAAGACCTGCCTGCCGCGGCCCGCCGGATCGGCGACATCATGCTGCCCCGGCTGCGCGCCATGGCGCAGCAGCATCCGGCCATCGGCGACGTGCGCGGCCGCGGCGCGATGATCGCCATCGAGATCGTCCGGCCCGGCACCCTGGAGCCGGACGCGGCGCTGACCGGCAGGGTGGCGAAGGCCTGCCACGCCCAGGGGCTGGTCGTGCTGACCTGCGGGACCTTCGGCAACGTGCTGCGCTTCCTGCCGCCGCTGGTGATCGGCGAGGAACTGCTGACCGAGGGCCTGTCCATCCTCGAGGACGCGTTCGCGGGGGCGATATGAGCGAGCTGCTGCCCGGGCCCGTCGACGTTCCCGGCCTGGAGCTCGGCGAGGGCCCGTGCTGGGATGCCGCCAGCCAGGCGCTGTACTGGATCGACGCCCCGCCCGGCCTGGTCTACCGGCTGGGCTCCTCGGGACCGCCGGCCGTCAGCTGGGCTGTCGGCATGCCGATCGGCGCGGTGTTCCCGCGCGCCGCCGGCGGCCTGGTCGTCCCGGCCCGGGACGGCGTGCTGGGCCTGGACCCGGTGTCGGGCGAGGTGAGCGTGCTGGCGCCGGTCGAGGCTGACCGGCCCGCCAACCGGATGAACGACGGCGCCTGCGACAAGGCCGGGCGGCTGTTCGTGGGGACGATGGCGGCCGACGAGACGCCCGGCCAGGGCGCGCTGTACCGGCTGGACCCCGACCTGAGCCTGACCACGCTGGCGACCGGGGTCGGGATCTCCAACGGCATCGGCTGGAGCCCGGATGACCAGCTGATGTACTACTCCGACTCGCTGGCCTACCGGGTTGACGTGTTCGACTACGACCCGGCCACCGGGGATGTCGCCAACCGGCGGGAGTTCGTCCCGATCGGCGCCGGCGAGTACGTGCCCGACGGGCTGGCGGTGGACGCCGAGGGCGGCGTCTGGGTCGCGCACTGGGGCGGCGGGGTGCTGTGCCGCTACCTGCCGGACGGGAAGCTGGACCAGACGGTGCGGCTCCCGCACGCGCACGTCACCAGCTGCGCGTTCAGCGGGCCGGACCTGGACCAGCTGTACATCACCACGGCGTCCGGCCCGGCTGACCCCGAGGGCGGCCTGTTCCTGGCGGAGCCGGGCGTGCCGGGGCTGCCGAGCTACCCGTTCGGCGGCTGACCGGCGGATATGACCTGACCGGCTGGCGGCGGGCCGGTGACAGCTGAAATTCGCCCGAAATGAGCCATTGACGGGGCTTTGGCGCGGAGTTACTGATGAGTAGACAAATCATTGGGCCCGCCCAAGGAGGAGCCGGTGCCGCCAGGAGTTGTTCGCCGCCACCCCCGTCTCATCGCCGCCGCTGCCAGCCTCGCCGCCGCCGCGCTCGGCCTGCTGGCCGCCGCCCCGCCGGCCAGCGCGCAGACCACCGCTCACTACGTCGCCCTCGGAGACTCCTACTCCTCCGGCGTCGGGGCCGGGAGCTACACCAGCTCCAGCGGCTCCTGCGACCGCAGCACGAACGCGTACTCACAGTTGTGGGATAACGCCAACGCCCCGGCCAGCTACGCGTCCGCGGCCTGCTCCGGGGCGACGACCAGCTCGGTGATCAGCGGCCAGCTCTCGGCCCTGAGCAGCTCCACGACCCTGGTGTCGATCACGGTCGGCGGCAACGACGTCGGGTTCTCCTCCACCATGGAGACCTGCGTGCTGCACTCCACCAGCACCTGCCTCAGCTCGATCAGCACCGACGAGGGCGAGATCACTAACGACCTTCCCGCCGAGCTCGCTAGCGTGCTGTCCGACATTCACGCGGGCGCCCCGTCGGCGAAGGTGGTCGTGCTCGACTACCCCGAGCTGTATGACCTGTCGAAGTCCTCGAGCTGCATCGGCCTGTCCACCAGCGACCGCACCGCGCTGAACGGCGCGGCCGACCAGCTCGACGCCGCCATCCAGGCCGCGGCGGGCCGGTACGGCGACACGTTCGTCGACGTGCGGCCGTACTTCGCCGGCCACGAGATCTGCGACTCCAGCTCATGGCTGCACTCGGTGAACATCCTGGATGTCGACGAGTCCTACCACCCGACAGCCTCCGGCCAGGCGGACGCCTACTACCCGGCGTTCAGCTCCGCCGCCGGCTGACCGCCGCGGGCCTGCCGTGCCGCCCGCGGGCGGCACGGCAGGCTCAGTGCAGCCCGGCCCGGCCGGGCGCAGGCCCGGCTCAGCCCCGGCTCAGGCGCGGCGCCGGCCCGTGCCGATGGCGTCGCGGGACCGCCAGGCCAGGATCGACCGGCGGGACAGCGCCGACAGCACGCTCGCCACGCTGGCCGCCGAGCCCACCGAGAAGATGCTGGCGATCGAGCCGGCGGATCCGATGGACAGAATCGAGCCGGCCGAGCCGATCGACAGAATCGACCCGGCGGATCCGATGGACAGAATCGAGCCGGTCGACCCGATGGACAGAATGGAGTCCCCGGTACCCCGTGCGGATGACATCTGGCCATGTTCTCAGGTGCCGGGCCGGCCGGCGAGGATGTGCGCCATGGCTCGCGAGGCTGACGTTCCTGACTTTCGCGGTGACACCGGCAGCGCCGTCGTGGTGCCGGTGCCCGAGGCCGAGGCGGTCGTGGCCGGGTACCGGGCCCGGCTGGACCCGGCTGCCACGCTCGGCGTGCCGGCCCATGTCACCCTGCTGGCCCCGTTCCTGCCGCCGTCGCTGATCACCGCGGCGACCATCGCGGCGCTGACCGAGATCACCGGGTCGGCGGCTGCCTTCGGCTGCGCATTCAGGCGGACGGCCTGGTTCGGCGAGCGGGTGCTGTGGCTGGCCCCGGAGCCGGACGGCCCGTTCCGCGAGCTGACCCGGCGGCTGGCCGCGGCCTTCCCGCAGTGCCCGCCCTACGGGGGCGCCTTCGCCGACGTCGTCCCGCACCTCACGGTCGGTGAGGCCGGGAATGGCAGCGCCGGGCAGCTGCGCTCGGCCGAGGCCACGGTGACCGGCCAGCTGCCGGTCGCGACGCTGGTCAGCCGGGCCTGGCTGATGACCGGGACGGCCGAGCCGGGCAGCTGGCACTGCGCGGCCGAGCTGCCGCTGCGCCCCCGCGAGCCCGGGCCCGGGCCGGCGCGGATATCTTGAGCAGTGGCCGGAGGCGTGAGGAGGCACGATGATCGGCGGGATTGAGCACCTGGTCGAGTCAGGTCCGCTGCTGCTCGCCATGCCCGTCGCTGCCGCCGCGGGCGCGGTCACCTTCCTGTCGCCGTGCGTGCTGCCGCTGGTGCCGGGGTACCTGTCCTACCTCACCGGCATGTCGGGCATCCGCCAGCCGGCGCCCGCCCGGCCCGGCGCTGTTGCCGTCCCCGTCGCCGCTGGCGGCGCGGCCGCCGTGGCCGCCGCCGGTCCCGGCCAGGCCGCCGGTCCCGGCCAGGCCGCCGGGCCGGCCAGCACCGCCCCCGCCGTCGCGGCCGCCAGTCCCGCGCCCGCGGCGCCGGCCGGGCGGGCCGTGCTCGGCACCGTGCTGTTCATTGTCGGCTTCTCATTCGTGATGGCGACCGAGGGACTGTTCTTCGGCGCGCTCGGCCAGGCGCTGCAGGACAATAAAAAGGTCCTGTCCCAGGTGCTCGGCGCCATCATCATCCTGCTCGGCCTGCTGTTCGTCGGCGCCTTCGACCGGTTCACCGTCACCGGCCGGATCTTCCGGCCGCAGTACCGGCCGCGCGCCGGGCTGGCCGGGGCGCCGCTGCTCGGCGTGGTGTTCGGGCTGGGCTGGACGCCCTGCATCGGCCCGACGCTGACCGCGGTACTGACCCTCGGCGCCACCACCGGCACCGCCGGCCGGGGCGCGCTGCTCGCCTTCGTCTACGCCCTCGGCCTGGGCATTCCGTTCCTGATCGTGGCCGCCGCCTTCCAGCGCGGCATCAACCTGCTGGGCTGGGCCCGCCGGCATTCCCGCCGGATCACGCAGGCCGGCGGCGTCCTGCTGATCGCCGTCGGCGTGCTGGAGGTGACCGGCGCCTGGTTCGCCGCCATCACCTGGCTGCAGGTGCACTGGCTGGCCGGCTATAACCCGCCGATCTAGCAATTCGCCGGCAATCCGGCATGCCGGCCCGATCCAGGGATTATGGTCGGGAACAGGTATTTCTCTGGTGGGGGGGAATTCAGCATGGAAGATTCAGCTATGCGCAGAAATGGCCTGGTACCCGTCCTGGATGAGCTGATGCAGCTCGACGCGGCGGCGCTGGCCACGGCGCGGCGGGGCGGCCAGCGGGAGCTGTTCGAGCTCTCGGAACGACTACTGGGCCTGCACGCCCGGTTCGCGGCCGAGTACCGCGCGCTGCTGGCGCGGGCCAGCTAGGCGAACCGGGCCGGGGCACTGCGCGGGTTCTGCCGTCGCAGCACCTGGCGCTCTTCCTCGGTCGTACCGCCCCAGACGCCGGTCAGGTGACCGCGGCCGACGGCGTACTCCAGGCAGCTTCGCCGTACCTGGCAGGTGGCGCAGACCGCCTTGGCCTGCGCCACCTGGTGCCGGGACGGGCCGGAGTCAGAGATCGGGAAGAACAGCTCGGGCTCCTCGGCCAGGCATGCGCCGCCTGACCACCACGTGTCCAGTCGGGTCTCAGCCATGCCGGCGCCGCCTTCCGTAAGGACTGGATACAGCCGCCCGGCCGGGGGATCGCCCGCACCCGGCCGGGCAGCTGCCTCGTCTGAGGCTAGAAGCCGGCCCGGTGGCCGGGCGTCACCCGATGGTGCCGTTTACGGTGGAATATGCCGGCCGCAGTCCTGGCACTTAAGTGCCGGCCGGGTCCCGCCGGGTCAGTGCGGCTCGTGGTGCAGCTTCTTGAACAGCTTCGCCGGGATCACATCCTGGTCGGCCGGATAGGTACCCGACTCGGCCCACTGCCACACCGCGTACGAGGTCCAGCCGGCCGGCAGCGGCGCCGCCGTGCGGCGGTGACCGTTGATCCACAGCGCGTCCTTCGCCGCGAAGACCGTGCTGTGCCCGGTGCACCGGTTCCACCACCCGGTGAACGTGTTGATGACCGGCCACCAGCCGGTGCGCGCGTGATACGTGCGCACGAAAGCACGGATCCAGCTGGTCATGGCCGCATGGCTGAGGCCGTAGCAGACCCGCCGCCCGTACGGGTTGGTCTCGATGTCCAGCACGCCGGGCAGCGCATTAGCCTTCCAGCCGCCGCCGTGCGCGGCGAAGTAGCGGGCCTGGGCGGCGCCGCCCGAGGAGTTCGGCACCGCGAAGTGGTAGGCCCCGGTGACGACGCCCGCAGCCCGGCCGCCTTTCCACTGCCGGGCGAAGTCCGGGCTGGTGTAGTACGTGCCCTCGGTGGCCTTGATGTAGGCGAACTTGAGGTGGTCGGCGGTGACGGTCTTCCAGTTCACGTGCGGCTGCCAGGAGCTGATGTCGATGCCGGGCACGCCGGCCGGCTGCCGGGCCAGCGGGCCGGCCAGCGCGGGCTGACCGGGGCCGGGCACGCCGGCTGGCTGCCCGGTCACCGGGCTGGCCAGCGCCGGCTGACCGGGGCCGGCCGCGCAGACCGCGAGCGCGGCCAGGGTCGAGACAACGACGGCAGGCCGGAACAGGCGCACGAAAATCCTCCGGATGAGGCGAGCACAGCAGGGGCGCGGAAGCGCGCTGCCCAGTATGGCGAAGGCCGGCCGGCCGCCGGAGGCGGGATGGGCTGCGATGGGCTCCTATGCCCGCGCGACCGGCCCGGCCGCGGCCCGGTCCCCGCGCTAGGACCCGCCCGTCCCCCGCCGCGGCTCCGCCGCCGGGCCCGGCACGACGCACAGGATCTCGCCGCTGGGAATCATGAACCAGCCGTCATCGCTGGCCGCGAACCGCCGCCAGGCCCGGCTCAGCCGCTCCAGGTCCGCCGGGGCGGCCAGGCCGTGGGCGACCGCGCGCTCCGCGAACTGGGAGCTGGTGACCCGCTCGGCCCAGCTGGCGCCCCACCACCGCCGGTCCGCCGGCGCGGCGTAGCACCAGCAGCTCGCGGTCGCCGTCACCTCGGCCAGGCCCGCCGCGTGCGCCCAGGCCAGCAGGTGCCGCCCGGCGTCGGGCTCGCCGCCGGAGGCGCGGGCGACCTGCTGGTACAGCGCGCGCCACTCGGCCAGCTCGGCGTCGGCCGGATACCAGAGCATGCCGCCGTAGTCGCCGTCCCGCGCCGCGATCAGGCCGCCGGGGCGGCACACCCGGCGCATCTCGCGCAGCGCGGCCGGCGGGTCGGCCAGGTGCTGCAGGAGCTGGTGGGCGTGCACGACGTCGAAGGCGTCATCGGGGTAGCCGAGGTGGTAGACGTCGCCCGCCTCGACTACGGCGTTGGGCAGCCCGGCTACCGCCTCACGGGCGGCCGCCAGCACGTCCGGCGCCGCGTCCACGCCGGTGACCTGCGCCACCCGGGCCGCCAGCCCGGCGGTAATCGTGCCCGGACCGCAGCCGACATCGAGCACCCGGTCGGCGGCTCGCAGGTGCGGCAGCAGGTAGCCGGCCGAGTTCTCGGCCGTCCGCCACCGGTGCGAGCGCAGCACGCTGTCGTGGTGGCCGTGCAGGTAGGACTCCGCGGCGGGCATCGGCGGCTAGGCCCCCCGCGGCGGCAGCGCGGGCCGGGCCTTGCGCGGCAGCGGCGCGGTCATGTCCGGCGGGGCGGCAGCCGGGCGGGCCGCCAGCGCCTCGGTCGCCAGCCGCACGGCGGTCTCCAGCTGCGGGTCCCGGCCGGCCGCGCCGTCGTCGGGGCTGATCAGCACCTCGACGTCGGGGTCGACGCCGTAGTTCTCCACGCCCCAGCCCGCGCCTTCCATCCAGAACGCGTACCGGGGCACGGTGATCCGCGATCCGTCGGCCAGCTCATGCCAGTCGTCGATGCCGATGACGCCGCCCCAGGTCCGGGCGCCGACCACCGGGCCCAGGTTCAGGGTGCGGATCGCGCGGGTGACGATGTCGCCGTCGGAGCCGGCGAACTCGTCCGCCAGGGCGACCACCGGGCCGCGCGGCGCGTCGACCGGGTAGGACACCGGGCGCATGTTCCGGGGCATCTCCCAGGCCACCACCCGGCGGGCGAGCTTCTCGATGACCAGCTGCGAGGTGTGCCCGCCGCTGTTCCCGCGGGCGTCCACGATGAGCATCTCGAAGGTCATCTCGGCGCGCAGGTCGCGACTGTAGTCGGCCCAGCCGCCGCCCATCATGTCGGGCACGTGCAGGTAGCCGGCCCGGCCGCCGCTGAGCTCGCGGACCAGCGCCCGGCGGCCCGCCACCCAGTCCTGGTAGCGCAGCCGCCGCTCGCTGTGCAGCGGCAGCACCACGTACCGGCGCGCGCTGCCGCCGGCCGCGGCCACCGTGAGCTCGACCGGCTTGCCGGCGGCGCCGGCCAGCAGCGGGCCGGGGCCCTGCGGCCCGACCGGGCGCCCGTCCACCGCCAGCAGCCGGTCGCCCGCGCCGACCTGGACGCCGGGTGCCTGCAGCGGCGAGCGCGCCCGCGGGTCGGAAGACTCCCCCGGCACCACCCGGCGGATCACCCAGCTGCCGTCGGCGTCCCGGTCCAGGTCCGCGCCGAGCAGCCCGGCGGAGTGGCCGCCGTCATCGCCGTGACTGTGCGCGTGCGCCGGCATGACGTAGGCGTGCGAGGTGCCCAGCTCGCCGAGCGACTCCCACAGCACGTCAGCGAACTCGCTCGGGGTGGCGACCTGGTCCAGCAGCGGCCGGTACTGCTCGTCGACCGCGGCCCAGTCGACGCCGCTCAGGCCGGGCACCCAGAAGTCGTGGGCGATGATCCGGCCCGCCTCGGCGAGCGCGTGCTGCCACAGCGCAGCCGGCTCGGCGAGGAACCGGGCCCGCGACCCGTCGATGGTGACCCGGTCGTCGGGGCTGTCCGGGTCGGCCTTGCGGTCGGCCGGGATCACGGCCAGGGTGTCGCGGTCGCGGACGACCAGCCGGGTGCCGTCGCCGCTGACCTCGACCCAGTCGACGTCATCCTCCAGCCCGGTGACCGACTGCCGCCGGAAGTCAAAACGCTGCAGCCGCGGCCGCGGGCCCGGCTCGCCGGGCCGGGCACCGCCCTCGCCGAGGGTCCCGGTGAGCGGCTCAGCGAGCCAGGCCAGCCCGCCCTTGACGGCCCGCAGGCCGGAGTAGCGCGACTCGGTCACCGGCAGGGCCACGACCCGGCCGGGCATCCCGGCGGGCTCGACAGTCACCGGCCGGGCGGTGCCAGCCTTGGCGCCGGCCTTGGCGCCCGCGGCATCGGTCCCGGCGCTGCCGCCGCCGTCGCCACTGCTCGCGTCGCCACTTCTCGCGTCGCCGGAATCGCCGCCGGAGCCCGCGTCACGGCCCGATCCGGAGTCGGAGTCGGAGTCGGAGTCCTCGCCGACGGCCCGGCCGCCCGGCTGCGGGCCGAACGGCGAGATGGTGGCCGCGGCCAGCGGCACCAGGTGCGGCCGCGCCCCGAACGGGAAGCTCAGGTCGAAGAAGTGCGCGTCATAGACCGGGTCGAAGCTGCGCTTGGACAAGAACGCGAGGTACTTGCCGTCGATGGTGAACACCGGCTCGGTGTCGGCAAAGCGCCCGTCGGTGACGTCGGATACCTGGCCGCCGGCGATCTGGCCGATCCGCACCCGGCTCATCGGCGAGGACTCCGGGTGCGACCAGGCCAGCCACGCCGAGTCCGGGGACCAGGCCAGTCCGCTGACCTCGCCGTTGTCGGAGGCGGCCAGCTCGGTCACGGCGGCGGAGGCGACGTCCACGACCAGCAGCCGGCCGTCCAGCGCGGCCACCGCCACCTTCGTGCCGTCCGGGGCCGCGGCCAGGCTCGCCACCCGGCCGATCTGGCCGCTGGCCAGCCGCCGCGGCGCGGCCGGCGCCCCGGCCGGCGCGCTGGAGCCGATCTCCAGGGCGTCGGGCCCGTCGGCGTCGCTCACCCAGACCACCTCGCCGCCGGAGCCGAGCACCCGCGGCAGCCGGGCGCGGGCGCCCGGCGTGACGGACAGCGCGATCGCCGGCCCGTCCCGGTGCGCCAGCCAGTGCACCGTGCCGCGTACCTCGACAGCGCTGGCCCGGCCGGAGGCATCGCAGGACAGGCTGCCGACATGATCGTCGGCGGATATCAGCCGGGGCGCGCGGCCGGCCGGCACCGAGCCGAGGGTGATCTCGAGCTGCTCGGGCCCGGCCGCGTCCAGGCCCTGCAGCAGCCACAGCTGCCCGGCGCACTGGTAGATGACCCGCTCGCCGTCGGTCGCCGCGTTCCGGGCGTAGTAGCCGTCGTGGTCGGTGTGCCGGCGCAGGTCGCTGCCGTCCAGGGCGCACGAGTACAGATTGCCGGTGCCCTCATGGTCAGACAGGAACACCAGCCGGCCGCCGACCAGCATGGGGCTGGCGAACTGGCCGTACACGTCGGGCAGCAGCCGCCGGAAGCCGCCGCCCGCGCCGCCGGCCCACAGCCGGCCCCGCGTCCCGCCGCGGTAGCGCTTCCAGTAGGCCGGGTCGCGGCCGAACGTCCCGGTCAGCAGAACGGCCTGCGCGGAGTCGACGGCCAGGTCCCCGACCTGGCCGTAGGGCAGCGGGCGGACGGCCGGCTCGTCCTGCGTGCCGATCGCGTAGGCCCGGGTGAAGTGGGAGAACGGCTGGCCGGCCGCGCTGATCGCCAGCACCTCGCCGTCCGGCGTCCAGCCGCACACCTCAGTCTGGTTGTCGCCCCACCAGGTGAGCTGGCGGACGGGGCCGCCCGCGGCGGGCGCCAGGTACACCTCGGCGGTCCCGTCCCTGGTCCCGGTCCAGGCCACCAGCCCGCCATCGGCCGAGAACCGCGGCCGGCTCGGCCGGGCGTGACCGGCCGACAGCCGCCAGGCCCGGCCGCCGCGGGCCGGGGCCAGCCAGAGATCATCCTCGGCAACGAAGGTGATGAGGTCGCCGTGCACGTGCGGAAAGCTCAGGTACCCGGAGGAAGTCACCGGGTCATCCTAGAACCCGGCCCGGCTCCGGCCCGGCCCTGACCGGGCCGCTGGCCAGCCGGTTCGCCGCCCGGCCCGGCACCCGCCGCCCCGGCCCGGCTGCACAGAGTGACCATCGTTACCGTACGTGCCTGTGCGATCGTGCGCCACGCAAGTGTGGCCGGCGCTGACTGGCTATGCAGTCAGCCTGCGGAAACTTACTAATTGACCGCCGGTATGCGCATTCGGCGGCGTTACCCGTGCGTTATCCGGACCATACCGAACGACATTCAACTACGCTGCGTATTCCCTTGCCGGTTTGGCTCATATAGGTTGTATGCAACACGTTCAGATGCGACACTCATCATGTGGCAATAGCGCTTGACGGGGGGGTTCCCGACTACGGCGCGGACAGGCCAGCCGCACAGCCGCGCGCCGGCATCTTCAGGCGCCAGCGGGAGAGCCTGCCGCACGCGGTCGGCCGTCCCTCCTTAACGCAGCCGGACGGCAGCCGCCGGGCCGGGTCTGTGGCCAGCCTCGCGCAGCAGCGGATTGCCCGGACTGAGAGCATCGCCGCCGATCAGGCCGAGGAGAGCACCGCCGTCACGGCGGACAGCTTCGATGCCCGCCTGGTCAAGGAATCCTTCGCGCACGTGACTGTGAATGCGGCACTGGCAATGGAGTATTTCTACGCGCACCTTTTCACCGCCAGTCCGGAAACCCGCGCCATGTTCCCGATGAGCATGAGCCAGATGCGCCAGCATGTCTTCACCGCGCTGACCCGGCTGGTCTGGAGTATGGATAGCCCGGCGCAGCTCACCGCCTATCTGGAGCAACTCGGGCGTGACCATCGCAAATACGGCGTGAAGGACAAGCATTATCCCGCCTTCCTCACCGCTCTGATCGCGACAGCGCGGTTCTTCAGCGGCGAAAGCTGGACACCGGAAACGGCCGCGGCATGGGAGGGCGCGCTGGCCTATGCGGCGTGCACAATGCGTTCGGCAGCCGCTGCGGACGCCCGGGATCACCCTCCGTGGTGGGTCGGCGAGATCGTCGCGCACGACCGGCGCACCGACACCCTCGCCGTGCTCACCATCCGGCCCGACGCCCCGCTGCCCTACGCGGCCGGGCAGTACGTGCCGGTCCAGGTGGCCCGGTGGCCGCGGATGTGGCGGCCGTACTCGATCGCCAACGCGCCGCGCGGCGACGGGCTCATCGACCTGCACGTCCGGGCGGTACCTGGCGGCTTAGTCAGCACCACGCTGGTCCGGCACGCCACGACCGGCGACACCGTGCTGCTCGGCCCGGCCCGCGGCGAGCTGGCGGCGCCCGCGGGCGACCGGGACCTGCTGTGCGTGGCCGGCGGCACCGGGCTGGCGCCGATCAAGGCCATCATCCAGGAGCTGACCGCCCGGCAGCACCGCGGCGGCCGGGGCCGCCGGATCACCCTGTTTGCCGGGGCCCGGCGCCAGGAGGACCTGTATGACCTGCCCGACCTGCAGGCGATGCAGGCGGACTGCCCCGGCCTGCAGGTCATTCCCGTGCTGTCGGACGAGCCGACGCTGTCGGCCCAGCCGGCCATCCTCGGGCTGACCGGGATGACCGGGCTGCTGCCCGACGTGGTGCGCGGGCACGGCCTGTTCGAGAACTGCGAGGCCTGCATCAGCGGGCCGGCCGCGATGGTCCGCCAGACCGCGCTGCTGCTGGCCGCGCACGTGGCCGCCCCGCAGATCCACTACGACCCGCTGCCCTCGGGCGCCACCTTCGGCGACGTCCCGGCCGGGGAGTTCCGCCGGCCCGCGCGGTACGCGCAGTTCGCCCGGCCCGGCGACGCCGGGTTCTAGCCGCCCGCCGCCGCGTCCGGCGAGGCCGGGCCCGCCTGCAGGTAGGTGCCGAAGAAGGCATAGATCCGGGCCCAGGAGTCCGCGGCGTCATGACGCTGGTAGGCCATCCCGATCACCTTAGCCAGCACCCCGGCCGCCCCGGCTGACTGCGACATGAACCGGTGGCCCGAGCCGGGGTAGAGCTTGACGTCGTGCGGGACCTCCAGCACCGTCAGCGCCCGCTCCAGCCGCTCGGGCGAGAGCCGGGCGTCGCCCTTGTCCCGGCCGCCGAAGCTGGCCACCACCGGGCACGCGCCGGCCAGCAGGTCCTCGGCGGCGGCCGGGACCGGGCCGTAGTTCACCGACGCCGCCGCGAACCCCGGCCGGGGCGCGAGCATCAGCGCGAAGCCGCCGCCCAGGCAGAACCCGATGACGCCGGTCGTCCCGGTGCAGTCAGCGCGCCCGGCCAGGAACTCGCGGGCCGCCTCCAGCGCCGTGAACGCCGGGCCGCGGCCGGCCCGCAGCTGCATAAACACCCCGCGGATGCAGCGCAGCCAGCTCTTCCCCCCGTACAGGTCGGGGGCCAGCGCCAGGTAGCCGTGCGCGGCCAGGTCCTGGGCCTTGCCCCGGATGTCGTCGTTGACGCCGAACGCCTCATGCACCACCACTACGCCCGGCCACGGACCCGGGCCCGCGGGCACCGCCAGGTACCCGCGAACCGCGCCGCCGGTAGCCGGATAGCTGATCTCGGGCATCACGCAACCCTCCTGCCGCAAACGCGGCCCGGCCGAGCGCACATGGGGGCTAGCTCGCGACAAAACCTTAGCGCCCGCAGAATCCCGGCAAAAGGCCGCGCGAAGGGGTACGCCGGTGGCGGCGCGGCCGCGCGGAAGACTCGCGTCATTGGCCCCGGATTGACCGGCACTTCGTGTTATTGAATACCCAACGTCAGCGGAGAATTACGTTAAGTTAGCTACTGCGATACGGCTGGGAAAGCCCACGCGGTGCGCTGACCAGGCACCGCTCAGGAAAGGGGAGTCCATGTTCGGCAACGGCAAACTTGCCGCCCGCAGTATGCTCACCGCCGGTCTGGCGGGGATCGTCATGCTGACCGCCGCGCCCGCGATGGCCGCGGCCGGAGCGCCGGCCACCCAGGGGAAGGCTGCGGCGACCGGTTCCTTCAAGACGTGGAAGAGCGCCCAGCGCGCGGCCGGCTTCCGGCTGCACGCGCCGGGCAAGACCTTCGGCCTCAAGCGCCACCACCCCATCCTCGTCGGCAAGTGCCTGGCGTCGGGGCACAAGTCCAAGAAGGACGTCTTCGCCGAGTGGGACGGCGCCAAGAAGGCCTTCGTCGCCCTCGACCAGACCAACGCCGGAACGCCGTGCAGCAACTTCGGCGCGGCCAAGCCGCTGGGCATCTGGCGGGTGCAGGGCCATAAGGCGCACATGTACGGCTTCTGCGGCCGCAAGGGCCTGCCGTCCTGCCGGACCAAGAACATCACGCTGGTCCTGGCCTGGAAGGCCGGCACGCACTACTACACGATGTACTCCAACAACGAGTGGCGCCGGACGCTGGTCGCCGTCGCCCGCAGCCTGCACCGGGTGTAGGGCTAGCTCAGCCGAAGGCGGGCCGGGGCTAGCCGTGCGCTAGTCCCGGGCCGCCGCCCGGGCCCGGACCAGGCCCAGCACGTTGGCCAGCACCTGATGGCCGGCCCGGCCGGACGCGGTCAGGATGGACTCCGGGTGGAACTGCACCGCCCACCGGCCGTGCTCGCTGTCCTCGATCGCCATTACCACGCCGTCCGCGGTCACCGCCGTCACCTCGAACTGGCCGGGCACCTGGTCCGGCCGGGCGTGCAGCGAGTGGTACCGGGCCGCAGTGAACTCGCCTGGCAGCCCGGCCAGCAGCGATCCGCCGAGCACCCGGATCCGGCCCGGCTTGCCGTGCACCGGGGTGGCCAGCAGGCCCAGCGACCCGCCGCCGTGCTCCACCATCGCCTGCAGTCCGAGGCACACCCCGAAGGCCGGCAGTCCCCGCTCATCCAGGACGCCCAGCAGCTTGTCGCAGCCGAAGTCCGCGGGCCGCCCGGGCCCGGGCGACAGCACCACCAGGTCCGGCGCGTAGCTGTCCAGCAGCGCCGGGTCAAAGCCCGCGCGCAGCGTCGTCACCTCCGCGCCCAGCTCGCGCAGGTAGCCGGCCAGGGTGTGCACGAACGAGTCCTCGTGGTCCACCAGCAGCACCGACATCCCGGCCCCGGCCAGCTCCGGCGCGGCCGCCGCCGCAGCAGCCGGCTCGCGGGCGGCGGGCGGCTCGCGGCCGGCGTCGGCCAGGGTCTCCAGCAGGGCCCGGGCCTTGAGCCGGGTCTCGGCCTCCTCGGCCTCGGGGTCGGAGTCGAACAGCAGCGTCGCGCCGGCCCGGACCGCCGCGATGCCGCCGCGGATGTGCGCGGTGCGCAGCGTCAGGCCGGTGTTCATGCCGCCGTCGAAGCCGATCATCCCGACGGCGCCGCCGTACCAGCGCCGCGGCTGCGCCTCGTGGTCCTCGATGAACTGCATGGCCCACGCCTTGGGCGCGCCGGTCACGGTCACCGCCCACATGTGGGTCAGGAACGCGTCCAGCGCGTCGAACCCCGGCCGCAGCCGCCCCTCGATGTGGTCGACGGTGTGGATCAGCCGGCTGTACAGCTCGATCTGGCGGCGGCCGATCACCTTAATGCTGCCCGGCTCGCAGATCCGCGACTTGTCGTTGCGGTCCACGTCGGTGCACATCGTCAGCTCCGACTCCTCCTTGGGCGAGGAGAGCAGCTCGCGGATCGCCTCGGCGTCGCCCAGCGGGTCCGCGCCGCGGGCGATCGTCCCGGCGATCGGGCAGGTCTCCACCCGGTCACCGGTCACCCGGACATACATCTCCGGCGACGCGCCGACCAGGTACTCCCCCGCGCCGAGGTGGAACAGGAATTCATACGGCGCCGGGTTGCGCAGCCGGAGCCGCTCGAAGAACGCCGCCGGCGACGCGCACCGGGCGTGGAACACGTGGCTGGGCACGACCTCGAACAGGTCACCGCGGGCGAACCGGTCCCGCGCCTCCCGCACGACCTGCGCGTACGCGCCCGGCTGCGGGTCAGCCGGAAGGTCTCCAGCCGTAACGGAGGCCCGCTGCTCAGCCGGGCCCGCCGCGCTGACCGCGCCCCGCGCCAGCGCGCTGGTGGACCCCGCCGCTGTCTCGAACTCGTAGGAGTAGCACATGGCCGTCTCGCGCTTGCGGTCCAGCACCCAGACCCGGTCGGGCAGGTGCAGCACCAGGTCGCGCTGCGCCGGGTCGCGGCGGATGGCCGGCCGGACCGGCTCGAACTGGAAGGCCAGGTCGTAGCCGAAGGCCCCGTACAGGCCCAGGTTCGGGTCGGGCCCGGCGAGGGCGGCGATGATCTCGCGCAGCGCGGAGAAGACCGACGGGCGGCGGCTGCGCTGTTCCTCGGTGAAGGTCGCGTCCGGGTCGTCGGCGACCGTCACCCGGCAGACCCCGTTACTGGTCTCGGTGGTGCCGGCCCGGGCCAGGGCCTCCTCGATCACCGGCAGCAGCACCAGCCCGCGGTCGCTGCGGGCCCGCGCGGTGATGGTCCGGCCGGTGGCGGTGATCTCCACGGGCGGGTCGACGTAGCCGATGTGCCAGCGGCTGTACCGGCCGGGGTACTCCATGCCGGAGCTGAGCACGCCGCCGGGCACCGCCTCGACCTGCCGGGTGAGCTCCTCGAGCTCGGCCGGGTCGAACGGGGCCGTCGTGCGGGTCACCGTGACGCCGCCGGCGGTCCGGTACGTCATCTGGTCCATGTCTGGCCTTTCGGGCCCGGCGCGGGACAAGAAAGCGACCGCCGCACCGGGCGGTCGCTTCGGGATCTGCTGAGAGCGCGCGAATCCTGGCACCGCCTACCGGCGGCGCCACCAGCCTGCGGAAACGGATGGCTGCGTGCGCATGGGGAGAGCCTACTACGGGCCGGTCACCGGTGCGGATCCACCGCGCGCCGCCAGTACAGGGAGTACCGGTAGTGCAGGCCCTTGGTCAGGCTGTCGCCGACCCGGTACACCGACGTGCTGCCGTTGACCAGCTC
Source organism: Streptosporangiaceae bacterium (assembly GCA_036490755.1). Lineage (GTDB taxonomy): Bacteria > Actinomycetota > Actinomycetes > Streptosporangiales > Streptosporangiaceae > DASUBV01. The sequence goes on from DASXDJ010000067.1 coordinate 36,953, forward strand.
CCAGCCGGCCTCGGCGTACTGGGCCATCTGGGCGTTGACCCGCTCGATGTCATCGTCCGCCCACGACACCCGGTACTCCCACTGAGCTGCCATGCGGTACATGTTCCCGTACCCGGGGCCCGGCCTCCCGCGGCGCGCCCGGCTTGATGTATTCCCATATGGGCATGTAAGGTGGCGGCCATGGCACGCGCGGCGACGACCACGGACATCTTCAACGCGGTAGCAGAACCGCGGCGGCGGCAGATCCTCGACCTGCTGGCCGCCGGCGAGCTCCCGGTCGGCGAGCTGACCGCCTTGCTCGGGCTCACCCAGCCCCAGGTGTCCAAGCACCTGGGAGTGCTGCGCGCCGTCGGCGCGGTAGCCGCCCGCGACGACGGGCGGCGGCGGCTGTACCGGGTCAACGGGCCCGCGCTGAAGCCCGTTCACGACTGGGTGGCCCGCTACGAGCAGACCTGGTCGCAGCGGTTCGCCGCGCTGGACGACGTGCTGGCCGAGATGACCGGACAGGACGGTGCTGACCGCGATGCCCGCTGATACCCGGGTCACCCTCCCCGGGCCGGCCGAGATCCTGATCAGCCGGGAGCTGGCCGCGCCGCCCGCGATGGTGTACCGGGCCTGGACCACGCCGGAGCTGGTCCGGCGCTGGTGGAGCGGCGGCCGCGGCGAGGTGGTCAGCATCGACATCGACCTGCGGCCCGGCGGCGCGTGGCGGTACGTGCTGCGCGAGCCCGGCGGCTCGCTGGTCGCGTTCCGCGGCGAGTACCGCGAGATCGTGCCCGGCGAGCGGATCGTGAGCACCGAGATCCTGGAGACCCGGCCTGGCGCCGAGGCGCTGACCACGGTGACCTTCACCGAGGCCGGCGGCGGCACCCAGCTGGCCATCCTGGTCCGCTACGCCAGCACGGCCGACCGCGACGAGCACGCCCGGTACATGAGGGACGGACTGACCGATGCGATGGACCTGCTGGAGCAGGTCGCCGGAGGTGAGCGCTGATGCGCCCCGTCATCTACTCGATGAGTGTCTCGCTGGACGGGTACATCGCCGGCCCGGACGGCGACATCAGCTGGGCCGCGCCGGACCCGGAGCTGATGGCCTTCCACAACGAGCAGACAGCGCTGGTCGCCGCGCACGTCTGCGGCCGCCGCCTGTACGCCGGCATGCTGCCGTGGGAGACCGGCTGGGCCGATCAGGGCGGGGCGGCGGAGAAGGAGTTCGCGGCGCTGTGGTCGGCCATCCCGAAGGTGGTGTTCTCCCGCACGCTGGACCACGTCGAGGGCAACGCCCGGCTGGCCGCCGGCCGTCTCACCGATGAGCTGGACCGGGCCCGTGACGGATCCGGCGGCGTGGTCAGCGTCGGCGGGGCCGGGCTGGCCGCGGAGCTGATCGCGGCCGACCTGATCGATGAGTACCGGATGTTCATCAACCCGGTCGTGCTGGGCGGCGGCACGCCGTTCTTCCCGCCGGGCGGGCCGCGGCTCGGCCTGGAGCTGGCCGGCCTGCGGCAATTCGGCAGCCGGGCCTACCTCCGTTACCGACGGGCCAGGGGCGCTTAGGCCGGGAACGGGCCGCGGACAGTAACCCCGCCATCAACGACGAGACTCTGGCCCGTCACATAGGACGAGAGCGGCGAGGCCAGGTAGACAACCGCCGCAGCTGCGTCGCCGGGAACGCCGAACCGGCCCATCGGGATCTCGGCGGCTTCCCCGGCCTGCTGCGCGGAGCTTGCCGCCGGGGTTGCGACGGCGCCGCACGCCACGACGTTCATGCGGATGCCGTCGCCTGCATACTCGGCAGCAACAGTCCTGGCCAGGCTGGCCAGCCCGGCCTTGGCCGCCCCGTAGCTGGCCTGCATCGGCGCGGCCATCACACCGGTGACTGAACCGACGCTGACGATAGATCCGCCCGTCCCCCGGGCCAGGAACGACCGGATGGCGGCGCGGGCTGCGCGCACCACGTAACGAAGGTTCATCTCGTAGGCCAGGTCCCAGTCATCGTCACTCATCTCGTGCAGCCGGACGGCGGGCACGAACGCGACCTGCCCTCCGACCACGGTCACGAGGGTGTCGAGTCCGCCGAGCTCGGCGCCGACCTGAACGACGAACCCGTCGATATCGGACCGCGACCGGACATCGCCGACCAGCGCAACGGCACGTGCGCCAGCTTCGGCCAGCTCCTGCGCAGCGTCACGCGCTTGCCTCCGCCACCGATCACCAGGGTGTTCATCCCGTCGAGTGGCTGAGCGAAGTCGATCACGACCCCGATCCTCTCCTATCTGCTGCCACGAATTGCCATCGCTACCGCCGGGACAGGTCCTCGCGCTGAGCCCAGGCGCCGATGTCACCGCCGTCGATGGCCACGGCCAGCAGGTCCGGGAACGCGACCGGGGTGCACGCGAACGCCGGGACGCCGAGCTCGGCCAGGGCGGCGGCGTTGTCGGCGTCATAGGCCGGCGCCCCGTCGTCGGACAGTGCGAGCAGCGCGACGACCTGCACGCCGGCCGCGGTCATGGCGGCGATCCGGCTCAGCATCTGCTCCCGGACGCCGCCCTCGAGCAGGTCGGAGACCAGCACGAAGATCGAGTCGCGGGGCCGGGTGATCAGCGTCTGGCAGTAGGCCAGGGCGCGGTTGATGTCGGTGCCGCCGCCGAGCTGGATCCCGAACAGCGCCTCGACCGGGTCGGTCAGCTGGTCGGTCAGGTCGGCCACCGCGGTGTCGAATACCACCAGCGAGGTCCGGACCGACCGGATCGAGGCGAGCACCGCGCCGAACACCGAGGCGTAGACGACCGAGGAGGCCATCGAGCCGGACTGGTCGATGGCCAGGATGATGTCGCGGGCCACCACCTGCTGGCGGCGGCCGTAGCCGATCAGCCGCTCGGGGATCACCGTCTTGTGGCCCGGCTGGTAGCGGGACAGGTTGGCCGCGATGGTCTTGTTCCAGTCGATGTCGCGGGGCCGCGGCCGGCGGGTCCGGGTGGCCCGGCTGACGGCGCCGGTGACCGCCGACCGGGTCCGGGTGCGGATCCGCTTGTCGATCTCGGCCACGACGGCGCCGACGACCTGCCGGGCGGTTGCCTTAGTGGTCTCGGGCAGCACGCCGGTCAGGCTGAGCAGGGTGCCGGCCAGGTGCACGTCGGGCTCGAGCGAGGCCAGCATCTCCGGTTCCAGTAGCAGTTCGTGCAGCCGCAGCCGGTCGATGGCGTCGCGCTGCAGAACCTGGACGACGGTGGCCGGGAAGTAGCTGCGGATGTCGCCCAGCCACCGGGCCACCGACGGAGCCGAGGCGCCCAGCCCGGCCGAGCGCTGCTGGCGGCCGCCCCGGCCGCCGCGGCCGGAGCCCGGCCCGTCCTCATACAGCGCGGCCAGGGCGGCGTCGATGGCCTGGTCGCCCGGGCCCAGCGCCGGGCCGCCGCCGGGCTCGCCGAGCAGCAGCCGCCACCGGCGCTGCCGCTCGGTCTCGCCGGCGCCGGTCACCGGGGGCCGCCCAGGATCGCGGCGACGGTCCGCAGGACGGCGGCGGCGCGCTGCTCGTCGGCCGGCTCGGCCGCGGCCGCGGCGGGCGGCGCGGTGCCCAGCTGGCGCACGGCGGCGCCCAGGTTGGCCCGCTCCCCGGCCGAGAACCCGGCGAAGGTCCGGCGCAGCAGCGGCAGCGCGTCCAGGAAGTCGCGGTCGGCCAGGCCCGCGACCCAGTCGTCGAGCACCGCCAGCAGGTCCCGGTCGTGCACCAGCAGCAGGCCGCTGCCGGCCAGGAACCCCTCGGCCCAGGCCGCCTTGTCCGCGGCGGTCGGCCCGACCGACAGGTGCGCGGCGAACCGCCCGGCCGCCTCCGCCTGGCTCAGCTCCTGGCTGTCGACCAGGATCCGGGTCACCCGGCCGGCCAGCAGGCCGTGCAGGTCACGGCGCCCGGCCAGGCCGGCCAGCACCGCGATCCAGCGGTCCCGCTCCGCCTCCCCCGCCGTCTGCGCGTACAGGCCGACGGCGGCATGCACGCCGTCCAGCCGGGTCTTCATGGCCGCCGCGGCGTCGTCGGCCAGGCTGGTCACCGCGGCGGGCAGCCCGGCGCAGATGCGGATGACCAGCGCCCCGGCGACCTCGCTCAGCGCGCCGGTGTCCGTGCCGCGAACGTCGCCGTAGCGCAGCGCGCGCACCAGCGCGGGCAGCGCCGCCATCAGGCGGCTGACGTCCCGGTCGCGGGCGGCCTTGTCACCGAGGGCGGCCAGCACCGCGGGCAGCGCCTCGGGCAGGTCGGCGAGCAGGACGCTCTCCACTGCGGCGGTGACGGCCGGCAGCTCGCGGGCGGTCCGGGCCTGGCCGGTGACCCGGGCCGCGGCGGCCGCGGCGACGGTCGTGCCCCACTGCGCCGCGTCGATAATGGCGACGGCCAGCTCCGGCCGCCAGCGCAGCTTCCAGGTCTCGCGGAACGTGCCGGCCGACTGCACGCTGTCCTGCGCGGCGCTGCCCCAGCCGATGCCGAGGATGGCCAGCCGGTGCAGCAGGGCCGACCGGCGGCGGTCGGTGTCCTTGCGCAGGTCCAGGGTGAGGTCGCGGTCCAGCGGGTCGATCTTCAGCCGCAGCGTCCGGGCCTGCGCCCGCAGGTCGGCCTCCAGCGGCACCACCCCGGCGCTGTCCGGCACGGTGCCCAGCCGCTCGCCGACGACCAGGTCGGCCGTCACGAACCCGGCCGCCACCTCATCGCCCTCGCACAGCACGGCCCGGGTCGCCTCGCTGACCTCGGCCAGCCCGGCCAGCGGCCGGCCGCGCAGCGCCGCCAGCGCCTCCGCCAGCCGGACCGCCTCGATGACGTGCGCGGAGGACACCGGCAGGTCGCGGGCGCGCAGCACGCCGGCCACCCGGGTGAGCCACCGGGCGACGGGGTGATCGGGGGCGGTGAACAGGTGGTGGTACCAGCCGGGCGAGGTGATCCCCGCGCCGTAGCCGGACGCGGCGGCCAGCCGCGAGTGGGTCCACGGCACCCAGGTCAGCGCGGTCTTGCGGCGCCGCGTCCCGCGCAGCAGCGCGGCATCGGCCGACGCCGGCGGCAGCCGGCCCGCCAGCGCCGGCGCGTGCCAGGCCCCGCAGACCACCGCAACCGTCCCGTCGGCCTGCTTCAGCGCGGCCCGCAGCACCTGCCGCATGTGCGCCTCGCGGCGGTCCTCCTCCTGCTGGCGGGCCGGCGGCCACGGCGGCTGCCGGGCGCGCAGCTCGGCCATGGCCTCGGTCAGCGCCTCGAACGGCGGCTGCCCGTCCAGCCGGGACTCGATGACGTCATCCCACCAGCGCTCCGGGTCGTCGTAGCCCGCGGCCGCGGCCAGCGCGCCTATCGGGTCCTCGCGCACCGCGGCGGCGCTGCCCGGCCCTGCGCCGCCGTCCGCCTCGTCAGTACCGCCCTCATCAGCGCCGTCCTCCGCCGCGCTGTCCTCGCGGGCGGCCTGGCTGGCCAGCACCATCGAGGCGGGCAGGTCACAGAACCGGGCCGGCACGTCGTGGTCGGCGGCCCAGGTCAGCGCCTGCCATTCCGGGGAGAACACAGCGAACGGCCAGAACGCCGACAGCCGCGGCGCGTCCGCGGCGTAGGCCAGCAGCGCGACCGGCGGGCGCAGGCCCGGGTCGGCAGCCAGCGCCAGCAGCGGATCGGCGTCGGCCGGCCCCTCGATCAGGATGATCGCGGGCTTGACCCGGTCCAGCTCGGCCAGCACCGACCGGGCGGAGCCGGGACCGTGATGCCGGATGCCCAGCACGGCCACCCGCCCGGCGGCAGCACTCAACCGCTGACCTCCCGGCAGGCCCGGTAGAAGTCCGCCCAGTCGCGGCGCTCCCGGACGACCGCCTCCAGGTACTCGGTCCACGCCGTAGCGTCGGTGACCGGGTCCTTGACGATGGCGCCGACCATCCCGGCCGCCACGTCCGCCGGGCGCAGCACGCCGTCGCCGAAGTGCGCGGCCAGCGCGATGCCGCTGGTGATGACCGAGATGGCCTCGGCCGGGGACATCGTCCCCGACGGTGACTTCAGCCGGACCCGGCCGTCCGCGGTCACCCCGGACCGCAGCTCCCGGAACACCGTGACCACCCGGCGGATCTCCTCCAGCGCCGACGGCACATCCGGCAGCGCCAGGGCCCGGCCGAGCTCGGCGACCCGCTGCACCACGATGCCGACCTCCTCGTCCTCGGTGGCCGGCAGCGGCAGCAGGACGGTGTTGAACCGGCGGCGCAGCGCCGAGGACAGCTCGTTGATGCCCCGGTCCCGGTCGTTGGCCGTCGCGATCACGTTGAAGCCGCGGGCGGCCTGCACCTCGGTGGCCAGCTCCGGCACCGGCAGCGTCTTCTCCGACAGGATCGTGATCAGCGCGTCCTGGACATCGGACGGGATCCGGGTCAGCTCCTCGATCCGGGCGATCGCGCCGCCGGCCATCGCGGTCATGACCGGCGAGCGGACCAGCGCGGCCAGGCTCGGGCCCTCGGCCAGCAGCCGGGCGTAGTTCCAGCCGTACCTGATGGCCTCCTCCGCCGTGCCCGAGGTGCCCTGGACCAGCAGCGTCGAGTCGCCGGAGATGGCCGCGGCCAGGTGCTCCGAGACCCAGGTCTTGGCCGTGCCGGGAACGCCCAGCAGCAGCAGCGCCCGGTCGGTGGCCAGGGTGGCGACGGCGATCTCGATCAGCCGCCGCGGGCCGATGTACTTGGGGCTGATCACCGTGCCGTCGGCCAGCGTCCCGCCCAGCAGGTAGGTCACCACCGCCTGCGGTGACAGCCGCCAGGACGGCGGCCGGCCGCGGTCATCGGCCGCGGCCAGGGCGGCTAGCTCGGCCGCGTAGGCCTGCTCGGCGTGCGGGCGCAGCGCCACCAGCCCGGACTCGCCCAGCGGGACGGACTCGGTGACGGCGGTGTCGTGGCTCACTGCAGCTCCTGGAGGAATCGGCGGCGGTAGGCGATCACGTCGGCGGCCCGGTGCAGCCGGCTGAGCAGGTCCCCGGCGACGGGGCCGGCCAGCCCCAGGGCGCGGATCCCGGCGGCATAGTCGCGCTCCCCGGTAGCCGGGAGCAGGCGCGCCGCGATCGGGAGGATGACCAGCACGCCGCGGTGCGGCCGGCTGGCCCGCAGGCCCCGGGCGAGCTCGGCGAGCACCGCGTCCGCCAGGCTGGCCGGCCACGGGCCGGGGCAGGCGGCGAGTGCCGCTGCCGCCTGCGGGCCGGAGCCGGCCCGGGCCAGGATGCCGCGGGCCCAGGCGACCCGCTCGGCCGGCCGCAGCACCCGGGCCAGCTCGGTGTCGGCGGATGCGGCCGCCGCGCGGGCGGCCGGGGGCGCGTCGTCGGCCTCGGCCGCCGCGGCGGCCAGCAGGGCGGCGGCCCAGGCGGGATCCCGCTGAGTGACGGCCGCTTTCCGCCAGCCCGCGTGCACCTCAGCGCCGAAGCCGCCCGGCACCGGCAGCCGCAGCAGCCGCGCCGGGCTGAGCCCGAGCCGCTCGGTCCACTCGGCCAGCGGCACGGCCGCGATGAACTGGATGACCAGCCAGGCCCGGCCGCGGGCCACGGCGCCGGCCGGCGCGGCCGGCACCCCGTCGCGGGCGGCCGCCGCGTCCCGGTCGGGCGGCAGGATGACGGCCAGCATGGTCCGCTGGCCGCGCCGCTCGGTGCTCAGCACGGCCGTGCCGCGGGCGATGGCGCGCGCGGTGAAGGCCGAGTCCGGCAGCGCGGCCAGCAGCCGGGCGGCGGCCTGGCGGACGGCCTGCTTGCGGTCGTCGAGGGCGGCTTCCAGGAATGCCTCATCGGCTGCCGACAGGCCGGCCGCCAGCACGGTCAGCAGGTCGGCGCGATCGTCCCCGGTCTCCTGCTCCCAGGTCCGCGCCAGCTCGTCCCGGGCGGCGACCGGGTCACGCCGCCGCAGCGCGGCCAGCCATGCCCGCCGCTCGGCCCGCCCGCCGGTCAGCCAGACCTCCCCCGCCCCGGCAACTTCCCTCGCCCCGGCCCTCCTATTGCTGTGATCGGTCGTGTTGCTGTTATCCGTCGCGCTAGCGTCGCGTTCGCTGTTGCTGTTATCAGCAGCTGTGCCGTCAGCCCGGCCATCAGCCCCGCCGGTGCCCGGCTGGCCGCTGTCATCGGGAACGGCCGCCGGGCAGGCCGCCACGACCCGTGACCAGTCCTCGCGGTAGGCGGCCAGCCAGCGGCCGCGCTGGCCCAGGACCGCGCTGGCGGCCGGGCGCAGCGCGCGGTGCCGTACAGCCGCGTCCAGCAGCGCGGGCAGTACCGGCGGCGCGGCCCGGAAGCCGGCCGCCGCCGCGGCGGCCAGCAGATCGGCGGCCAGTTCGGGGTCGCTGCGCAGCGCGTCGGCCAGGATGGCCGACGCCAGGCCGCTGAGCTCCGGCTCCGCATCGGGGGGTGCCGGGTCCGGCGGGGCGGCCGCGGCCGGCAGCACGCCCGCCCGGCGGGCCGAGCTGAGCAGCGCGGCTGCCTCCAGCAGCGCCGCCGCCGGATCGGAGGTGTCCAGGACGCCGGCGTGCGCGGCCGCCGGGCCCGCCAGCCCGGCTAGCCGCAGCGGCCGCCGGTCCAGGCCGACCGTGGCCGCCGTCACCAGGTCCGCATAACTCGCCGGGGTCACAGCGGCACCGCCTGGTCGCCGTGCCACGCGGTCAGCGGCCGCAACCCGGCGGCGCTCCACTCCCCCGCGACGGTCACCGGCGCGCCGCCGGAGATGGCCAGCAGCGGCCAGCAGTCGGCGTCCCCGGTGACCAGCGGGACCGCCGGCCCGGCCGGGTCGGCGAGCTGCCAGCCGCTGCCGCCCGGCACCGGGATGGCGGAGATCAGCGCGGGCCAGCGGGTCAGCCACGGGTCGAGCGCCAGCGCTGCCGCCCAGTCCGCCAGCAGCGCGGTGATGCCGCCGGGCCGGGGCGGTGCCGGGGCCGGCTCCGGGCCGCCGCGGCGCTCGCCGATCAGCGCCCGCAGCGGCGGCTCGCCCGGGTAGAAGTGCAGGTCGGCGTCCAGTGCCGTACCTGGCCGGAGCGCCGCGTCCGGCTCAGCGAACCGGCCCATCGGGTCAAAGACCAGCAGCAGCGCGAACCGGGCGGCGCCGGCGCCGCGCAGCAGGATCCGGCGGGCCGGGACCTGGCCGTCCAGGACGTCCCGCACGCCCAGCACCAGCCACCGGTCGCTGACCGCCGGGCCGGCCAGCACGTCCTGGCGGGCCACCGGGTAGCCGATGTGCGCCCGCACCACCGCGGCGAGTCCCGGCGGCAGCGTGCCGATCTGGCCGAACGCGCGGATCAGCAGGTGCAGCCGGGCGTAGGCGGCCAGCAGCCGGCCCGGCCAGCCCGGCCCGCTGCCCGAGATGCCGCCCAGGCTGCGCAGCGCAGCGGCCACCCCGCCCGCCTGCGCGTCGACCATCCGGGCCGCGACCTGCTCGGCGTGCCGGTAGCCGCCGCTGGTGACCGACAGCCCGGCGCGCACCTGGTCGCGCAGCCACAGGTCCAGCTCGGCCAGGCCCGCGGCCACCCGCTCCGCCCGCTGCTCCGCGCGCCGGGCGGCCGCCTGCTCGTCCCGGATTGGCTCCCCGGCCCGCGGCCGGGCCGATGCCCGCTCCGCCCGGGCCGCGCGGGCCGCGATCCAGGCGGCCGCGTAATCCGCCGGCGCGGCGACGTCGGGCACTGCGCCGGCGGCCCAGCTCAGCAGCAGCGCCAGGGCGTGCTTGCAGGGGAACTTCCGCGACGGGCAGGAGCACTGATACGCCGGCCCGGAAATGTCGACAATTACCTGGTACGGGTGCTGGCCGGAGCCCGCGCACAGCCCCCAGATCAGCTCGCCGGCCGCGCCGGTCCCCGACCACCGCGGGCCGGCCGCCAGGCGGGCCGCGGCCCGGTGCGAGGCAACATCCGGGGCCAGCGCCATGACCTGCTCAGGAGTCCACCGCGCCACCACGAACTCACGCTATCCGTCCGGGCCGACAATCCGCTCCGGCCGGCCGGCAGCCGCGACCGCATTACCGCCCCTCGTCGCGGACGCGCGTGAGCTGCATGTTCGCGTACACCGGGCGGTCTGGCCGCAGGTCCAGCACCTCGCCCATCGAGGACAGGTACCGGCCGGGCGCCAGCGGGGCCAGCCGCAGCCGGAGCCGGCGCCCGCCGGGCTCCTCGTTGTCGTCCGGCATCTCGATGACCGGCGAGTCGCCGTCCTGGAAGATCCGGTAGGTCTCCAGGGTCACGCCGGAGGCCTTCAGCACGTACGTGCCGGCCCGGTCCGGGTCCAGCGCGGAGGCCGGCGTGGCGCCGGGATCGTTCTTGTAGCGGGTCGTCCCGTCCGCCAGGTTCTGCAGGTAGCCGGCTGATCCGCCGGCCGGCGGCAGCACCCGGTACCGGCCGGGCCCGGCGCCGCGGACGCGCAGCCGGCCGGGCCCGGCGACGACCTCGGCGCAGTCGCCCAGGCGGCCGATGTACTCGCCGGCGGCGCTGGCGTCCGCCGGCCCGGCCAGCTCACCATCGCCCGCCGGTGCCGGAGCGGCCGCCCCGTCATCGCCCGGGCCGGCCGGCGGGCGGCCGGCGACCCGGCCCGCGGACGTCGCGAGCTCGCGCACGATCCGGGCCGCGAGCTCGTTGTGCAGCATGTGCCCGAACGAGTTCGTGAGCACCACGGCGCCCAGGCCCAGCTCGGGGATCCAGCACAGCTGGCACAGGAAGCCGAACCCGGCGCCGCCGTGCTGCCGGACGCCGACGCCGGGGTCCCACTGGTCGAGGTAGACGCCGAGGCCGTAGCCGCGGGACTGGCCGGGGGCGGGAAAGGGGATCCGGTACTGCTCGCCCAGCAGCGCCGGGTCCAGCAGCTGCTCACCGCCGCGGAGGTGGAACTGGACGTAGCGCAGCGCGTCCTGAACGCTGGCGTACAGGCCGCCTGCCGCCACCATGGGGATCTTCAGCGGCAGCGGCCTGCGGGCGGCGGCGAATACCTTCCAGTGACCGCGCGCCCGGTTGCGGTCGGCGGCGATGGCCCGCGGGTCGAAGGTCGAGCGCTGCAGGCCCAGCGGCTCGAGGAGCTCGCGGCGCACATAACGCGCGAACGGCACTCCCGTGACGCGCTGCACGATGTACCCGGCCAGGTCGATGCCCAGGTTGGAGTACTCGAAGTGGTGTCCGACCGGGAAGCGCAGCCAGGTTCCGGCGATGCTCTGGCAGTGCGCCTCGAAGCTGCCGCGGCCGATGCGGTAGTTCGAGCCGGCCGGCGCCTCGTGGGTGAAGCCAGCCGTATGGCTGAGCAGGTGCCGCAGCGTCATCCGCTCAGCCGGGCGCGGCTCGAAGGCGCTGCTGACCTCGAACTCGGGAAGGTAGGTCGTGACGGGCTCGTCGAGGTCGAGACCCGACTGCTGCACGGCCAGCAGCACGGCCGTCGCGGTGTACATCTTCGAGGTCGACTGCACGCTGAAGATGGTCGAGGTGGTGACATCGGATCCGTCCCGGCGCTGCGTCGTCCCGAATCCGGCGCTCCAGAGCACCTCACCGGCGCTGCAGATGCCGATCGCCAGGCCCGGGATCTCCCGCCGGGCCAGCTCGCCGGGAATCTCCTCCGTCAGGCGGCCGGCCAGCGAGCTGACTTCCATGCACCTTCTCCTGCCTGCCGTGCCCGACTTAAGCGGTGACAGCGCTGAGCGCCGAAAAACACCATGCCCGCGTCAGGACGCTATCCACCCCGGCGGCCTTCCCTCACTTCCCCCCGGCCGGTAAAACGGCTGGCGGTGAGTGGCAGAGCGGTGCATCATCCTCGATGTGCCTGCGATGACGACGCGGCCGTATGACGCCGCCGACGCCCCCATGCTGACGGCGTTCATGGTGGGGATGGGCGTCGCGGCCGGCGCCGACCCGGGCCTCACCGAGGACAACGTCCGGGCCTGGTTCACCGCCGGGATCGTGCGTGACCCAGGCCGGGACACCCGCCTGGTGCTGGCCGGGGACGGGCAGCTGGCCGGTGCCGCGCTGCTGGCCACGCCCGAGGGCGACGGCCTGCGGGTCGATGCATTCGGCGGGGTCCTCCCCGCCTGGCGGGGACGCGGGCTCGGCCGCACCCTGCTCAGCTGGCAGATCGAGCGGGCCCGCGAGCTGCGAGCGGAGCTGGCGCCGGACGCACCATGGGAGCTGGATGCCGATGCCTACTCCACCGAGCCCGGCGCCTTCGCGCTGTTCGAGCACCTCGGAATGCACCCGGTCCGGTACTGGTATGAGATGGCCGCCTCGCTCGCCTCGCCTCCCGGCGTGCGCGCCCTGCCCGCCCCGCTGCGCGCCGTTCCGTTCGGCGCCGGGCTGGCGCCTGCTCTCTACGAGGCCTACACCGAGGCCATGGCCGATCATTACGATTTCGAGCCGCGCGGCTTCGGCGCCTGGGCGGAAGAAGAACTGAATGGCGGCACGTTCCGGCCTGACCTCACGCGCATCGCGCTCGACGGCGGCGACATCGCGGCCTATGTCATGGTCACCGACGAGCCAGATAGCCGGGTCCGGATCGAGGGAGTCGGGACGCGCCGGCCGTGGCGGCGGCGCGGGCTGGCGACGAGCCTGCTGGCCGCGGTCATGAACGCCGCAGCAGAAGCAGGAAAGAGCAAGGCCACCCTGGCGGTGGACTCGCAGAGCCCGACCAGTGCCGTCACCGTCTACGAGGCGCTGGGATTCACGGTGGGCTCGTCCTGGGTGAGTTACCGGAAGCAGCTTTCCCAGGTCGGCGAAGGCCCCGGCGACCCCTGCTGCGGGGCAGGCTCCCGCGGGTAACCCTGCCCCGCAGCCGGGGTGCCGGCCGCTCAGTCGTTGAGCGCGGTGTCGTCGACCACGAACGAGGTCTGCTTGGTGTAGTCCTCACTGCCGGTGAACTTCAGCGTGATCGCCTGGCCGGCGTAAGGCGACAGGCTGTAGGTGTGCTGGGCGTAACCGGTGTTGTGGCTGAGGTTGGAGAAGGTGGCCAGCGTGCCGAGCACCGTGCCCGAGCTGTTCAGCACCTGCACCGTCAGGGTGTCGTAGGCCGTCGTGGTGGTGGCCTCGGCGGTGTCGACATGCAGCCAGAAGCTGAGCTGGTAGCTGCTGCAGCCGCCAGGCAGGGTGACGGCCTGGGACAGGGTGTCCGTCGTCGTGGTGCCGCGGCCATCGAGCCAGGCGTCCCAGGTTCCGCTGTGCGGCGGCTCCTTGCTGTTATCGGCGATGACGCCCGTGGACGCGGTCCACGGCGCCGCGGTGCCGGTCTCGAAGCCGGGGTTGCCCAGCAGCTGAGCCGCCGTGCAGCCGCCGCCGGCGGCGCTGATGGTCCAGGTGAAGCCGGCCGACCCGGCCGGGCCGGTGGCGTCGGTGGCGGTGACGGTCACCGCGTAGGTGCCGGCGGTGGCCGGGGTGCCGGTGATCTTGCCGGTCGCGGAGCTGATCGACAGGCCCGCGGGCAGCCCGGTGGCCGCATAGGACAGCGTGCCGCCGTCGGTGTCGCTGGCCGAGATCTGCAGGCTGGCGGCCGTGCCAACGGTGCCGGCCTGATTGCCGGGGCTGGTCACGGTGACGCTGCCGGTGCCGCCTCCGCCGCTGCTGGTCTGGTTGAAGTCGGCGGTGAAGGCCGACTCCACGCCGCTCATCACGGCCGGGTCGGTGATGATCAGGCCGAGCTCGCGGTTGTCACTGAGCGAGTTGGCGGAGAAGTTCTCCGAGCCGAGGAACACCCTGGCCGTCGAGGTGCCGTAGTCGGCGACGATGGCCTTGGCGTGGATGTAGTAGCCGTTCGGGTCGGCGTACCCCGTCACCGTGCCGCCGGCGGCGGTGATCTCGTTGAGCTCCGCGGTGTAGGACGACGGGTCCTCGACGACGACGCGGACGGCCACGCCGCGCTTCTCGGCCGCGACGATCGCGTTGACCAGCGCGGTGTCGCTGAATTCCTCCTGCTCGATGTCGAGGCTGTGCTGCGCGCCGTTGATCAGGGCCAGCAGGTGAGCCTGGGAGTCTGTCGGCGACCACACCAGGTCATCCCCGTCGGACGGGGTGATCGAGGTCTTGGCGTAGTCGGCGTTGAATACCGCCACGACCGCGGCCACGTCGGCGGCGTCGGTATCGAAGACGCCGTAGTCGCGGGAGGTCGAGTAGTAGGTGGTGTCCAGGTTGCCGGTGCTGATGTAGGACTCGCGGTTGTCGATCGTGACCGTCTTCTGGTGCGTATAGGTGAACGCCGTCGAGGACCAGGTCACGCCCACACCGCCCGCCTGCAGGGTAGTGTAGGCGGTCTGGTTCACCGATTTCTCCGCGCCATCCAGGATCACCCGGACATTAACTCCGGCCTTCTCCCGGTTCACCAGGTCCGTTTCGACGGTGGTATCGCGCAGCTCGTACATGGTCATGTCGATCGAGCTGGCAGCGGAGCTGATGAAGCTGTAGATCGCGGTCTCCCCCTGATCGGGGAGAACTAACAGCGAGTAGGTACTGGCGGCTTGGGCTGGGACGCTGGTCACGAGCCCGCCCGCCGCCGCGGCGAGAGCGGCGGCGAGAGCGAGCAGGGTGCGACGCGTGCCGGTGCGGGGCATACCGACCTCCTGGCGCGGGAGCAAAATGGCGCAAATCGCGAGCCGCCCTGAACGTACAACGGCCGCGGGAATCGCGGTAGGCCCGCAAGCTGACGCACCGGTGAACAATGTTCGTGGTGATTCCGGACTTTCCTCCTGTCACGACAGCCAGGCGCAGCTCAGCCGCGGAAGGTCCGCCGGTAGGTGTCGGGCGGGACGCCCACCTGCTGGCTGAAATGCCGCCGCAGGGTCGTCGCGGTGCCCATGCCGGTCCGCGATGCGATCTGCTCGACGCTCAGGTCCGAGGTCTCCAGCAGTTCCTGGGCGCGCCGCACCCGCTGGGCCAGCAGCCAGCGCAGCGGGCTCATCCCGGTGACCGCGGTGAAGTGCCGGGCCAGGTTACGTGAGCTCATCCCGGCCTGGCGCGCGAGGTCCGCTACCGTCAGCGGGCGGTCCAGGCGCTCCAGCGCCCAGGGCAGCAGGGCGCCGAGCACGTGATCCCGGCCGTGGCCGACCGCGGCCGGGATGAACTGGGCCTGGCCGCCGGGGCGGTGCGGGGGGATGACCAGGGTGCGGGCCAGCGCGTTGGCCACCGCCGTCCCGTGGTCGGCCCGCACCAGGTGCAGGCACAGGTCCAGGCCGGCCGCCTTTCCCGCCGAGGTCAGCACGTCGCCCTCGTCGATGTAGAGCACGTCGGGATCGACCCGCACCGCCGGGTAGCGCTCCTGCAGCAGCGCGGTGTGGGCCCAGTGCGTCGTCGCGCGCCGGCCGTCGAGTAGGCCCGCCTCGGCCAGGACGAACGCGCCGGTGCAGAGCGAGGCCACCCGGGCGCCGGCCGCGTGGGCGGTGCGGACGGCGTCGACCAGCGCCGCGGGCGGCGGCTCGGCGGCGTCCCGGCAGGACGGGACGATCACCGTGCGGGCCTGCGCCAGCGCGTCCAGCCCGCGCATGATGCCGGCCGTCAGCCAGCCGCCGACCTGCGCGTTGTCCGGGCCGCAGATGGTGAAGTCGTACCAGGGGTCGGCCAGTTCCCGGTCGACGCCGAAGACCTCGCACGCGCCGGCCAGCTCGAACAGCGGAGTGCCGTCGGTGACGGCCAGCGCGACAGAGGACATGTCCGAAACTGTACGGGACATGTCGTTCCGGACACTGGCCGGGCCGGGCGACCCGGGCGAGGCTGAGCAGCATGAGCAATCGGATCGCGATCATGGGCGCCAGCGGGCACACGGGCAGCTTCGTCACCGCCGAGCTGCGACGGCGGGGCCTGACGCCGGTCCCCTGCGGCCGCGGCACCGACCTGGACCTGGCGTTCCGCGGGGCTGACGCGGTGATCAACTGTGCCGGGCCGTTCGCGGCCACGGCCGCGCCGGTGATCGAGGCTGCGATCCGCGCCGGGATTCCGTACCTGGATGTCACCGCCGAGATCGAGGTCGTGACGGACACGCTTGCCCGCTACGCCGGAGCGCCCGTTCCGGTCGTCCCGGCGGTCGCGTTCTACGGCGGCCTCGGGGACCTGCTCGCCACCGCGGCGATGGGCGGCTGGCCGGCCGCCGACCAGCTCGCCATCGCTTACGCCCTCAGCAGCTGGCACCCCACCTCGGGCACTCGGGCCACCGGCATCGTCTCAGCGCAGCGCCGGGCCGGGCGGCGGGTCGCCTACACCGGCGGCCGCCTGCAGTTCCGGGCCGGCGACGCGCCCCGCAGCACGTGGACCTTCCCGGCGCCCGTCGGCCCCCGGCTGGTCGCCGGCGAGTTCACGATGGCCGACAGCGCGACCATCCCGGCGCATCTGGACACGCCGGAGATCGCCACCTACATGTCGGTCAACGCCGTCGATGACCTGCTGGCCGCTGACCCGTCCGGCCCGGTGGCGGCCGGCGAGGACGGCCGCTCGGCGCAGACGTTCCTGGTCGAGGTCGTCGTCCGCTCGGGTGCGGAGGAGCGCCGCGCCGTGGCCAGCGGCCGCGACATCTATGCCGTCACCGCGCCGCTGGTCGTCGAGGCCGCCTGCCGGGTGCTGGCCGGCGAGGGCGGCACCGCCGGCGTCGCGCCGGCCGGGGCGCGCTTCGACGCGGCGGGCTTCCTGGACTCGCTCCGGGCTCAGGGTCACCTGGACCTCGTCTGCCGGACTGCCCGAGCGCAGCGACGCCGGGGGGGACAGGAGCTCCGGCGCGGCCGGGTGAGTTAATGCCCTGGCCGGCATCCCGCCTCGTCCTGTTATCGTCGCCTGAGTCGCCCGGACCCGCCTTGGCCCGGGCCTGGCGTTTGTCCTCCGCCCGGTGTCGGGGCGGCGGCGAAGGCGCGTGTTCCGTCCCGCCGCAGTCCTGGACGCCCTCTGGCGGGCCACGGGTCGCACCTTCCTGCAGCTCAGGCACCGGCGACCCCGGATGGCTCACCCCGCCGGGCGGCGATGAGGAACATTCGCATGCCCCGCGCCGCTACCGGCTATCGTTCCCTGCTGCGCACCCCTGGCGCCGCCGCCTTCTTCCTCGCCGCCGCGGCTGGCCGCACCGGCATCGCCATGACCGGCCTCGGCCTGGTCTGGCTGCTGCACGCCCGCACCGGCTCTTACGGCACCGCCGGCCTCGCCGCCGCCGGATTTGCTCTCGCCGAGGCCCTGGTCGGCCCGCAGCTGGCCCGCCTGACCGACCGGTTCGGTCAGACCCGCGTCCTGCCGTTCTGCCTCCTGGCCCACGGCGCCGCTATCGCCGGCGTCCTCGCGTCCGCCACCGCGGCAGCCGCGATCGCCGCCGCGATCTGCGCCGGCGCGGTTGTTCCCCAGCTCGGCTCCCTCTCCGGGGCTCGCTGGGTGCACCTGCTGCGCGGCGACCGGGCCGGCGAGCTGCCCGCCGCATTCGCTCTGGAGTCGCTGGCCAACGCCGCCGCTTTCCTGCTCGGGCCCGTCCTGGTCGCCTCGCTCGGCGCGGCCGGTGACCCGGCGCTGGCCTGCGTCATCGCCGCGGGCCTGATCCTCGGCGGCGGTGCCGCGCTGGCCGCTCAGCGCCGCACCGCTCCCCGGCCCGCCCGGGAGCGCTCCGGGCGGGCCGGCACCGGAGCGACCTTGCGGCGGCCGGCCTTCGTCCTCCTCGCACTGCTCAACCTGGCCATCGGGCTGTTTTTCGGCACCATGGCGATCTCGGTGAGCTCCTTCGCCACCGGTCACGGGGTGCCCGGCGCGGCCGCCCCGATCATCGCCGCCTCCAGCCTCAGCGGGCTGCTCTCCGGCTGGGTGTACGGGCTGCGCCGGCATCGCGCCCCGGCCCAGCGGCAGCTCGTCGCTGCCGCCGCCTGCCTGACCGGCGCGGCGCTGCTGCTTCCCTTCGCGCCGTCGGCGATCTGGCTCGGCGCGGCGGTGGTGGTCACGGAGGCGGCGGTACCGCCCGTGCTTGTCCTGCTGAATGTCCTTACGGAGAGGGCCGTGCACCCGGCGGTCCTCACCCAGGCGTTCACCTGGAACAACTCCGCCAGCGCGGCTGGCGCGGCGCTGGCGGCGTCCCTGGCCGGGCGTGCCGCGGACGCGTGCGGGGCCTCCGCCGCGCTGGCGCAGGCCCCCGCGGCCGGGCTCGTCCTGCTCGTCCTCTCACTCGTCCTGGCCCTGGCGATCCAGCCGAGATCGTGATCGTCACGAGCACCGGGCGGCCGCCGCTCAGAACTCCGTCCACTGGCCGGCGCCCGTCGCGACCGCTTTCTCGTAGGCGAGCTGCGCGGCGGCCACGTCCTCGACGGCCAGGCCGAGGGACTTGAACAGGGTGATCTCGGTGTCGCTGCGCCGGCCGCCGGCACTGCCGGCCAGCACCTCGCCGAGCTCGGCCCGCACGTGGCCGGGCCCGATCAGGCCGTCTTTCCGGGCCAGCAGGTACTCGCCGGCCTCGGCCAGCAGCGCGTCGCGGCTGTCGGCGAACAGCGCGGCGGCCGCGACCGTGGCGCCGTCGATCTCGCGGGTGGCGGGCTGGCTGGCGCCGACGGCGTTGATGTGCGCGCCGGGCTCGATCCAGTCGCGCTGCAGCACCGGGTCCGGCGAGCTGGTCACGGTGACGATAATGTCGGCCCCGGCCACCGCGTCCCGGGCCGACGGCGCGGCGGTGATCTCGGCCCCCACCAGCGGCCGCAGCTGCGCGGCGAGGCGGTCGGCGCTGGACGGCCCGCGGCCGGCGATCCGGATCCGGCGCAGCGGCCGGGTCTGGCTGAAGGCCAGCACGTGGGCCCGGGCCTGCGGGCCGGTGCCGATCACCGCCAGGTCGCTGGCGCCGGGGCGGGCCAGCACGTCGGTGGCCAGCACCGACACCGCGGCGGTGCGGATCTCGGTCAGCGCCGAGGCGTTCAGCACGGCCAGCGGCGCGCCCGTCACGAAATCAGACAGCAGCATCAGGCCGATGTGGCTGGCGAGGCCCAGGGCCGGGTTGCCGGGCCGGAGGCTGATGACCTTGAGCCCGTAGGCGACCCGCTCGGGCCCCGGCACCAGCGCCGGCATCAGCCCGGTCCGGCCCCGGACAGCCGGCGAGGACGTCCAGGTGCGCAGCGGCTGGTCGGCCCGGCCCGCGGACAGCTCCGTGAGTGCAGCCCGCATCGCGGCCGCGCACTCGCCGTACCCCAGCAGGTCGTGCACCTCGGCGGCCGACAGGACGAGCAGCTTCATGATCCCGTACCCTAGCCAGCCGCCGGCGGCGGCCCGGCCGGGCTACCCGCTGCTGCCGTTGCGATGGACGTCCGCGGTGGCCACCGCACGCGGGGCGACGGTCAGCTCGTCGGCGTGGCGGCTGGGAACCGGGCGGCCGGCGATCCGGTAGACATCCTCGCCGTCGACGGTCTCCTTCTCCAGCAGCAGCTTCACCAGCTCGCCGAGCTCAGTGCGGTGCCCGCGGATCTTGCCGATGGCGTTCTCCTCCGCCTCGCGCAGCAGCCGCGATACCTCCCGGTCGATGGCGGCCTGGGTGGACTCGGCAAACGGCCGGCTGGAGAAGCCGCCCCCGCCGCCGCCCAGGAACACCGAGCCGCCCTCGGGGTAGCCGACGGGGCCCAGCTCGGGGGACAGGCCGAACTCGCGGACCATCTTGGTCGCCAGGTCGGTGGCGCTGGCCAGGTCGTTGGCCGCGCCCGTGGAGCCCTGGCCGAGCTCGACCAGCTCGGCGGCGCGGCCGCCCAGGCGCACGGCCAGGCTGTCGGTGAGGTAGTCCTCCCCGTACAGGTGCCGTTCCACCAGCGGCAGCTGCTGGGTCACGCCCAGCGCCTGGCCGGCCGGCAGGATGGTCACCTTGGACACCGGGTCGGCGTTCTCGGACAGGGCCGCGACCAGGGCATGGCCGGCCTCGTGGATGGCGACGGCGTGCTTCTCCTCGGGCAGCAGGACGTTGGAGCCCTCACGGCGGCCGAGCAGGATCCGGTCCCGCGCGCTGTCGAAGTCGTCCGCGGTCAGCACGTCACGACCGTCCCGGACGGCGAAGATGGCCGCCTCGTTGGCCAGGTTGGCCAGGTCGGCGCCGGAGAAGCCGGGCGTGCCGCGGGCCACCACGTTCAGGTCGACGTCGGGGCCGAGCTTCTTGTCCCGGACGTGCACGGCCAGGATGGCCGCGCGCTCGCGGAGGGTCGGCAGCGGGATGGTGACCTGCCGGTCGAAGCGGCCGGGCCGCAGCAGGGCCGGGTCGAGCACCTCGGGCCGGTTGGTGGCGCCGAGCACCACGATGCCCTGGGTCATGTCGAAGCCGTCCATCTCCGACAGCAGCTGGTTCAGCGTCTGCTCGCGCTCGTCGTTGGCCACCACCGCGCCCGAGCCGGCCCGGCGCTGGCCGATGGCGTCGATCTCGTCGACGAAGATGATCGCGGGCGCTCGCTTGCGGGCCTCAGCGAACAGGTCCCGGACCCGGGCCGCGCCGACGCCGACGAACATCTCGACGAAGCTGGAGCCCGCCACCGAGAAGAACGGCACCGACGCCTCGCCGGCCACGGCCCGGGCCAGCAGCGTCTTGCCGGTGCCGGGCGGCCCGATCATCAGCGCGCCGCGCGGCGCCATGGCCCCCGCGCGCTGGTAGCGGTCGGGGTGCCGCAGGAAGTCGACCACCTCGCCGATCTCGGCCTTGGCGCCCTCGTACCCGGCCACGTCGGTGAACTTGGTGGTCGGGCGCTCGGCGTCGAACAGCTTGGCCCGCGACCGGCCCACGCCCAGCACGCCCTGCAGGCCGCCGGCCGCCCCGCCGCCGGCCCGCGCCATCCGCCGGAACAGGTAGAACACCAGCACCAGCGGCAGCAGCAGGATCAGCCAGGACAGCACCTCGGTGCCCAGGCCGGAGCTGGGCTGGTCGGCGCTGACGCTCTGCACGCCCTGCGTCTTGAGCTGGTTGGCGAAGGCCGGGCTGGCGCCGCCGGCGATGACCGTCGTGTAGTCCTTGCCGTTGGTCAGCTTGCCGGTAGCCGGGGTGTTGTTGCCCGACGCGACGCTCTGGAACTCAACGGTCTTGATCTTGTGCTGGGCCACCTGCTGGGTGAACTGGGAGTAGCTCAGGTTGACCGGCGAGGAGACGTGAATAGCCGGCAGGAACAGGTACAGCGCAATGGTGGCGAGCAAGGCAACCGGCCACAGCCAGAACCGCCACTTGGGCGGGGGCGGCGGCGCGGTCTTGACCGGGCGGTCTCCCGGCGGCGGCGGAACCGGCTTCTTGGTCATACCCATGAGTACGCCATCGGGCCGGAAAATAGTCCAGTCGCCCCTCGCATACCTCCGATGTCCGCCCAGAGCTGATATTCCGCGCCGCCGGCGGTGCCCGCGCTGGTCAGGCCGGCGCCGGGCCGGAAACCTTGACCAGGATCTCGTTCACGCAGGTCTGGATCTGCTCCTGGCGGCCCGGCAGGTCCCGGCTGGCAAACTGCTGGAGCATTTCCAGTACCAGGTCCTGCTTGTGCAGCAGGTCCAGCTGCTGGCCGGCCATGGCGTGCAGCGCGATCAGCGTCTCGTGGTCGGCGATGGCCCGCTTGTCGCTGGCTGTCTGCGCCCGGTTCGCGCTGACCTGCAGCGAGATCATGATCGACAGCTGCGGCAGGTTGAGGATCGTCAGCAGCAGCGGCCACGGCGTCTTGTCGAACCCCACGACGTTGCCCGCGAACAGCCACACCACGATGCTGATGGTGATGCCGATGAACACCCACATCGAGCCGCAGAACGTATTGACCGCGTCGGCGATCTTGTCCAGGATGCTGCTCCCGCGCACCTGCTTCGACACCACCAGCTTCGGCTTGTGCAGCTCCGGCGCGCTGCGGATCTCCGCGGCCCGGCGATGCACCGCGGACAGCGCCTCGTCGATCTCCCGGACGGCCGCACCATCGGTCCTCGGCTTGTGCAGGGCAGCCGAGCCGTTAACCGGGGCCGGAGGGGCAGGCGGGACCGCGGGCCCCGGCGAAGCGACGGGCTGGGACATGGGATCCTCCGCTGGGGGCAGGGCAGACTCCGGGCCGCGACCCGGCTCGCGCAGATTTCTATGGGTACGGTGGCCTCAACCTAGCCCCGCGGCCGCCTTTCGGGTACGGCCGGTGTTCTCCGGCCGCGGGCGCGGCGGACCGGCGACTGCGAGGCGGCGATGACGTTCACCATCATCATTAACGGAGTCCCGCGCGAGATCCGGGCCGACGGCGACACCACCTTGCTGGCCGCGCTGCGCGAGGCTGGCGTCACCGGACCCAAGCCGGGCTGCGGGGAGGGCGCCTGCGGCGCCTGCACGGTGCTGACGGGGCGCCGCGCGGTGGCGGCCTGCCAGCTGCTGGCCGCGGACGCGGCCGGGCAGCGGATCACCACCGCCGAGGGCCTGGCCGAGGATGGCTACCTGCATCCGGTCCAGCAGGCCTGGCTGGAGACCGGCGCGCTGCAATGCGGGTACTGCACGCCCGGCTGGCTGACCGCCACCGCCGCGCTGCTGGCCCGGATCCCGCACCCCGACGACGAGCGGATTGCCGCGGAACTGGGGAACATCTGCCGGTGCTGTACCTACCCGCGGATCCGCCGCGCGGTGCACCGGGCCGCTGAGCTGCTGGAGCAGCCGGAGCTGCTGAGCCCCGTTCCGGATCGTGCTGGTGCCGGCGCTGGCATTCCGGACGCTGGCGTACCGGAATTGCCGGCATCGGGCGGGTCCCCGCCGGTGCCGTGGGACCTGGCCCGGCAGTCACCGGAGGCGTTCGCGGCCGCGATGCCGGACGGGCTGATGACCGTGGTCGCCGAGGACATGCCGCCCGGCACGCCCGGCCCGGCCCGGCCGGACGACGCGTGGGTGCATGTCGGCGGCGACGGCGGCGTGACCGCCTACACCGGCAAGGTCGAGGGCGGCCAGGGCACCCGGACGGCGCTGGGCCTGCTGGTCGCCGAGGAGCTGGCCGTCCCGGCGGCCGCGGTGACCGTCGCGATGGGCGACACCGGGACCTCGCCGTTCGACCTGGGCACCTTCGGCAGCCGGGGCATGCCGCACGCGACTCCGCCGCTGCGGGCCGCCGCGGCCGCGGCCCGCCGGCGGCTGATGCAGGACGCCGCCGCCCGGTTCGGGCTGCCCGCCGGCCAGCTCCGCGCGACCGGCGGGATGATCGCCGGCCCGGACGGCGCGCCGTCGGTCAGCTACGCCGACCTGGTGGCCGGCCAGCGCCGGGTCGAGCGGGTCCCGGCTGGCAGCGAGGTCACGGCGGCCAGCGACTGGCGGGTCGCCGGGCAGGCCGCCCCGGCGGCGGGCGCGGCCCGCGCGGCGACCGGCGCGAAGCAGTTCCCGGCCGACCTGAGCCTGCCCGGCATGCGGCACGGCTGCGTGCTGCACGTGCCCGCCCACGGCGCGCGGCTGATCAGCGCCGACACGACGGCCGCGGCGGCGCTGCCGGGCGTGACGGTGGTCGCCGACGGCGACGTCATCGGCGTGCTCGCCGGCACCGCGACAGCCGCCCGCCACGCGCTGGGCCAGGTCCGGGCGCAGTGGCAGGCCGCCGAGTGGGACGAGCCGGACCCGGTGACGCCGCAGACGCTGGAGGCATGGCTGCGCGCGCACCCGGCCGACGGCGGCGCGGGGCTGCAGGCGCCGTTCGAGCAGGACCAGGGCGACGCCGCCGCGGCGCTGGCGGCCGGGCCGGTCCGGCTCGACGCGACCTACACCGCCGCCTACATAGCGCACGCGCCGCTGGAGCCGCGGTCGGCGCTGGCGCAGTGGCGCGCGGACGGCGGGCTGACCGTGTGGACCGGCACCTCGACGCCGTTCCGGGCTCGCGGCGAGCTGGCCGCCGCGCTCGGCCTGGACGAGACCGCCGCGCAGGTCGTGGTGCCCGACTACGGCGGCGGGTTCGGCGGCAAGCACGGCAGCGACGTGGCGCTGGAAGCAGCACGGCTGGCCCGTGCGGCGGGCGTCCCGGTGCACGTCCAGTGGACCCGGCAGGAGGAATTCCAGAACGCCTACCTGCGCCCGGCCGCCGTCATCGACGTCAGCGGCTCGGCCGGGCCCGGCGGCGAGCTGACCGGCTGGTCGCAGGCCAACATCAACTCCGGCGCGACCGGCCTGGCGCACCCGTACCGGATCCCGCATCAGCGGCTGCGCTTCCAGCCCGCCGTGTCGCCGCTGGCCGCCGGCTCCTACCGGGCGCTGGCCGCGACGGCCAACAACTTCGCCCGCGAGTGCCACCTGGACGACCTGGCCGCCGCGGCCGGCGCCGACCCGGTGGAGTTCCGGCTGGCTCACCTGGACGACGAGCGGCTGGCGGCGGTGCTGCGCGCGGCAGCGGAGGCCATCGGCTGGCCGGGTCCGGCCGGCGGCCCGGCGGGCGCGGGCGGACGCGAGGGCGCCGGGATCGCGGCGGGCCGGGAGAAGGACGGCCGGGTCGCCACCGCCGCCGCCGTCCGGGTCGCGGCGGACGGCACGCTGACCGTGCTGCGCCTGGTCACCGCGTTCGACTGCGGCGCCATCGTGCATCCCGACGGCCTGGTCAACCAGGTCGAGGGCGCGGTCATGATGGGCCTGGGGCCGGCGCTGTTCGAGGCCATCGACTTCGCCGGCGGGCGGATCCGCAACGCCGGGCTGGGCTCCTACCGGGTGCCGCGGCTGGCCGACCTGCCCGAGGTCGAGGTGATCCTGCTCGACCAGCCGGACCTGCCGCCCGCCGGCGGCGGCGAGACGCCGATCATCGCGGTCGCCCCGGCCATCGGCAACGCGATCTTCCGCGCCTGCGGTGTCCGGCTGCGCGCGATGCCGCTAGCCCCGGATGGCCGGGTTCCGCTGCCGCCGGGCCCGGGCCGCCCCCGCTGACCTGCCCCTTACCCGCCGGCGGCGGCTACCGATGAGATTCCCCCGGCCAGCAGGTCACCCCTCAGCGGCCTCGCGCTCGGGGCCGGCAGGCGGAGAGGAGACCACCATGTCCCAGCCGGTCGTTCATTTCGAGATCATCGGAACGGACCCGGAGCGGCTGCGCAGCTACTTCGGCGAGCTGTTCGGATGGGAGTTCGACACCAGTGCCCCGGTCGCGGCGGAGGTGTCGGAGCCGGACAACTACGGTTTCGTGGCCCCGGTCACGACTGGCGACATCACCGGGATCGCGGGCGGTGTCGGCGGCGGCGCGGGCTACGACGGCCGCGTCCTGTTCTACATCGGCGTTCCGGATGTGGAAGCCGCCCTGCAGCGTGCCGAGCGCCTCGGCGGCAAGCGCCAGATGGGCCCGGCGCGGGCGCCGACAGGCCTGGTCGTCGGCCATTTCACTGACCCGGAGGGTCATCTGATCGGCGTCGCCGGCACCGGCTGACCTCCGGGGCCTGGCTGGTCCGGGCGGCACGGCCTAGGTCTACACCTATGCTGCTGTGCGGAGGGCGGCGGAACTGGGGGCGCTCGATGGATGACACTGCGGAATTTCTGGCTGCGCTGATGCCACGGCTGACCGAGGCCGAGACTGCGCTGCACGGCGGCGATCCCGCCCAGCGGATCGCCATGTGGTCACGCGCGGACCCGGTGACGCTGTTCGGCGCGGCCACTACCGTGCAGGGCTGGGAGGAGATCAGCCCGGTCTTCAGCTGGCTCGGCGAGGCGTTCACGGACCTGCAGGCCTACCGCATGGAAGTGCTCGCCGCGGGAGTCAGCGGCGACCTGGCCTACCTCGTAGCGCTCGAGCACGTCACCTGCTCGATGAACGGGGCACCGCCGCAGCCCTACACGCTGCGCGCCACGACCGTCTTCCGGCGCGAGGCCGGCCAGTGGCTGGCCGTGCACCGGCACGGTGACCCGCTCGCCGCGCCGTCCGGCGGCCCGCCGGGCGGCCGCTGACCGGCTCCGCGCTCGGCCGGCCCGGCTGGCCGGGCGAGCGCTAGCACCGGCGTGCCCTGCCCGATCGGCGCGGTGCGGGCAGCGGCCCCGCACCGGGCCGATCAAGGCAGAGCGCTGGTTCTCCTGGCGGAGGGTTCGCAGCAGCTAGCAGGATGGCGGATCGCAGAATCGCCGGACAGCAGCCCTGCAGCCTGTCGCGTGGGCGCAAGCCATTTCAGCTGTTCAGGCGGCGACTAGCGGGTGAGCACGTGCCTGCTCATACAGGGGCTCGGGGGCCAGGTCGAGGCCATCGGGCCATACGATCGTTCCAGCCTCGGTGTCGACCCTGACCTGAGCGAAGTAGGCCGGGTCATTGAGCGGTTCCAGTACTCCGGTCCATCGTTCGCCGGAGAAGTCGACGTCGCCTACCGCGCCGTCGCTGAACAGCAGGCGAAGTACGTGATCCCCGACCACGGCGACGCCCACCACGCTGGGAAGATAGGTCTCGCTCACGCTTTCCATGTTACGGCAGCGGGTCGATGTTGAGCAGCGGCTCACTCTTCCGAGCGCGATCCCAGTTGGCCTGGATCTCCCCGCTCCGGAGCCGCGCCCATTCGCGGACGAATTGCAGGGCTCGCTGTTCGAGGCTGCCGGCGAGTACCGTCCCGTCCAGCGCAACTGAGGCACGACGTCCCGGGCAGTCTGAAGGAGGTCATGAGTGGCGTAGCGGTGACGTGACCGGCCGGATCATCGATCTCTTCCAGGTACAGCTTGACGGCTTCCGCGAGATTGGTGAGCGCCTCGTCGATCGTCTGGCCCTGGCTGGCCACGTCGACTTCCAGGCACTGCGCGATGTACCAGTCCTCTTCGCGGTGCAGGGCCGCGGTCATGGTGCCTGCCGATTCCGGCATGCTCGGTCCCGGGCCGCTGCTGATCCTGGCCACCGCGCACGTGGCGGCCATGGCCGGGTGGCTGGGCGTATGGAGCCTCATGCTGGCGCGGGCCCGGCGGCTGACCCGCTCGCGCGATTTCCGGGCCTGGATCAGCCGGGCCGGCGGGGTCGTCCTGATCGGGCTGGGCGTCCGCACCGCGGTGACGGCGTAGCGCGGACCGCTACCGGGGCGCCGGGCCCTGCTCGCGGGCGCGGACCAGGCCGGTCTGGTAGGCGAACACCACGAGCTGAGCGCGGTCGCGGGCGCCGAGCTTGGTCATCGCCCGGCTGACGTGCGTCTTGGCGGTGGCCGGGCTGAGCACCATCGAGGCCGCGATCTCGTCGTTGCTCAGGCCGTGCGCCACCAGGGCGACGACCTCCCGCTCGCGGCTGGTCAGCCGCTCCATGCCGGCCGGCGCCAGCGCGTCCGGCGGCCGGGCGACGAACTCGGAGATCAGCCGCCGGGTGATCGACGGCGACAGCAGCGCGTCGCCGCGCTGCACGACCCCCAGTGCCGAGACCAGCTCGGCCGGGTCGGTGTCCTTGAGCAGGAAGCCGCTGGCCCCGGCGCGCAGCGCGCGGAACACGTACTCATCCAGCCCGTAGTTGGTGAGTATGACGACGCGGACCCCCGCCAGTTCCTGATCGCCGGCGATCTGCCGGGTCGCCTCGATGCCGTCCAGCACCGGCATCTGCACGTCCATCAGGACGATGTCGGGCCGGTGCTGGCGGGCCAGGGCCACGCCCTGCCGCCCGTCGGCGGCCTCGTCAACGACCTCCAGGTCATCCTCGGCGTCGAGCAGCGCCCGGATCCCGCTGCGGATCAGCGCCTGGTCATCGACCAGCAGGATGCGGATCATGACCGGCCTGCCAGCGGCAGGTCGGCCCGGACGGTGAAGCCGCCGCCGGGCCGCGGGCCCGCGGTCAGGGCCCCGCCCAGCGAGGTCACCCGCTCGCGCATGCCGATCAGGCCCAGGCCCGGCACCGCGGGCGGCCGGGACGGGCCGGCCCCGTCATCGTCGACCTGCACGGTCAGCTCGCCGGGGCGGTAGCACAGCCGGACGGCGGCGCTGGCCTGGCCGGCATGACGGGTGACGTTGGTGAGCGCCTCCTGGACGATCCGGTAGACGGCCTGGTCGACCTCGGGCGGCAGCGACCGCTGCGGCCCGGTGACCGACCAGGTGACGGTCAGGCCGGCAGCCCGCATCCGGGCCAGCAGGCCGGGGACCCGCTCCAGGCCGCTCGGGCCAGCCTCGTCATCGGCGCGCAGCACCCCGAGGGTGGCGCGCAGCTCCCGCGCGGCATCCTGGCCCGCCTCCTGGATGGCCAGCAGCGGCGCCGGGACCTCCTCGCCGCGGCGGCGGGCCAGGTGGGCGGCGACGCCGGCCTGCACCTGGACCACCGAGATGCTGTGGGTGAGGGAGTCGTGCAGCTCGCGCGCGATGCGCAGCCGTTCCTGCGCGGCCTGGTGGCGGGCCGCCTCGTCGCGGCCGCGCTCGGCTTCGAGCGCGCGCTCTTCCAGGTCACGGACGTGCAGCTGCCAGATGCGGGCCGTCACGACCGTGACCCCGGCGGACACCAGCCAGCCCGTCACGAACAACCTTCGCCAGAGTCGGTCAGTTGCCATCTTCTGAGCCTAGAAGCCTGGCACCGGGGCGCATCCTGCCGGGGACGTGCTTTGCGGCTACTCCCCCGGTGGTAGTCCGGCGCTCGGCGGCCTGCCTGCCGGGCAGGGCAAACAGTCACCGCCAGGGCGACGACTGGCCGCCTGCCGGGAGCCAGCATCGAGGGCATGGATACCAACACAGCCAGCCGGCCGCGGGCCGGCCAGCACCGGGAGGCCGGCGCCGCGATCCAGGTGGCCGGCCTGGTCAAGAAATTCGGCGGTGCGGCGGCCGTCGACGGCCTGGACCTGACCGTCCCCCGCGGGGGCGTGCTCGGCCTGCTCGGCCCGAACGGCGCGGGCAAGACCACCACAATCCGCATCCTCGCCACGCTGACCCGGCCCGATGCCGGCACCGCCCGCGTCCTGGGGCATGACGTCGTTGCCGAGGCCGCCGCGGTGCGCCGCCAGATCGGCGTCACCGGCCAGTCCGCGACGATCGACGACAACCTGACCGGCCGGGAGAACCTGCAGCTGCAGGGGCGGCTGCTGGGCCTGCGCGGCCCGGCGGCGCGGGCCCGGGCGGCGGCGCTGCTGGCGGAATTCGACCTGGCCGGCGCCGCGCGCCGGCCGGTGCTGACCTACTCCGGGGGCATGCGGCGCCGCCTGGACCTGGCCTGCCGGCTGGTCGTGCCGCCCGCGCTGCTGTTCCTCGACGAGCCGACCACCGGCCTGGACCCGCAGAGCCGCACTGCCGTCTGGGCGACGGTCCGGGAGCTGGTCCGGCAGGGGACAACGGTCCTGCTGACCACCCAGTACCTGGAGGAGGCCGACCAGCTGTCGGACCAGATCGTTGTCCTGAACCACGGCCGGGTGATCGCCAGCGGTACGCCGGGCCAGCTCAAGGCCGCCGCGGGCACTGGCGTGCTGCGCGTCCGGCTCACCGATCCCGGCGACCGGGAGCTCGCCCGGCAGGTGCTGACCGCCGCGCTCGGGGTCGCGATCGGCCGGGACGGCGATCCGGCCGTGCTGACCGCCCGGATCGCGGGTACCGGCGCTGACCAGGCCGGCGACCAGCAGGGTTCCGCGGCGGTCGCCTGGGCCATCGCCCGGCTGGCCGGCGACGGGATCGGCGTGGCGGCGTTCTCGCTGGGCCAGCCGAGCCTGGATGAGGTGTTCCTGGGCCTGACCGGCCATGCCACCGAGGAGGCGGCGTGAGCGAGGCGCCGGGGCGCGGCGGCGCCCGGACTGAGGAGCGAAGCGACGAGAGAGAGCGGCGCCGCCCGGCGCCCCGGAGACGAGCGGGAGACACAGCATGACGACCATCACGGCCATCGCGCCCGAGACGCAGGTCCAGCCGCGGCCGGCCGCGCCACGGCCGGCCGGGCCGCTGCGGTCCAGCCTCATCCTGGCCCGCCGCGCGCTGCTGCGGATCCGGCATGAGCCCGAGCAGCTGGCCGACGCCATCGCCATCCCGGTCCTGTTCACGCTGTTGTTCACGTACCTGTTCGGCGGGGCACTGGCCGGGTCCACCCGCGCCTACCTGGGCTTCCTGCTGCCCGGCACGCTGGTGCTCGCGGTCGTGCTGATCACCACCAGCGCCGGGCAGAGCCTGTGCACGGACAAGACCAGCGGCGCACTGGACCGGTTCCGGTCCATGCCCGTCTGGCCGCCGGCGCTGATCGCGGGCACCCTCATCGGCGATGTCGTCCGCTACCTGATCGGATCCGTCCTGGTCCTGGCGCTGGGCGTGGCGATGGGCTACCGGCCCGGCGGCGGCGCCGCGGGGGTCACGGCGGCCGTGGCGCTGATCGTGGTGTTCGCGTTCAGCCTCTCCTGGATCTGGACCACCCTGGGGCTGCTGCTGCGGTCGGCGCAGTCCGTCATGACCATCAGCTTCATGGTGCAGTTCCCGCTGACCTTCGCCAGCAACGTCTTCGTGAACCCGGCGACGATGCCCGGCTGGCTGCGCGCCTTCGTCACCGTCAACCCGGTCAGCCACCTGGTCACCGCCGAGCGCGGCCTGATGGGCGGAACGGCCACCGCCAGCCAGGTCGGCTGGGTGCTGCTGGCCTGTGCCGCCCTCATCGCCGTCTTCGGCTCGCTCACCATGCGGCTGTACCGGACCCGGCGCTAGCCGGGCCCGCGGCGGGCCGGCGGGCTCAGGCGGGGGTGAGCTCGCCGGTGCGGTCGTAGGCGGCCCGGGCGCACTCGATCTGCTCGATGTGCGCCTCGGCCCACGCCTTCATGGCCTCCACGACCGGCAGCAGGCTCGCGCCGACCGGGGTGAGGCAGTAGTCGACCCGGACCGGCACCGACGGCGTCACCGTCCGGCTGACCATGCCGTCGCGCTCCAGGGAGCGCAGGGTCTGGGTGAGCATCTTCTGGCTGACCCCGGCGATGATGCGGCCCAGGTCGCTGTAGCGCTGCGGGCCAGGCGCCAGCGCGCACAGCACCAGCGTGACCCACTTGTCGCTGATCCGGCCCACGACCTTGCGGGCCGGGCAGTCAGCCAGGAACGCGTCATACTCCGCGCGGGTCTGCTCCCGGCGCTGGGCGGCGGTCAGGGTGGGCACGGGCACCTCCCGGTATCCAGCGCACTTTGAAGTGCGCCTGCTGCTTCCGGATGAAGAGTAGCTCTCTTGTAGTTCGTGTCAACCGTGCGCAAGCCAGACCGATGCGAGGAGGACACGATGCGTGCAGTGATCGTTCGCGAGTTCGGCGGCCCGGAGGCCCTGGAGATCGCCGAGGTGCCGGTGCCCGAGCCGGGCCGCGGCCAGGTCCGGATCACGGTGGCGGCGGCCGCCGTCCAGCCGGTGGACGTGGCGACCCGGGCCGGGGCGATGAATGCCCTGGGTGAGGGGGTGCTCGGCTCCTGGCCGCAGACCGGGATCGGCTGGGACGTCGCCGGCACGGTCGACGCCGCGGGCGAGGGCGTCACCGGCTTCGCGGCCGGGGACGCCGTGATCGGCCTGCGGGACCGGCTGGACCAGCCGACCGGAACCTACGCCGACCAGATCGTCCTGGATGCCGCCGACGTCGCGCTGGTGCCGGCCGGGCTGGACCTGACGGCCGCCGCGACCCTGCCGCTCAATGGCCTCACCGCGGTGCAGGGGCTGGACGCGCTGGGCCTGACCGCGGGCCAGACCGTGCTGGTCACCGGCGCGGCCGGGGCCCTGGGCGGGTACGGCGTGCAGCTGGCGGCGCTGCGCGGGCTGCGGGTCATCGCTGCCGCCGGCGCCGACGATGAGGACCTGGTCCGCGGTCTGGGTGCGGAGTTCTTCGTGCCGCGGTCGGCGCACCTGGCGACCGCGGTCCGGGATCTGGTGCCGGGCGGCGCGGATGCCGCGTTCGACGCCGCGGTGCTGGGCTATCCGGCCCTGGACGCGGTCCGCGGCGGCGGCGCGTTCGCCGCCTTCGTCGGCAGCGGGCCCGCCGCCCTGCGCGGCATCCGGGTCGAGGCCGTGCACATCCGGGCCGACGGCCGGGCCCTGGCCAGCCTGGCGGCGCTGGCCGGGACGGGCCGGATCAGCCTGCGGGTGGCGGGCAGCTACCCGCTGGAGGAGGCGGCGCAGGCTCAGGAGCGGCTGGCCAAGGGCGGGCTGCGCGGCCGCCTTGTCCTGGTTCCCTGAGCCGCGCCGTCACCGGCCAGGCGCCGCGCCTGTCTTCTCCGGGACGGGCGGCGCGGCAGGCGGGCCAGCAGCCGCCTGCCGCGCCGCGGCCCGGCGGGCGGTGACACCGAAGTAGTCGGTGCCCCGGTAGCGCCGGCTGTCCCCGCCGCCGACCCGGGGCTGGGGCACCAGGTACGGGATGCGCTTGGAGCAGTGCACGTAGGCCTCGGTGACCCGGACCACGACCCACTGCACCGGCCGGCGGCCGTTGTTGTCGGGCTCGGGCAGGTCGAGGTCGAGCTCGGCCATCTGATCGGGCGTGACGATCCGGGCGTCGCCGTTCACGTGCAGGCCGATGAGGTCGCGGGTGAAGTCGACCAGGAAGATCCCGACGTGCGGGTTGTGCAGCATGTTGCCGAGGCTGGCCATCACGCCGTTGCCCCGGTACTCGGGATAGGCGATGGTCCGGTAGTTCAGGATCCGGATGAAGCCGGCCGGGCCGGCGCGGAAACTGCAGTCGCACTCGCCGGACTTGTCGCTGGTGGCGATGAACGCCATCTCCATCCGCTGGATGAACTCCTGCATGGCCGGGGTCAGCTCGTCGGTGACCTGCCTGCCGTAGAACTGCCCGGCCCGCTGGGCGGTGCCGTACTGCTGCTGCATGATCCGCTCGCCCGTGCTGCCGGGCTGGTGCCGGGGCTCGCTGCCGCGGCGCCCCGGCAGCAGCGCCCGGATGGCCAGATCGAGGACTGTCATCGCCCGCCCTTTCCGATCAGGATCGTTCAGGCTGCCGGGCGACCCGCGTTGTCACGGCGGGCAGTCCGGCAGGACCGCAGGACCAGAGTGGCTCCGCGGGCCGGATGACTTTGTTGCACTCGCCTTGACGCCTGCCTTGCGCCGCAGGTCACCGGCCCGGGGCCGCGGGGCCAGCGCGGCCGCGGCAGCCGGTGAGCGGGCCCGGCAGGGACTGGGTGCAGCTGCCGGTCAGGTGCTGCTGGTGACGGCGAGGCGGCCGGCCAGCAGGACGTAGGTAGCGGCGAAGGTGCGGCGCATCCCGGTCACGACGCGAGGCCGGGCCAGCACCTGCCGGCGCATGGCGGCGGCGAAGATCCCGTACAGCGCGAAGACGACGAACGTGACGCCCATGAACACCAGGCTCAGCCAGGTCATCTGCAGCCAGCCGTCCGGCGTCCCGGCCGGCACGAACTGCGGCAGGAAAGCGAAGAAGAAGATCGTCAGCTTCGGGTTCAGCACGTTGATCAGCACCGCGGTGCCGATGACCCGCGGCGACGAGGCCGGGGCGGGGGTGTCCGCCACCGTGAGCTCAGACTTATCACGCCAGGTCTGCCACGCCAGGTACAGCAGGTAGGCCACGCCCAGCCACTTGATGGCCTGGAAGGCGGCGGCGCTGGCATTGAGCAGCGCCGCCAGGCCGGTGATGGCGGTGACCATGTGCGGCAGCACGCCCAGCGTGCAGCCGAACGCGGCGACGATGCTCGCCCGGGTCCCGCGGGACAGGCCCGCGCTGATCGTGTAGACCGCTCCGGTACCCGGAGTGGCGACGACGACCAGCGTCGTGAGCAGGAACGCCACGCTCATCTTCGGCCTCGCAATCGGGGGCGGCATGCCGAACGCTACTCCGCGGGCAGCGGGGCAGCGTCCAGCGGCTTAGCGGCTGCCGGCCGAGTCCAGCAGGTCCCGCAGCACGGTGGTGTAGGTATCGAGTGCGGCGCGGCCTGCGTGGGTCAGCGCGACTGAGGTCCGCGCGCTGACGCCGCTGCCGTTGCGCTCGGTGGTCACGTACCCGGCGTCGGCGAGCTTGCGCAGGTGGGTGATCAGGTTGCCGGGGGTCAGCTCGATCAGGTCCTGCAGCCGGGTGAAGGACACGTCGTCGCCCTCGGGCAGGGCGGCCAGCGTCACCATGATCCGCAGCCGCGCCGGCACGTGGATGACCGGGTCCAGGGCGGCCGGGCTCATGCCCGGCGCAGCCGGGGCTCGAGGACGGCCATCGCCAGGATCCCGCCGCCGCCCGCCAGCGCGGCGACGGCCCGGTCGCCCGCCTGCGCCACGATGGCCGCCGCGCCGCGCGCGTCCAGCCCGTCTTCCATGCCGGTTCCGCCGGTCCTGCCAGCTGTCTCGTTCATGGCCGGCCTCCTTAACTTTGTGCTGCAAAGCTAGCTCGCTTTGCAGCACAAAGTTAAGGTCCCTGGCGGAATTACGCCGGCAGTAACCGAGACCGGCCCGGCATCAGCCGGCCATCAGCTGCCCGGCCGGCGCCGACTGGCCGGCCAGGCCGCTGATCGGGTACTCAGCCGCGCCGGCCGGTCAGGGTGAGTAGAACCACGGATGGCGCAGGTCCAGGAACTCGGGCTGGCCGATACTGAGCTTGTCCATCTCCTCCATCTGCGCCCGCAGCTCCGGCGGCGGCTGCTTGCGCTCCCCCTCACGAGCGGCCTGCTCGGAGGTGAAGTACAGGGCCATCGTGTACTGCCCGCCGGGCTCCCCGACCGCCACGCTGCCCAGTACGTCCGGCCGGTAGGCGGCCCACTCATCCGGGTTCTCGGCCATCAGCTCCCGCGCCCGGTCCGGGTCGCTGCCCCGGCCCTGCATGACCTGGACGAAGCCGGCCATGTCCGGGTCGCCGGGCACGTCGGCGGTCACGTCCGTGCTGTCGTGGAACTCGACGTCACCGGCGAACAGCCGGGCCGTCTGATCCCACCACTGGCCCTGCTCGGGCCGGGCGTTGTTGCGCCGGGCCGCGTCCGCGGACTCGAACCGGGCCAGCGCGACGAACTGACCGTCATCGGTCACCCCGGCGGTGGATCCCAGCCAGCCGGGCGCCCCGTCGGAGAGCCGTTCTGACCAGTGGTCAAGCGCGGCGTGCACCTGCTCGGCGTCCCGCACCTGACCACGGATTACCTGGACAAACATCGCGAGCTCCCCCTTTCGGCTCCCCCAGCCGCACCGCTCTTCCTCCACGCTATGCCGGCCGCCGGCCGCGCGGCTAGGCCAGGAAGCCCGCCAGCTCCCGGTTCAGCTCCGCGTGATCGTTAGCCGGGACCGAGTGATGGGCGGCGCCGGCCAGCGTCACGACCCGCGCGCCGGCGGGCAGCACCTCCCGCGCCTTCGCCGCAATGGCGGCCGGATGGTGGGACCGGCTGCGCTGGGCCACCAGCACCAGCACCGGCATCGCCAGCGTCGCCAGCCGGGCCGCCGCCGGCCGCTTCGGCAGCACGATCCTCGGCCCGCGGAACTCACCGCTGAGCGCGTGCACGGTCAGGGCCGCCTCATCCAGGTCGCGGCGCCCGCCGGTCTCCCAGCCGATCAGGGCCCGGCTCCGCCGCTCGCCCGGCCGCAGCAGCACCGGCACCGCGCGCAGCCGGTAGGCCAGGCCCAGCCCGGCAAAGCAGTCCGTCGGGTCCAGCAGCGCCAGCCGGGTGACCCGGCCGGGCTGCCGCAGCGCGTAACTGAGTGCCAGCCAGCTGCCGTAGGAGTGCCCGCACAGCGCCACGCTGTCCAGGCCCAGCTCGCCGAGGACCCCGTCCAGCCAGTCCGCCAGGTCCTGCGGCCGCCGGGCCGCCCGCCCGGCCGCGACGCTCAGCCCCGCATCACCGACCGGGTCGACCCCGTACACCCGGCGGGTTCGGCTCAGCGCCCGGGCGGTGGCGAACCACACGGCAGCCGTGGCGCCGCGGCCGGGCAGCAGCACGACCGGAGGGCCGCCCGGCGGCCCGCAGGCCAGCACGTGCGTGGTGCCGAACTCGCCGCCGATGTCCAGCCGGGTGAGCGGCTGCGGCCAGCGCGCGGCCAGCTCCGCATAGGCCGCCGCGAAGCGCTGCGCGGCTGCCGGCGACCGGAACCGCCGGGCCAGCTCGGCCGTGCCGGCCATGACAGCACCTCCGGGAGGCTGGGCAAACTTCTCGCTTAACGATAATCTCGTTCAGCGAGAGAAAGGAAGCCCGTGCCGGATGCTGGGCCCGGACTGCCGCTGTTTCACCAGCTCCGCGAGCTGTCGGTGGAGTTCGAGCTGTCCCGGGGCGCTTTCGCCCGGCTGCACGGGCTGCACCCGACCGACCTGCGGGCCCTCATCCAGCTCCTGGATGCCGGCCGGGCCGGGCACCGCGCGACGCCCGGCTGGCTCGGCGACCAGCTGACCCTCAACTCGGCCGGCACCACCACGCTGATCGACCGGCTGGAGCGGCTCGGTCACGTGCAGCGGGTCCGCGACACCCGCGACCGACGCAAGGTCTTCCTGGAGGTCACCCCGGCCGCCGTCGATCTCGGCTGGTCGTTCTTCGGCCCGCTCATCGACGCCTCCGTAGCCGCGATGGCCGCCTTCACGCCAGCTGAGCTGGACACGGCGCGCCGGTTCCTGGCCGCGATGATCAGCACCGCCGCCGCGCAGCGGGCCACGGCGGCCGGCTCGCCGGCTCGCTGACAGCCGGCTCAGGCCGGGGCGATCACGTGCCTGCGGACGTGCTCGAACACCACCGAGGTACGCACGTCGGCAACCTCGGCGCGCTTGGTCAGCCGGTCCAGCACGAAGTCCTGCAGCGCCTGGGGGCTGTCCACCGCGACGTGCACCATGATGTCCTCGAAGCCGGTGGTGATGTAGACGCTGAGAGTCTCCGGCAGCACGGCCACGAAGTCGCGGAAGCCGTGCATCACCGCCCGCGACTGCGGCCGCAGCCGGACCGAGATCATCGCCTGCACTGGCCGGCCGATCTTGGCCAGGTCGACCGCGGCGTGATACCCGGTGAGCACGCCGCGGGCGCGCAGCCCGCGGATCCGCTCCAGGCTGGTCGACGGGGCGACCCGCAGCTCGGCGGCCAGGTCCCGGTTGGCCCGCCGGCCATCGGCCTGCAAAGCGGCCAGCAGCGCCGAATCAAGTTCGTCCATGCGCCGCCTCCTCTCCTGATTGCCGAATTATGTTCGGAGTCTGTAGCGTTCCTCCGGGTGAAAGCCTAGCTTCGGTAAGCATGACCGACTACGAGCCTGCCCGTTTCGAATCCAAGATCGCCCTCGTGCTGCGGGCGGACCTGCCCGCCTGGCAGAAGCTGAACATGACCGCGTTCCTGGCCTCCGGGATCGCGCGCGCGTCCGCCGAGTCGGTCGGCAAGCCTTACTACGACGGCGACGGGACCGAGTACCTGGCCATGTTCGGTCAGCCGGTCATGGTGTTCGGCGGCACCGCGGCTGAGCTGACCCGCACCCTGGACCGGGCGCTGGCGCGCGGGATCACCCCGGCGGTGTTCACCGAGACGCTGTTCAGCACCGGGCATGACTCGGCCAACCGGGCTGCGGTGGCGGCGGTCCCGCGGGCCGGGCTGGACCTGGCCGGCCTCGCCCTGCGGGGCGACCGGCGCGATGTCGACAAGATCACTAAGGGCCTGCACCTGCACAGCTGAGGAAGATCCGCGGCCCGCGGGGGCTGGCGAGATCCGGCTGACATGGCAGCATGGAGGCATGGACGCCGACCGGGAAACCGCCTTTGCGGACAAACTGGCTGAAGTGGGCCGGCGCGTCGGCCAGACGATGGATGACGCCCGGGCGCGGCTGCAGCCGACCCTGGACGCCGTTAACGAGGCGGCCAGCCGCCCGGAGGTCCGGGCGGTCATCGACCGGGCCGAGAAGATCATGCGGCTGCGGCCCTGCCTGTGCTGGTGCCCGCGGGCTCATCCCGAGGACCGCGGCATCTGCGAGGTGCTCGACGCGGTGATCACCGGGCACCTCAGCTCGGCGGCGCTCGGCGAGATGGACGTGCCGATCTGCGCCCCGTGCGCGGCGGCGCGTGCCGCGCGCGAGTTCGACGGCGGCAGGAGCGAGCGCGCCAGCTAGCAGCCCGGGCTGCTGAATGCCGAGTGCAGCGGCCCCGAGCGTCGCGTAGCTGCCGGCCGCGGCCAGGTGCGACGTCCGCGCATAATCGCGGAGCAGCACGAGCGCCTGACATTAGCCTGAGGGCATGTCCCAGTCATTCGCCCCGCCCGCCGGGACCGGGCGGCGGCCCTCCGCGCGGTTCGTGGCCCGCACCGGGCGGCGCACGATCGCGGAGTCGCTCTACCTGCTCACCGCGCCGGCCACCGCCACGGCCGGGCTGCTAGCGGTGTTCTGCGGGCTGCTCGCGGGAGCGGCCCGGCTGCTGATCCCGGGCCGGCCAGCGTCCGCCGCGGGCGCGCTTTCCCCCGCGCGCTGGTTCGCCGACCTGGAACGCTGGCGGATCGCCTGGATCCGCCCGGCGGGCGGGATAGCCGGGGCAGGCCACCGGCCCAGAACGGAGCGGGCCGCCGCCGCGTCCGATCCCGGGCTGTGGCTCGACGTGACGCACGCGATGGTGGCGCTCCCGGTCGCGCTGGTCACCGCGACGGTGACGGCGCTGTGGTGGTTCATCGGCCTCGGAGCCGCCACCGCGATCCTGCGCTCCGGCGGGAACATGCCGTCCGGGTCGCTGCAGCCGATGACCTTGTACGCGGGCAGCGCTCAGTCACATATCGGCCTGAGCCTGGGGATGACCTCGCCGGGCGGGCGGCTCGCCTTCGGGACCGCTGTCGGCGTGCTGGTCCTGCTCGCCCTGCCGCTGGTCACCCGCGCGTGCACTGGTGTCCAGGCCCGGCTGGGGCAGGCGCTGCTGTCCGATGAGTCAGCGCTGCACCGCCGGATCAGCGGGCTGGAGCAGGAACGGGACACCGCCCGCGCCCAGACTGTCGCCGCGGTGACCGCCGAGGCGACTGCGCTGCGCCGGCTCGAGCGCGACATCCACGACGGGCCGCAGCAGCGGCTGGTGCGCCTGGCGATGGAACTGGGCCGCGCCCAGCATCACTTCGACAGCCGGCCCGAGGCCGTGCGCGAGGCCCTGGCCAGCGCGCTGGCCCAGGCGCAGGAGGCGCTGGAGGAGCTGCGGGCCCTGTCCCGGGGCATCGCCCCGCCGGTGCTGGCCGACCGCGGCCTGCCCGCGGCGCTCACCGCCCTGGCCAGCCGGGCCGCTGTTCCCGCCGAGCTGGACGCCGGGCCGCTGGACCGGCGGCTGGATGCCGCCGCCGAGACGGCCGCGTACTTCGTGGTCGCCGAGGCGCTCACCAACGTGGCCAAGCACAGCGGCGCCCGCCGGTGCGTGATCGGGCTGCGCCACGACGGCGGAACCCTGCGGGTCTGGGTCACCGACGACGGGACGGGCGGCGCGGCGCTGGCCAAGGGACACGGGCTGCGGGGCCTGGATGACCGGCTCTGCGCGGCGGGCGGGCGGCTGCAGGTCGACAGTCCCGGCGGCGGCCCGACAACGATCACCGCCGAGCTGCCGTGCTGCTGAGCCCGGACCCGGTGCCCGGCCCGCCGGACGGCACGGCCCGCGGCCCGCTGCGGATCGTCGTGGCCGACGACGCGGTGCTGCTGCGCGAGGGCCTGGCCCGGCTGCTCGCCGAGGACGGTCACCAGGTGGTGGCCGCGGTCGGCGACGGCCCTGCCCTGATCGAGGCGGTGCTCACGCACCGCCCGGACGTGTCGGTCGTCGACGTGCGGATGCCGCCGACGCACACCGACGAGGGCCTGCGGGCGGCGATCGCCGCGCGCGCGCAGCTGCCCGGCGCCCCGGTCCTTGTGCTCAGCCAGTACGTGGAGGCCTCCTACGCCGCTGACCTGCTCGCAGACGGCGCCGGCGCGATCGGGTACCTGCTGAAGGACCGGGTGGCCAGGGTCGGGGAATTCCTGGACGCCCTGAGCCGGGTCGCCGGCGGCGCGACGGTGCTGGACCCGCAGGTCATTGCCCAGCTGCTGGCCGGGCAGCGCCGGGAGAGCCCGCTGGCCGCGCTGACCCCGCGCGAGCGGGAGCTGCTGGGCCTGATGGCCGAGGGCCACTCGAACACCGCCATCGCCCGGCGGCTGGTGCTGTCGGCCAGCGCGGTGGAAAAGCACATCGGCAACGTCTTCGCCAAGCTCGGCCTGCCGCCGGATGACGCCCAGCACCGCCGGGTGCTCGCCGTGCTCGCCTACCTCCGGGCCTGAGGACCCGCCCGGCCTCGCCCCCGGCCTGCCCGGTACCCGGCCGGGGGTAGGGCCTGCCCCACCCTCAGCTGTCCGGCCTGCTCCGGTGACCGCAGTGCGCCTGGTGCCCAACGATGGACCGCGGGGCGGCAGCAGGCCGCCCCGCGGCCGCGCGACAGCAGCCCGGACCCGGAACCAGCCACCGCCTGTTCCGCGTGAGGGGGCGGCCGTGCCCGCGTGAGCAGAGCCGCTGGAGGTTCCGATGATTGAGGCGCGCGGCCTCATCAAGCAGTACCGGTCCACGCTCGCGGTGGACCGCCTGAGCTTCGATGTCCGGCCCGGCACGGTGACCGGGTTCCTGGGCCCGAACGGCGCGGGCAAGTCCACCACGATGCGCCTGATCATGGGCCTGGACCGGCCGGACGGGGGGCAGGTCCGGATCGGCGGCACGAGCTACCGCGACCTGCGCTGGCCGCTGCGCGAGGTGGGCGCGATGCTCGAGGCCCGGGCGTTTCACCCGGGCCGCACCGCCCGGGCCCACCTCACCGCGCTGGCGGCCAGCAACGCGATCGGCCGCCGGCGGGTGCAGGAGGTGCTCGCCCTCACCGGCATCGAGAAGGCCGCGGACCGCCGCGCCGGGAAGTTCTCGCTCGGCATGTCGCAGCGGCTCGGCATCGCCGCCGCGCTGCTCGGTGACCCGGCGGTGCTGCTGCTCGACGAGCCGGTCAACGGCCTGGACCCCGAGGGCATCCGCTGGATCCGCACCCTGCTGCGCAGCCTCGCCGCGCAGGGCCGGACGGTGCTGGTCTCCAGCCACCTGATCAGCGAGATCGCGCACACCGCGGACGCGCTCATCGTGATCGGCCAGGGCCGACTGCTCGCCCAGACCACCGTCGCCGCTCTGTCCGCCCGCGCCAGCTCGCTGGAGGAAGCGTTCTTCCAGCTGACCGACGGCGCCACCGACTACTCCGGGAGAATCCAGTGACCGCCGAGACGATCCGCCGCCGCGGGACGCCCGCCGCCGGGAGCCGCTACGGCTTCCGCACCGTTGCCCGGATGGAGTGGCACAAGCTCCGCACGGTCCGGTCGACCTGGTACATCCTGGCTGTCTTCGCGGCCAGCATGACGGGCCTGGCCGTGCTGGTGCTGAGCCACGAGAACTACGCGCAGCTGCCCGCCGCGGGCCGCGGCTCGTTCGACCCGGTGCACGACTGCTTCATCGGGCTCGTGCTCGGCCAGCTGCTGACCGGCGTCCTCGGCGTGCTCGCGATCACGACCGAGTTCTCCTCGGGGATGATCCGCGCCACCTTCGCCGCGGTGCCCGGCCGGCCGCTGGTGCTCGCCGCGAAGGCGGCGGTGCTCGGGGCCGTCACGCTGGCCGCCGGGCAGGTCACGGCCTTCGCGGCGTTCGGAGCCGGCCAGGCCGCGCTGCAGGCCCCGGCTCCGCACGCGACGCTCGGCCAGCCCGGCGTGCTGCGCGCGGTGCTGGTGGCCGGCACCTACCCGGCGCTGATCGCGCTCCTCGGCCTGGGCGCCGGCGCGGTCATCCGGCACACCGCCGGCGCCATCTTCGCCATGGTCGGCGTGCTGTTCGTGCTGCCGCTGCTGGTCATCAGCCCCAGCCTGCAGAATGCGGCGCAGAACTTCCTGCCGCACCCGATGGTGAACGCGCTCACCGCCGTCCGGCCGCCTGGGCACCTGCTGCCTTCCGGCCTGGTCGTCGGGCTGCTGTGCGGGTATGCGCTGGCCGCGCTCGCCGCCGGAGCCTGGACGCTCACCCGGCATGATGCCTGAGCGGCGGCCAGCCGCACCGGCCAGCCGCACCGGGCGGAGGCGCGGCCTCGCGTGCCATGGCCGCGGGCCGGCGGCCGCCAGCCGGCGGTCACCGCCCCGGCTCCCGCTCGCGGCCCGGCAGGAACAGCACCGGGATCAGCAGCACGGCGGTGAAGCCAGCCACCCACCAGAAGGTGGCGGCGAAGGCCGCGGCCATCCCGGCGGCAGTCGCCGCGTGGGCGGCCAGCTGGTGCTGCACGATGATCAGCAGCGAGGCGCTGCCGAACGAGCCGCCGAGCTGCTGCATGATCCGGATGCTGGAACTGGCCCGCGGGACGGCGGCCAGCGCCAGGCCGCGGTACGCGGCGGTCATGACCGGCACCAGCGTGGCGCCGATCCCGATGCCGCTCAGCACCTGGGCGCCGCCGAGCAGGACGTCGCTGGTCGAGGGGCCCAGCTGGGTGTAGATGAGCGTGCCGGCGGCGGTCGCGGCCAGGCCGGCCAGCGCCATCGGGCGCGGTGCGACCCGGCCGGCCAGCCGTCCGCCGGCCACCAGCGCCAGGCCCATTCCGGCGCCCATCGGGATGAGCAGCAGCCCGGCATGCTGGGCGGTGAGGCCGCGGGCGATCTGGTAGTACAGCGGCAGCGCGCCCATGGCGCCGAACAGCACGAACCCGGATGCGAACATCGAGCCGGAGGCGGCAGCGAAGTTCCGCCGGGCCAGCAGCCGCACGTCAATGAGCGGCACCTGCGTGGTGCGCAGCGCGTTCACCGTGAACGCGGCCAGCAGCACCAGCCCGGCGATCAGCGGGACGATAACCAGCCAGTGCCCGAAGCCCTGCAGGGCGCCGGACTCGGCCAGCCCGTAGACGAGCACGGCGCAGCCGGGCGCCAGGAGCGCCAGCCCGGCCCAGTCCAGCCGGGTGCGGCCGGGGGCGCGCCGCGCGGGCATGTGCCGGCCGGACAGCGCCAGCGCGGTCAGGCAGACCGGGACGTTGACGAAGAAGATCCACCGCCAGCTCAGCCCGTCGACCAGGACGCCGCCGAGGACCGGGCCGAGCACCGGGCCGAGCATCGCCGGAACGCCGAGGGCGGCCATCACCCGGCCCAGCCGGTCCGGACCGGCCGCCTGGGCCAGCACCGCCTGGCCGACCGGCAGGACCATGCCCGCGCCCAGGCCCTGGACCACCCGGAAGGCGATCAGGCTGCCTGGTGACCAGGCCAGCCCGCACGCCACCGAGCCCGCCAGGAAGGCAGCGATGCAGGTCATCCAGACCGGCCGGGCACCGAACCGCTCCAGCGCCCAGCCGGCCAGCGGGATGGTCATGGCCATGGCCAGCAGGTAGCCGGTGCCGACCCACTGGATCGTGCTCAGCGGCGAGTGGAACTCACTGACCAGGGTCGGGATCGCGATGTTGGTCATGGTCAGGTCGAGCTGCATCATCAGGGCGCCGAGCATGACCACGCCGATCAGGCCGCGGAGCGGAGCGAGGGACGCGCCGGCCGAGGCCGGCGGGGGCAGCGCGGACGGAGCCTGCGGGACTGCGTGGGCGTCAGTCATGTCGTGCCTTCCAGCTGCGGGGGTCGGGGGTTGCTGATTGCAGTAAATATTTACTGCGTACGAGTCAGGGGTAGCGGGCCGAGGAGTTAAGTCGCTATGTCGATGTGCTGGTAAGTCGCTGAAGCGATGAGGCGACAGGCCGGCAAAGCGCTAGAGCGGTAAGGCGCTCAGCCGGCAAGTCGCCCGGCCGCCAGATCGCCGTCGTGTCATGCCGCCGGTCCCCCCTGGCGCCGGGCACCGCCCGTCATGCCAGTGAGCACCTGGTCGATGACCTGCTCCGCGTCGCCCGGCAGCTGCGCCGCGAACT
Source organism: Streptosporangiaceae bacterium (assembly GCA_036490755.1). Lineage (GTDB taxonomy): Bacteria > Actinomycetota > Actinomycetes > Streptosporangiales > Streptosporangiaceae > DASUBV01. The sequence continues at coordinate 80,434 of DASXDJ010000067.1, forward strand.
CGGTGACCTGCCCGCCCAGCACCGACATGGCCACGAGGCTGACCACGGCCATCACGTACGCGGTCCCGAATGACACCGACGCGGGAAACGCGCCCGCGGCCTGGCCGCGCTCGTACATCGACCGGACCGAGTCCGGCAGCCCGACGCCGGGCGGCACCGCGAGCGGCTGGCCGGCCAGTCCCTCGTGCATGAACAGCGCTGCCACCTGCGGCCGGGACTGCAGCGTCTGCAGGAACCCGGTCAGCGCCAGGCGCATCCCGGCCACCGGGTCATCGAGGGCTGCAGCCTGGTCCAGGACCGGCTGCCAGGTCGTCCCGAGCCAGGTCCGCTGATCCACCATGACCGCCCGGTACAGGCCGTCCTTGCTGCCGAAATGGTGGTAGATCATCCGCTCGTTGATCCCGGCCGCCTGGACGATGTCCTGGATGCGGGTGCCGCGGGGGCCGTACTTCGCGAATTCCGCGGCCGCCGACTCCAGCAGCACCGCCCGGCTGTCCCGGCCGTCGCGGGTGGCGGCCCGCCCCCGCCCGCTGGTCTCGGTCATGAAGTAAATATTTACTGAAAGGCGCGGAAGTGCAACCCCCGCGCGGCGGTTTCACGCAGACGGTGACCGAGAGCCGCCTGCGGCACGCCCAGCGCCAGGTTGCCGACAACCCGGCTCCGTGATCCCGGCGGTCAACCAGCCGCCCGGCCAGCAAGGCGCTCAGGCGCTCCCGTAGACCCGCAGCGCGTTGCCCGACCCGATGAGCCGCGCGACCCGGTCGCCGTCGGCGCGTGACCACGCGCCGCCGGCGACGAACGCGTCGATGATGGCGGCCAGGTCGCGCCGGAAGCCGGTCGCGCCCAGGTAGTGCAGCTCGGCCAGGCCCCAGGCGTCAGAGGAGTACAGCAGCTTATGGAACGGGGCGACCTCCATCGCCTCGGCCAGGATCGCCCCGGACCGGGCGCCGACGTGGTTCATCGCCTCGCCCACGTCCAGGTACACGTGCGGGAAGACGCTGGCCAGCACGCCCGCCTGGCGCTGGTACGGGTAGCAGTGCAGCAGCATGATCGCCGTGCCGGTGTCCTGCGTGGCGAGCAGGAAGTCGTGCATCAGGCCGGGGTCCGAGCGGTGCAGCCGGGCGTCGGGGTCGCCCAGTCCCACGTGGAACTGCAGCGGCAGCCCGGTGCGCACGCCGGCCCAGATCACCGCGCGCAGCACGGCGGCGTCGGTCAGGCGGGCGCCGGGGTCCGCCTCGATCGCCGCCAGCCAGCGGCCGGCTGCGGAGGCGACCTCGGCCGGGGCCGGCGACGCGGGGTCGAAGTCCAGGCCGTAGCGGTAGGCCGCGATCGACTTCAGTCCCGCCGCGGCCGGGCGGCCTGGTCCCGCCGACACCGCGGCATCCAGGGCGGCCGCGTAGTCGGTGGCGAACCCTTCCGCGGAGCCGCTGGCCCGGATCACCCGCTCGGCCAGTCCCTCCAGCCGGACGATCTCCCGCGCGGGCGTGCCGCTGGCCTCCGCCAGCTGAGGCGGCGTCATCACCTGATCGGTCTGGTAGCCGGTGTCGACTAGCCACTCCTGCACCGTGGCGGCGGTCAGGAACCGGCGGTTCACCTCGGCCGCGCCCAGCTCGGCCCGGCGGGCCACGTACTCGGCGGCCGGGGCGCGCGCCTCGAGATCCAGCACCGGCGCGCACCAGCGGCGCAGCAGGAAGCCCAGCTGGGTGTCCCAGGTTGTCGTGCCGGCCGGTGCCGGGGCGTCCGCCTCGGTCAGCATCGACTGGATAGTCAGGTCGTCCAGCGACTCGGTGGCCGCGCCGTGGACGTGATGATCCACCAGGGCCAGCTGGTCAGACATGCGCGCTCCCTCTCCCGTTTGCCCAGGTAACCGGGCTCTGCTCACGACAATAATGATCTTGGCACTGCGCGGCTACACCGGCACCCGAGCCGCCCGCCAGTCCCGGGCCCGCCCGTAGGATCCGCGCTGCTGCCGCTAGCCCCGCGGTCAGGACGGCTGCGGTAGATACTGCATGCCATGACCACGATCCCTCCGGAGGTGAGCCCGTCCGGCGGCGTGATGGACCCGGCCGTGCTGGACTCCGGGCTCACGACGCTCCGGTCAGCCACCGTGTCATCCGACGGCCGGCAGGCGATCACCTACGGGGTCGATGTCCTGGTCCACAGCCTGACGATCTGGGACCTGGTGAAAGATTCGATAGTGCGCCGCATCGAGACCGCCGAGGCGCCGATGAGCGTCCGGTTTACCCCGGACGCCCGGCAGGTGGTGGCGGTGCTCCTGTCGCGCAGCGACCACACCGCTGAGATCGTCCGCTGGGACCTGGACGGCTCCGATGACCGCGGGGAGCTGCTGCACGGGATGGAAGACGTCGCCGGGGTCGCACTGTCGCGAAACGCCGGGACGGCCGTATTCCGCACCCGCTCGTCCGGCCTGATCGTGCTGGATCTCCTGGCCGGGACGGAGACAAGGCTAGGCCGGTCGACGGGATTCGACCGGGTCGCTGTCTCGCCGCTGGGCGGGATTGTCGCCGCCACCGGGGGCGGCCGCATTGCCGCCTTCGCGAGCGTTCCGGGTGCGCCTGCCGGGTCGGGCGCCGAGGTCTCGGCTGGCCGCGACTATCAGCCGCTGCCCGTCACCTTCAGCCAGGACCTGGGCGCGGTGCAGTCCATGGACTGCAGCGAGGACATGATCGTCACGGTTTCGGGGCGCACGATCTCGGTCCTCCCCCGGAATCGCCTCGGCGAGAACTTCATCGCGCCGGAGGACATCCGGCGCCTCGCGATGAGCAGCGGCGGCGTCCTGGCGGCAGCGCACGAGCGCGGGGTCACATTGTTCGACCCGGTGGCCAAGACAGCCCTTTCCAGTCTGCCGACCGTCAGCCAGGTCGAGCGGCTGACCTTCAGCCTCGGCGGTGACTTCCTGGTCACCGCGCACGCCGACAACATGGCGCGGGTGTGGCAACTGCCTGACCTCCGGCTCAGCGCCGCCGAGGTGCCGCCCGAGACGGCCGCGCCGGATGCGGTCTGGTACGGCAAGGAACCGGTCGGACGCGACTTCTACACGCTCGTCGACACCGCCGGCTATGCGGCCTACGCCGACGCCATCGCCCGGGCCATCCAGCATCCGGAAACCCAGCCGCCGCTGACCATCGGTATCAAGGGAACCTGGGGCGCGGGCAAGACGTCGCTCATGCGGATGGTGCAGGACCGCCTGGAGTGGCCGGCCGGCCGTTCTCCCGGCGAGCCGCAGCTACGCCCGGTGGAGCTCACGTCGCGGAGCATCACTGCTGTCCTGACCAGGGCTGTTGCTGCGGTCAGGCAGGACCGGCTCAGCCTGGTCCGCAACTCGACGGTGCTGCGCCGGCTGAAGGCGCTGCACCGCCTGCCGCGCAACGAGCAGCCCGGCATCACCGATTCGCCGCGGATCGAAGCTGAGCCGCAGCCGGCCACCGCCGCGACCTCGCCTGATGCTGACGACGCCGCCTGGCGGCCGACAGTCTGGTTCAACCCGTGGATGTACCAGAACGGCGAGCAGGTCTGGGCCGGGCTCGCCTACGAGATCATCAAGCAGATCACCGAGCGGATGAACGTCGCCGAGCGGGAGAACTTCTGGCTGCGGCTGAACCTCGGGCGCGTCGATGAGCGGGCGGTGCGCCGCAAGGTCTACGGGCTGATCGTCGACCGGCTGCTGCCGTGGGCAATCGCCGCCGCGGTGTGCGTGGCCACCGGGCTGGCGCTGCTGGCGGTGCAGGTGCCGCGCGGGCTCACCGCGGGCCTGGCCGGCGGGGCTCCGGTGCTGCTGGGAGCGGTCACGGCGTGGCAGTGGATCAGCGTGCTGCGGTCCCGGGTCAGCGGGAGCCTGGCGCAGCTCGTGCAGCCCATGGGCGCGGCGCACCAGTTCGCGGGCCAGGCGCTGCACGGCGCCGCCGACGAGCTCGTGAGCTCGCCCGACTACCTGGCCAAATCCGGGTTCTTCTATTTCGTCCAGGCCGATGTGCGGCGCGTCCTGGCCCTGGTCGCGACGCCGAAACGGCCGCTGGTGGTGTTCGTCGACGACCTGGACCGCTGCTCGCCGGGAACCGTGGTGCAGGTCATCGAGGCGATCAACCTGTTCCTGGCCGGCGAGTACCCGAACTCGATCTTCGTGATCGCCATGGAGCCGGAGATGGTGGCCGCGCACATTGAGGCGGCCTACTCCGATCTTGCCGCGGCCATGGGTGATACGGGCCCGGGCGGCCTGGGCTGGCGGTTCCTGGAGAAGATCGTTCAGCTGCCGCTGGCGCTCCCGGCGATGGAAGCCGGCCGCAAGGCCAGCTACCTGGAGTCACAGTTCCTCGACGGCCTGACCACCGGAACCGCCGGCCAGGCGAGTACCGGACCCGCCAGCGGCCCTGCCGGGCCCGCCGGCAAGGCTGGCCAGGTGCCGGCGGAGACGGCCGTCGGCAGCCCGCAGCCCGCGGCGGACCAGCAGGCTAAGGCGGCCCGGCTGATCGTCGACCGCCGGCTGGCTGGCGACAGCCCGGATGTCCGGGCCGCCATCGAATTCGCCGCCCCGCACCTGGCGGCCAACCCGCGCGAGATCAAGCGATTCGTCAACCTGTTCCGCTTCCTGGTCATGATCGACTCGGAGCGCGGCCTGCAGGGCCTGCCGTGCCTGCAGGATCTGCAAGCCACCGCCAAGCTCGCCGTCCTGCACCTGCACTGGCCGGAGCGGATCATGGCCCTGGGCAAGCGGGCCGACGGCCGCACGGCTTATGAGCTCATCGAGAACGCGCGCCGGGAGGGCACCCCCGGCGCCCGCGAGGACGTGCTGACTAAGTCGGGCCTGAGTCCGAGGGCCGCGGGCCTGCTGGACTCGGCGGAGTTGTGGGCCCTGATCGAGTCGGCGCCGCCGATCGGCGCGGCCATTCGGCACTACCTGTGAACGGCGCCAGGGCCGCCAGTCTGCGGTCGAGGCCGGTGTCAGCCGACGGCGGCAGGCAGGATGGCGGCGCCAATGGCCGTCGCCGCGCTACCCGGCCGCGTCAGGCCGGGCACATCCAGTCATCGGGTGCGCGCAGCGGCCCGGCCCGGCCGGCGTCCGGCGGCGGGAAGTGCTCGCGGAGGGTGAAGGCCCGCGGCGTCGGGCCGTGCGCGCGCAGGTGCCGGATGGCGTCCTCGGCGTCATCAGTGGTGGGCAGCGTGCCAGCCGGGATCCACCACAGCGCCGTGTAGGCCTCGGCCATTTTCGCGAACCACGCCCGGCGGCGGCGCAGCACCGCCACGTGCGGGCCACCATAGACGAATGCGGCGAGCGCCTCGGCCGACTCCCACACCGACATGTTGACAATCACCCCGGCGCTGCCCGCGGCGTCCCACTCGAAGGCCTGCACGCTGGTGGCGTTGCCGTCTTCGCTCTGCAGCCGCCAGACGAAGCCGGGCGCCGCGTCGGCGACCGCGTTGACCGGGTCGAGCTCGGCCATGAAACTGGCCAGCTGCGGGCTGTCCACCGGCGCGAGCAGCCGGCCGATATTGATCTGCGCCAGGTGATACCCCATCCGCCCATGGTGCCAGCCACGGCGGCACCCGGCTATGCGCGCGAGGCCCGGCCAGGCGCACCGGACGCCCTTGCCCACCCGACGGCCGGAGACACCTTGCCCTCCGGCCGCCTACGGCGCCCCGCCGGGGCGCCCCGTGCCTCTTGCTGTTATCACGTGTCGTTACCTGGATGCCGCGATCGCTGACTCGGGCGGCGGCACGCGCGGCAGCCGGGCAGCCCGGCGCGGAGCTGCGCATCTGCAGCTGGACAACGGCGATCGCACAGCCACGACCCCGGGTCCGGGCCATGCGGGCACCGGGTCAGATGCTCCACAGGCCCGGGTGGGTGACATGCGTGCCGCCTTGATGGCCGGCAGCAGCCCCCGGCGGCCGGGCTCAGCGGCGGCGCACCTTCCAGCCGGTGCCGTAGCCGGCCAGGTGCAGCGCCAGGCAGGCCAGCCCGGCGAGCAGCAGGCTGAACGGGGAGAACAGCGCGACTGTGGCGGTACCTGCCGCGTTGATGATGAGCGCGATCGCGAACAGGACCGCCGCGACGATGGCCAGCATTCCGGTGTCCCTTCTGCCGGGTCACGCACCGACCCGCCGCCGCCACGTGCCCGGATCAGCGGCATCCATGCCCCGGCGCGGCCCGCGCGCAGATGGCCGCGGGCGAGAGGCAGGCCCGGACCATGATCGGGTTGCCAGTTGTACGGCCGTTGCCCAAGATCTATTGACATACACGCAGGTAATGGCTAGTTTCGCCTATCAAGTGAATATCACTAACACTTGTGACAGAGCGTTCGTTAGGCACGGCGCAGAGTTGGGACGCCGCCCTGGCTGACCGCGCGGGCCGCCTCGAGGTCTGGTGAGGGCTGCCGCTCAGCCGGCTGATCCCCCGGCAGAACAGGAGCGATCATGGTGGGGAAATCTGCTATGCCAGGCGACGGCCGTCAGCCTGGCCTGTGGCCGGGCTCGCCGCTGCTGGGCCGCCGGGCCTTCCTGGGCGGGGCCGCCACGCTGGGCGCCTTCAGCGCGCTGGGCCTGGCCGGCTGCTCAGAGAGCTCGACGCCCGGCGGCACACCGGGCGGCGGCAAGGGCGCGAAGAGCCTGTCGGTGGGGGTGTTCCAGAACCCGGACTCCCTGGACCCCGGCCAGACCGGCCTGATCACCGTCTCGCAGGTGCTGGGCGCGATCTTCGACACGCTGATGTGGAAGTTCCCCGGCGACCCGACCTACTACCCCGGGCTGGCCGAGAGCTACACGGTGTCGGCGGATGCCAGGACCTACACCTTCAAGCTGCGCAAGGGCGTGAAGTTCCACGACGGCACGCCCTTCAACGCCGCGGCGGTCAAGGCCAGCTTCGACCACATCGTCGATCCCAAGACCAAGTCCCTGTCGGCCATCGGCGCCCTCGGCCCGTACCAGCAGACGAAGGTCATCGATGACTACACCGCGCAGGTGGTGTTCTCCGCCGCCAACGCGGCCTTCGTCAACGAGATGACCCAGCCGACCATGGCCATCTCCTCACCCGCCGCGCTGAAGAAGTACGGCACCGGCTATGACACCCACCCGGTCGGCACCGGGCCGTTCAAGTTCAAGCAGTACGTCAACAACGACCGGGTCGTCGTGGTGCGCAACCCGGACTACACCTGGGGTCCCAAGCCGCTGGGCAGCGGCCCGGCGCCACTGGACCAGATCACCTTCCGGATCCTGCCCGACCCGTCATCGCAGGCCAACGCCCTGACCACGAACGAGATCCAGATCGCCCAGAACCTGAACCCCGGCGACGTGACCTCGGCCGTGCAGTCCGGCAAGAAGAAGCTGACCGCGCTGTCGTCGGGCATGCCCTACTGCATCATGATCAACGCGCAGAAGCCGCCGACCGACGAGCTGGCCGTCCGCCAGGCCATCCAGTACGCGACGAACAACAAGGGCATCATCGACACCCTGTTCAAGGGGCTGTACACCCCGGCCGACAGCGTGCTGACCCCGGTGACCCAGGGCTACAGCAAGGACCAGGCGCTGTACAGCTTCAATACGGCCAAGGCCGCGTCGCTGCTGGACGGGGCGGGCTGGAAGAAGGGGTCGGGCGGCACCCGGTCGCGCGGCGGGCAGCCGCTCAGCCTGGAGTTCATCAACATCGCCAACTTCGGCTTCGACGGCATCTCCCAGCTCATGCAGGCCCAGCTGGCCACCGTCGGCTTCAAGGTGACCATCACCGACCAGGCCTTCCCGGCCGTCGGCACCACCTACAACCAGGGCAAGCACAACCTGGCTGACTGGTTCTACTACGACGTCGACCCGTACCTGTTCAACTCGGTCTTCAGCTCCGGCCAGATCAAGGCCGGGTTCAACTGGGAGCACTACGCCAACCCGGCGGTCGACAAGGCCATCATCGCCGCCAACCAGGACCCGACGACGTCCTCCCGCACGGCCCAGTACGAGGCCATCGCGCTCACCCTGGCCAAGTCCGCCACCATCGTGCCGATCTACAACCTGGAGAGCATCGTCGTGACCCAGCCCAGCGTGAAGGGGATCAAGTTCACCAGTACCGGGCAGCCGCTGTTCCATCAGGTGAGCGCCTGAGCCGCGGCAGGCGCAGGTGATCCAGTTCATCCTGCGGCGGCTGCTGATGGCCGTGCCGGTCCTGTTCGGGATCACGGTGCTGGTGTTCTCGATCCTGCACCTGATCCCGGGCAACCCGGCCCAGATCCTGCTGTTCGGCTCCAGCCCCACCCCGCAGCAGATCGCCAACCTGGACAAGCAGCTCGGGCTGAGCGGCTCGATCCTGTCCCAGTACTGGAACTACCTGGTCCAGCTGCTGCACGGGAACCTCGGCTTCTCCTACAGCTCGCACCAGACGGTGGCCGCCGAGATCGGCAGCCAGCTGCCCTACACGATCAACCTGGCGCTCGGCGGGCTGGTCGTGGCGCTCGGCATCGGCGTGCCGGTCGGCATCGCCGCCGGCGTGCGGCCCGGCGGGATCACCGACAAGCTGGCGACCGGGGTGGCCGTGCTCGGGGTGGCCATCCCCTACTTCTGGCTGGCGATCTTGCTGGTGCTGCTGTTCGCGGTGAAGCTGCGGCTGCTGCCCGCCCTCGGCACCGGATCGCTCAAGGCACTGATCCTGCCGTCCATCGCGCTCGGCTGGGGATTTGCCGCCATCATCGCGCGGCTGCTGCGCAACAACCTCATCGAGGTGTACCAGCGGCCGTACATGCTCGTGGCCCGGGCCAAGGGCCTGTCGGAATGGCGGCTGCTGTGGCAGCACGCCATGCGCAACGCGGTCGGGTCGACGGTCACGATCGTCGGGCTGCAGTTCGGCTACCTGCTCGCGGGGGCGGTCGCCATCGAGGTCATCTTCGGCCGCCCGGGCCTGGGCGCGTTCCTGGTCCAGCGGATCCAGGAGAAAGACGTGCCCTCCATCCAGGGAGTCGTGCTGTTCGTCGCGGTGGTCTACCTGCTCGCCAACCTCCTGGTCGACGTGGCGCACGGGCTGCTGGACCCGCGCATCCGGCGGAGCTGGTCGCGGTGACGGGCCCGACGGCGCCCGGCCCGGCTGCCGCGGCCGGCCAGCCGCCGGCCGCCCGCGCGCCGCGGCACACCCGCCGCGGCGTGCTGGCCGCCCGGTTCCGGCTGGCCGCCCGCCGCGACCCGCTGGGCTTCATCGCGGCGGTGGCCGCCGCGCTGCTGGTCCTGATGGCCCTGCTGGCCCCGCTGCTGCCGATCGCCGACCCGGCCGCGATCATCGGCGCCGCGCAGCAGGGCCCCAGCGCGCACCACCTGTTCGGCACCGACCAGCTGGGCCGCGACGTGCTGAGCCGGATCGTCTTCGGCGCCCGGCACACGCTGCTCACCGCCGTGCTCGCCACCGCGCTGGCCGCCGTCATCGGCACGCCGCTGGGCATCCTGGCCGGCTACCTGGCCCGCTGGCCAAGCGGCGTGGTCATGCGGGTCATGGACGTGCTGCTGGCCTTCCCCGGCCTGCTCCTGGCGCTGGTCGTGGTGACCATCCTCGGCCCCGGCGTCAGCACCGTGGTGCTGGCCGTCGGCATCTCCTACACCCCGATCTTCGCCCGGGTGGTGTACGGGCCGACCAAGTCCATCCGGGCCCAGGATTACATTGCCGCGGCCCGTGCGGTGGGCTGCCGCCCGCTGCGCATCGTCCGCCGGCACGTGCTGCCGGTCCTGGGCAGCGAGCTCATCGTGGTCATCTCCAGCGCGATCGGCTGGACCACGCTGCTGGCCGCGACCCTGGACTTCCTCGGCTTCGGCATCCGGCCGCCGTCGCCCGACTGGGGCGCGGACCTGTCGGCCGGCGTCCAGTACCTCGGCCAGGCGTGGTGGATCTCGGCGGCGCCGGGCATCGCCATCACGATCACCATCCTGATCGCCAACTACCTGGGCGATTTCCTGGCCAGCATGACCGACCCGGACCGGCTGCGTCAGCGGCGCAGCAAGCTGAAGGACACGACCCAACTGATCGCGGGAGAGGGATGATGGAGCTCTTCATTCTGCCGCTCGGCGGCTGCTGCTGTAACTACGAGGTCATCGCCCCGGGCGTGTCCGACGGCAAGCGGATCCACATCCCGGTGCCGGCGTTCCTGATCCGCCTGGACAACGACGAGCTGGTGCTGGTGGACACCGGCATGCACCGGATCCACATCAAGGACCCGGACGCCACCTGGCGCGGCCAGCCGCTGGCTGACCTGCTCGTCCCGGACATGCGCAAGGAAGACAGCCTGCTGTGGCGGCTGGCCGAGCTGGACATCGCCCCGGCCGAGATCAGCTACGTGATCAACACCCACCTGCATTTCGACCACGCCGGCAACAACGACATGCTCAAGGACTCGAAGTTCTTCGTGCAGCGCGAGCATTACGAGTTCGCCAAGAACAACCCGGCGGTGTTCCCGCACCAGTACTGGAACCTGCCGGGCCTGAGTTACGAGCTGGTCGACGGCGCCAGCCCGCTGTTCCCCGGCGTCGAGGTCATCCCGACGCCCGGCCACGCCCCGGCCCACCAGTCGGTGCTGCTGCGGCTGCCCGAGACCGGCAACCTGATTCTGACCGGCGACGCCGTGTACAGCCAGGAGAACTACGACCACGACGCCTGGGGCGGCCAGGCCGACCCGGAGACAGCCCGGGTCAGCGCCCTGGCGCTGCGCGACCGGGCCGGCCAGGAGAACGCCCAGATGATCTACGGCCACGACCGGAACCAGGCGCGGACCCTGCGCTTCTCCACCCTGTCCTACAAGTAGCGCCGCCCTCGCGCCCGGCCGCCTGGCCGGCGCCGTTCCGGAAGGAGCCCGTTCGTGGCTGAAGCAGACCCCGTCGTCATCCGCAACGTCACCCTCATCGACGGGACCGGCGCCGCGCCCGTGCCGAACTCGGCCCTGATCAGCGAGGGCGCGCGGATCACCTGGATCGGCCCGCAGGACCGGCTGCCCGAGGGCGCGGCCGGGGCGGCGATCGACGGCGGCGGCGGCACGGTCATGCCCGGCCTGATCAACTGTCACGTGCACCTGGCTAACGACGGGTCACCGGACCTGTTCGGCCAGGCCGGGCGGGACTCGGTCACCATCGCGGCGCTGCGCGGCTACAAGAACCTGCAGCTGACCCTGCAGTCCGGGGTGACCTCGGTGCGGGACTGCGGCGCCGCGAGCTCCATCGCCATCGACCTGGCCCGGGCGGTGCAGGACGGGCTGGTGACCGGCCCGCGGATCCGGGCGGCGGGCCGGGTCATCACGATGACCGGCGGGCACGGGCACTTCATCGGCCGGGAGGCCGACGGGCCGGACGGGGTGCGGGCCGCCACCCGGGCGGAGATCAAGGCGGGCGCGCATTTCATCAAGGCCATGGCCACCGGCGGCGTGCTCACCCCCGGTGTCGTCCCGACCCAGACCGCGCTGCAGCAGGACGAGCTGGAGCAGGTCGCCCGCGAGTCGCACAACGCCGGCCGGCGCGCCGCCTGCCACGCGATCGGCAACGGCGGGATCAAGAACGCCATCCGGGCCGGGATCGACTCCATCGAGCACGGCTTCTACCTCGACGACGAGGCGCTGCAGCTGGCCATCGACCACGGCACGGTGCTGGTCCCGACGCTGATCGCGGTGAACCAGATCGTGAACAACGGCGGCACCGGCGCCATCCCGGACTGGGTGGTGGAGAAGGCCGAGAGCGAGTCGGGACATCACCGGGACAGCTTCGGCGCCGCCGTGAAGGCCGGCATGAAGATCGCGGCCGGCACCGATGCGGGCACCCCGTTCAACCCGCACGACTACATGGCCACCGAGATGGGGCTGATGGTCGAGTACGGGCTGGACCCGATGGCCGCGATCGTCGCGGCGACCAGGACCGCGGCCTACAACCTCGGCCTGGACCCCGACATCGGCACCCTGGAGGTCGGCCGGATCGCCGACGTGATCGTCGTGGCCGGCGACCCGGCGGCCGACATCGGCGCCATGGAGAACGTGCGCTTCGTCATGAAGGAGGGCCAGGTGGCCCGCAACGACCTCACCGGGCACCCGTGACCGCCACGCTGACGGTCACCGACCTGAGCGTGCGGTTCCCCATCGACCGCGCGACGGTGTACGCGGTGAACGGGGTCAGCTTCTCGGTCGAGCGGGGCCAGACGGTCGCGATCGTGGGTGAGTCCGGCTCGGGTAAGAGCGTGACCTGCCTGTCGCTGCTCCGGCTGCTGCCCCGCTCGGCCCGGGTCACCGGGTCAGTCCGGCTCGAGGGCCGGGAGCTGCTGACGCTGAGCGAGCCGGAGATCCGCCGGATCCGCGGCAGCGGCATCGGGCTGGTGTACCAGGACCCGATGGCGGCCCTCAACCCGGTCCGCACCATCGGCGCGCAGGTCGCCGAGCCGCTGCGGCTGCACCTGGGGCTGAGCCGCCGGGCGGCCGCCGAGCGGGCCGCCGAGCTGCTGGCCACCGTGGGCATCCCGTCGCCGCGCCAGCAGCTGAAGGCCTACCCGCATGAGTTCAGCGGCGGGATGCGGCAGCGGGTGGTCATCGCGATGGCGATCGCCGGCGAGCCGAGGGTGCTGCTGGCCGACGAGCCGACCACCGCGCTGGACGTGAGCGTGCAGGCCCAGATCCTGGAGCTGCTCAAGAACCTGACCAGCGAGCTGGGCATCTCGCTGATCCTGGTCAGCCATGACCTGAGCGTGGTCGCCGGGCTCGCCGATGACGTGCTGGTCATGTACGGCGGCTACCTGGCCGAGCAGGGCGACGCGGTGCAGGTGTTCGAGCATCCCGCCCACCCCTATACCGCGGGCCTGCTGGCCTCCATCCCCGATACCGCGCCGGACCCGGACGCCCCGCTGACCGGGATCGCCGGGCAGCCGCCGGACATGCGGGCGGTGCCCGCGGGCTGCGTTTTCGCGCCCCGCTGCCCGCATGCGTTCGAGCACTGCGCACAGCGACCGCCGCTGGCGGAGCGCGGGCCGTCGCACCGGGCCGCCTGCTGGCTGGGACCGGAGGTGAACCTTGGCGAGCGAGTCGGCCTCGGCGCTGCCTGAGCAGCCGGACCCCGCCGGTGAGGCGCTGCTGGAGATCCGGGATCTGCGGGTGCACTACCGGGCCCGCGGCCTGGCCGCCCGCCGCGGCGGCGGTGCCGTCCGGGCCGTGGACGGGGTCACCCTCGCGCTGCGCCGCGGCGCCACCCTGGGACTGGTCGGCGAGTCCGGCAGCGGGAAGACGACCCTGGCCAAGAGCCTGCTGCGGCTCGAGCCGGTGACCAGCGGGCAGATCCTGTTCGGGGGCACCGACATCGCGGCCATGACCGAGCGTGCCTTCACGCCGGTGCGCCGCCGCATTCAGATGGTCTTCCAGGACTCGCTGAACTCGCTCAACCCGCGGTTCACCCTGGCCGACACGCTGGCCGAGCCGTTCATCGTGCACAAGCTCGCCTCGCGCGGTGAGCTGCGCGACAAGGTGGCCGAGCTGCTGGTCCAGGTCGGGCTCAGCCCGGAGATGATGGATCAGCAGGCCACCCATCTGAGCGGCGGCCAGCGGCAGCGGGTCAACATTGCCCGCGCGATCGCGCCCGGCCCGGAGGTCATCGTCGCTGACGAGCCGACCTCGGCCCTGGACGTCTCGGTGCAGGCGCAGATCCTGAACCTGATGCGGGACCTGCAGCGGCGCCTGGGCATGAGCTACCTGTTCATCAGCCATGACCTGGGCGTGGTCCGCCGGGTCGCCGCCGACGTGGCGGTGATGTACCTGGGCCGGGTGGTCGAGACCGGGCCGCGGGACGCCGTCTACTCCCGGCCGCTGCACCCCTACACCCGGGCGCTGATGCAGGCCGCACCGCAGCCCGACCCGCGCCGCGAGCGCGGCCGGCTCCAGGCGCCCATCCCCGGGGAGGTGCCGAGCGCGAGCGCGCCGCCGCCGGGCTGCCGGTTTCACCCGCGCTGCCCGCTGGCCCGGCCGGTCTGCGCCGAGCGGGAGCCGGAGCTGCGGCTGGTCACGGCGCAGCACCGGTCAGCGTGCCATTTTGCCGAGGAACTGGCCGCCGAGGAGCCGGCCGGCGGGCCGGGCTGAGCGGGGCGGGATGCGCGGTAGCCTCTGCTCGGAACGCGGCAGCCAGGCCGGGACCGGCCACCGTGCTCCGCGGCGGTCCCGCCGGGTCTGTTGCCCGCTGCGTGTCTCGTCGCCTGCGGTGATCACGAGGGAGCACCCGCTTGGCCGCCACGCCTGATCGCAGCGATCCGCCTGCGGCCCTGCCGCCTGCCGCGCCCGCGGCCGGGCCGCTGGCCGAGCTCAGCAGCGTGGTCGGGGTCTCCCGCCCGCCCGTGCCGCTGGACCAGGTCGATCTCCGGCTGCTCGCCCTGCTGGCCGCCGACGCCCGGGTGAGCCAGCGCAAGCTGGGCCGGGAGCTGAACATGTCCGCGCCGGCCGTCGGGGTCCGGCTGGCCCGGCTGGAGCGAGCCGGGGTCATCCGCGGCTACACCGTGGACATCGACTGGCCAGCGGCCGGCTACCCGCTGCAGGCCTACCTGTCCATCACCGCGACCGCCAACCTGGGCGAGGTGCTGCGGGCTTTCCACGCGATCCCCGAGGTCGAGGACGTGGCCGTGGTTGCCGGGTCGATGGACCTGCTGGCCCGGGTCCGGCTGCGCGACCATGCCCACCTGCGGTCGCTGATGTTCGACCAGGTCTGGAAGATTCCCGGCGTGACGCGGACCGAGACGTTCCTGTCGCTGGCTGAGATGCCCGCCAAGGAGTTCACCCGCCGGCTCGTGGAAGAGCGGGCCCGCGTGGCGCAGAACAGCCAGGACCCGGGCGCGGCGCCCTAGCGCAAGGAGCCAGCCAGGTGCCCGCCGCCAGCCCGCTGATGGTCGAGGATGGCCTGGCGCCGATGGACGCCATCGTCGCGGCCACCGCGAGCGCCGCCGCCAGCCTGGGCCTGGCGCCCGAGATCGGGACCCTGGAAGTCGGCCGGCTCGCAGATGTCATCGTCGTCGACGGCGACCCGGCCGCCGACATCACCGCGGTGGACCGGGTGCAGCTCGTCATGAAGGACGGCCAGCTCGCCCGCAGCGACCTCGCCGGACACCGGTAGCCCGGGCGGCTCGCCGCCCGCCGCCCGCGACGGCCGCGAAGCCGGGCGGGCGGGGGCGGGCGTAGCTGCCCCGGGATTATCAGTAACGCGCTAGCGCACCACTCGCAGGCTCGGAGCCGACGGCTGCCCGGGGCCCGGGGCGGCCGGGCCCTGGCCCGGCCCGGGCGCCGGCGATGGCTGCGGCGCGGTCATTCCGCTGTTGATCCGGCGCCAGGCGGTAGCGAATTTTTCCTGATCCGGCTGCCCGCCGCCACAGCCAGCGACAATGGCGAGCACCACTTTCAGTCCCGGCAGCTCGTGGTTCTTCAGGGCCACGCACATCGTGGAATGTGCTACCCGCTGCCGCGCCCGGGCGGCCATCTGCCGGAATGGCGTATTTCCCGCCCAGGCCCGGTACTGCCGCAGCGCCTCGACCAGCTCGGCAGCGGTCTGCGCGCGCAGCGGGTCGGGCTTGAGGTTGTAGCCGTCGGCGTCGCGGACCGGCTCGGCGGAGACCGCCGGGGCCGCCGCGCCGGCCGGCAGCCGGTGCCGGCCGCGGCTCTCCTCCAGCGCCGCGGCGACCTGCTTGTCCAGCTCAGCGAGCTCGGCGCGGATGCGCGGGTCGCGCAGGACCTCCGGCGACAGCCGCTGCTTCAGGCTGCTGATCTCCGCGGCCAGCTCCGCCCGCACGCGCTCGGCCTCCGGCCCGCCGCGACCCGGTTCGCTGGGCGCCGCGCCTCCTGCCCGGCGGCTCACCTGGCCGCATTCGCCGCGACAGCGCGGGCGCGCGCGCCCGCCGGAACCCGGGAGATGCCGAGCACGGGCATAGTGCCCTCCGAAGTAATCTGCTCATGGCCGGGGTCCTGCACGAGCCCGGCGACGGTGGCCTGGATCAGTTTCCGCCCCTGCAGGTACGGGTAATTTGGAGCCGATATCTGCAGGTTGCGAATGGCGATCAGGTTAGCGCCGCCGTTTCATGATCGCCAGCAGGAACACCACGATTCTGTCAAGATCGTTATATTCCGGTGCCGCCTGCTCAGCGGCGTTCACCACTGTTCTGCTTCGTTCGGAGCCGTTCTCCGCCTCTGGCGCCCGGCGCCCGCATTGGGTACCGTGCAGATGCACAGTGCACGGCTGACTGCACAGCCGCTGCGCTGCGGAAACCCGGTTATCTGATCCGGTGGCCTGGACAGTGCGGGTGCGAGCGGGACAGCCCGGTGGAGCGGGCCTGGTTCCGCGTGAGGGGCCTGGCCTGCTGGCCGGGCCCTTCAGCGTTTCTGGCCGGCGGACAGCCCGGCGATGATCTCCAGCAGCGCGGCGTGGGTCCGCTCATCGGCGGCTGCCACCAGCCCGCCGGCCCCGGCGTGCACGGGCTGGCCGTCCAGTCCGGTGACCGCGCAGCCCGCCGCCTGGCACAGCGCGATGCCCGCGGTGAAGTGCACGCTGCCGCGCAGGTGCCCGTCGGTCACGTAGGCCGCGCGGCGGCCGGCCGCGACCCAGGCCAGGGCCAGCGTGGTGGACAGCACGCGCGGCCGGAACGAGGCGGCAAACGCTGGCTCGGCCAGCATCGCGACGGCCCGGAACCGGTCCGCGTTCGGATACGGCGGGTCCAGGTTCACGTCGGCCAGCCGGGAGGCTGCCGACGGCGCCAGCGGCTCGTCGCCGTCGCCGCGGCGCAGCCAGGCGCCGGCCCCGCCGGTCCAGAACACCTCGCCGGCCAGCGGGTCCGCGCTGGCCGCGGCCAGCACCCGGTCCCCCGCGCACAGCGCCACGTTCACCGCGGCCAGCGGCGTGGTCACCGCGAAGTTCGCCGTGCCGCACAGCGGGTCGATCAGCCACGTCCGGCCGGACGTGCCGGCGGCGGACTCGCCCAGTTCCTCGCCCTGGCAGCCGTCGCCGGGCCGGGCCGCCCGCAGGACCGCCAGGATCGCCTGCTCGGCGGCCACGTCCGCGTCGGTGGCGAAGTCCATCGGCGCCTTCTGGATGTGCTCCAGCGCCGTCCCGTACCGCGCGGCGACCACCGCCGCCCCGGCCTGCGCCGCCGCGACGGCCACCGCCGCGTCCGGCGTCATCTCGGGCGGCGTGGCGGGGCCGGGGGCCCGGGTTCCTGGCACGGGACCGGAGGCTAGCAGCACCCCGCCAGCTGGCTGGCCGCCCGGCCCGCCGGATACGGTCGCCGCATGCGCGTGACGTACCGCAAGCTCGTCCGGGACCGGATCCCGGAGATCATCCGCGACAACGGCGGCCAGCCGGCGACTCGCATCCTGAGTCAGGAGGACTTCCGGGCGGCGCTCATCGCCAAGCTCGGCGAGGAAGCGCACGAAGTCAGCGCCGCGCCTGCCGCGGACCTGCCCGGTGAGCTGGCCGACGTCCTGGAGGTGCTGCGGGCTCTGGCCGGCGCGGCCGGCCTGACCTGGGCGGAACTGACGGACGAGGCCGCCCGCAAGCGCGCCGAGCGCGGCGGGTTCCGCGACCGGATCTTCCTGGAGCACGTCGATCAGGACGCGCCCGCGGACCACTAGCGCGGCGGGCCGCAGAGACCGGCCCCGCGGCACGGCCGCCTGCCCGCCGCCGTCCTCAGCCGGGCACCGCGAGCGCTAGCTGCCCTGACTCCGGGCGCTGGTGACGGCTTGTTGTTGTCTAGCCGTCGACAACGGCGATCGCCTCGACCTCGATCAGGTAGCCGGGGGACAGTGCCTCCACTCCGAGCAGGGTGTCGGCTGGCTTGTGCTCTCCGAACAGTGCCACCCGGGCCGCTTCGATCGTGGGCAGGCACTCGTCGCGCCGGTAGCCAACGACAAAGATCGTTATCTTAGTTACCTGGTCAGGCCGGGCGCCGGCGGCGGCGAGCGCACGGCCCAGGTTGGCAAACACCTGGCGGGCCTGGACGGCCAGGTCACCGGGACCGACGAGGTTGCCGTGCTCGTCTTCCGGTTCCTGGCCGGCGACGAAAACCAGCCTGCTTCCGGTCGCGACAACAACCTGGGTGTACGTCAGGGGAGTGGGCAGGTCCGCTGGATTGGTGCACTCGAGCGTCATGGTGGTGGTCTCCGGCAGGCGGTACGGTCCCGCGTCAGGCGGGGGCGGGCGCGGCGCGGACCTGCCGGGCGGTGTCGACGAACTGGCGGGCGCGGGCCGGGTCGACCGGGTTCCAGGTGATGCCGTCCACCTTCAGGCTGGTGCCGACGATCACCCCGTCGGCCACGGCCAGCGTCTCGGCCAGCCGCCCGGCGGTGACGCCGGTGTTCGCCAGCACCGGCGTCTGCGGCACGGCGTCCTTGGCCGCGCGCAGGTCGCTCATGACGAACGGCACGCCGGCCTCGGGGCCGCTGATCAGGATCGCGTCCAGGCCGAGGAAACTCGCGCTGCGGGCCCGCTGGGCGACGGTCCGGGTGCCGAGGGTGGAGCTGAACTCCGGCGTGATGTTCCCGAACAGGGCGACGCCCGAGGCGCCGATGGCGTCCCGGTAGCTGGCCAGGTCGCCGAGGGACGGCGCGATCATGCCGACGTCGCTCTCGTAGACGCCGGTCAGCACCTCCCGGATGAAGCTGGCCCCGGTGGCCCGGGCGAGGGCCAGGCTGGCCCGGGCATCCCACAGGATGTTGACCCCGAACGGCACCCGGATCTGCGGCCGCAGCTCGCCGATCACGGCCGCCATCGCGGCCGGGATCTCCGGGCCCGCGGTCAGCTGATAGGGGATGTCGTTCTCGTTGCAGAACAGCACCGCGTCCACGCCGGCGTCCTGCAGTACGTCCAGGTCCCGCCCGACGACGTCGAGCAGGTGAGCGGGCCCGGCGGCGCGGTCATGGCGCGGCCGTCCCGGCAGGCCGGGAAAATGCACCATCGCGATGACGGGCTTGACGGTGCCGAATCTGTCCTCGAGCGACATAGTCAGGCTGGACCTTTCTCTGCTGCGCTGATCAGGACGCGCTGCTGGCGCGCACGAAATCGATGACCGCCTGGTTCCACGGTCCGGGATCCTCCCAGAAGGCCGCGTGGCCGCCGGGAACCACGGCCCACGTGCCGATGCCCTCGCCGAGCGCATCGAGCAGCTGCCGTGACAGCCGGGGCCGGATGATGATGTCATCTCGCGCGGCCAGCACCAGCGTCGGCACCTGCACCGAGCCGATCCGGCCGGCGCAGTCGTGGCCGGTGAGCGCCGCCATCTGCGCCGCGAACGCCGCAGCCGGCTGGGTGCTGGTCTCCGCCGCCGCGATCAGCTCCGTCACCCGGTCCGGGTGCCGCGCGTAGAAGTCCGGGCTGAAGATCCACGGGGCCTGCTGGCGCATCATGACCGGCATGCCCGCGGCCAGCGCGACCGTGGCCCATGTCTCGAAGGCCGCCGCGGTGAACGGGTCGGCGACGGCGAAGGTGTTGGCCAGCACCAGTGAGCGCAGGCCGGCCGGGTGGGCCACCGCGTACTCCTGCGCGATCACGCCGCCCATCGACACGCCCGCCAGGTGGAAGCGCTCCAGCCCGAGGCCGGTGACCAGGGCCCGCAGGTCGGCCGCCATCTGCCCGCTGGTGTAAGGGCCCGGCGGCTGGCTGGACTCGCCGGCGCCGCGGTTGTCGTAGCTGATCACGCGCAGCCCCGCGGCGGTGAAGTCGTCCACCTGGCCGGCCCAGCCGTCCAGGTCGTCGCCGACCCCGTTGATCAGCACCAGGTCCTGATCGCCGTCCCCGGTGATCCGGTAGCGGATGTCGATCCCGTTGCCGTGCACCATGCCGCCGGTCATCCCATCCCCCGCTCGGTGAGTGCGGCCTGCCAGAGCCCGGCCGAGGCCCGCAGGTCGGCCAGGACCTGGTCGTCGTCCTGCTCGAAGGCCGGGATGACCTCCAGGATGAGCAGCACATCCGCCGCCCCGGCGGCGGCCAGGGTGTCCAGGACGCGGCCCGGGTCGATGCGGCCCGCCTGGTTGTGCTCCGGGGTGAACGGCCAGTGGTGGTCGGCGAGGCCGTCGGACTGCTGCAGCTGGACCTCGGCGAGCTGCCCGCCGTACCGGGCCAGCCAGGCGTACGGATCCCGGTCGTCGCCGGCCGTGCCGGGGACGCACTGGTGCCCGACGTCCAGGCACAGCCGGACCGGCGCGCGGGTGTCGTCTCCGGCGGTGAGCAGGCTGTCCATGCTGGCCATGGTCGACGGCTCGCGGTGACTGGCCAGGTTCTCGACCAGCAGGTACTCCAGGCCGACGGCCCGGGCCGCGGCGGCCAGCCCGGCCAGCGACTCCTGCAGCCCGGCCCAGCGCTCCGCCCGCCGGGCCGGGTCCGACCAGTCGGGCACGCTCATCGCGCCCACGTGCCCGCCCGCGCCCCGGGCGCCGGCCCGGGCGGCCAGCTCGAGGACAGCCCGGTACCAGTCCGCGGCCGCGCGGCGCTGCGCCGGGTCGGGATGCATCAGCAGCGGCCGTGAGTAGGCAGCCAGGCCCGTGAACACCGTCTCGGCCCGCAGCCCGTAGTGGTCGAGCGCGGCACTGGCCTGGGCGATGGCGCGGTCGCGGCTGGCCGGGTCGGCGACGTCCTCGATGAGATCAAGGGACAGTTCCACGATGTCCAGGCCCAGCTCGTCGCGCACGATCGGGGCCCAGTCGGCGGGCCGCGGCCAGCGCTTGACGGCGAAGCACGTGTTGATGCCCAGGCGTGCCCGCATCTCAGGTCTCCTTCTGCTGCGGCCGGGCGACCGGCGAGCCGATCAGGGCCAGGTAGCGCTCGTACAGCTCGTCATAACGGGCGCGGTTCGCCGGGTCGGGGTCGGCCGGCGCGGCAGGGTGGTAGCCCGCCGCGACGGCCTCGGCCGCGTCGCGGTACAGGCCGGTGCCCAGGCCCGCGAGCATCGCCGCGCCGGCCGCGGTGCAGTCGCCGGGCACCGGCACGACCGGGATGCCGGTGACGTCGGCCTTGATCTGGTTCCCCACCGCCAGGCCCGCTCCCCCGCCGGACACCCGCAGCTCGGTGGCCGGCGCGGAGGTCCGGCCGAGGGTTTCCAGCCGGGCCCGCACGCCGCAGGCGATGCCCTCCAGGGCGGCGCGGGCCAGCGCGCCGCGGTCGTGGCGCAGCGACAGCCCGGTGACCACGCCGCGCAGCGCCGGGTCGTCCCGCTCCCCGTCGCCGAGCACCGGCGCGAAGACCAGGCCGCCGGCCCCTGGCGGGGCGGCCGCCGCGGCCTGCGCCAGCCGGGCGTAGTCGGCCGCGCGGGGGGCCCGCGACGGCCCGGCGTAGAACAGCCGGGCCAGCCAGTCCAGCGTCTCGCCGGTGGTGTTGATCCCCACCTCGGTGACGTAGCCGCGGCGCCCGGTGATGCTCGGGTAGTGGGTGACGTCGAGGTCGGGCAGCGGCTCGTCGATGACGGAGTTGAAGCAGCTGGAGCTGCCGGCCATCTCGCTGACCGGGCCGGGCCCGGTCACCCCGGCGCCCAGCGCGCAGGCGATGCTGTCGCCCGCCCCGGCCACCACCGGCACGCCGCCGGGCAGGCCGAGGCGGCGCGCCAGCGCCGGGCGGATCTCCCCGGCGACGCTCCACGAGGGCACCACCTCGGGGAAGGCTGCGGCGTCCAGGTCCAGGCCGGCCAGCAGCCCGGTGGCCCACCGCCGGCCGCGCAGGTCCAGCAGCGCGGTGGCCGCGGCCATCGACCAGTCGGTGGTCGCCGAGCCGGTCAGCTCCAGCACCACGTAGTCGGTCGGCTGGACGAAGCGGCGGGCGGCGGCGAACACCTCCGGCTCGCGGGCGCGCAGCCACAGCAGCTTGGCCGCGACGTGGAAGGCGGCCGGCACGTGGCCGGTCAGCTCGTGCAGCTCCGCGTCGCCGAACTGCGCGCGCATCGCCGCGGCCTCGGCGGTGGCCCGGTTGTCCCGGTAGATCAGGCCCGGCCGCAGCGGCCGGTCCCGCCGGTCCAGCGGGACGACGCTCGGGCACTGCCCGGTGACGCCCACCGCGCGGACCGCGCAGCGCGGCCCGAGCGCGGCTACCAGCGCGCCGAGCGCCGACACCGCCGCCGACCGCCAGCGCCGGGCGTCCTGCTCGGCCCAGCCCTCGGCCGGCAGGGCGGTCGGGTAGGGCCGCCGGATCTCGGCCAGCGGCTCGCCGGACACGGTGAACGCCGAGGCGCGGGCGCCGGAGGTGCCGAGGTCGACGGCGATCAGCGCCTCCGCGCCGCGCGGATCAGCGGCGCTCGCCGGACTGGACGGGGCGGTCATGGCTGCGGCTAGCCGCGGACCAGCTGCGCGTCAGCCCGGTCCTTGTTCAGGCTGACCAGCGCGCCGTTGAGCGCGCCGGTGGAGTAGTCGCTGCCCGGGTTGAGGATCAGGCCCTTGCGCTTGCCCAGGCGGCGGATGCCGGAGGACTCGTGGATGTGGCCGTGCAGGCCGACCAGCGGCTCGCGCTCGGCGATGATGTCGCGCACCGCGGTGCTGCCGACGGCGGTGTACTGGATCTGGCCCAGCGTCGCCTGGACCCGCAGGTCGCCGTCGAGGGCGGGAGCCTCGTCCAGCTGGGTGCTGTACGGCGGCGGGTGCAGGTTGAACACCGCCCGCTCCGGGCGCTCCAGCTGGTCGGCCATCCGCGCGAAGGCGGCGGCCAGCTGCTGCTCGTCCTGCTCCCGGTAGGTGTGCCACGGGGTGGTGTTGGCATAGCCCCAGCTGATCATCTCGTGCTCGTCGTCGATACGGACGACCTTGCCCTCGGCGTGCACGCCCCACGGCGCCTGGTCCAGCAGCTGCGCCAGTTCCGGCGGGTCGTCGTTGCCCAGCATCAGGTACAGCGGGACGCCCTGCGGCCGCAGCCGGGTGTCGGCGATGTCCAGCCACTCGGCCAGCCGCTCGCGCATCAGCCGGCCGAACAGCTCATTCAGCGTCCCGTCGGCCTCCATCGCCTCCAGCTCGCCGGGCTCGGCGCGGTAGGGGTAGTAGCCGTGGTCGGCGATCAGCTTCTCCAGCCCGGCCAGCTCCTCGCCCTCGGTCAGCTCGTAGCGCTGGCCGATGAAGGTGCACTCCCAGCGCCCGCCCGGCCGGGCGACGATCGACTGGATGGCCTTGCCCGCCACATCCCCGCCCAGCACCAGCACGGTCGGCTTGTACACCCGGGTGGAGTTGATGAACTTGCGGAAGCACAGGCTGGAGCCGTGCAGGTCGCTGACGAAGTACAGCAGGGTGCCCCGGGCCACTACGCACTCACCGCGCTCTGCACTGCCCGCCGGGCCGCCGTCATGAACTGTGCCGCGCGGGCCGGGTCGACCGGATTCCAGGTCCGGCCGCCTTCCTTCAGGCCGGTGCCCACGATCACCCCGTCGGCCACGGCCAGCACGCCGGCCACGGTCTGCGCCCGCACGCCGGTGTTGGCCAGCACCGGGGTGCCCGGCGCGGCCGCCTTCGCCGCGCGCAGCTGGGCCAGGTCGGTGGGCTCGCCGGTGATGGCGCCGCTGATCAGCAGCGCGTCGACGCCGAGGAACGCCGCGCTGGCGGCCCGCTCGGCGATGCTCCGGCGGCCGGCCGAGCTGGCGAACTCCGGCGTGATGTTGGCCAGCAGCGCGACGTCGCGGGCGCCGATGCCGGCCCGGTAGGCGCTGATCGCGCCGAAGTCGGGCTGCATGATCCCCAGGTCGCTCTCGTAGACGCCGGTGAACACCTCGCGGACGAAGCGGGCGCCGGTGGCCCGCGCGACCGCGAGGCTGGCGACCGGGTCCCACACCAGGTTGACCCCGAACGGGCGGGAGATCTCCCGGCGGACCGCGCCGATCACCGCGGCCATCGCCGCGACCGCCTCGGGCCCGACGCCGAGCTGGTAGGGCAGGTCGCCCTCGTTGCAGAACAGCAGGCCGTCCACGCCGGCCTCCTGCAGGACCGCCAGGTCCCGGGCCACCGTGTCGATGATCAGCGGCAGGCCGGCCGGCGCGTCGTGCCGGGGCCGGCCGGGCAGGGCCGGCAGGTGCAGCATCGCGATGACCGGCTTGGCGACCCCGAACAGCTCCGCCAGGACTGCCGTCACGTCGCCACTGCCATGGCCGCGTCGCTGTCCGCCGCGGCGTCGCCCGCCCCGGCCGCCGTGCCCGCCTCGGGCCCGGCCATGATGATCTCCACGCCCTCCCGGGCGATGCGCTCGACCTCGACCGGGTCGGCGCTGGGGTCGGTGACGATCGCCGAGACCCGCCGGATCGGCACCACGGTGCTCAGCGCGACATCGCCGAACTTGGAGCCGTCGGCCAGCACGATGATCCGCTCGGTCTTCTCCAGCGCGGCGCGGATGACGCCGGCCTCGGAGTCGTCCAGGTCGGTGATGCCGCGGCGCGCTGACACCCCGGCCGCGCCGATGACCGCGATGTCGGTGTTGTAGCGCTGCACGCACTCCACGGCCGCCGGGCCGACGCAGCTGAGCTCGTCCTGGCGGACCGTCCCGCCGGCCATGATCACGCCGACCCGGCGGGTGCCCAGCAGGCTCGCCACGACCAGCGACTGGGTGATCACCAGCAGGCCGTCGCGGGGCGCGGCCAGCCGGGCGAACTGCTCCACGGTGGAGCCAACAGAAAGGAACATCACCCGCGCATCAGCGGTCAGGCCGGCGGCGCGCAGCGCGATCTGGCGCTTCTCCCGGGCGTGGTGCAGCATCCGCGCGCTCTGCGTGACCTCGAACGCGCCGCCCGAGCGGACCACCCGGGTGGTGGCGCCGCCGTAGGTGCGGCGGACGAAGCCGTCCCGGTCCAGGCGGCGCAGGTCGCGGCGGATGGTCATCTCCGAGACGCCGAACTCCCGCGCCAGGCTGCTGACTTCCACCGCCTGGTCCGCGGCGATCCGCTCCAGCACCTTCACGCGCCGTTCGACCGCCAGCACCGCGCTCCCTTACCTGTTCGTTCCTGATACTTAGTCTGACCGATTATGTCATGACGATTGACAGTTATTACTGATTGTGTTCGACTTTAGGCCAGCCTCAGGAGGCGGTCAACGGGGAGACCTGCGCGGAGGCATGGGCCATCAGGAGGAAGCTCATGACCACAGCGGACCGATCAGAGAACCGGAGCAGGCTGTTCGTCCGGAACAGCACCGGGCTAGTGCGCTCGGCGTCGGCGGTCGACGCGACGATCTTCAACGCGGTCATCTCCGCGCCGATTGGCTCCACCCTGGCCTGGTCGATCTTCTTCGCCCTGGTCGCCTTCCCCGGCGCCAACCCGGTCGGGGTCCTGGTCATCACGCTGATCATCAACATCCCGGTGCTGATCATGTTCGCGCTGCTGGGCGCGAGCATGCCGCGGGTCGGCGGCGACTACGTGTGGGTGAGCCGGATCCTGAGCCCGCCGCTCGCGCTGATCTCCAACCTGTGCATGATCGCGGGCGGCCTGCTCGGCGCCGCCTACTTCGCCAAGTTCTTCTCGGTCTTCGCCCTCGGGCCCGCGCTGGTCGCAGGCGGCAGCCTGGCCCACAACGACTCGCTGGTCAGCTGGGGCAACTCGTTTGAGACCAGCCAGGGCTGGATCCTGGCCGGCGCCCTGGTCATGGTCGCGCTGCAGACGCTCATCCTGATCCGCGGCACCAAGGCGACGTTCCGCTGGCAGAACATAGCGTTCCTGATCGGGATGCTCGGCATGATCGTCGCGTTCATCGTCCTGGCGGTCTCCAGCAAGCACGGCTTCCAGTCGCACTTCAACACGCTGAACAAGAGCTTCGGCGGCGGGACGTTCCAGCAGGTGATCTCGGCGGGCGGCGGCACCAGCGCCGCCCCGCACCTGAGTCACCTGAGCGCGACCCTGCCGGCCGTCTTCTCGGTGCAGGGCTTCATGATGTGGAACTTCTGGTCGGTCTACCTGTCCGGCGAGCTGAAGAGCGCCTCCAACCGGCGCCGCCAGCTGTCGATCATGTTCGGCGCGCTGGTGTTCGATGTCGTGCTGCTCATCATCGGCGCGCTGCTGCTGTTCCACGTGACCAGCTACAAGTTCATGTACGCGGTGAACGTGGCGCCGAACAAGGCCTACGCGATCCCGTCCGGCGCGTTCTACCCGTTCCTCGCGGCGCTGTCGGCCAACATCCCGGTCATCACGGTGATCATCCTGGGCTGCTTCCTGTTCTGGTCGCTGCCGTCCATGATCGCCAACACCTTCATGCCGATCCGGTCGTTCTTCGCCTGGTCGTTCGACCGGCTGATGCCCGAGAAGCTCGCCGAGGTGAACGAGAACACCCACTCCCCGGTCTTCGCGATCATCGTCGTGAACGTCATCATCGCCGCGCTGGTGATCTGGAGTGTCTACTCCAACGTGTTCCAGCTCGTCCTCGGCCTGATCGTGCTGGCCGGCTGCCTGGGCGTGGTGATCGTCGCGCTGGCGGCGATCGCCCTGCCGCTGCGCCGCCCCGACCTGTACAAGGCGTCGCCGGCGAACGTGAAGTTCCTCGGCATCCCGGTGCTGTGGATCGTGTCGCCGATCACCATCGCCATCTTCGTCACGCTCGCGGTGGTGTCGACGCAGTACCCGGCGCTGGTCATGAACGGCGACTCGGCCAACTTCTGGTGGATCCCGGCCTGGTTCGCCGGCCTGATCGTGGCCGGGTCGCTGCTGTACTACATCCCCCGCTACCTGCGGGCCCGGCGCGGCATCAACGTCAGCTTCGTCTACAAGGAGCTGCCGCCCGAGTAGCGCGCCCGCGGCCGGGCCCGGCAGCACGCGGGCCCGGCTGCGGACCGCCGGCTGACGGCGTTATTACATTGTCACTAGGTAGAGCCACCTTGCCGCCGCATAATCGGTACTGACATATCCGCGGCAGCCGCGGGAGTGGTGGACGCTGGTGCGCAGGCTCATCTGGTCGCAGCTGCGCTTCCGCCGTGCCCGCGCCCTGGCCCTGCTGACCGGGATGCTGGTCGCGGTGACCGCCTTCACCGTGCTGACCGCCGCGTCCCGGACCTCGCAGGTGCGGACCGTCGGGACGGTGACCGCGCATTTCGCCTCGGCCTACGACATCCTGGTCCGTCCGAGGGGGTCCCGGACGGCACTGGAGTCGCAGACGGGCACGGTGCAGCCGAACTTCCTGTCCGGCATCTACGGGGGCATCACCCTGGCGCAGTATCACCGGATCCAGCGGATTCCGGGCGTTCAGGTGGCAGCGCCTGTCGCGATGGTGGGCTACCTGCTGCCCGAGGTGCCGGTGACCGTCCGGCTGCCGGCCGCCGCCGCGGCCGGCCACGGCCGGCAGCTGTACCGGGTCCGCACGACGTGGGTGAGCGACGGGGGCAGCGTCCGGATCCCCCAGCCGCCGTCGTATGTGTATCTGACCAGCAACCGGATGGGCGGCCACGGAGCGTACGAGGTACTGCCGGACGGATCCAGGGCCAGCATGTGCGAGGGGTATCCGCTCAGCGCCACGGGGCCGCCGTTCGGTGCCGCCCGGCAGGCGAGCGTGTGGTGCTGGTCGCGGGCCAACGGCATGGGCGGGGACGGCAGCTGGGAGAAACTGTCCGCCCGGCGGCCGGGATTTGCCGTCGAGTGGGACTTTCCCATGCTGGTCGCGGCCATCGACCCGGCCGCGGAAGCGCGGCTCGACGGCCTCAACCACGCGGTCACCTCCGGCCGCTACCTGGGCGAGCACGCCGGCCTGTCGGTGGGCGCCATCACCGACGGCGGGTCCACGTTCCCGGTACTGGCCGCCAGCAGCAGCGGCGTCGGCGAGTACGCGGCGGTCCAGGTGCAGCGCCTGCCCGACCCGGCCCGCCCGCCCGCGCTTGACCCCGGGCAGCTGCGGCAGGACGGGCCGGTTCCCGGCCGGGCCGTGGCCGACCGCACGATCACCGCCGGGGACGCCTACCAGCGACTGGTGTCCCTGCTCTCCGGCACCGCCTACCAGGACTTCGATGACTACCCCGTCGCCTTCTGGAACGTCGGGCCGACCACGTATCACCGCGGTCGCGGCGGCCGCCTGGTCGCGGCGGCCGTGCACAACCCTGGCTCGATCTGGTCCACCCCGGTGCCTGGTATCGGGAGCCCGCCCATGGACGAGGCGGCGACTGCCTACCGGTCCGTCCGCGAGCACGAGAACACCAACAGCAGCCAGGTCAACGCCATCCCGTACCCGCGTGCCGTGGGGCTGTTCAACCCGGCCCGGATCCGGGCGTTCGACCCGCTGTCCGCGGTGCCGCTCGGGCCCTACCAGCCGGTCACGGCCGCGCCGGCCGACGCGGCCAGCCGCCGGGCGCTGGGCGGGCACAATCTGCTGCCCAGCCTCAGCCTGGGCGGGTATGTCAGCCAGCCCGTGCAGCTCATCACCACGCTGGCCGCGCTGCCCGGCCTGGAGAACAGCGCCGTGTTCCGCGGCGACCTGCACGCCGCCGACCCGATCAGCGTGATCCGCGTCCGGGTCGCCGGGGTGACGGGACCGGACAAGCTGTCCCTGGCCCGGATCAAGCAGGTCGCCCAGGAGATCGCGGTGACCACGCACCTGACCGTGGACATCGTCCGGGGATCATCACCGTCACCGGTCACCGTCAGCCTGCCGGCCGGGAAGTTCGGGCAGCCCCCGCTGCGCGTCAGCGAGAACTGGGTGCACAAGGGCGTCGCGGTGGCCATCCTGTCCGCGGTCGACAAGACCAGCGTGGTGCTGTTCACCCTGGTCCTGGTCGTCTGCGCGCTGTTCGTGGCCAACTCGGCGACCGCAGCAGTCCGCGGGCGGCGCCGGGAACTGGGTGTGCTGGCCTGCGTGGGCTGGACCCGGCCGCGGATCTTCGCGGGCGTGCTCGGCGAGCTGGCGCTGATCGGCCTGGTCGCGGGCGGCGCCGGCGGCGCGCTGTCGCTGCCGCTGTCGGCGGCGTTGCACCTGCGCGCCTCCCCCGGCCGGGCCGCCCTGGCGGTCCCGGCGGCGCTGGCCCTCGCGGTGCTGGCCGGCGCCATCCCGGCGTGGCTCGCCTCGCGGGCCGATCCGGTGGAAGCGATCCGGCCGGCCGTGCTGGCGATCAGGCGCGGGCGCCACCCCCGGGGCATCACTGGCCTCGCCGTCGCGAATGTGCTCCGCACCCCGGGCCGGAGCCTGATCGGCGCGGTCAGCCTCGCGGTCGGCGTCGCCGCACTCACGATGCTGACCGCCGTCACGCTGGCGTTCCGCGGGACGGTCGTCGGATCGCTGCTCGGCGATGCGGTAGCGGTCCAGGTCCGTGGCGCGGACTACGCCGCGGTCATCGCGACCGTCGCGCTCGGGGTGGTCACGGTAGCTGACGCGCTGTTCCTGAACATCCGCGAGCGAGCCGCCGAGCTCGCCACCATCCGCGTATTCGGCTGGCCGGAATCGGCGCTGAGCCGCCTGGTGGTCACCGAGGGCGCGGTGATCGGGCTGCTCGGCTCGCTCGCCGGAGCCGTGGCCGGCCTGGGCGCAGCGGCCCTGTTCACCGGGCAGTTCCCGGCCCGGCTGCTGCTCGCCGC
>DASXDJ010000068.1:0-17591 GCA_036490755.1 Streptosporangiaceae bacterium
TCAGCCACTCAGGTGCTGAGCCAGCTGCGCGGGCTGCTCGGCCTCGGCTTCAGCGGATTCAACTTCCTGGTCGGCGGGCCGGACCAGGCCGAGGGCATGAAGCGGATCGCCGGGGAGGTACTGCCCGCCCTGCGCTCCGGCGCCTGAGGCCTCGGGCGGTGCGGCCGGGCTCGCACCTGGCCAGGCGCTAGGGTGCACGTCAGATTTGTAGGTGACTGATCGGTAGCTTTTCGGCGGAGCTGGTCAGGCCGCTCCGGTCTGGTTGTGGTCTGCTTGCCAGATCCTGTCTTCGGGGCGGCTGGCCTGCTGGCAGCGGAGTGCGGCGATGGCGTCGGCTCCGCTGACGGTCCAGTGCATGCCTGCCTGCTTGAGTCTTTGCCCGATGACCGCTTTGCAGCTGGCCTCGACGACGCCGGAGCCGGTGAACAGGCCGCACTGGCGGAACCAGTGGTAGCGCATGCGGGGGGCGTTGTTCTCGAAGTAGCCGAGGGCGGTGTCGATCTCGTCTTTCTTCACGCCGGCGAAGGGATATTTCCTGGTCGCGGCGGTGATGCCGTCGATGTAGCCGTAGTCCAGGTCCTCGAGCCGGGCGGCGAGCCACTGGTCTTTGTGGTCGCCGAGCATGAACTCCAGCTTGCGGGCGAGGTCGTGCAGGTGCTCGCGGGCGTGGAACAGGTCGACGATCTGGGTGGCCTCCGGGAACCTGGCGGTGGCGATTCCCCAGATCCAGGCGGCGCCGTCGCCGAGGACGGTGAACTGGCGGACGTGGCCGGCGCCTCGGCGGATGCCCTCGGCTTTCACCAGGTCCGCGAACTGGGAGGCGGGCTCGAAGGTCGCGATGACGCTGGAGGAGTCCCGGTCGCGGACCGGGTACCCGTCGGCGTCGAGCTTGTCCTGGGTGAAGAAGACGGCGAGCTTGACCTCGCGGGTGCGGGCGCGGCCGTCGGCGCCCTTGCCCTGGCGCCCGGCGGTCTCCTTCGAGGTCATCGGCACGCCGGTGCCGTCGATGACCGCGTAGAGCTTGTCCGGCAGCGGCGAGGGAGGCAGGGGAACCAGCTTCCGGCTGGCGATCAGCGCGGACCTGTCCCGGACGGCGGCGGCCGTCGCGGCGCCGCTGGCCTCGGCGGCTCTCTCGACGCGCTTGGCGGTGAGCCGGACGCCGGCCAGGTCGTCCAGCAGCCGGGCGGCCCCCGCGAACGGGCCGGCCGCGGCGGCAAGGTCGGTCATCGCGGCCAGCCCCGGCGACATCGACTGGCCAGGGACGCCGAGCTCGGCATCCCTGGGCGCCAGGCCGTGCCCGCAGGCCGCGCAGTGGTACCAGGCGCGGGTAAGCGTGACCGGCCCGAGGACCGTGTCGATCACCTTGTCCCGGCAGGAGACGAGCTCCGCGTCATGGCCCTGGCCGCACGGGACCCGGGGCCCCCGGTAGCCGGGGTCGGCGGCCAGCAGCTGCCCGAGCATGCCGCCGCCGAGCTTCAGCATCCCGGCGCGGAGCACCGTCTCGGCCGCCTGCAGCCCGGCCTCGCAGCCCAGCGATCGGGCGGCCGCCGCCGCCAGCCGCCCTATCTCGGCGGACATCTCCTGCGCGACCGCGTCCCAGAGCCCCTTTTTCCGCCCCCCGGCGCGAAGGGCGTGCCCGTGCCCGCAACGGGCCTGGCCTCGCAGATCTTCTCGTTCACCTCCGCGATCAGCTCGCTGACCGCCGTGAACTCCGCATGCCGGGCCACCTCCGCGCGGACCCTCTCCACCTCCGCCGCCGCGAGCTGGCGGCCGACCGTCTTGCGCGCCCCCGCCGACCGCGTCCACAGGAACCGCGGCCCGTGCCCGCGATGACCAGGCTGCGCGCACGCGCAGTTCGGCTTGCCGCACCTGCGCCAGTTCTCGCTCACAGACCCGCGCCGGAAATCGCCCAGCGCGGCCAGCTGCGCATAAAGCCGGTCACGCTCGGCTTCCAGCTCCGGAAGCGACGGCTCGGTCATGGCCTCTCCAAGTCTGGTTGTTATGTAACAACCAGACTCCCAGCATAACCAGTCAAGATGTGGGACCCCTACATTCGTGTCGCACACCCAGGCGCTAGCTCCACGTCGAGAATGACAGTGGCAGGCTGGATACTGTTGGCGATGTCTCGGGGCGCGGTTACGCCGGAACAGCTAGCCTCTCCGGAGGCGCGAATGGGAGTGGCCGGTGAGTGCGAATCCTGTTTCTGACCACGATCCGGATGATCCGGTCGAGATCCTCACGGTGCTGCCGGAAATCTACCGTGGCCAGTTTCTGGCCGAGTACACGGCGGCAGTAGAGAATGCGCGCCGCCCAGCCCAGTTCCGTGGCCTGCAGGAACTGCTCAGGCTGTGGCGGCTGCGAGCGACGGCGTACTCGAGCCCGGGCTATCAGGAGCGCTTGACTTCTGCTGGCCAGGATGATGGCGCAGACTTCGTTCCTGCGGGGCGAGTCATTCCTGGCTGGCCGGGCGGCGGGCCGGGAGCGTGACCTACCGGGTCGAGCTCGGTGCGGGAGCGCAGGCCCAGTTTCACACTCTGCCCGAGGCAGCGCAGGATGCACTGGTTGAACGTGCGGTGGAATTAGCCGACAGGCCCTGGGATGTGGTCGTCCGGCCACCGGGTGACGAATCCCCGGTTCCGCGAGGTGGTATTTGGCGCTGGCCAGGGCATATTGGGGTTGTATCTCGACCAGGAGGCCCAGCTCATCCGGATCTTCGATGTCGTGTGGGTTGGCTAGCAGGTTCAGCGCACTGGACGGCATGGGGAGTTCTGCGCGCCGATCAGGGCAAAGCGACCCGCGATGAGGCTTGCGTAACGTCCGGAATTGCCCGAGCTGACGGCCTCCGCCTGTAATCGAGCTGACGGTGGCGCAGGGAGGTTTTCCTTACCGCCCGCTCCCGCAGCTGACGTCCTTGGGGGAGCGACGCAGCGATGAGCCTCACCGGCCGGGAAGAGCGCATCCTTGACTCCATCCGCGACAGGCTGACCAGCTCCGATCCTGGCCTGGCGCAGATCATGGGCACCTTTGCCCGGCTGACGGCTGACGAGGAGATGCCTGCTCGTCAGCACGTGCGGCATCGCCGGGGGCGGCTGAGCAGCCGCCCTGGCCGGGGGCTGAGAGCCGGCCGGCGGATGAGAATCGGCTCAGCCCTGATGCTGGTGTGGCTCGCCGTGTCGATTGCCCTGATCTCGCTCGCCGTGGTGCTCAGCAGCGGCTCCCGGACCTGCCCCCGGCTGTCGGTGGCGGGCTGCCCGCCGGCCGGCACGGGAAGCCTGCCGGGCAGGACCGGTCAGTAGCGGGCCGACGGCTCCGGCACCGGGCCCGTTATGGCTTCCATTCCTTCGCGACCATGGTGAGGACGTTGTACTGGGCGGCCACTGAGCCGTCCTGCTTGGTCACCTCAGCGGCCCAGCTGACCTCGCCGTACTCGCCCGGCCGGGGGCTGATCTGCTGGCAGGTCAGGGACACCGTCAGCTCATCACCGGGATACACCGGAGCCAGGAACCGCAGGCCGTCGATGCCGTAGTTGGCCAGCACCGGTCCGGGCTCGGGGTCCACGAACAGCCCGGCAGCGAAGGAGAGAACCAGGTAGCCGTGCGCGACCCGGCCGTCGAAGAAGGGGTTGGCGGCCGCCGCTGCCTCGTCCATGTGGGCGTAGAAGGTGTCGCCGGTGAACTCGGCGAAATGCTCGACGTCGGCGAGGGTGACCGTGCGCGGGCCGGCGGTGACGCTGTCCCCGATGCGCAGCTCGGCGAGGGACTTGCGGAACGGGTGCTCGCCCGCCTGACGTCCGGCACCCGGTACCCAGCGCCCGGTGACGGCCGCCAGCATCTGCGGGCTGGCCTGCACGGCGGTGCGCTGCATGTGGTGGAAGACGCCGCGCAGGCCGCCGAGCTCCTCGCCGCCGCCGGCCCGGCCGGGCCCGCCGTGCACCAGTACCGGCAGGGGCGAGCCGTGCCCGGTGGACTCGGGGGCGGCAGCACGGTCCAGGATCAGCAGGCGCCCGTGCCAGGGCGCCGCGCCGAGCACCACGTCGCGGGCGAAGTCAGCGTCGGCGGTGACGACCGAGCCGGCCAGGCTGCCGCGGCCGCGCGCGGCCAGCGCGATCACGTCCTCGGTGCCCTGGTAGGTCATCACGGTGGCAACCGGCCCGAAGGCCTCGACGTCGTGTGGCTCGGCGCGGGCCGGGTCACCGGACAGCAGGACCGGTGACAGGAAGGCGCCGTGCTCCTCGTCGGCACCGGTGACCTCGACGTGGCCGGGATCGCCGAACACGATCTGCCCGGCGCCGGCCAGCTCGCTCACCGAGCGGCGGACCTCCTCGCGCTGCGCCAGGCTGGCCAGCGCGCCCATCCGCACCCGCTCATCGGCCGGGCTGCCCACGACCACTTCCGCCAGCCGCTCGCGCGCTGCCGCCAGCACCGCGCCGGCCAGCTCGGCAGGGACGAAGGCGCGGCGGATCGCGGTGCACTTCTGCCCGGCCTTGACCGTCATCTCGGTCACGAGCTGCCGGACGTACAGGTCGAACTCGGGGGTGCCCGGCCCGGCATCGGGGCCGAGGATGGAGCAGTTCAGCGAGTCGGCCTCGGCGGTGAACCGCACTGACCGGGCGATCACCCGCGGGTGCGCCCGCAGCTGCCGGGCCGTGGCGGCCGACCCGGTGAAGCCGACCAGGTCGTGCTCGGCCAGGTGGTCCAGCAGGTCGCCGGCGCTGCCGCAGACCAGCTGCACCGCCCCGTCGGGCAGCAGGCCGGACTCGACGATGAGCTCCACCAGCCGCGCGGTGAGGTAGGCGGTCTGGGTGGCCGGCTTGATCAGCGCCGGCACGCCGGCGATGAGGGCCGGGGCCAGCTTCTCCAGCGGGCCCCACACCGGGAAGTTGAACGCGTTGACCTGGACGGCGACCCCGTGCAGCGGGGTCAGCACGTGCTGCCCGGCGAACTGGCCGCCGCGCCCGAGCGGCTCGACGGCGCCCTCGATGTACACCCGGTCGGCGGGCAGCTCGCGGCGGGCCTTGCTGGCGTAGCTGAGCAGGACGCCGATGCCGCCGTCGACGTCGAACTTCGAGTCGCCCAGGGTGGCGCCGGTCCGCGCGGACAGCGCATACAGCTCGTCGCGGTGCTCGCGGAGCATGCCGCCCACGGCCTTGGCCAGCGCGGCGCGCTGATGGAAGGTCAGCTCGCGCAGTGCCGGGCCGCCGGCGCGCCGGCCGTAGTCCAGCGCCGCGGCCATGTCGATGCCGGCGGAGGAGACCCGGGTGACCTCCGCGCCGGTGACCGCGTCGAGCACCGGCTGCCCGTCGGCGGGGGCGTGCCAGGAGCCGCTTACGTAGCTGCGCAGGACTGTCATCAGCAATCTGCCTTCCGATTTCCCGACCGGGCGTTCAGTAAAGCTATGCGCCGCCTGCGCCGCCGGGCAAACCCGAAGCTCAGGCCAGCCAGGCCGGCCGGCCAGGACGGTCGGCCAGCGGGATCAGGCGCCCGGCGAGAGCTCCTCGAAGATCAGCACGGTCTGGGTGGCGCGCACCTCGGGCATCGCCTGCAGCCGGGTGAGCACCACGTCGCGCAGGGCCGCCGCGTCGCGGGCGCGGACCCGCAGCACGATGTCGTGCTCGCCGGACAGCAGCGCCACGTGGTCCACGCCGGGGATGCCCAGCAGCTGGCGGCGCACCCCCTTCCAGGACTGCTGGACGATGTCCAGGTAGACGTAGGCCGACAGGCCGTGCCCGTAGCGCTCGGGGTCGATGATCGCGGCATACCCGGTGATCACTCCGTCGCGCTGCAGCCGCTCCACGCGGTTGTAGGCGCTGGCCCGGGAGATGTTCAGCCGGGCGGCCAGCGCGCGCATCGACAGCCGGCCATCGGCGCGCAGCGCCTCGACGACGAGCCGGTCGGTGTCATCCAGCGGCGCCATTCGTCCACGGGCCTGGTCCGCCGGCTGGGCATCGGAAGTCATCTGGCCAGGATATCCAGATGCTGAAGACCATAAGTCTTGACTTGCCGCCACAGAGTAGATGGATGGCCGCCCCGGCGAGCACACTCCTAGGAAAACGGCCCGTGGAAGGGAGCTGTCGTGACGGCCCTCGCCGGCCCCATCGCCATGGCGGACACCGGCGGCCTGCTGCCGAGCGCGGCGCCGCTGCAGCTGATCGATCCCGGCGGCCAGGCCGGCGGCAGCCCGGCCGGGCTGACGATGCCGGCCCCGGAGATCCTGCTCGGCCTGCACCGCCGCATGGTGCTCGGCCGGCGCTTCGACACGCAGGCCACCGCCCTGACCAGGCAGGGCCGCCTGGCGGTGTACCCGTCCTCGCGGGGCCAGGACGCCTGCCAGGTCGCGGCCGCGCTGGCGCTGCGCGACCAGGACTGGCTGTTCCCCACCTACCGCGACACGGTGGCCATCGTGACCCGCGGGGTGGATCCCGTCGAGGCGCTCACCCTGCTGCGCGGCGACTGGCACTGCGGCTACGACCCCTACGAGCACCACGTCGCGCCGCAGTGCACCCCGCTGGCGACCAACACCCCGCATGCGGTCGGGCTGGCGCACGCGGCCCGGCTCCGGCACGCCGACCAGGCCGCTCTGGTGCTGCTCGGGGACGGCGCGACCAGTGAGGGCGATACGCACGAGGCCCTCAACTTCGCCGCGGTGTGGAAGGCACCCGTGGTGTTCCTGGTGCAGAACAACGGCTATGCGATCAGCGTGCCGCTGGCCAAGCAGACCGCCGCGCCCACCCTCGCCGCCAAGGGCATCGGCTACGGCATCCCGGCCCTGCTCATCGACGGCAACGACGCCGCAGCGGTCTACTCCGCCGTGCGCACCTCCATCGAGCAGGCGGCCGATCGCGGGCCGGTCCTGATCGAGGCCGTCACCTACCGGGTCGAGGCGCACACCAACGCCGACGATGCCGGGCGCTACCGGCCGCGCGACGAGGCGGACGCGTGGCTGGCGCGTGATCCGATTACCCGCCTGGAGACCTACCTCCGGGCCGCGGGCCTGCTCGGCGACGAGGCGGCTGCGCGGCTGAGAGACGAGGCGGAGCAGCTGGCGGCCAGCGTCCGCGATCGGCTGAGCACCGATGCTGACGCTGACCCCGCCGAGCTGTTCGCCCACGTGTACGCGCAGCCCACCGCCGCCCTGCAGCGGCAGCGCGATGCGCTGCTCGCCGAGCTCGCGGACGCCGGGCAGTGACCGGCATGCTGGCCGAGCCGGCGGTGACGGGCAGCGCCGCCCCGGCAGCCGCTCCGGTGACCATGGCCGTCGCGCTGAACCGGGCCCTGGCCGACAGCCTGGCCGCCGACGACCGTGTCCTGGTCTTCGGCGAGGACGTCGGCACGCTCGGCGGCGTCTTCCGGATCACCGACGGGCTCGCGGCCCGGTTCGGCGAGCAGCGGGTCTTCGACACCCCGCTGGCCGAGTCCGGCATCCTCGGGACCGCCATCGGGATGGCCATGAACGGCCTGGTCCCGGTCGTCGAGATGCAGTTCGACGCCTTCGCCTACCCGGCCTTCGAGCAGGTCACCAGCCACCTCGCCAAGCTGCGCAACCGGACCCGCGGCCGGATCGGGCTGCCGGTGGTGGTGCGGATCCCGTTCGGCGGCGGGATCGGCGGCGTGGAGCACCACTGCGACTCCTCCGAGGCCTACTACACCCACACCGCTGGCCTGCGCGTCGTCACCCCCGGCAGCCCCGCGGACGCCTACCGGCTGCTGCGCCAGTCCATCGAGTGCCCCGACCCGGTCATCTTCCTGGAGCCCAAGCGGTGCTACTGGTCCCGGGAGCAGGCCGCGCTGACCACCGCCGGCCCGGCCATCGACCAGGCGGTGATCCGCCGGCCCGGCCAGGACGTGACCCTCATCGCCTACGGCGGCATGGTCGCCACCGCGCTGGAGGCGGCGGAGGCAGCTGCCGCGGAGAACTGGGATGCGGAGGTCATCGACCTGCGCTCGCTGGCACCGTTCGACGACGCGACCGTCGCGGAGTCGGTCCGCCGGACCGGCCGCGCGGTGGTCGTGCATGAGGCGTCCGGGTTCGGCGGGTACGGCGCCGAGGTGGCCGCCCGGCTCACCGAGCAGTGCTTCCACTACCTGGAGGCCCCGATCCTGCGGGTCACCGGCCTCGACATCCCGTACCCGCCGCCCCGGCTGGAGCAGCATCACCTGCCGAGCGTGGACCGGATCCTGGACACCATCGCCCGGCTGCAGTGGGATGACCATGCCTGACTTCCTGCTCCCCGACCTCGGCGAGGGCCTGGAGGAAGCCGAGGTCCTCGCCTGGCGGGTCCAGGTCGGCGACCGGGTGGCCGTCGATCAGGTCATCGTCGAGGTGGAGACGGCCAAGGCCGCGGTCGAGGTCCCGGTCCCGTTCGCCGGCATCGTGGCGCAGTTGCACGCCGCGCCCGGCACCGTCGTGTCCGTCGGCCAGCCGCTGATCACCATCGCGGCGGGCGAGCCGGCGGCCGGGTTCCGCGAGCCGGGCGTGGTCACCGGCGCCGCAGCGGCGGCGCCCGGGCCGGAGAGCCCGGCTGATGCCGGGGGCAGCGGCAGCGTCCTGGTCGGGTACGGCACCACCGTCGCCCCGCGTCGCGCGCGGCGCACTCCCCGCCGGGCAGCGTCGCCGGCGGCAGCGCGCGCCGCGGCGCCGGACCAGTCGCCCGGGACTGCGCCTGCGGCTCCGGCTGAGCCGGTGCCCGAAACCTCGCCTGCGCCGCAGGCTGCGGCGGCGCCCGGGACTTTGCCCGAGACCTCGGCCGGGTCCGGCGCGGAACGCGCGGCAGGCCGGACCGGACCGGTCCCGGTGATCTCCCCGCTGGTCCGCAAGCTGGCCCGCGATGCCGGGCTCGACCTGACCGTCATCGCGGGCACCGGCCCGGCGGGCCTGGTCCGCCGCGCTGACGTGCACGCGGCCCTCGCCCGCCGGGACAACGCCGCGCCGCCCGCCGGCGCCGGCCCCGGCCTTGATACGAACGGCACGGGCGCGAACGGCATGAGCACCACCGGCGGCGGCGCGGGCGGCACCCGGATCCCGCTGCGCGGCGCGCGCCGCGCGATGGCGGACAAGCTGACCCGCTCTCGCCGGGAGATTCCCGAGGCCACCGTCTGGGTCGACGTCGATGCCACCGGCCTGCTGGCCGCGCGGCGCGAGCTGAACGCGGCGGCCCCGGAGCAGCCGGTCAGCCTGCTGGCCCTGCTCGCCCGCTTCACCCTGCTCGCCCTGCGGCGCTACCCCGAGCTCAACGGGAGGATCGGCCCGGACGAGATCACCATTCCCGGCCATGTGCACCTCGGCTTCGCCGCGCAGACCGAGCGGGGCCTGGTCGTGCCCGTGGTGCGCGACGCGCACCAGCTCACCACCCGGGAACTGTCGGCGGCGCTCGCAGCCCGGACGGCGGCCGCCCGGGATGGTACCCTCGCGCCGTCCGATCTCACCGGCGGGACTTTCACGGTGAATAACTACGGGGTGTTCGGCGTCGACGGGTCCGCGGCCATCATCAACTATCCCGAGGTCGCCATCCTGGGCCTGGGCCGCGTCATCGACCGGCCGTGGGTCGTCGGCGGCCAGGTCGTGGTGCGCTCGGTCACCGAGCTGACCCTGGCCTTTGACCACCGGGCGTGCGACGGAGGTACCGCAGGCGGGTTCCTGCGCTACATCGCGGACTGCATCGAGTCACCGGTCGCCGCCCTCGGCGACCTGTAGCGGGTCCGGTCGCCGGTACCCTGCCCGGGTGACTCAGGACGGGGAGGCCAGGCCCTTCGAGGCCTCGATGCTGGTGAGCGGGTCCGGCGCGCTGTAGTGCGCGGACTGCCAGTACCCGGTCGTGGTACGCGTACGTGCCCGCGGTCACGGGGCCCGCGGCC
This sequence comes from Streptosporangiaceae bacterium, assembly GCA_036490755.1. GTDB lineage: Bacteria > Actinomycetota > Actinomycetes > Streptosporangiales > Streptosporangiaceae > DASUBV01. Next base: position 9,852 of record DASXDJ010000068.1, read on the forward strand.
AGGCTCCCGGCGGCGACCGCCTGGGGCTGCGCGGAGCTGCCCTGCCGGCAGCTGACCTAAGCGCTGTTACGGACGTCTGATGACGATGGTGCGCAATGGTGATATGAGGCTTGACAGGTGTATAAGTCGGGCGGATGTTTGCTTCTGGGCAACTAACGATCCGCAGGCGGTTGCGGACGGTTGCCGAGGATGGAGCGGACATGCATAAGCGAGTCCAGGGAGGCCGTCAGCGCCTCCGCTTCCCACTCAGAGCAGGCATCACAGCGGCAGCGGCGCTGGGCCTGGCCGCGGGCGCCGGCGCGGGCCTGCCGGCCGTGGCGTCGGCGGCCACCACCACGCCCGCGAGCCTGGCCCCGGCCCTGGCCGGCGCCACCAGGGGCGGCGCGGTCATCGTGGTCCTGAAGAACCAGCACAGCGGCCTGGGCATGCGAGCGTCGGCGACGAGGCTGCGCACGGCCGCCCGCTCGGACCAGGCCTCGGTCGTCTCGAGCATCCGGGCCAGCCACGGCACGCATGTCATGCAGCTGACCACGCCCAGCGCGGTGGCCGCCACGCTGTCCGCGGCCGAGGTCAGCAAGCTGCGCAGCAACCCGGCTGTCGCGCGGATCATCCCCGACCCGCAGGTGCGGGTCACCTCGCCGGCACCGGCGTCCCAGCCAGCGGTGCAGAAGGTCGCGGTGCGCCGCTCCGCCAGCCCGAACGCCTGCCCGTTCAACCCGGCCGGGCCGTCGAAGCCGCTGCAGGAGCCTGAGTCGGACACCGACATCCACGCTTCGGACGGCAACCCGCACGCGCCGGACATGGCCAACTCGATCGCTACCGGCACCGGCGTTGTCGTCGCCAACGAGGGCATGAACGAGCTGGCGGGCAACCCCAACTTCACCCGGGCGGACGGGTCGCACGTCGTCATCGACGCGCCCGACTACACCGCCGACGACAGCAACGACGAGTTCTACGGCGACGCCTCGTCCATCGCCGCGCAGGGCACCGTGAACTATCAGTACTCCGGCGCGCTGCCGAACGCGGGCATCCCGGCTGACTGCATGTTCTACATCGAGGGTGACGCCCCTGGCGCCTCGCTGGTCGACCTGTCTGACACGCCCTTCGACTCCACGACCCAGTCGCTGGCGCAGGTCGTCTCGGGCATCGACAACGCGGTGACCGACGAGCACGCCGACGTCATCTCCGAGTCGTTCGGCGCCCAGTACATCCCGGGCACCGCGGACGCGGACTTCTTCTACGACGTGGACAACGCGGCGGTCGCCGCGGGCGTGACCGTGGTCGCATCCTCCGGCGACAGCGGTGACTCGGGCACGGTGCTCGCGCCCGCCTCGGACCCGCTGGTCATCGCGGCCGGCGCGGTCGACAACTTCCGCCTGGTGGCCATGGATGACGGCTTCAGCCGGTATCAGTCCAACAACATGGCGGCCCTGTCCTCGGCTGGCACGGCGCCGACGAACAAGCTGGTCGACCTGGTCGCGCCCGGCTGGTACGGCGGCGAGGCGGCCTGCGCGGACGGGCAGGGCGGCTGCCCGCCGAACTACCCGACCGAGTCCATGCGCGGTACCAGCGAGGCGGCCCCGCTGATCGCGGGCGGCGCAGCCGACGTGATCCAGGCCTACCGCGACACCCACGCCGGCGCCAGCCCGACGCCGGCCATGGTCAAGGACATCCTGACCAGCACCGCCTCCGACATTGACTCGCCTGCCGACCAGCAGGGCGCCGGCCTGCTGAACATCTACGCCGCCGTGCAGGCCGCCCAGCAGATGCCCGGCTCGACCCTGGGTCACAGCGGCACCAGCGCCCTGGTCGCCACGCCGTCCCAGCTGGACCTGGAAGGCAACGGCGGGACCACCACCAGCCAGAGCGTCAGCCTCTACAACGCCAGCCGCTCGCCGGTCGTGGTCACCAGCAGCTACCGCAGGATCGGCCCGGAGTTCAGCCTGGGCAAGGTCACCACCGAGAACGTGAGCGCTCCGGACCCCAGCCTGCCGGTTCCCGAGGCGGGCGCGACGGCGGCCAGCCCGATCAGCCTCACCGTCCCGCCGCACCTGGGCCGGCTGGACATCGACATGATCTGGCCCGACCCGACCAACAGCAACACCCTGCAGGTCCAGCTGTTCAACTCGCGCGGCGCGCTGGTCCAGGAGTCCTACGACGACGGCACGCTGCCCACCACCCGGCGGGCCGGCTCGATCCCCAACATCCAGCACATCGAGGTCTCCGCGCCCGCACCGGGCCGGTACACCGCGAAGATCCTGTGGTCGGGCAAGGACCAGGACCTGGCCCTGCCGCCGATCGCGCCCGGCCCCTACACCGGCCCGATGTCGCTGCGGGTCATGGGCCAGAACTGGCTCACCACCCCGGCTACCCGGCCGGTCATCATCGGTGCGCACGCCAGCGCCGCGGTACCGCTGCGGGTGGCCTTCCCGGCCGCGCCGGGCGACAGCCCCGAGTCGGTGCAGTTCACCGCCGCTGGCCCGGGCGGGGAGAGCGTGACCTCGGTGCCGGTTTCCCGCCGGACCCTCATCCCGTCCTCGGCAGGCAGCTTCCAGACCGTGATCACCAGCACCGTCGGCCGCAGTATCGGCCAGGTCAACACCTACAACATCAGCGTGCCAGCCGGGGCGCCGCAGCTCACGGTGAACCTGCAGACCGCTGATGTCAGCCCCAACAACAAGATCACCTACTACCTGGTGGACCCGGCCGGGGCCGTGGTCGCGACCGCGAGCACCCCCAATGCCGCGGCCGGCGCCACACCGGGGACGGCCACGCTCACCGCGCCCAGCCCGGTCGCCGGGAAATGGGAGATTGACGTGGAGCTCGGCCTGACCGTCAGCGGCAGCGAGTTCACCCAGACGGTGAACGGCACCGTGTCCGACTCCGGCTGACGAGCCGGCCAGGCCGCCCGGCGGGAGCCAGCCAGGCCCCCGCCGGGCAGCCCGGGCCAGCGCCCGCCGCGGGTCACCCCCGGCAGATCTTCTGCGTCCCGGACATCCCGGTGATGAGCATGCGTTTCATGGCCCGTCCATGATCACCGATACCGGCTGGGCCAGGGGCACGGCCAGGAGTTATGTTGGGCTTAGGGCTGAGTTACACCGACAGAGAGGGTATGCCGTAGATGAACGGAACGCTGGCCGCCGCTGACCTTGACCTCCTGCGAAAGGACTTCCTGGCCGATCCGGCCTACCGGCTGGCGCAGAACGCGGTTACCCGCGTCTCGGTCGACGAGGTGTCGATCAGCCGGGAGATCATCAACAACATCAACCACTCCCTGTCCGCGCAGCTGGACGACTGGAAGGTCACCAACCAGGAGCGCAGCGGCCGGTGCTGGCTGTTCGCGGGCCTGAACCTGCTGCGCGTCGGGGTGATGCGCAAGACCGGCCTCAAGGAGTTCGAGTTCTCCCAGAATCACGTCATGTTCTGGGACAAGATCGAGCGGGCCAACTACTTCCTCGAGGCCATCACCGAGACCGCCGGGCGCGACGCCGACGACCGGACCGTGGCCTTCCTGCTGGAGTCGGTGGCCGGCGACGGCGGGCAGTGGAACATGTTCGCGGCGCTGGTGGCCAAGCACGGCCTGGTGCCCAAGCACGTCATGCCGGAGACGCAGAGCTCGTCTAACACCGAGCGGATGAACTCGGTGCTGCGCTACCTGCTCCGCCAGGGCGCCAGGTCGGTCCGGGCCGCGGTCGCCTCCGGCGGGGCCGAGGCCGCCCGGACGCAGAAGGCCGAGATCCTGCAGGCCATCTACCGGGTGCTGTGCATCCACCTGGGCACCCCGCCGGAGCGGTTCGAGTGGCAGTGGATCGACAAGGACAAGGAGTTCCACCGCGACGGCGAGCTGACCCCGCAGGAGTTCGCCGCCCGGTATGTGGAGCTGCCGCTGGATGACTACGTCTGCCTGGTCAACGACCCGCGCCCGTCCAGCCCGGCGGGCCGGACGTTCACGGTGGAGTACCTGGGCAACGTGGTCGGCGGCCCGACGGTCACCTACCTCAATGTCGACATCGCGCTGATCAAGGAGGTGGCGGCGAAGGCGATCCAGGGCGGCGAGCCGGTCTGGTTCGGCTGCGATGTCGGCAAGGAGATGAGCAACGAGTACGGGATCTGGGACGCCGCCCTGTACGACCTGCCCTCGGTGTACAACACCGCGTTCGCGCTGGACAAGGCGGACCGGCTGGCCTACCACGAGACGCTGATGACGCACGCGATGCTGTTCACCGGCGTCGACGTGCTGGACGGCGTCACCCGCCGGTGGCGGGTGGAGAACAGCTGGGGCTCCGAGCGGGGCAAGGACGGCTTCTACACGATGAACGACAACTGGTTCGACCAGTACGTGTTCGAGATCGCCGCCCGGCGCAGCTCGCTGCCCGCGGAGCTGGCCCAAGCGCTGGCCGCCGAGCCCGTCGTGCTGCCCGCGTGGGACCCGATGGGCGCCCTGGCCCGGTAGCCCGGTGCAGCGCAGGCCCGGCCGCCCTGCCCGGCGGCCGGGCCTACGCGCGGATCGTCATGCTGGCCAGCTGGCCGCCGGCCGTGCGGAAGGTGAAGTGGCTGGGGCCGTTGAAGCCGTCGCCGCCGACCTGTGCCGCGACGATCGTGTCGGCCGGATCCGGCCCGGCGCTGACCTCGGTGACCGCCAGGCTGACTCGCTTGCCGATGAACTCGGCGTCGCTCCAGCCCTGGATCGCCCCGCGGCCGGTGAACGTGCGGCCCCAGTCATCCACGAAGCCGTCGCTGGCGAACAGGTCGAGGAATGCGCCGGTGTCGTTGCGGTTAGCGGCGTCCACGGCCGACCGCACCGGCGGCGGCAGCTGATCAGTCATGGCCCCAGTATGGTCACGCGCGGCCCGCCCGGCCGGGGCCGGCCTGGTTAGACTCAGCTGGTGGACGGGGGTACGAGCCGCCGGCAGCCCAAGCTGGCCGAGCTCGTCGCGGCTCTCTCGCTGGGCGTGGACCTGGGGTTCGGCCAGCCGATGGAGCACGTCCTGCGCCAGTGCCTCATCGCGCTGCGGCTCGCCGGCTACCTCGGGCTGCACGGGCCGGACCGGGCGGCTGTGTACTACACCGCGCTCCTGGTCAACGTCGGCTGCCACTCGGATGCACACGAGCAGGCCCGGTGGTTCGGCGATGACATCCGGCTGAAATCGGGCAAGTACGCCCACGACCTCGGCAGCCTGCGCGGTGTGCTGTCGACCATGCGGCTGATCGGCGCCGGGAACCCGCCACTGCACCGGTTCCGGGTCGGGCTCGAGTTCGCGATCTCCGGGCATCGCGAGCTGGACGGGATGATCGCTCAGCACGCCCGCCTGGCCCGCGCTTTCGCCGAGCAGCTGGATCTTCCTCTTCAGGTCAGTGACGCCATCGGCGCTGCCTACGAGCAGTGGGACGGGCGCGGCTGGCCCGGCGACCTGCGCGCGGGCCAGGTTCCGGTCGCCGCCCGGATCGCTCAGCTGGCCGAGTTCACCGAGGTCGCGCACCGGGTCCGGGGAGCAGAGGCGGCCTGCGCGCTGGCCCGCCGGCAAGCCGGGCGGCAGTTCGATCCCGAGCTGGCGGCGCTGCTGTGCGAGCACGCCGGCGAGATATTCGGCGGCCTGGATGCGGCGCCGCCGTGGCAGGCCGTGATCGAGGCCGAGCCTGCCCTGGCCGGCGGGCTCTCAGCCGAGCAGTGCGACAGCGCGCTCACCGCCATCGCCAATTTCGTTGACCTGAAATCACCCTTCACCCTCGGCCACTCCGTCGCCGTCGCCGACCTGGCCGGGGACGCGGCGGGGCGGCTGGGGCTGCCGCCCGGGGACGTGCTGCTGGTGCGCCGCGCCGGGCTGGTGCACGGGTTCGGGCGGCTGGGCGTGTCGAACTCGATCTGGGATCGTGCCGGCCCGCTCGGCGCGGGCGAGTGGGAGCGGGTCCGCATGTACCCGTACCTGACCGAGCGCATGCTGCGGCAGTCCGCGGCGCTGGCACCGCTGGGCGAGATCGCCGTGCAGCACCGCGAGCGGCTCGACGGCAGCGGCTACCCGCGGGGGATCTCCGGGAGCGCGATCTCCCGCCCGGCCCGGATCCTCTGCGCGGCCGAGGCCTACCAGGGCAAGTGCGAGCCCCGGCCGCACCGGGCCGCCCGATCGGCCAGCGAGGCGGCCGCGGACCTGAACGCTGAGGTGCGGGCCGGGCGCCTGGACGGTGATGCCGTGTTTGCCGTGCTGCAGGCGGCCGGGCACCGGCCGCCGCGCCGCCGGGAGGCGGTCCGCGGGCTAACCGCCCGCGAGGTCGAGGTGCTGGTGCTGCTGGCTCGCGGGCTGTCGAACCGGCAGATCGGCGAGCGGCTGGTGATCACGCCCAAGACGGCGGGTAACCATGTCGAGCACATCTACGCCAAGATCGGCGCGTCCAGCCGCGCGGCGGCCGCGATGTTCGCCGTCCAGCATGGACTGCTGCCGACCGGCGGCATGGTCGCGCCCGCAGCACCCTGACGCTGCTCAGGGTCGTGATGATGAGGCAATCGCCTCATGAGCGCCCGGCCTTCCCGCCGTAGCGTGGCCGGTATCAGCGTCACTATCAGCAGGGGAGATGAGCGGGATGCCGAGGTGTCACGAGAGAGCGTCGGCCGGATCCAGGACTTCGGGCTGGCCGAGGACCGGGCCGAGCTGACCGTCCGCTACGGCGACCAGGAGGAGACAATCGGGGCGGGCGAGGCCTTCTACATGCCGCCGGGTCACGTGCCCGGGGCGCGGGCAGGCAGCGAGTTCGTCCAGTTCAGCCCGGCTGCTCAGCTGCGCGACGTCCAGGCCGCCATGGCCAAGGCCATGGCGCAGCTTCAGGGAACCTGAGCCGCATCTGCGAGACGGCCGGCAGCGCCGGAGCGGCGGCCGGCAGTCCGGCTCAGCGGCCGCGGGCGATCCGGTCCAGCCACTCGGTCAGCAGGCCGAACTCGGCGGGCGAGAAGCTGTCGCGGGCCCGGGGAGCCACCGCGCGCAGCGCCACCGCCCGGGCCGCGATGTCGTCGCGCTGGCCGGCATCACCGCCGGCGCCGGTGCAGACCGCGGCCAGGATCGCCTCGCGGACCCGCGCTGACAGGTCCCGGACCTCATCGCCGCCCTCGTCCGGGGCGGCGATGAGGGTCAGCACCACGCCCACGCTGGCGGAGTGGATCATCGCCGCGGCCGTGGGCACGTCCACCCGCAGCCGGCCCGCCTGCGCCGCGCGCCCGACCAGTTCCAGCAGGATGCCGTACGCCTCATCGGCGGGCGGCGACGGCTGCCTGGCGTCCGGGCTGCCGTACATCAGCTGGTACAGGGCCGGGTTCGAGGTGCCGAACTCGACATGCAGGTCCCAGCCGCAGCGCAGCTGCCCGACCGGGTCGTCCAGCCGCGGCGCGGCGCGCTTGGCAGCGAGGTAGCCGGCATAGCCGCGCTGGGCGACCGCAATGAGCAGGCCCTGCAGGTCGCCGAACTGGCGGTAGATCGTCTGCGGCTGCACCCCGGCGGCGGCGCTGATGGCGCGGGTGGTGGCCGCGGCCTGGCCGCCGGCGGCCAGCAGCCCGGCGGTGGCGTCCAGGATGCGCTGGCGCGGGCTGCCGCTCGTCTCCGGCGCGCCGTCCGGCCGCCCGGTCGTCTGCGGGTCGGCGGTACTCAGCTCTGTCATGGAACAACGCTAACATATTCCCGTTATCATTGGTGTGTTAGCGTTGCGCTCGCAAAGAAGTGATCAGTGATCGCCCGGCCGGGACGACCGCCGGGCGCC
>DASXDJ010000069.1:0-14664 GCA_036490755.1 Streptosporangiaceae bacterium
CCCCCGGCGCCGATCCGGGCGTCGAGCTCGTACCGGCCGCCGAGAATCACCCGCGAAGTCAGCACCGCCCCAAGTTACCCCGAACCAGGCGGGTTCACCCGCGGCTGCGCAGGCTGGCCGGAATGCCGCGAGCCTGGCAGGGTGAGCGAGACGGCCCGGCGCGCCGCGGCCGCCCGCATCCGCTGGGGGAGCGTGGCATGGAGCAGATCAGCGAGGCTGAGCTCAGCAGCGCCAGCCGGTCGGGCGCGGTCATCGGCGCCGGCCCCGGCGGCCCGCGCCGGGCCATGCCGGCGGCGCTGCTGCGGCGGTGCTGCCAGCTGCGGGACCAGGTGGATCCGCGCGGCATCCGGCTGGCGGGCGTGACCGTGACCGGCCAGCTCGACCTGGCCGGGCTGACCGTGCCGTTCCCGCTGTCGTTCCGCGACTGCGACTTCGACGAGGCGCTGGTGGTGGAGGGTGCCCGGCTGGCGGGCCTGTCGCTGACCGGCTGCGCGCTGCCCGGGCTGCTGGGCAACGGGGTGCGCATCCGCCGTGACCTCGACCTGTCCGGCTCGCGGATAACCGGGGCGCACCGGACCAGCGCCAGCACCTCGCAGCCGGCGGCGGTCTGGCTGTGCGAGTCCTCGGTCCGCGGCCAGCTGCTGGCCGTTGGCACGGTCATCGACGGGGCCGGCGGCCGCGCCGTGCAGGCCGATGGCATCCGGGTCGCCGGCAGCGTGCGGCTGCTGCAGCAGTTCGCGGCGCGCGGGCAGGTCCGGCTGATCGGCGCCCGGCTCGGCGCCTCCCTGGACCTGGTCGGTGTCCACCTGGCGGCCACGGACGGGCCCGCCCTGGATCTCAGCGGGGCGGTCATCGCCGGCTCGGTGTTCCTGATCAGTGACCGGGCCGGGCGCCGTCCCGTCATCCAGGGCCGCATCGACATGGGCCGGACCCAGATCACCGGCCAGCTGCTCATCCGCGACGCCCGGCTGGAGGACCGGGGCATTGCCGCGAACGAGCGCGGGTACGTCCGGGCATCGGTGCTGGGCTGCGCGCTGAACGCCCCGCGGCTGTCGGTCGGCGCCGAGGTGGCGCTGGAGGGTACCTGCGAGGTCACCGGCTCGGTCGACTTGTCGATGAGTGAGCTGAGCGATCTCACCGTGGGCGGGCAGTGCCAGCTGAACGCGCCGGGCCGCACGGCGCTGCGGGTCATCAACGCCGAGCTGCGCGGCGATCTGCGCGTAGCCGCCGGGGCGCGGATCGCGGGCACGATCCGCGCCGCCGGGGCGATCGTGCGCGGCGCGCTGGTGCTGCACGGGACGGTCACCGATCCGGAGCGGCGCTCTGTCGTGGGCGGCACGGCCCTGGTGGTCGACGGCGACGTCGACCTGGCGGGCCTGCGGACGACGGGCGGCCGGGTGAACTTCCGGGGCGCCACGCTCGGCAGCCTGGCCGCCGACGGTGCGCACCTGGACAACCCGGACGGGTATTCGCTCAGCCTCAACCAGGCCACCGTCAAGGGCTCGGTCCGGCTGGTCGACGGGTTCTGCTCGGCCGGGCTGGTGGTGCTCAGCCGGAGCACTATCGAGGGTCACCTGGAGTGCACGGGCGGGTCGTTCCGCTGTCCGGGCCCGGCTGCCAGGAACGAGCATGGGAATGCCATCGAGGCGATCTCGGCCACAGTGCGCGGCGGCATGACCCTCGACTGGACGGCCGTCTCTCCGAGCGTGGACTTCACCGACGCCATGACGACCTTCCTGGCCGATGACCTGCGCGCCTGGCCGTCTCGGTTTGCCATCTCCGGATTCACCTACGAGCGCTTCGAGCGGCCGCCGGGCGCCGGGCCCGGGCCGGTGTGGGACCAGGCCGCGCGGTGTGCCTGGCTAGCCCGTCAGGACGAGTTCGACTCCGGGCCGTACGAGCAGGCCGCGCGGGTGTTCCGGCAGCACGGCTACAGCCGGGAGGCCGAGCAGATCCTGATGGCGCAGCGCCGCGCCGCGCGCCGGATCGGCCAGTCCGGCCGGGGGGTGGTGCACCGGGCGGCGGACGCGGTGTTCAGTGTCAGCGTGGCTTACGGCTACCGGCCCTGGCGGGTGCTGTGGGCACTGGCCGCCCTGCTGGCCGCTGTCAGCGTGACGCTGGCGCTGCCGGTCAGCCAGGCCACGCTGCGGGCCAACGACGGCAACGGCGGCGTCTACACCACGGGCGGCCTGCTCCGGCCGGATGGCGGGACCGCGGCCGCGGCGCGCGGCAGCCCGGCCGCCGACTCCTGCGGGGACGGCGCGGTCCGCTGCTTCAGCCCGGTGCTGTACGCCGTCGACACCGTCATCCCGCTGATCTCGCTGGACCAGCGGTCGACCTGGTACCCGGACCCGCGGGTGCCCGGCGGCACGGCGCTGCTGTGGTGGCTGAACCTGGCCACGCTGGCGGGCTGGCTGCTGTCCTCGATCTTCGCGCTGTCGTTCACCCGGCTGGCCCGCAGCGCCTGAGGCGGCAGCCGGCTGCGGTCACCGCGCTACGAGCTGGCGCGGGGGCGACTGACCCCGCGCCAGCTCGTCACGGATAAGTTCCTGCGGCTCAGGCCTCGTGCTCGGCGCCGTCGCCGGCCCACTCGGTGTGGAAGCTGCCCGCGGCGTCGACTCGCTGGTAGGTGTGCGCGCCGAAGTTGTCGCGCAGGCCCTGGATCAGCGCGGCGGGCAGCCGGTCGCGGCGCAGCCCGTCGTAGTAGGCCAGCGACGAGCCGAACGCCGGGATCGGGATGCCGGCCATCGAGGCGCTGGCCACCACCTGGCGCCAGCTGTCCACGCCCGCGCGGACCGCGTCGGCGAAGTACGGCGCGACCAGCAGGCTGGGCAGTGCCGGCTGCTGGTCGTAGGCCTCACGGATGCGGTCCAGGAACCGGGCCCGGATGATGCAGCCGCCACGCCAGATGGTGGCCATCGCGCCGCGGTCGATGTCCCAGCCGTACTCCTCGCTGCCGGCCGCGATGTGGTCGAAGCCCTGGGCGTAGGCCACCACCTTGGAGGCATACAGCGCCTTGCGGACCTGCTCGGTGAACTCCTCCGCGGCGGCCCCGGACAGCGGCTCGGCCGTGCCGCCGAACGCCTCGCGGGCCGCTGCCCGCTGGTCAGCATGCCCGGACAGCGACCGGGCGAAGGTGGCCTCGGCGATGCCGGTGATCGGGATGCCCAGGTCCAGCGCGCTTTGCACGGTCCAGCGCCCGGTGCCCTTCTGCTCCGCCTGGTCGGCCACGATGTCGATGAACGGCTGGCCGGTCCGGGCGTCGTCGTGGGCCAGCACGTCGGCGGTGATCTGGATCAGGAACGAGTCCAGGTCGCCCTCGTTCCAGGTGCGGAACACCTCGGCGATCTGCGCCGGGGTCCGGCCCAGGCCGGTGCGCAGCAGGTCGTAGGCCTCGGCGATGAGCTGCATGTCGGCGTACTCGATGCCGTTATGCACCATCTTCACGAAATGCCCGGCTCCGTCCGGGCCGACATGCACGCAGCATGGCGTCCCGTCGACCTGCGCCGCGATCGACTCCAGCATCGGGCCGAGCCGCTGGTAGGACTCCTTCGAGCCGCCCGGCATGATGGACGGCCCGTTGAGCGCGCCCTCCTCGCCGCCGGAGACGCCGCAGCCGACGAAATGCAGGCCTTTGTCCCGCAGTGCCGACTCGCGCCGCCGGGTGTCGGTGAAGTGCGAGTTCCCGCAGTCCACGATGATGTCGCCGGAATCCAGCAGCGGGCTCAGCTCGTCGATCACCGCGTCGGTGGGGGCGCCGGCCTTGACCATCACGATGATCGCGCGCGGCCGCTTCAGGCTGGCCACGAAGTCCGCCATCGACTCGCCGGGCACGAACCTGCCCTCGCTGCCGTGCTCGGCGACCAGGCTGGTGGTGCGCTGCGGCGACCGGTTATGCAGGGCGACGGCATGCCCGTGCCGGGCCAGGTTCCGGGCCAGGTTGCGGCCCATGACCGCCAGCCCGGTGACCCCGATGTCCGCGGTGGCCTGCTGGGTGTCCTGGGTCATCATCGGCTCCTTGGGATGGCCATTCCTGCAACCTATAACGGGTGCCGGCGGCGCGGATGCGGCACCGCCGGCCCAGGCGCCCGGGTGCGCGGCTCCCGGCGCCCAACTAGCATGTGCTCGCAGGCCGGAATGGCTGGAAACCGCCGGTCAGCAGCGCGCCGCGCCGGGCTGGCCGGCGCGGTAAGGCGGGTGTGAGATACGCGGGAAAGCAGGTGCGCGTGGCAGGCGAACCATCGCTCAGCGAGCGTGAGTCGGCAGCATTCCGGGCCTCCCTGGACGTGATCAGGGCCGTCGAGCCGCGGGTGGCCGACGCCATCGCGGCCGAGCTGCACGACCAGCGCGAGTCGCTCAAGCTGATCGCCAGCGAGAACTACGCCTCGCCGGCGGTCCTGCTGGCCATGGGCAACTGGTTCAGCGATAAGTACGCCGAGGGCACCATCGGCCGCCGGTTCTACGCCGGCTGCAAGAACGTCGACACCATCGAGGCGCTGGCCGCCGAGCACGCGCAGAACCTGTTCGGGACGCCGCACGCCTACGTGCAGCCGCACTCCGGGATCGACGCCAACCTGGTCGCCTTCTGGGCCGTGCTGATGCAGCGGGTCGAGCACCCGGCGCTGGAGAAGCTGTCGAAGCGGAACATCACCGAGCTCGATGACCAGCAGTGGGCGCAGCTGCGCGCCGACCTGGGCAACCAGCGGCTGCTCGGCATGTCGCTGGACGCCGGGGGGCACCTGACCCACGGGTTCCGGCCCAACATCTCCGGCAAGATGTTCGACCAGCGCAGCTACGGCACCGACCCGCAGACCGGGCTGCTGGACTATGACACGCTGCGCGAGCAGGCCCGCGAGTTCCGGCCGCTGATCCTCGTGGCCGGCTACTCGGCCTACCCGCGGCTGATCGACTTCGCCCGGATGCGGGAGATCGCCGACGAGGTGGGCGCCACGCTGCTGGTCGACATGGCGCACTTCGCGGGCCTGGTCGCGGGCAAGGTGCTGACCGGCGACCTCGACCCGGTCCCGCACGCGCACCTGACCACGACCACCACCCACAAGTCGCTGCGCGGGCCGCGCGGCGGGATGGTGCTGTGCGGCGACGACCTGGCCCCCTACGTGGACCGCGGCTGCCCGGCGGTGCTGGGCGGCCCGCTGTCGCACATCATGGCGGCCAAGGCGGTGGCGCTGGCCGAGGCCGCGACCCCGGATTTCCGGGACTACGCCCAGCGGATCGTGGACAACGCCCGGGCGCTGGCGGACGGGCTGACCCGGCGCGGCGTCAGGCTGGTCACCGGCGGCACCGACAACCACATCGTGCTGCTGGATGTGTCCGGCTTCGGGCTGACCGGCCGGCAGGCCGAGTCCGCGCTGCTGCAGTCCGGCATCGTCACCAACCGCAACTCCATCCCGCGCGACCCCAACGGCGCCTGGTTCACCTCGGGCATCCGGACCGGCACGCCCGCGCTGACCACCCGCGGGCTCGGGACCGGGGAGATGGACGTGATCGCCGACCTGATGGCCACGGTGCTGAAGGAGACCTCGCCGGCCAGTACCGCCAAGGGCGAGCCGTCCAAGGTGAAGTACCAGCTCGAGGACAAGGTCGCCGAGCGGGTGGCCAGCCAGGCCGCTGAGCTGGTCGGCGGCTTCCCGCTGTACCCCGGCGTCGATCTGGGCTAGCAGCGCCGGCCGGGTCAGCCCGGCCGCTGGTAACGGGGGCGGTTCCTGCGGGAGCCGCCCCCGTTCGCCTGGGCGGCATCCGGGCGGCCCCTGGCCGGGCCTGAGGGGCCGGCTTGACGGCGGCTAGCCGTACTGGTTATCGTTTTCATTTGTAATAAGGGGGCACCACCACAGGCAGCCGGACCCATCCTGAGCTGCCAGAACACACAGCTGGAGTGTTATGTCCCTGCGCCGGGCTACGGCGGCCGCCGCCGCGGTCGCTGCCCTGAGCCTGCTGGCCGCCGCCTGCTCGGCGAGCGCCACCACCACCGCGCACGCCCGGACCGGCATCGTGGTCGCGGTCGGCGCCGAGAACGAGTATGCGAACGTGATCTCCCAGATCGGCGGCCGGTACGTCCGGGTCGCCGCCGTGGAGAGCAACCCCAACACCGACCCGCACAGCTTCGAGGCCAGCGCCAGCGTCAGCCAGACCGTCGGCGCGGCCGAGCTGGTCGTGCAGAACGGCCTGGGCTACGACTCCTACATGACCACGATCGAGGACAGCGCGCCCAATCCCGATCGCAAGATCATCGACGTGCAGCACCTGCTGCGGCGGCCGGACTCCGCCCCGAACCCGCACCTGTGGTACTCCCCGGCCACCATGCCGGCCGTGGCGAAGGCCATCACCGCCGACCTGGCCCGGCTGCGGCCCGTGCACGCGGCCTACTTCCGGGCGCAGCTGCAGCGCTTCACTGCCTCGCTGCGGCCGTGGCAGCAGGCCATCGCCCGGTTCCGGGCGGCCCACGCGGGCACCCCGGTGGCGACCACCGAGCCGGTCGGCGACTACCTGCTCAGCGCGCTCGGGCTGCGCAACGCCACCCCGTTCGGGCTGCAGGCCGACATCATGAACGGCGTCGACCTGTCCCCGCAGTACGTAACATTGCAGAACAATCTGCTGGAGCAGCGCAAGGTAGCAGCATTCGTCTACAACCAGCAGGTGGTGGACTCGGTCACCGAGGCGTTCCTGGCCAAGGCGAAGAACGCCGGAATCCCGGTGGTCGGGGTCTACGAGACGATGCCCCGCGGCTACAGCTACCAGTCGTGGATGCTGGCCGAGGTGCACGCCCTGGAGCGGGCTATCACCGCCAAGACCTCGACGGAGAAGCTTTGACCACGACCCACGGCTCGCCGGCCGGCGCGGGAGCCGGGGCGGCCGCGCAGAGCGGCCCCGGCCCGGCGGGCGCGCCGGGCGCGGGGGAGGCGGTGCTGGACGTCCGCGGCCTGGGTGTCCGGCTCGGCGGCCGGGATATCCTGGCTGACGTCACGTTCAGCATCGGCGCCGGCCATTTCACCGGGCTGATCGGCTCCAACGGCGCCGGCAAGACCACGCTGCTGAAGGTCATCCTGGGCCTGCTCGCCCCGACCTCGGGCACGGTCAGCATCGGCGGCCAGCCGCACGCCGCCCGCAAGGGCCTGGTCGGCTACGTGCCGCAGAAGATCCAGCTCGACCCGGACATGCCCGTGCGAGCCCGGGACCTGGTCGGGCTCGGCCTGGACGGGCACCGGCTGGGCATCCCCCGGCCATCGCGCGGCCGCCGCGCGCGGGTCGAGGAGATGCTGCAGGCAGTAGACGCGGCCGGCTTTGCCGATGAGCGCGTCGGTCAGCTGTCCGGCGGCGAGCAGCAGCGGGTGATGATCGCGCATGCGCTGATCAGCAGCCCCCGGCTGCTGCTGCTGGACGAGCCGCTGGCCAACCTCGACATCCGCAGCGCCCAGGAGATCATCGCGCTGCTGGCCCGGATCTGCGCGCAGCGGGGCATCTCGGTGCTCATCTCGGCCCACGAGATGAACCCGCTGCTGCCGGTCATGGACACGGTGGTGTACCTGGCCGGCGGCCGGGCGGCCAGCGGGAGCACCGGCGAGGTGGTGCAGTCCGAGGTGCTGAGCCGCCTGTACGGGCATCACGTGGATGTCATCCGGGTGCACGGCCGGGTGCTGGTGGTGGCCGGCACCGGGGACGGGCTGGACATCCCCGCCGAGCAGGGCGCGGCGGCCTGCTCGCCGACCTCCGGCCAGTCCCCGGCGGCGGGCCAGTCGGTGGCCGCCGGCCAGCCGTCCGAGCTCGGCGAGCAGGTGGGCCACGGCCAGTCCGTGCAGCACCCCGGGCCGTGAGCGGGCTGCTGAGCGCCGTGTTCGCGGCCGGGTTCTTCACCAGTGAGCCGGTGCACGTGGCGCTGCTGATCGGCGGCGTGGCGGCGCTGGTGTCCGGCGCCGTCGGCGCGTTCGCCGTGCTGCGCGGCCAGTCCTACGCCGGGCACGCGCTGGCCGACATCAGCGTCACC
The DNA here is from genome assembly GCA_036490755.1 of Streptosporangiaceae bacterium. Lineage (GTDB taxonomy): Bacteria > Actinomycetota > Actinomycetes > Streptosporangiales > Streptosporangiaceae > DASUBV01. The sequence continues at coordinate 8,000 of DASXDJ010000069.1, forward strand.
GGCGGGTCGGCGTCCTACCTGCTCGGCATCAGCCCGCTGCTGGGCTTCGCCGGCACCGGGGTGCTGGCCGCCGGCGTCATGGACATGATCGGCATCCGGCGGCCGCGCGGCCGGGACCTGGCCACCGGCATCGTGCGCGGCGCCGGGCTGGGCCTGGCGGCGCTGTTCCTGTACTTCGACACCACCCACACCAACACCAGCGGCGTGGCCGTCACGGTGCTGTTCGGCTCGATGTTCACCCTCAGCCCGTCGGTCATCCCGCTGGTGGTGATCTGCAGCCTGGCGGCGCTGGCCATTATCGCCGTGCTGTACCGGCCGCTGCTGCTCAGCTCGGTGAGCACCGACCTGGCCGCCGCGCGCGGCATCCCGGTCCGGCTGACCGGGCTGGCCTGCCTGATCGCCATCGCGCTGGCCGTGTCCCTGTCGGCCCTCACCATCGGCACCATCCTGTCCACCGCGCTGCTGGTCGGTCCTGCCGCCACCGCGCTGCGGATCACCCGCCGTCCCGGCCGGGCGACGCTGCTGGCCGCCGCCCTCGGCGTCGTGGTGACGTGGCTGGGGATCCTGCTGGCCTACGACAGCTTCACCTGGCCGCCTCGGCACGACGGCTGGCCGGTGAGCTTCTTCGTGGTCGCGCTGATCTTCGCCTGCTACCTGCTGGCCGAGTGGGGCGCCCGGCTCGCGCCGCCGCGCCGCCGGCCCGGCCGGCCCGCTGCTCGCGTTCCGGTGCTGAAGGCTGACCCGGATGCGGCGGAGGGATAGCCGGTGTTCGCGCCGTTCATGATGAACGCCTGGATCGTGGCGACCATGGTCGCCGTGGTGGCCGGCGTGGTCGGGTTCTTCGTGGTCATGCGCGGGTCGGCGTTCGTGGCCGACGCCGTGCCCCAGGGCGCGTTCGCGGGGGCGGCCGGCGCGAGCCTGATCGGGGTCAACGCGCTGGTCGGGCTCAGCGTGTTCGCGCTGGCCGGGGCGCTGGGCATCGGCCTGCTCGGCCGCCGCGGCCGCCATGACGTCGCCACCGCCCTGACCCTGGTGCTGATGCTCGGCCTCGGCGCGCTGTTCCTCAGCTTCACCACCCAGTACTCCTCGGAGATCTTCGCGCTGCTGTTCGGCGAGGTGCTCGGCATCAGCTCGGCCGAGATCCTGCCGGTGGCGCTGCTCGGCCTGGTCTGCGTCGCCGCGATCGCGGTGCTGTACCGGCCGTTGCTGCTGTCCTCGCTGGCGCCGGAGTCCGGCGCGGCGCGCGGGGTGTCCGCGGCCCGGATGGAACTGGCGTTCCTGGTCGTGGTGGCGCTCGCGACGGCCATGACCCTGCCGGTCGTCGGGGCCCTGCTGATCTTCAGCCTGATGATCGGCCCGCCCGCCGCGGCCCGGGCGCTGACCAGCAGCCCGCTGCGGGCCATGGCGCTGTCGGTCGTCATCGCCGTGGTCCTGGCCTGGGTGTCGATCGCGCTGTCCTACCAGAGCGACTGGCCGGTCGGGTTCTTCGTCGGGGTGGGCGGCGCGGTCTGCTACGCACTCGGCCGCGGCTGGGCCGCCTGGTCCGGGTCCCGCGGCTCGTCGCCCGGCCGCCCGGCGCGGGCCGGGTCGCCGGGACCGTCCCCGGCGGAGCCGGAGTCCCCCGAGCCGGCCGCCGCCGGCACCGCCTGATCCGCCGCGGGAACCCGGGCCTGGCCGGCCGCAGCTGACGGAGGCTGAGCCGGGCCAGCCTGAGCCGGGACAGCCCGGGTCGCGGCGCGGCGCGCGGCCCGGCTGCGCCGCAGCTGCCACATCGCCGCCGCGCCGGCGAGCGCGCCGGTCACGATGGCGGTCAGGTGCCCGACTGCGGCCACGTCCAGCCGGGTCAGCCCGTCGAAGATGCCGCCGACGAAGGCCAGCATGGCCAGGTCCAGGACCGCCGCCGCGCGGACGATCCAGCCACCGAACAGCAGCGCCACCGCGATCGCCGCGACGACGACGTAGGACGGCCCGACGTCGGTGATGAACCGGGCCGAGGCGGGCAGCGCACCGTGGCTGACCCGGTAGCCGACGATGCCCTCGCTGACCAGGGTGCCGATGACATGCCCGGCGGCGCAGACGACCGCGGTGCGCCAGTTGCCGAGTACCCGGCAGGCCCCGAACAGGGCCAGGGCGATCAGCAGCGGCCAGGCACCGGCCGAGCCGGCCGGGAAGAACGCCGAGGCGATCATGCAGCCGACCGGGTCGGCATGCAGGTTGTGCACGTTGGTGCTGGCCGCGCGCAGCACCGCCGCCTGGTCGGCGCGCGGCAGCAGCGCGTACACCGCCGAGGCAGCGGTGACCGCGATCAGGTATCCCCAGGCGACGGCATACCGGCGGGCCAGCCCTCGCACCGTGCTGCGCATTCCTCAAGGCTAGGACCGTGCCCGTGCGGCCGTCCCGGTGCCCTGCCAGGCCGGCGACTCCGGACCGCCGGAATGCCAGACGGCGCAACGCTTTGCGGGGGTGCGGCGTCTGGAGTGCTAAGGAGCCGGGGCAGGGGGCTGTCGGCGAGGAGGCCGAGATGCAAGGAAGACAGGTACTGACCGGAGGGATCGCCGGGCTGGCTATTGCGGCGCTCACGGCGGGGGTCGCGCTGGCCGGGCCGGCCGGCGCGCAGACCGCGGCCAGCTCTCCGGGCGCGGCCCGGACAAGCTGGCACGTACGCACGGTGGCACCGCTGAGCTCGCGGGCAGCGAACATCGTGGTCAGCCCGGCCCGGCATGCGGCGTTCGAGCTGATTGCCGCGCATCGCGGCGGCGAGGGACCGTTCCGGCTGCGCCGGATCAGCCTGACCGGCGGCGCGGCGAAGTCCGGGCGCCAGTTCCCGGTGTCTCAGCTCAGCGTCGCGGGCGGCGCTGTCTGGGTGACAGGCTCGGTCATCCGCGGCCAGTCCGGGCGGGCCGTGCTGTACCAGGTCAGCCCGGCCACCCTGACGGTCGTCCGGTCCTGGCGGCTGACCGGCTGGAAGAAGCCCGTCCCCGGCACCTCGCCGGTTACCGGCGGGGCGAGAGGCACGGTATGGGCCGCCTACGGGCAGCACCTGCGGCGGATCAGCCCGCGCACCGGAGCCACGCTGAACCGGATCCGGCTGAGCTCCCGGCTCTTCCTCAGCGACACGGCCGCCGACCCGTCCGGCCAGCACCTGTACGTCTCGGCCGGGACCCGGCAGGGCGGCGCGGTCGTCCGTGAGTACGCCGGCGGCTCGGGCCAGGTGCTGGCCCGCCAGGCCGGCGGGAACCTGAAGTACTCGGCCGGCGGCGCCTTCCTCACCGCCGTGCCCGGCGGGGTGTGGCCCAGCTTCCGGACCGGCATGAAGGGCGAGACGATCCTGCTGCGCCAGGCCGGGCTGGTCGAGGTCGCGCTGCCGTCCGGCGGCGATCAGCTCTACTCGTGGGACCAGTGGGCCAGCACGGTGTACGGCGGCGGCTCGCTGTGGCTGAGCCAGGCCTTCACCGGCAAGACCGCGTGCATCGCCCCGGCCACCGGCCGGGTGCGCTCGTCGGCGAAGCTGCGGCAGCTGAACAACGGCGGCACCGTGCTGGGCGTCAGCTCCGCCGCGCGGGTCGTCTACGCGGCCGGCCGGGCCGGGCTGGTGGCCGTCAGCGCCCCGCGCACCTGCTGGCGCTGAGCCGCAGACGGCGGCCGGACGCGACAGTCCCGGCCGCCGTACCGCCCGGCCGCCGCAGCTGCCCGGCAGCGAGGTCAGTTCTGCTGGAAGTCCTTCGTCAGCCAGATCTTCTGGTGCTCGTAGGACCGGACCTTCTTGATGTACTGCTGGGCGGGGGCGGTGTGCCAGCGCCCGGCGAACCAGCGGCCGACACAACCCCACAGGTCGCCCTTGTGGTAGGCCCGGCCGTGCGGGACGTTGTTCAGCCAGCCCTCGTAGCCGTCGTAGCAGGACCGCCAGATGGCGTACGCGGTGTCGGCGTTCATCGCCGTGGACCGGCCGATGCCCGGCCAGCTGGCCTGCTCGTAGGGGTAGCGGTTCTGCAGGATGCCGTAGCTCTGCGGGCACTGCCCCGCGGTGCCGTCGGCGCCGAGCTTGTGACCCGGCGGGCAGGCGCTGGCGTCGGTACCCCAGTCGCCCAGGGTGCCCTGCTGCCACCAGCTCTCCACCGCGGCCTGGGCGAAGACCACGTTCTGGCTGATGCCCCACTTGCAGGCGGCCCAGCGCAGGATGTCGATCGTGGTGCCGGTGAAGTTGCCGTTGACCCGCGGGGCGAGCTTCTGGCCGGCCTGCGGGCTGTCCCCGGCCGCGAAGAAGCTCGCGGGCAGGTGCTGGCCGGTGGTGTGGTCGGCCTTCCGGTTGGCCTTCTTGCTCTCCGGCCGCGGGTGCGCGCGTACCCAGCGGGCGCACTGCGCGCTGGAGGGCAGCGTGGCCCCGGGCAGCATGGTGCGGAAGTACGCCGGCGCGGCCGCCGCGCCAGAGTCGCCTGAGCCGCCGGATGCGGCGCTGGCTGATCCGGCCCCGGCCGCGGACCCGGAAGACGGAGCCGCCGTGCTGGCCGCCGCGGCCGGGGCCGCCGAGCGGGCCGGTGTTGCTGCCCCGGCCGGCAGCGTGGCGGCCGTCGTGGCCTCGGTCTGCGCGCGGGCCGCGGCGGCTGACTGGCCCGAGCCGCCCGCGATGGCCGGGCCGGGGCTGGCGAAGTGCGCGATGGCCAGGGTGCCGGCCACCGCGATGGCGGCCAGCGCGACGATCCGGCCGGCCAGCCAGGCGCGCCGTCGCGCCGGTGATCTGGTGCTGAGTCTCATCTGTTCGTCGCGTCCTTCGCCAGGGAGGGGGTCGGGCCCGGGGCAGCCGGGCTGGCGGGCCGGCGCCACAGCAGTGTGTAGCGCCAGAACAGCCGGGCGCGCACCTGCGCGCCGGGAGTGAGGTCACGGGCCGCGGCGCGGATGTCCGGCAGGCTGTCGGCCGCATCACGGACCGGCATGCCGGTCTCATGCGGCTTCCCGGCCCGGCCGCGCAGCGCCAGGACGGCTCCGGCCACGGCGTTCGCGGGCGGCCGGACGGCCTCGAACGCGAAGTCGGCGGGCGTCGCGAGCCGGTACAGGCCGACCACGGCGAGAACGCCGCCGGGCCGGACCAGGCTCGCCAGGCGGCGCAGGCCCGGCCGCAGCGGCAGGTGGTGCAGGCTGGAGACGGCGGTGACGGCGTCGTAGCCGCCGGCGGCCAGCGGCAGGTCCGGGTCGAGCAGGTCGCCGCCGATCCAGCGCACGGCCGCGGCGCCGGGCCACAGCGTCCGGGCCCGCTCGATCATGGCCGGCGCGGCATCCACCGCATCTACCCGGCGGGCTCGCTGCGCCAGGCTGGCGGTCAGCTGGCCGGCACCGCAGCCGGCGTCCAGGACCTGATCCGGGGCGGCGGGCAGCTGGCGCAGCAGCCACCGGTGGTAATGGGCGTTGTGATCCCACAGCAGGGATGCGGGGAGCTGCGGGATGCGCAGGCGGAGCTCCGGGGGGCGGGGGAGCCGCATGGCCCAGCACTGTACGCCCCCGCCGGCCGCTCAGCCGGGCAAACCGGGCGATGCGGCCAGCAGGGGCGTGCGAGCGGCAGCTAGCGCGGAATCATGTCGAAGGTGTCGGGATCGGGGCCGGTTCGCTCATCGCGGTTCAGCGCGCTGATCGCCTCGACGTCGGCGCCGGACAGCTCGAAATCGAAGATGTCGAAGTTCTCCCTGATCCGGGCGGGCGTGACCGACTTGGGGAACACGATGTCGCCGCGCTCGATGTGCCAGCGCAGCACCACCTGAGCCGGGGTCTTGCCCGTCCGGCCGGCGATCTCGCCCACGGTCGGGTCATCGAGGACCGCGCCCTGCGCGATCGGCGACCAGGCCTCGATCGCGATCTGGTGCCCGGCGCAGAACTCGCGGACCTCGTCCTGGGTGAAGTAGGGGTGCACCTCGATCTGGTTGACCGCCGGGGTGATCTCGGACTCGGCGTGCAGCCGCCGCAGGTGATGCGGCTGGAAGTTGGAGACGCCGATCGAGCGGGCCCGGCCGCCCCGGTAGAACTCCTCCAGGGTCTGCCAGGTGGACACGAAGTCGCCGTCGTACCGGGTGGGCAGCGGCCAGTGGATCAGGAACAGGTCGATGTAGTCCAGGCCGAGCTCGTCGAGGGTGAGATCGAACGCCACCCGGGCGTCCTCCGGCTCGTGCGCGGCGTTGCTCAGCTTGCTGGTCACGAAGATCTCGCCCCGGTCCAGGCCCGACTTGCTGATGGCCTCGCCGACCTGGCGCTCGTTGCCGTACATCTCGGCGGTGTCGATGTGCCGGTAGCCGGCCTGCAGGGCCGTGCCGACCGCATCGGCGGTGTCATCCGGTTCCACCTGGAAGACGCCGAAGCCGAACTGCGGGATGGACTGGCCGTTGTTGAGCATGATCTCGGGTACCGCGCTCACGATGGACTGCTCCTTCCGAGTTGCGGGTCGTTCCGGGTTGCGGGCCTGCGGGACCGCCCGGCGGAGGTCAGTGCGGGATGCCGGCGGGCACGCGGCTGCTGAGGCGGCCCGCGGCGGCCCCGGCCTTCCCCGAGGTCCGGGCGGTCTTGGCGGCCAGCTTCACTTCGCGGCGCGCGGTCCTGGCGGCGTGGCGGCCGCGCCAGGCCAGCGACGGCTGGCCGCTGGTGTCGGCCGCGGCGATCAGCAGGCCGCCGAGGATCGCCACGTT
>DASXDJ010000070.1:0-2289 GCA_036490755.1 Streptosporangiaceae bacterium
GCATTCCTCCCGGGCTTGCGGGCCTTCCAGACTTCCTCGCAGGGCCACTGCCGGGCCCATTCGAGGGTGGCATGCGGATGCGACGCGGCCGAGCCCGGTTCCGGGCGGAGTTCCAGGAGATCCTCGACCTCCAGGCCGCAGCGCCGGAGCAGGCGGATCATGTCGCCGTGGCCGAGATGGAACTCCACGGAATCGTCGTCGGGCCATTCGAACCGGTGCATGCCGAAGTACGGGCGCAGCAGCCGGTCGGAGGCGGGCACCCCATCGGTATCGGGAACCGTGAGCATCAGGAAGACCGAGTTGACCAGGAAGATCAGCTGGCCGCCGGGGCGGAGCAGCCGGGCGGCCTCGGGGATCCAGGCGTACGGGTCACACCAGATGCTGGCGCCGTACTCGCTGATGGCCAGGTCGAAGCTGGCGTCGGCGAACGGCGTCCGCTCGGCGTCGGCGTGGAAGAGCGGGAACCGCAGCCCGAAACGCTCTTGCAGCTCGTGCGCGGCCGCCAGCTGAGCCGGCGAGTTGTCCAGGGCCGCCGGCCGCGCGCCGCGGCGCGCCAGCCAGGCCGAGACGTAGCCGGTACCGCAGCCGAGCTCGATGCTGTCGCGGCCGCTCAGATCGGACGGCAGGACGCCCGCCTGCGCTTCGGGGATGCCCCAGATGCCCCAGGCCGGCTCGGCCGCCGACCAGGCGTGCAGGCCCGCGGCGGCGTAGCCGGCCGCCCACTGGTCCCACGCGGCCCGGTTGCGCAGCACATGATCATCTGGTGCAGTCACACCGGCCAGCATCGACCTCGCGCTCGGCCGCCGTCAACCAGGTACCGCTGGCCTGGCGGCGCCTATCTGCCCGGGAGGGCCGGGCAGTCGGTCCCCGAGGGCACCGGCGCCCAGCTGGACGGCGAAGACCGGGGCGCCGCCGGATCCTGCACCGCCTGCGACTGGTGCGGGCCGATGCTGCTGCTCACGCCCAGCGACGGGCTGAGACGGCTCGGAGTCGGACTCGGAGCCGGATGGGCCTGGTTCTGGGTGGCGGCCGGAGTGGGCTGGCAGCTGGCGGGGGCGGATCCCGGATGGTATCTCGGGTTCTTCGAGTTCCAGCGCCAGTTCCCGCTGGGCGTCGGGCTGGCCGAGGAGATCGGTGCCCGCGGCGGCTTGCGGGTCGCGGGCGCGCTGACCCGGGGGGCCGAGACCGGCGAGCTGCTGCTGACGACGGGCGACTGCCGGGAAATGTCGAACTTCGGCGCCGGGGCTCCGATGAACTCGTGCGCGATGTGCTGTATCGGGCTGGGCAGCGCACCCGCGTATGCGGCGGTCGCGCTGCCCAGCCCCGCTGCTGCCACTGCCAGCGCGGCCACTAGGGGGAGTCTGCCGCGTGCTGGTCGCGCGGTCAGCCGGTGCCGGGCTGACCGCGGGGCAGCATGGGAGACACCGGCCGGGAACCGCGGCCGACTGAACGCCGCGCGTGCGGCGTCCTCTCCGGCTAGGTCCCCGGGTTCAGCCGGGCCGGCCGCGGCGGCGAGCATACGCGCCAGGTCATGCATCTCTGGCGGCGCCCCGGGGGGGATGGGGCGCCGCTCCAATAGCATGTCCAGCAGCGGCTCGTCGTGGTCGCCGCCGGGCCGGCCGGGGAAGAACCCAGGCATCTCACCCTGCATAGCGTCGGGCCCGCTCAATGTGTTACACCCGGCCTCGTAATTGCTCCTTCGGTTTCCGGCCGCCTGGCCCGGTCGGCCAGTTTGCGCAGGCCACGGTGCGCCGCCACCCGGACCGCGCCCGGGGACTTGCCCACGATCCGTGCCACCTCGCGGGCCTCGAGGCCGGCCACCACGCGCAGCAGGACGATCTCGGCCTGGTCCCCCGGCAGCGACGCGATCAGCTCCAGCACCGCCTGGGTGGAAACCGCCTCCAGGGCCTGATCGGCGGCATCGGAGGTGGTCGGCTGCTGCTCCGCCTCGGTCATCTCGAGGGGGATGGCGGGGCGCCGGGCCCGCGACCGCCCGGAGTCTGCCGCCCGGTGCCGGGCGATGGTGAACAGCCAGGCCCGGAACTCCTGCTCCTCACCGCGGAAGCGGTCCAGGCCGCCCACCACCTGCAGCCAGGTGTCGCCGGCCACGTCATCGGCATCGGGCGCGATCAGCCGCAGGTACCGCAGCAGGGCGGGCTGCACGTCACGGAACAGGCGCGTGAAGGCCGCCTCATCGCCGGCCTTGGCGTCGGCCAGTGTGTCCCGGAACGCGGCACCGATCACCGGTCAAGTATCGGCCCGGCATACCACGCGCCGCAGCACAAACCG
>DASXDJ010000071.1:0-38466 GCA_036490755.1 Streptosporangiaceae bacterium
TGCCGCCCGCCCGACGGCCCGCGTTCAGGCGGGCTGCCACGGCCGCTGAGTCGGCCCCCGGCGGGTGCACCGCGAGGCTGACCGCCAGCACGCTGCCCGGCGCCGCCCGGGACCGCAGGGCGCGCAGCAGCCCGCCGGTCACCGGCACGTCCAGGTACACCAGCAGGCCCTCGCAGAGGAACAGCGTGTCCTGGCCCGGGTCGTGCCCGCAGCCCGCCAGCACCGCGGCTACATCGCCGGACCGGAAGTCCGCCGCGGCCAGCACCGGCCCGTCGCCGCCGGCCAGCGCGGCCAGCCGGCGCCGCTTGTCGGCCTGCGTGGCCGGGTGGTCGACCTCGACGAAGCGCACCCCCGGCGACCGGAATCGCAGCGCCCGGTCGTCGTAGCCCGCGCCCAGGATCACCACCTGGCGGGTGCCCCGCCCGATCGCGGCGAGCACCTGCTCATCGAAGAAGCCGGTCCGGGCGGCCAGGCGCGCCCGCAGCGAGGCGACGGGTGCCGGGCGCATCCCTGCGCACAGCCGCTGCTGCGCCACCGGATCCCCGCCGGGCGTGTGCGGCCGGTCCAGGGTGGCCCGGGTCAGCGCCACTGCCTGGCTGGTCCGCGAGGGTGCCGCGCGCGGGGGCCATCCAGCCCGCCGCCACGGCCAGGTCCACGTCACCGGATTGCGCATGCCTCAATCTTACGCCTCTGCTTACTACTTATTCCCAACGCAGAATGAGCTGAAGGTATCCTGAACGCCATCCACAAGCCGGGTGCTACCCCGGCGGTCCGGGAGTCGCGCCCGGACCGCCTTCTCCCGATGGCGAATCCTACGTGCTAGCGTACCGATTGTGCCCGATGATCAGCTGCTCCAGACCGCCACGACTGTCCGGCGCGGGGCCAGCCGCCTGGCCCGGCGGCTGCGCGCCGAGCGGCCCGGCACCGGCGAGCCGCTGCTGCGCCTGAGCGTGCTGTCTCACCTGCACGTCCGCGGCCCGATGACGCCCGGCGACCTGGCCGTAGCTGAGTGGCTGCAGCCCCAGTCGCTCAGCCGCACCCTCGCCGGACTCGAGGACGACGCCCTGATCAGCCGGACCGCCGACGGCCAGGACCGGCGGCGCGCGGTGCTGGCTATCACCGGCGCCGGCCAGGAGGTACTGCGCCGCGACTTCCGCCAGCGGGACAGCTGGCTGGCGCTGGCCATGTCCGGGCTCACGCCGACCGAGCGCGAGGTGCTGCGGCTGGCCGGGGAGCTGATGGAGCGGCTGGCCGACAGCGACACCGCCGCGCTCCGCCCGGCCGCCGGCCGCAGCGCGTGACGCCGCAGCGGCCGGGCGCGGCGTCACGAGTCCAGGTCGCGGGTGAAATAGGGGGCTATCTCGCCGCGCCCTGGCCCCCGTAGCAGGCCGCCACCGTCAGGTGCTGCCGGCAGCCCGGCCAGGCTGCCCGGGCCGGGTCAGTGCGTCGTTACGGGATGAGCGCCATCTTGCCGGTGGTGTGGCCGGACATCAGCTCCCGGTGCGCGGCGGCCACCTCGGCCAGCGGCCAGGTGCGCGAGACCAGCACCCGCAGCTGGCCGGCCTCGGCGAGGCCCACCAGCTTCAGCCGGGCCTCCTGCCGGATGGCCGTGCCCGGGTCCGCGCCGGGGCCGCCGCCGAGCAGCTTGATCCCCAGGCCCGGCGCGCGGCCGAAGGCGGCGATCGAGGCGATCCGGCTCCGGTCTGCGACCAGTTCCAGCGACACGTCCACGGCCTCGTCGGTGCCGACCAGGTCCAGGGCGGCGTCGACGCCGCCGGGCGCGGCCGCGCGGACCCGGTCCGCCAGGCCGTCGCCGTAGGCGGCCGGCACCGCGCCGAGCCCGGCGAGCAGCTCGTGCCGGGCCGGGCTGGCCGTGCCGATCACCGTCGCGCCGCGCGCAGCCGCCAGCTGGACGGCCATCACGCCGACGCCGCCGGACGCGCCGTGCACCAGCACGGTGTCGCCGGCGCCGACGCCGGCCGCCTCCAGGGCGTGCCAGGCGGTGACCCCGGTGAGCAGCAGGCCGGCCGCCTGCGGCCAGTCCAGCTGCGCGGGCCGCGGCACGAGCGTGCCGGCCGGGACGGTCAGCTCGGCGGCGTAGCCGCCGGTCACCCGGTAGCCGATCACCTCATCACCCGCCGCGAGCGGGCCCGCCGGGCCGGCCGCCCCCGGGCCGGCGGCGGTGACCACGCCGGCCACCTCCGAGCCGATGCGCAGCGGCAGCTTCGCCGGGTCGGTGCCGAACGCACCGCTGTAGGTCTTGTAGTCGGACGGATTGACCCCGCTGGCGCGGACGGCAATCCGGGCCTCGCCCGGGCCCGGCTCCGGGACGGGCTGATCCACGACGGACAGGACCTCGGGGCCGCCGTAGGCGGCGGCGATCACGACGAGTGGCATGGCAACTGGCAACGGCTCGCCGCCGGCCGCCATTCCCCGGGCCGCCGGGCCGGCGTGTCGGGCCGGGGCCAGGCCGCCACCGGGCTCGGGCCGGCGCGCTCGGGCCGGAGCACGCCGGGCAATCGCGGGCGCTGCCCGGCCGGTCCGGCACCAGCGCATGCGGGCAGACACCAGACCGCCGCCGCACCCCCCGACTCTCGGGGTGCGACGGCGGCCAGTTGGCCAGCGGCGGGCTCAGCCGGACCCGCCGGGGCCGGTCAGGCGGCCGGTCCGGTGCCCAGTGACACGGTCGCCGAGTGGCTCTGCCCGGACTGGGTGGTCCAGGCCACCGGGACCTTCTGACCCGGCTTCAGGGCGGTGATGATGTCCCGCAGGTCGGTCGGCGAGGTGACGCTGTGCCCGGCGATCGAGGTGATCGTGTCGCCGCCGGTGATCCCCGCGGAGGCCGCGGCGCCGCCCTCGACGACGCCCGCCACCGGCGCGCCGCCCGTGGTCGTGCCCGAGCCAAGCCCGGCCTGAGTGGAGATCGAGACACCCAGGAACGCGGTGGGCCCGATGTGCACGGTGTCCGAGGACTCGCCCGCGGTGATCTGCTTGGCCGTGTCGATGGCCTCGTCGATCGGGATCGCGAACGCCTGGATCTGCCCGGTCTGCGCCGCGGTCTCGGTGCTGGACGCCGCGGTGTCCATGCCGATCACCTCGCCGGCGGTGTTCAGCAGCGGGCCGCCCGAGTCACCCGGCTGGATGTTGGCGTTGGTGCGGATCATGCCGTGCAGCCGCTCGGAGCTGCCGCTGCCCTCGTCCTGCGCGGTGATCGAGGTGCCCAGGCCGGTGACATGGCCCTCGGCCACCGACGGCGCGCCGCCGCGGCCGCCGGCGTTGCCCAGCGCCACGACCTTGCTCCCGACCTTGACGTCGCCGGAGTCGCCGATGTCGGCGGTCTTCAGGCCGGAGGCGCCCTGCAGCTGGATGACGGCGATGTCGTGCGAGGCGTCGTAGCCCTTGACCGTCGCCTTGTAGCTGCGCCCGTTGCCGACGTCGGTGACGGTAATCGAGGTGGCACCGTCGATCACGTGGTTGTTGGTCAGCACCTCGCCGGTGGAGGTCAGCACGATCCCGGTGCCGGCCGATGCCGCGTTCTGGCCGCCTAGCTGGGAGACGATGTCGACGACGGCCGGGTCGGTGCGCTGCACGATCGCCTCGGTGGTCAGCACTGTCCCGGAACCGAGGCCCCCGCCCGCGGTGGCCCAGGCAGTGACGCCCGCGCCGCCCCCGAAGGCGATCACGGCCGCCGCGGCGCCGGCCAGGATGCGATGCTTGCGCGGCGGGCGGCTGCCCGGCGCCGCATAGCCCGGCCCGCCGGAGCCGGGGGCGCCGGATCCGGGACCGTAGCCCGGCTGCCCGTAGCTGCCGCCGTGCCCCGGCTGGCCGTAGCCGCCAGCGCCGCCGCCGGGGTAGCCCTGGCCGGGGTAGCCCGGACCGCCATATCCCTGGCCGCCATATCCCTGGCCGCCGTAGCCCTGGGCTCCCTGGCTGCCGTAGGCCTGGTTCCCGTAGCCCTGGTTCCCGTAAGCCGGGCCCGGGTGGCCCGGCCCGCCGTAGCCCCGGTCCGCGCCAGGCGGCACGCTGGCCCCGGCCAGGAATCCCGCGCCGGGCTGCGTCGGCTGTGATTCCGGCTGCGCAGGCCCCTGTGCGTCCGGCTGGTCGTGGACGTTGCTCATGGCTGTCATCCCTCCGCTGTGCGCTCCCTCGGCGCACAACCTGATACTCGGCAATGAACCTGAGCATTTACTCCGGAGGAACGCTGACAGTTTCCTGAATGCCGGCTGGAACCTGAACGTTAGCTGAACGCTGCCGCTGTGCCCCGGCTGCCCGGCCGCGCCCTGTCGGGGGAGGACAATCGGGGCGGGCCCGGCATCTGGCCCGCCGCGACTGACGGCGGGACACCCCGGCCGGGCCTCGATGTGACCGCCAGGCAGCCCGGCCGGCCACCGCATTGCCCGGCCGGCGGCAGCGCCGGTACAGAGGAAATCAGCCGGTGGCGTTCAGCCAGCGGACAGGCGCGCCCGCGCCCGCGTGCCGGAACGACTCCAGCTCGTCATCCCAGGGCTGGCCCAGCAGCAGGGCGAGCTCGGCCTCCAGGGACCCGCCCAGCGCCGGGTGCCGCGGGCCGTGCTCATCGCGCAGGCCGCCGAAGTCCCCGTCGCGCTGGCTGCCGCCGGCCGCGGCCAGCTCCATCGCCGCGCGCAGCCGGTTCTCCGAGATCATGATGTCGCCGCTGGCTGAGACCGTCGCGCTGAAGGTGCCCAGCGCCGGGGTGTAGCTGTAGCGGACCGCGTCACAGCCCGGGCTGGCCTCCTCGGTCACCTCGAACCGCAGCCGGTTCCAGCCGGCCAGCGCCGAGGTGATCGCGCCCGAGGCGCCGGGGCTGCCCTGCCAGTCCAGCTCCGCGCGCAGCGAGCCAGGCGAGGCGGGCTGATCCACCCACGGCAGGTTTACGGGCACACCAAGAACCCCCGCCACTGCCCACTCAATGTGCGGGCACAGCGCCGGGGGCGCAGCATGAACCTGCAGCACGCCACGTGCGGACAATGCGACCTCCCTGCAGCCGACCAGGTGCGTCTTCCCCAACGACCTCGTCACTGCATGGCCATGATCCGCGCTTGCGCGCACGACACATTGTGCCCTACCGCCAGCACCGGCACCAGTACCTTGGCCGCAGGTCACCGCACTAGTTTCGGAACCGGCTCGAACACCGTGACCGGGCCGGCACGGCGCGTGGCCGCGAAGCCGGTGTAAACCGGTCGCTATCTCCGCAGCACCGGGGACCCGCGGCACAGCGGCGGCTAGAAGTCGGAGGCGGTCAGCCATTTCCACGTGCGCGGGCGTTAGCGATGCCGGCGGAAGAGCTCGCGGGCCACGGCACCCATGTGCGCCGCTCCGTAGACGACGGCGACGTCAAAGGGCGTCGCGAGCAGCGCATCCCGGTCGTCCAGCAGTACGTTGGCGAGTTCGCCGGCCTCTGCTCTCAGCAGGTCGTCCGCAGGTGCGGCCAGGCTGTCCTGGGCCAGGTACCAGGCCTTGCAGGAGTAGCCAGCGTCCGGCGAATGACCCGAACCGGTCGCTATCTCCGCGCGGCCCGGCATGCTCTGATGGAGGTTGGCTACTCTCTCCGCCGTGAAGGGTGGGGATTCCGGTGGTCGCCCGCCGGGGTTCCTGGTTCACCGCGGCCTGCACGGGAGGTTGCCCTTCGTGTCTGACGTCCGCTCCGCAGGCATCACCGCCACCTCTGGTGGCGGCTGCCGCCAGCCCGGCGGCGCCGGTCAGGGAGATCGCGCGGGCCACCGACCGGTCGCGGACCATGTTGGCCACGGCCAGGTCCTCGCTGGCCAGGACGTCGAACCGGCGGATCAGGTCCGTGCTGGCTTTATGCAGGAAGTCGCGGCGCGCGTCGGCGACCCGGGCGTGCGCGCGGGCCACCTTCCGGCGCGCCTGGGCCCGGTTGGCGAAGCCATTCTGACAGCGGGCCAGCCGCCGCTGATATAGCTTCAGCCGCCGCTCATGCACGTCCATGTGCCGCGGATGCGCGATTCGCTGCCCGTCCGACAGCACCGCGAAGTCCCTCAGCCCCAGATCGATTCCGACCGCGCCGCCGGTCGCGGGCAGCGGATCCGGATCGGGGACTTCGGCGCGGAAGGTCACGAACCACCGCCCGGCCGCGTCGCGGGCCACGGTTACCGACGTGGGGCTCAGCGCAGCCCGGTCGGTACCCGGCCAGGTCCACGTCACGGGCAGCGGCCCGCTCATCTTGGCCAGCCACAGGTCGGCGCCGCGCATCCGGAACGCCGACCTCGTGAAGGTCGCGGACTGGCGGCCCCGGCGGGACTTGAACCGCGGGTACCGGGCCCGCCGGGCGAAGAACGCCCCGAACGCGGCGTGCTGGTGACGCAGCGCCTGCTAGAGCGGCACCGACGAGACCTCGTTCAGCCGCGCGAGTTCCGGGTCGCGTTTCATCGAGGTGAGCGCCGCGTCCGTCTGCGCATACGACGCAGACCTGCGCTCGGTCGCATACCGGGCGCGGCGGGCGGCCAGCGTCCGGTTCCAGACCACGCGGACGCACCCGAAGGTGCGGTTCAGCATCGCCTGCTGCACCGCATCGGGGTACGCCCGGCACCGGTAAGCCGTCCTCACCTTCCCATTATAGCACTAAGTGCTCTCAGAGCATGAAGGGCGCGCCGTATGCACTGCCCCAGCATCCCGTCCCGCTGCGCGGGACACCAGATTCCGCCCCGGCCTGAAGTCCGGAGCCTCCTGCGGGGGACCCGATGAACCCGGCGGATCCGGGCGGCGCGATCGCCGCCCCGGCGGCCCCCGGACCGGCGAGCCGACGACCGTTACCGGCCCGGGCCAGTCATTTCGGCCCGGCCGCGGGCGGAACCGGGCCGGACGCTGCGGGGCTGGCGTTCGTGGCCGAGATGTACGGGGTGCAGGTCGACCAGCTCGCCGCCGCGCTGGGCGTCAGCAGCCAGCGGGCCGGCGCGATCGCCGGCCGGTGGGTCGGGCGGCGGCTGGCGCAGGCCGAGCGGCTGAGTGCCGGGCCGCGGTGGGTGTGGCTGACCCGGGCCGGGCTGACCGCCTGCGGGCTGGCCTACGCGCCCAGCCCGCCCGCGCTGCCGCGGCTGCCGCACATCCGGGCGGTCACCGCGGTGCGGCTGGCGCTCCAGGGCGCTCCGGGCTACGCCGCGGCGGGCGCGCACTGGCGCAGCGAGCGGCGGCTGCGCTCCCGGCTGGGCGGCCGGCTCGGCCAGCGCGACCACCTGCCCGACGCCGAGGTGCACTGGCCGGAGATCCCGGCCGGCCCGCCGGACGGCTCCGGGCCGCCCGCCGGGCCCGGGTCCGGGGCAAGCCAGGACCAGGCCGGCGGTTCCGTTACTGATCTGGTGGTACCGGGCCGGCCGGTGCCGTGGGCCGGCGAGTGCTGGGCGATCGAGGCGGAGCTGACGCCCAAGACGGTGCGCCGCACCAGCGCGATCATGACCGAGCTGCTGAGCCGGACCGGTGACTACGGCTGCCCGGCGGCCGAGGCGCGGGTGCCGGGACGGCCGGCCCGGTACGCGCGGGTCATCTACCTGTGCTCCCCCGCGGCGGCGGGCCCGGTCAGCCGGGCCCGGGCCGCGCTCGGCCCGGCAGGCGCCCGGATCCAGATCCGCGCCCTGCCGGAGGCCGGCTACCTGCGCGGCGGACGGCAGGCCCGCCGGTGACCGGGCTGGCCCGGTCGGCCGGCCGCGGCCTGGCCCGGCTGACGGCCCGGACGGCGGTCCTGCTCGGGACCGCTGGCGTCCTGGTCGCGGCCGTGCCGGTGGTGGCGATCGGCGCGGCCGCGGCGGGGCTGGCCTGGCTGCGCGGCTGGCCGCCGGGACGGCTGGGCCGGGAAGCCGCCTGGCAGCTGCCCATGGTCGCGGTCTGGCTGGCCGCGATCGCACTGACCAGCCAGTCGTGGGAGAGGACGGCGGCCGCTCCCTACCGGGCCTGGCTGGCCATGTGGCAGCTGGCCCAGGCCGGCTCCTACGCCCGCGCCCTGGTGGTGGTCGCGCCCGCCGCGATCCCCCTCGGCCTGCTGGCCGGGGCGGCCGCGTGGGCCTACCGGCTGCGGTCCATGGCCGCCGCGGCGGGCGGGTCCTCGCCGGGGGCGGCGGCCGCGTTCGACCGGCGGCAGTGGCGGCACCAGGTCCGCACGGCGCGGGCGCGGATCGCCGCGCCGGGCGCGGTCCCGCTGACCACCGCAGCGGGCGACGTGGTGGTCGGGGCGACCATCCGGGCGGCGGGCCCGGGCGGCGACCGGGCCGCGAGCGGCGCCGGCGGCCTGGCCCGGCTGCCGTACGAGCGGCTGCGCTCGCACCAGGTCATCCTCGGCGGCACCGGCACGGGGAAGACCACCTTGCTGCTGCGGCTGTGGGCAGCGTTCCTGGCCACCGGGCTGCGTCGGCACGCGGCCGGGCAGGGCCGGGCTCCGCTGCTGGTCGTCCTGGACTGCAAGGGCGGCGGTGATGCCCGGCGGATTGCCAGCCGGGCCCGGCGGGTGCTGCGCGCGGCGGGTGCGCGGGCCACCGCGATCTGGCCGGACGAGGCGTCGCTGTCGATCTGGGACCTGCCGCCCGATCAGCTGGTCACCACGCTGGCCGACCTGGTCGAGCAGGGCACCGGCGGGGCCGCCTACTACGCCGACGTGCTGGACGCCGTCGTGGCCCTGGCGGTGACCGCGCCGTGCGGGCCGCCGGCCGGCCGGGCGGAGTTCCTGGCCCGGCTCGACCCGGGCTGGCTGACCCTGGCCTGGCAGGCCGGCGGCGGCCCGGAACTGGAGCTGATCCGCACCGCCGGCCGTCAGGTGGCCGACGTGGCGCTGCGCTACCGGGCGCTGTTCCGGCGGCTGGGCCCCGGGCTGGACGGACCGGGCAGCCTCGCCGATGCCGACGCCTGGTACTGCATCGTGGAGGGCACCGCCGAGACGGCGGTCGCCGAGGCCCAGGCGCGGGCGCTGGTCGACCTGCTGGCCAGCTACATCACCCGCGGCCCCGGCGACCGCGAGGTCCTGCTGGCGGTCGATGAGTTCAGCGCGGTATCGCGGCGGCTGCCGATCTGGGCGCTGTATGAGCGGGCCCGGTCGCTGGGCCTGGCGGTGCAGGTGTCGGCGCAGTCCTGGCACGGGCTGGCCCCCGACGACACGGGCCGGTACCGGATCGCGGCGGCCGCCGAAGGCGGGATCTGGCTGCTGCGGACGCCGCACCCGGACCCGGTGACCGCGCTGGCCGGGCCGCGCCGGGTGACCGAGACGACCCGGCGGCTGATCGGGTTCCCGCGGTGGAGCCGGGCGGGCACCTCGCGGGCCGCCGACGCCCCGGTCGCCGACCCGGCGCTGATCCGCGCCCTGGACGTCGGCCAGGCCGCCTACCTGTACCGGGGCGCGGCGACGTTCGTGCAGATCAGCCGGCTGGTGACCGGGCCCGATGCGCTGGCCGCGGGCCTGGCCACCGACCCGGCCCCGGCACGGGCACCGGCTGGCGCAGGAGCAGCAGCGGCAGAGCAGGACAGCCCGGCGCGAGCCCGCCCGCCGGGTGCTGGCCGGCGGCGGGACAGTCAGGTGGTGATGGCGGGCGTCGGGGCATTCCTCGATGCCGCCTTCGGACCCGAGCCGGCCGGCGCGGCCGGCGCCGCGAGCCCGGTGCCGGCTGCGGCCGGCGATCCGGCAGCGGGCACCGCCGGCTCATCCGCCGCCGCAGGCCGCGCAGTACCGGGGACGACCGGGGCGCCGGGCATCAGCGGAGGCCGCCGTGACCGGTGACCCGTTCCGGCGGCTCGGCCTGCCTGCCTCCGCATCGGTGTCCGATGACGATGTGCGGGCCGCCTGGCGGCGGGTTGCGGCCGCGACGCATCCCGACCGGGCCGATGGCGGTGATCCCGCGGCGTTCGCCGCCGCCGCGGCGGCCTACAGCGACCTGCGCACCGCCTTCGGCCGGGGCGAGGCGCTGGCCGGCCTGATCGTCCGGCACCCGGCGCGTCCCGCACGTCCGGTGCGGCTGATCCGGCTGTACTCGCGCCCTGGCTGGGCCAGGCGGGTCAGCGAGGGCCGGCCATCCCGGCTGGCGCTGCGGCTACTCGTCGTGGCGATCCTGGGCAGCGCGGTCGTGACCGTGAACGGCTGGCGGCCCGCCACCCCGGCCCTGCTCACCGGGCTGGCGGTGTGGCTGGTGCGGGCCGGTCGCCGCGATCTCGCGGCCGCCGCGATCAGCCGGCGCACCGCTGACGCAGCCGCGCCTACGCCGGGTCCAGCGCCACCCGGCCCTGATTGCGCCGGGTCTCGATGAGCCTGATGGCCGCGCCCAGCTGGTCGAAGGGCAGCGTCGTGCACGCGGACGGCGTCGGCGCGGACCAGCAGCTGGCCAGGCCCGGGCACCGGCTCGCCGGCCTCCTCGACGGGGTACGGCTGCGCGGCGTCCTGCGGGCGGAACGCGATCCGGCGCACGGGGTCCGTCCAGGCGGTCAGGACGGCAGGAAAGCTAGCCGGGCTGGGCGCCGGTAGCTACGGGCCGGGCCGGGTCAGTGATCCACTCGGACCAGGAGCCCGGGTACAGGGCCGCCGGGATGCCGGCCAGCGCGAGCGCGAGCACCTCATGGGCCGCCGTGACGCCGGACCCGCAGTACGCCCCGGCCTCGGGTGCCGTTCCCGCCGGCCCGGCCAGGCCGAGCGCGGCGAACCGGTCGCGCAGCGCGGCGCCGTCCAGGAACCGGCCGTCCGGCCCGGTGTTCCCGGTCGTGGGCGCGCTGACCGCGCCGGGGATGTGCCCGGCCACCGGGTCCGCCGGCTCGGTCTCGCCCCGGTACCGGGCCGCGGCGCGGGCGTCGAGCAGGACACCGGACCGGGCCAGGGCCGCCGCGGCCGCCGCGCCGAGGACCGGCAGGCCGCCGGGCCGCGCGGTGAAGGTACCTGGTTCCGGAGCCGGGTCCTGCGTGCTCACCGGCTGGCCGGCCGCGGTCCAGGCCTGGTATCCGCCGTCCAGGACCCGCACCGCCGGGTGGCCGAAGTAGCGCAGCAGCCACCACGCCCGGGCGGCGCTGCTGGCATCGGCGTCGTCGTAGACCACGACTGGCTGGCCGTCGCTGATCCCGGCCCGGCGCATCGCGGCCTGGAAGCCGGCGGCCGCGGGCAGCGGATGCCGCCCGCCGGGACCCGGCGGCCCGGCCAGGTCCCGGTCCAGGTCGGTGAAGACGGCGCCCGGCAGGTGGCCGGCCCGGTAGCTGTCCCGGCCGGGCGGGCCGCCCAGCCGCCAGCGCACGTCGAGGAGCGACAGCGGCCGCTCCGCGGCCAGCTCGGCAGACAGGTCACTAACGCTGACCAGAATGGCGCCTGGGCCGGTCACCGTGGATAACCCCTTCGTTTCTGTGGATAACTAGCCTGGCTTCCCGCTGCCGTCTGTGGACAAACCAGCAGTTCAGCGGGGCGGTCCCGGAAGCCCGGTCAGCCGCGGTCCGGCCGTTGCGGCGGCCGGCGCGGGCGCCGTTACCCGGGCCGGTAGGACAGCAGCGGGACCAGCTGATCCGCCGCGGCCAGCGACCCGTGCATGCCGGTCAGCGCGGTCTCCCGGGGCTCGGTCCGGGTCGCGACCACGGCCCGCGAGCCGGTACAGGCGACCACCACGTCGCCGATCCGGTCGGCCATGGCCGGGCTGACCGGGCCGAACCAGCCGTCGGCGATGGCCTCCTCGCGGCTGGCCACCCACGCCGCCCCGGACAGCGCCTCGCGCCAGGCGGCGAGCACGTCGGCGGCGGCGCCGGGCCGGGTGTAGACATGCCGGGCGCGCGGCTCACCGCCCAGGACGGTCACCCCGGCCCGCATCCCCGGCTGCGCGTCGACGTCGATCCGGTCGGCCGGGCCTACGTCGACCATCCCGTGATCAGCGGTGACATACAGGGCGGTGCCCTGCGGCAGCGCCCCGGCCAGCTGCTCGGCCAGCCGGTCCACGTGACCGAGCTGGAACCGCCAGGCATCGGAGCCGCAGCCGCAGACGTGACCGGTGGAGTCCAGCCCGGACTCATACACCATGGCGAGCGCCCGGGGCCCGGCCGCCATGACGGTCGCGGCCTGCCCGACCAGTGCCCCGAGGGTGTCCGCGCCGCGGTAGATCGCGCCGCGCATGACCGCCGTGGACAGGCCCGAGTCCCGGTAAGAGCCCTGCGCGATGCGGTAAGCCGCGACGCCCGCCGCGGCCGCCCGCTCGAAGATCGTGGCGGACGGCTGCCAGGTCAGGGGGTCCACCCGCTTGTCCCAGCGCAGCGCGTTCAGCAGCCGGCCGGTGCCGGGCACCGCCACCTGGTAGCCGAGCATCCCGTGCTGGCCGGGCGGCAGCCCGGTGCCCAGCGAGCTGAGGCTAGTCACCGTGGTGGCCGGGAACCCGGCGCTCAGCGGGTGCCCGGACCGGGCCAGCTCCGACAGGAACGGCGCCGCCGCGGGGTGCTCGCGCAGCAGGTTCCAGCCCAGGCCGTCGACCACCAGCAGGCAGACCCGGTCCGCGGCCGGCAACTCCAGCGGGTTCGCCTCGCCGGGTACTCCGAGTGCGTCCAGGACCGATGTCGCCAGGTCAGCGAGCGTGCTCTCGCCGTAGCGCGGGATCGGCGGGGCGGGGACGCCAGCGGCGTGGTCCGCCGCCAGCCCGGCCGCCTGACCGTCCGCGCTGAGTGCCTCAGCGCTGGTCATGGACTGCTGGTCGCGGCCGCCAGAGCCTGGGCGAAGCCCAGGACCTGGCGCACGGCACCCTCGCCGTCCGCGGCCTCGCTGACCCGCAGGGTGAGGTCGTCGGCCGTCACCGTGCCGGTGTACCCGTGGTCAGCCTCGCAGTTCTCGTCCCCGCAGTGCGCCGGCTCCAGCTCGATATGCGACAGCGCGTTCCAGCCGATCGTCAGCACTACCTCGCTGGGCATGGTCACGCCCGCCACGTAGGAGGCCGGGTCGGGAATCGCCCGGGTCAGCGCCACCGACGAGATGCGCGCGAAGCGGACGGCCTCGGTGCTGGTCTCGGCCTGCGGCCGGGCATCGGGGTCGGTCTCGTCCGCCGGGTACTCGTCGGTGTGGGAGTAGACCAGCCGGGTCGGGGTCAGCGCCAGCACCGTCATGTGCCGCCGGACTTCCATGCCGGGGTCGAAGTGCGCATCGTGGTAGACCACGAACGAGATGACCTGCTCGTCTCCGACTGACGAGGACACGGCGTCCGCGACCAGGCCCGGGTAGTAGCCGCTCCGCTCGATCGCGGACAGCATCCCGCCCTCAGTCGCCTGAGTATCTGTCATCTTCCCATCCTGCACCGTCCGGGGCTCCTCGCTCACGCGGTAGAGCTCAGACGGGCCGGGGCACCGCCCGGCGGCGCGGCGTAGCCGGGCGTCACGCCGGTCAGGTCGAGGACCTTCTCCTCATGGGGCTCGGGCAGGTCCACGGCGCCCGCCCCGGCACTCGGCCGCGGGCGGCGCGGGTTCGGCGCGCCGGCCCCGCCGCCGCGCCCCCGGTACACCAGCAGCCCGTTGACCGGGTCGGGGACGGCATCCAGCGCGGCCCGGACCGCCGGCAGCGCCCGGAACGCCTCCCACTGCGCATCGTCGGCGAAGCACACCTCGAAGACCACCCCGTAGGGGTGCTCGGTCCAGCTCCAGTCCACCGCGCCGTGCGAGATAGCGGACTCGATCAGCGACGAGCTGTAAGCCTGCTGCCAGCTCGAGGCCCGGAACTCCCCGTGGAATACCTCCACCGACCACCATTCGGCCATGGCATCCACGATAAGCCCGGCCCGGCCCGGCCCGCCGGTTCCGGACTTCCGCAATATGCGGCACCGCGACCGAAACTACCCGGATTCGGGCTGCTTCCGCTCATAGCGCAAGACCGCCATCCGGCCCGCCCGGCTCACCCCGGCCAGCTCCAGCTGCCGGGGCCAGGGCACGGCTGTGCCCGCCGCCGCGGCCGCCGGGCCGCCGGGGGTCAGCAGCCGCGGCGCCGCAGGATCTCCGACCAGCACCGGGGCGATGGCCAGCTGCAGCTCATCGGCCAGGCCCGCGGCCAGGAACTGCGCCAGCACCCGGCTGCCGCCTTCCACCATCAGCCGGGCCACGCCCCGCCCCGCCAGGTCAGCCAGCAGACCCGGCAGCGACAGCGGGTCCCCGCAGCCGATCACCTCGGCCGCGGCCCCGAGCCGGGCCCGGACCCCGGCCACGGCGCCGTCCGGCGCGTAGACCAGCCGGGCGATCCCGTCATCGGCGAAGAACCGGGCCGCGGGGTCCAGCCCGCCGCCCCCGGTGATCGTGACCCGGGCCGGGCGGGCCGGCCAGCCGCGGGCCAGGCGCTCGCGCTCCCGCTCCGCCGACCGGATCCGCAGCCCCGGGTTGTCCCGGCGGATCGTCTGCGCCCCGACCATGATGGCGTCGCACCCGGCCCGGACCTCATCGACCCGGTCCAGGTCGGCAGCATCGGACAGGACCAGCCGCTGATCCGAGGCGTCGTCGATGCAGCCGTCGGCAGACGTGGCCGCCGACAGCAGCACGTACGGCCGTCCCGCCATCATTCCTCCGTCCCGCCGCCCCGCCCGCGGTGCCCGGCTCGGCCGGGTTCCCGCGCCTGCCAGCCTAGGATCGCCGGATGGCGACCGGCTCGGCCGACACCCGGCTCATCGTGCTGCGCGGCAACTCCGGCTCCGGCAAGTCCTCGGTCGCCGCCGCGCTGCGCGAGGCCTGCGGCCGGGGCCTGGCCTGGGTATCTCAGGACCTGATCCGCCGGAATATCCTGCGCGAGCATGACCGGCCCGGCGGCGTGAACATCGGGCTGATCGACCAGGTCACCCGATACTGCCTGGACGCCGGGTATCACGTCGTGCTGGACGGCATCTTGTCCGCCGGCCGCTACGAGGCGATGCTCGCCGGGCTGCACCGTGAGCACCGCGGGCTGTCCCGTTACTACTACCTCGACGTCGCCCTGGCGGAAACCCTGCGCCGGCATGCCACCCGCCCGCAGGCAGCGGAGTTCAGCCCGGCCATGATGCGGGACTGGTACCGGCCGCGGGACCTGCTCGCCTCGGTCACCGAGCAGGTCATCCCGCAGTCCAGCACGCTGCGCCAGACCACGGACCTGATCCTGGCCCAGACCCGGCTGCTGGCCGCGCCGCGGGTCCCGCCGCTGCGCCGCGCCGGCGAGGACCCAGCGGCCGGGGACGGAGCCGGCGAGGACCCGGCGGCCGGGGACGGGGCCGCGGCCGGCCCGCCGCCGGCCGCGGGGACGCCTGCCGCCGGGGCTGCCCCCGCGCCGGGCTGATCACCTCGCCCGCCCCGGTCGCGGGCCGGGCCGTACGCTGCTGTGCCATGTCCCGGGATGGTGCGCGGCTGGCGGTCACGCTGCTGACCGTCATCCCGCTGCCCGCGCCCCGGGCCGCGGGTGACGCCGCCCTGGCCGTCCCGGGCCGCCGGGCCGCGGCCTGGGCGATGAGCCTGGCCCCGGTCGTCGGGCTGCTGCTGGGCGCTGCTGCCGCGGGCGTGCTGTGGCTGGCCACCCGGCCCGGCCAGGCCGGCCCGCTGCTGGGCGCGGTCCTGGCCGTCGCCGCCCTGGCCATCCTGACCGGCGGCCTGCACCTGGACGGGCTGGCTGACCTGGCCGACGGGCTGGGCAGCCGCCGCCCGGCCGGGGCCGCCCTGGAGATCATGAAGCAGTCCGACATCGGCCCGTTCGGCGTCGTCGCCCTGGTGCTCACCCTGCTCCTCCAGGTCACCGCCCTGGCCAGGGCCGAGTCGGCCGGCCGCGGCCTGGTCGCGGTCGCCGCCGCGGCGCTGACCGCCCGGCTGGCCATGACGGCGGCGTGCCGCGCGGGCGTCCCGGCGGCCCGGGGCTCCGGGCTCGGCGCGCTGGTCGCCGGGTCCGTGCGTCCCGCCGTGGCGGCCGGGCTGGTGCTGGCGGCGCTGGCGGCGGCCGTTCCGTTTGGCTGGATCTTCGTCATCGCGATCGCCGCCGGCGTGCTGGCCGGAACGGCCCTCGCGACCCTCGCCGTCCGGCGTCTGGGCGGCATCACCGGCGATGTCCTGGGCGCGGTCGCCGAGGTCAGCGCGGCCGTATGCCTGCTGGTCACGGCCCTGCGCTGACCAGCAGCGCCAGCCGCCAGGCAGCGGCGCGCGGGCGGCCGGGCTAGCCGGCGGCCAGGGCCGCGCGCAGCCGGGCGGCGTACTGCCCGGCCTCCGCGTCGTCGGCGTATTTCTGCCGCGGCCAGAAGACCCCGCGCAGCCCGTCCCCCTTCGTCCGGGGCACCACGTGCACGTGAAGATGTGGCACGCTCTGGCTCACCTTGTTATTAAGTGCAACAAAAGTTCCCTGAGATCCCATAGCACCCGGCATGACCGTACTGACCTGCTGTACCCTCTCGAACAGCGGTCCGACGGCGCGGGTGGGGAGATCAGCAAGCGTCTCGACGTGCGCCCGGGGGACAATCAGGACATGCCCCTTGAAAACGGGCCGACTGTCCAGGAAGGCAATAGCGACCTCGTCCGCGAGGACAATATGTGCGGGCACTGAGCCGTCGACGATGGCGCAGAACGCGCAGCCTTCCATGGCCGGCACGGTAGCGCGCCGGCGCCCCCCTGGCCAGCCAGCTCCGGCGTCCCGCTGCTGCGCTCGCGCAGCACCACAGGGCGGGGCCATGCAGGCGGAGGGGATATTTACGTGCTGGCAGCAAGCAACTTCACTTACGGCCTGGTGACGCCAGTCCTGGCCTACCTGATGTCGTGCATGGGCGCGTTCATCGGGCTGCGCTGTACCACCCGGGCCTTTGCCTATGCCGGGGCGGCACGAGTGCGCTGGCTGGGCCTGGCGGCGATCGCCATCGGGACGACCGGCATCTGGCTGATGCACTTCATCGCGATGCTCGGCTACACCGTTCACGGCCGGACCATCCACTACGACGTAATCATCACCATCGCCAGCCTGCTCATCGCCGTCGCGGTGGTGTTCGCCGGGCTGCTCATCGTCGGCTTCGGCCGCTCCACCACCCCGTTCCTGCTGCTCGGCGGTGTCGTCACCGGCCTCGGCGTGGTCAGCATGCACTACACCGGGATGGCCGCCATTCACCTGAACGACGCCGGGATCAGCTACGCCCCGGCGCTGGTGGGCGCGTCGGTGGTCATCGGGATCGTGGCCGCGACCGCCGCGCTGTGGGCCGCGCTGCGGCTGCGCGGCCTGTGGTCCACCCTGGGCGCGGCGCTGATCATGGGCGTCGCCGTCTGCGGCATGCACTACACCGGCATGGCCGCGATGACGATGCAGCACATGACCGGTGCCTTCGTCAGCGCCAGCGGCCCCACCGCGCAGAGCTTCGTCCTCCCGCTGATCATCGGGGTCGGCGTGGTGTCGATCATCATGAGCGCCGTGCTGGTGTTCTCGCCCACGGACGCCGAGATCCGCGAGGACCAGGAGCTGATGGCGCGGATCAGCGCCGCCAGCGCCCGGCTGTCGTCCTACGACGCGCCGCCGGCCGCGCCCAGCCTGTCGCCCCGCTGGGGTGGCGGCACCTGGACCGGGAACGGCTCCCCCGCCCGCCCGCACCTCACCAGTAACGGGTCCTCCGGCCGCCCTGCTCGCGGGCCGGATGAGCCCGGTGATGATGACGGCAGCGTGTTCCGGCGGCACGTCGGGTTATCAGCCCGGCCCGCGGGCCGGGCCGTAGCCTCCCGGCGTGCCTGACGCGCCCTGGCTGATCCGCCCGGCCGCGGCCGGCGATGCCGGCTTCCTGGCCGACATGCTGGTCGCGGCCGTGAACTGGTCACCGGAGTGGCCGGCGCGCAGCCGCGCCCGGGTGCTCTCCGATCCCCGGACGGCGCCCTGCATCACCGGCTGGCCGCGCGCGGGTGACCTCGGCGCGGTCGCCGAGGCCGGCGGCGAGCCCGCCGGGGCGGCCTGGTTCCGGTTCCGGCCGGAATCCGACCCGGGCTACGGGTTCGTCGCCGCCGGCGTCCCGGAGCTGGCATCGGCGTGACGCCGGCCTGGCGGGGCCGCGGCCTGGGCCGGGCGCTGCTGCGAGCGGTGACCGGGCAGGCCCGCGCGGCCGGCATCGCGCGGATCAGCCTGAGCGTGGAGCGCAAGAACTTCGCCCGCCAGCTGTACCTGTCGGAGGGCTACCAGGTCGTCGATTCCAGCGACCCGCAGTCCGACACCATGGTCGCCGACCTGACCGGCCGCTGAGCCGGGCGGCGGGGGGCGACCGCCCGGAATGCGTGCTGACGGCACCAGCCCGGCGCAGGTGATCACCGCGATCAGGCAGGCACTAGGCTCGGACCCGTGACGACGGTTCTGCAGACACAAGAAGTAAGCCCCCGCGAAGCTCAGGCTGACGCAGTCATCATCGGAGTAGTCCCCGGCCCGGACGGGCCGGTGCTCGCCCCGGGCGCGCAGGACGTGGACGCGGCGCTCGGCGGCACCCTGGCCGCCACGCTGGCCACGCTCGGCGCCACCGGAGCGGCGGGCGAGATCACCAGGCTTGTCTCCGGCGGCGCGCTGACCGCGCCGGTCATCGTGGCCGCCGGCCTGGGACCGGCCGGAGCCGCGCGGCCCGCCGACCCCGAGGCCCTGCGCCGCGCGGCCGGCGCAGCTGTCCGGTCGCTGGCCGGCAAGGTGCCCCGCATCGCCCTGGCCCTGCCGGCCGGTGACGACACCGAGGCGGAGGCCGTGGCGCTGGGCGCGCTGCTGGGCCGGTACGCCTTCACCCGCTACCGCCGTAACCTGCCGGCCCCGCCCGAGCTCACGCTGCTGGCCGGCCGGGACTGCTCGGCCGCGGCAGGCCGCGCGCAGATCCTGGCCGACGCCATCACCCTGGTGCGCGACCTGGTCAACACCAGCCCGGCCGACCTGTACCCCGAGAGCTTCGCCGCCCGGGCCGAGCAGGTCGCCCGGGACAGCGGCCTGGACATCGAGGTGCTGGATGAGAAGGCGCTGGCCGACGGCGGCTACGGCGGCCTGACCGGCGTCGGGCAGGGCTCGGTGCACCCGCCGCGGCTGGTCCGGCTCAGCTACACCCGGCCCGGCGCGGCCAAGACCATCGCGTTCGTCGGCAAGGGCATCACCTTCGACTCCGGCGGCCTGTCCCTCAAGCCGGCCAAGTCGATGGAGAACATGAAGGACGACATGGGCGGCGCCGGCGCCGTGCTCGGCGCCCTGCAGGCCATCGCCGCGCTGCAGCCCGAGGTGAACGTGGTCGGCTACCTGTGCCTGGCCGAGAACATGCCCGGCGGCGGGGCCCAGCGGCCCTCCGATGTCATCACCATCTACGGCGGCAAGACCGTCGAGGTGCTCAACACCGACGCCGAGGGCCGCCTGGTGATGGCCGACGCGCTGGCCCGGTCCGGGCAGGACTCCCCCGACCTGGTGATCGACGTCGCCACCCTGACCGGCGCCCAGGTCGTGGCGCTGGGCATGCGGATCGCCGGGGTGATGGGCAGCGACGAGCAGACCGTCGACGCGATCGTCGACGCGGCCCGCCGGGGCGGCGAGCAGGCCTGGCCGATGCCGCTGCCCGACGAGATGCGCAAGGGCCTGGACTCGGTTGTCGCCGACCTCGCCAACGTGCACGACGGCCGGGACGGCGGGATGCTCGTGGCCGGGCTGTTCCTGCGGGAATTCGCCCCGGACGGGGTACGTTGGGCCCACGTCGACATCGCCGGCCCCGCCTTCCATGAAGGCGAGCCCTACGGGTACATCGCCAAGGGCGGCACGGGCTCCGCGGTCCGGATGCTCGTGCAAGTTGCCCAGGACGCTGCCGACGGCAGGCTGTAGCCGCGTGGTTTGGCACGCGGAACACCGGACAAGGAGCAGATCGTGACGGACAGCGGCTACGACATCGTCATCCTCGGCGGCGGCAGCGGCGGGTACGCCTGCGCGCTGCGCGCGGCCGAGCTGGGGAAGCGTGTCGCGCTCATCGAGAAGGACAAGGTCGGCGGCACCTGCCTGCACAAGGGGTGCATCCCGACCAAGGCGCTGCTGCACGCGGCCGAGATCGCTGACCACGCCCGGGACGGCGCCAGCTTCGGCGTCCGGACCTCGCTGGACGGCATCGACATGGCCGGCGTCAACGCCTACAAGGACAAGGTCGTCACCCGGCTGTGGAAAGGCCTGGCCGGGCTGGTCGCCAGCCGGAAGATCGACGTGATCGAGGGCGAGGGCAAGCTCGTCTCGGCCACGGCGGTGCAGGTCGGCGACCAGCGCATCGAGGGTGCGCACGTCGTGCTGGCCAGCGGCTCGGAGTCACGCAGCCTGCCCGGCCTGGAGATCGACGGCGAGCGGGTCATCACCAGCGACCAGGCGCTGCTGCTGGACCGGGTGCCGGCCTCGGTGGTCATCCTCGGCGGCGGCGTGATCGGCGTGGAGTTCGCCAGCGTGTGGCGGTCCTTCGGCGCCGAGGTCACCATCGTGGAGATGCTGCCGCACCTGCTGCCGCCGGAGGAGGAGTCCAGCTCCAAGCTGATCGAGCGGGCGTTCCGGCGGCGCGGCATCAAGTACAAGCTCGGCACCCGGTTCGCGGGCGTCAAGAACACCGACGCCGGGGTGACCGTGACGCTGGCCGGCGGCGAGACTCTCGACGCTGAGCTGCTGCTGGTCGCGGTCGGCCGCGGGCCGGTCTCCGCGGGCCTGGGATACGACGAGGTCGGCGTGACCATGGACCGGGGCTTCGTCCTGGTCGATGAGCTGTGCCAGACCAACATCCCGACCATCTCGGCCGTCGGTGACCTGACCCCCGGCATGCAGCTGGCCCACATCGGCTTCGCCGAGGGCATCCTGGTCGCCGAGCGGCTGGCCGGACTGCCGGTCGTGCCGATCAACTACGACGGCGTGCCGCGGGTCACCTACTCCGACCCCGAGGTTGCCTCGGTCGGCATCACCTCAGCGACTGCCGCCGAGCGCGGCATCGAGGTCACCGAGCTCACTTATGACCTGGCCGGCAACGGCAAGAGCCAGATCCTGCAGACCCAGGGCTACGCCAAGGTGATCACCGCGGCGAACGGCGGCCCGGTGCTCGGCATCCACCTGGTGGGCGCCCGCGTCGGCGAGCTGATCGCCGAGGCCCAGCTCATCTACAACTGGGAGGCGGTCCCCGCCGACGTCGCCCAGCTCATCCACCCGCACCCGACCCAGTCGGAGGCGATCGGCGAGGCCCACATGGCGCTCGCCGGAAAGCCGCTGCACGTGCACGCATAACCACCCCGATCGCGCAGCGGAGCAGGCAGCACGCCCGGTCCTGGCGCTTGAGGCGACATAACGAAGGAGTTGCGGAAAGCAATGTCGGTCTCCGTATCGATGCCCCAGCTTGGCGAGAGCGTCACTGAGGGCACGGTCACTCGCTGGCTGAAGCGGGAGGGCGAGCGCGTCGAAGCCGACGAGCCGCTCCTGGAGGTCTCCACCGACAAGGTGGACACCGAGATCCCGTCCCCCGTTTCCGGCACCCTGCGGGGCATCACGGTGGCGGAGGACGAGACGGTCGCCGTCGGCGCCGAGCTCGCGGTGATCGACGAGGAGGGCGCGGCGCCGGCCGGCGGCGGGACCCCCGAGGCAGCGCCGGAGCCGGCTCAGGCCGAGGCACCCGCGGCTGCCCCCCAGTCCGCCGCGCCGCCGCAGGAAGCACCGCAGGCCACTCAGCCCTACCAGCAGCCGGCCCACCAGGCGCAGCAGCAGGCGGCCCCCGCCGCCTACCAGCAGCAGGGCTACGCCGAGCCTGCTTACCAGCAGCCGGCGGCCAGCTCGTACCAGCAGCAGGAAGCAGCCGGGTACCAGCAGGCCACCGCCTACCCGGCCGCGCCGGCCCAGGACGGCCACCCGTACGCGCCGCAGGCGGCTGCGCCGTCCCCGGCGGCTCCCCCGGCACCGCCCGCGCCGGCCCCGGCCGCCGAGCCGGAGAGCGCCGAGCCCGGCACGGCCGACGCGGGGGGTGCTAACGGCGCGGAGAGCCCGTACGTGACGCCGCTGGTGCGCAAGCTCGCCACCGAGCACAACGTCGACCTGGCCGCCATCAGCGGCACCGGCGTCGGCGGCCGGATCCGCAAGCAGGACGTGCTGGATGCCGCCAGGGTGTCGCGCCCGCAGGCCGCTCCGGAAGCGCCTGCGGCCCCGGCACCTGCGGCCGCTCCCGCCCCGCCGGCGGCTCCGCCTGCCCCCGCCCCGGCGGCCCCGGCCGCCGTCGCGGACACCGAGCGCCGGCCGGGCCGCACCCCGGTCGTGGAGTCGCGGCTGCGCGGCACCACCGAGCGGATGTCGCGGGCCCGGCAGGTCATCGCCCAGCGGATGGTCGAGTCGCTGCAGACCTCGGCTCAGCTGACCACCGTGGTCGAGGCCGATGTGACCGCCATCGCGCGGCTGCGCGGCCGGGCCAAGGCCGCGTTCGAGACGCGCGAGGGCGTCAAGCTGTCCTTCCTGCCGTTCTTCGCGCTGGCCACCGTCGAGGCACTCAAGGAGCACCCCAGGCTCAACGCGGTGATCGACACCGCCAGCGGCCAGGTGACCTACCACGACGCCGAGCACCTGGGCATCGCGGTCGACACCGAGCGCGGCCTGATGGTCCCGGTCATCCGCAACGCCGGCGACCTGAACATCGGCGGGCTGGCCCGCAAGATCGCCGACCTGGCCGCCCGTACCCGGGCCGGCCAGGTGAGCCCGGATGACCTGGCGGGCGGGACGTTCACGCTGACCAACACCGGCAGCCGCGGCGCCCTGTTCGACACGCCGATCATCAACCAGCCGCAAGTCGGCATCCTGGGCACCGGCACCGTCGTCAAGCGGGCCGTCGTCGTCGAGGACCCGACGCTCGGCGAGGTCATCACCGTCCGGTCGATGGTCTACCTGGCGCTGACCTATGACCACCGGCTGGTCGACGGCGCTGACGCGGCGCGCTTCCTGACCGCGCTGAAGGCCCGGCTGGAGGAAGGCGCCTTCGAGACCGAGGTGGGCCTGTAACTGCAGGAGCGGAATGAGCACCGCCGGGCCGGGGGCCGCTGCGCATGCGGCGGTTCCCGGCCCGGCGCAGCACTGAGGGGGGAACCGGATGCGGATCGTGCTGACCGGGTCGGGCGGGCTCATCGGGACCGCGCTGGGCGCCAGCCTGGAGCAGGACGGCACCGAGGTGACCCGGCTGGTCCGCCGCCCGCCCGCCGCGCCGGGCGAGGTCCGGTGGGACCCGCGCAAGCCCGGCACCGGCCTGGACCCCGCCGTGGTCAGCGGCGCGGACGCCGTCATCCACCTGGCCGGCGCGCCGGTGGCCGGCGGCCGCTGGACCGACGCCCGCAAGCGCATCCTGCGCGACAGCCGGATCGTCAGCACCGCCACCCTGGTCACCGCCATGACCGCCGCCGCCCGGCCGCCGCGCGTGCTGATGTCCGGGTCAGCGATCGGCCGCTACGGCGACACCGGCGACCAGGCCGTTACGGAGTCCGCGCCGCCCGGCAGCGGGTTCCTGGCCGACCTGGTCACCGACTGGGAGGCGGCCGCCGAGCCGGCCAGCGCCGCCGGGATCCGCGTGGTTAACCTGCGCAGCGGCATCGTGCTGTCCCGCGACGGCGGCATGCTCGGCCCCCTGCTCTGGCCGTTCCGGCTCGGCCTGGGCGCGCGGCTCGGCAGCGGGCAGCAGTACATCAGCTGGATCGCCCGGACCGACCACGTCCGCGCCACCCGGTTCCTGCTCGACCACGACGACATCGCCGGGCCGGTCAACCTGACCGCTCCCGAGCCGGTTACCAACGCCGAGTTCACCAGGACCCTCGGCAGCGTGCTGCGCCGGCCAACCCTGCTCACCGTGCCAGCCGAGCCGATCCGGCTGATCCTCGGCGAGCTGTCCGGCGAGCTCCTGAACAGCGTCCGCGTGCTCCCCGAGCGCCTGCAGCAGGCCGGATTCACCTTCACCTACCCCGCGGTCGCCCCGGCCCTGGCCGCCGAGACGAGATAGCGACCCAGCGCCCGAGCGGGTGCGCTGCGCTCAGGCCGGCTCGGTGCCGTCGTCGCTCTCCCGGGACAGGGCGAAGAACGGCGACCGCAGGATGAACCGCGCGACCAGTAGCATCAGAACTCCGGATGCGACTATGCCGGCCAGTGACCAGACCTGCGCTGACGGCGCGGACTGCAGGTAGCGGGCCAGGATCCAGACCAGGAACGCGGCGGCGCCGACGGGCAGGATGCCCAGGGTCAGCGCGTCGCGGGCGCTGGCCAGGACCCGGCGCCGGTAGTACACGACAGTGGCCAGCGCGGTCAGGATGTAGAAGACCGCGAACAGCTGGCCGCTCTCGTCGACGACATCATCGAACGCATTCTGCACCGACGTGGCCAGCAGGTAGACCCAGGTGATCACGATGACCAGCGCTCCGGTGAGGATGCTGGCCGGAACCGGGGTGGCGAACCGGCGGGAGACGCTGGCCAGAAACTGCGGCAGGACGCGGTAGCTGGCCATGCCGTAGATGATCCGCGCGGTGAGCACGATGCTGGTGCCGGTCGCGGCAACCACCGACAGGGCCAGCGCCAGGGCCATGACCTTGGCCCAGGCCGGGCCGCCGAGCGCGCCGGCGACATAGACCAGCGCGGAGTTGGCGTGCGCCTGCAGCTGCGCCGGTCGCACGACGCCCTGCAGGCCGACCTGGGCCAGGGCGTAGATGACGGTGAGCAAGGCCACCGCCAGGACCGCGGCCCGGCCGGGGTTGGTGCGCCGGTGCCGCACCTCCTCGTTGACGTAGACGGTGCCGTCCCAGCCGCTGAAGATGTACACGGCGGCGACCAGCCCGGCGGTGACGCTGCCGCGCCCGCCGATCCCGGTCAGGCTGAGCCAGCCGCCGCTGACGGCGAAGGTCCCGGCGTGGTGGTGCAGGACGGCGGCCAGCCCGGCGATGGCGAAGCCGATCAGGATCGCGTACTCGGCCACGGCCATGCTGACCTGGGTGCGCGCGGTGATCTTGATGCCGACGATCGCGATCACCAGCATGACCAGGGTGACGCCGGTGGCGATGGCGAGGTCGGCCGCGGTCCCGGCGGTATCCGCGCCGGCCACCGCCAGCACCGACGGGCCGAGGACCTCCACGCCGCTGACCGCGCCGGTGATGTAGGCGGCGATCATCAGCCAGCCGGTCAGGAAGCCGAGCAGCGGGCTGATGGACCGGCCGACCCACTCAAACGACGCGCCGCAGTTGGCGTTCCACATGTTCAGGCGGCGGTAGGCGTTGGCGATGATCAGCATCGGGATCGCGGTGACGATGATGACGGCACCGCCGCCGTAAGCCGCGGCCGCGGCCAGCGCGGCGAGCGTCAGGCCGACCGAGACGGCGGGGGCAGCCGAGGCCATCCCGATGACGGTGTCCTGGGCGACGCCGATGGCGTCGGGCTCCAGCCGGGCCGGCGGCCCGGCCGCCAGGCCGTTGTAGGACACCGCTGGCCCGGCCGGGGCCAGCTGATCCTGGACGGGAGTCCCGCGGCGGCGGCGCGCCGGGGCTTTTCTCCGGTCTCTCACCGGCTCTGGCCTCCTGCCGGGCCAGCTGCGGGGGACGGGTGAGATGGGACAGATAGGTCAGGCATGCCGGGATCGTGGCCTGACGGCCTGACGGACCGCAGGCGCCGTCACCGAGTTCCGTCGGTCTCCGTCACTTCTCCGGCCGCCGGCTCGCCCGTCAGTCAGGCACGGAGGGTCCGCCGGCGGCCTGGGTCCGCCGGGGCGTGGTCCGGCGGGGCCTGGCCGGGTCGGGCGGGGCCTGGCCGGGTCGGGCGGGGCCTGGCCGGGTCGGGCGGGGCCTGGTCGGGCGGGGCCTGGTCGGGCGGGGCCTGGCCCGGGACATGATCAGCCGGCGGCGCGGGCGGCTGGCGGGCCGGCAGCCGGGGCGACGACGATGCCGCCGGGCAGCCGCAAGGGCTGGTCACCGCCGCCGGCCAGTTCGATGGCGCGGGCCAGCAAGTCGAGCAGGATGACGGGATCGGCGAGCGCGAGACGGGCTGGCGGCGGGTGCGCCCAGGAAACTGGCTGGCCGCTGATGTCGCGGGACGGCGGAGCCGGGATCCGGCTGCCGGCGGCGTGCCAGCGCACCACAGCGCCGGCGCCGGCGGTGCCAGCTGGCAGCTGGCCGGCCCGCTTGTCGGCAAGCCGGTCAGGTGCTCGCTGTCCGGCGGCGCGCTCATCGCCCGCGCCCTGGCCGGATGAGCGCTGGCCGGATGAGCGCTGGCCGGCTGCCCGCTGGCCGGATGCCCGCCGGCCTGAACGCTGGCCACCCGGTCGGCGCCGTCCGGCACTGGCGAGCCCCGGCCGCAGCGGGGCGGCCGCGGGCGTGCTGGGCAGCGCTGCGCTGGCCAGGCCGGCGCCAGACCACGGACAGGCACCAGCCTGGACCAGGAAGAACCACCGATCGCCTGCGGCAATCACGGCCAGCGCGGCCGCCGGGTCCGGCAGCGCCGGCAGGCCGCGGATCTCGTCCGGCGCGCCGCCGGTGTGCAGCCACCACCGGGCCGCGACCAGGCCCGGCGCGCGCGGCACCTCCAGGGCCTCGACGGCGGTCCCGCAGACCAGCTCCACCCGGTCACCGGAGATCTCGGCGCGCCAGCCCAGCCGCTGGTAGGCGGCGCTGACTTCCGCGGCCAGCGCGGCGGCGGGGTGCTCGCTGGTCAGGCGCGGGCCGGCGAGTGCGCGCACGCTGGCCGGGCCGTGGCCGGCGCGACCGGGACCCGACGGCCCGGACCGCTCGCCGGGCTGCGGCGCGGACCGGCGCCGCTCGGGGTGCCCGCCGGACTGCGGCCGGGCGCGGCGGCGGTCAAGCTGCTCACTGGCGGAGGCCAGCGTGGTGCCCGTGCCGAGTGCGGCATCGCAGAGTTCCCAGAACCGCCGCGGCACCTGCTGGCCGCCGCTCTCAACGGTGGAGACCGTGCTGCGCGCGTAGCCCGCGCGGCGGGCCAGCCGGGCCTGCGAGAAGCCAGCCGCCAGCCGGGCCGACCTCAGGTCCTGGCCGAGCTGACGGCGCTGGTCCCGGATGTCCGGTGCATCAGTCATCGCGCCTGTCCTCGCCTCGTGCCGTCCCGCGGACTTACGCGGGCATAGAGCACTCTAGAGCACTGATAGGGCAGCCGGAGACTTGCCGGTGCTGCGCCCGGCGGATCCGGGGCGTCAGCCTGGCGGACGGCGGCTAGCGCAGCTCCCAGACGGGACCCTCGGGCGTGTCGGTAACGACCACGCTGCGCCGGTCCAGCTCCGCGCGGATCTCATCGGCGCGCGCCCAGTCCCGCTGCTGCCGGGCCGCCGCCCGCTCGGCGATGAGCTTCTCGATCGTCTGCCGCTCCCCCGCGTCCAGCTCAGCGTCCGCGCGGTGGCCGTCCAGGTCGCCGGCCGGCAGCGTGCCGAGACCCAGGCCGAGGAGCTCGCTGCTGGCCGCGATGACCGCGCGCCGGCCGTCTTCGGAGAGCACGGGGTCGCGCAGCGCGTCCTGGACGAGGGCCAGGATCCGGGGCGTGGCCAGGTCGGCGGTGATCGCCTCGTCGATGCCGTCCAGCAGCCGGGCCGCGGCGGCATCGTCGCCGGCTAGCGCCAGGGCGGCGGTGAAGGTGCTGGCGTCCGGCAGCGGGCGCAGCGGCGCGGTCCGCCGGACCAGGCGGCGCAGTGCGGCCTGCGCGGCGTCCATCGCGGTGGTGCTGAAGTCGAGCTGGCTGCGGTAGTGGCTGCCGAGCAGGAACAGCCGGAAGGCCAGCGGGTGATAGCCGGCCTCGGTCAGGTCGGCCAGCCGCGGCGCCCCGCCCTCCGACTTGGACATCTTCTGCTTGCCGAGGAACTCGTTATGCAGCCAGTACCGCACCCACGGCCGGCCGTCGCCGAGGCAGGCCTCGCTCTGCGCGATCTCATTGACGTGGTGCAGCTCGCGGTGATCGACGCCGCCGGTGTGGATGTCGAAGTGCGGCCCGAGCAGCTCGATCGACATGACCGAGCACTCCAGGTGCCAGCCGGGGGCGCCCGGGCCCCAGGGCGAGTCCCAGCGCATGACCCGCCGCTGGCCGGGCGGCTCTGCCCGCCACAGCGCGAAGTCGGTCTTGCGGCGACGGCCCTCGACCTGCTCGACCCGGGCGGCCTCGCGCTGGCCTTCGACGTCGATCTGGGCCAGGGTCCCGTAGCCGGGCGACTTGCTGGTGTCGAAGTACAGGCCGGACGGGAGCCGGTAGGTGTAGCCGCCGGCCTCCAGCCGGGCCGCGAACTCGATCATCTGCCCGACGTACGCCGTCGCCCGCGGGTACTCATCGGCCGGCAGGATGTTCAGCGCCGCGACGTCGGCGAAGAACGCGCCGGTGTAGAAGGCCGCGATGTCCGCCACCGAGCGGCGCTCGCGGGCGGCGGCCACCTCCAGCTTGTCCTCGCCGGTGTCGGTGTCAGCGACCGCGTGCCCGACGTCGGTGATGTTGATGACATGCCGGACCGGAATCTGCTTCCAGCGCAGCGCGCGCCGCAGCGTGTCGGCGAAGACGTAGGGCCGCATGTTGCCCAGGTGCGGGAAGGCGTAGACCGTCGGGCCGCAGCTGTACAGGCCTGCTACCGGAGCGGCCGGCTGGAAGTCTTCCAGCCGGCGGCCGAGGGAGTTGTACAGCCGCAGCTGCCGGGCGGTGTCCACGGGATCCTCCTGCGCGCGGGCGTCGCTGACGCCGCCCGGCGCGCGCGGCCGGGCCGCGCACCATGCTAGGGCTGGCCGGCCCGGGGCGGGGCAGTCTCCGGCGAGGCTTGCTCGTCCGGCGCCGGCTCCGGCGGGCAGACCGCCTCGGCCGGGTCGTCCTCGGCCAGCAGGTGGCTGAGCAGGAAGCCGGCCTGCCCGACGACCAGCGGCACGTGCCGCAGCCGCGGCTGCGGGCCGGCCTGGCCCTCGTAGCGCCGGATGACAGCGATGCTCATCCGCAGGAGCCGCCGCGCGCCGAGGATCGCGATAGCGGCCAGGGGCAGCTCGATGAACAGGGCGGACATCAGGCTCAGCTCGAAGCCCGCCGTACGGGCGTCCAGCACGACGTCGAACCAGGCGTCGCAGCACAGCAGGGTGGCCAGCACGACAAGGCAGATGATCAGTACCTGACGACGCTTCCAGGCCGCCCACCCGGTGACGGCGAAAGCGGCCAGCAGGGCCAGGTCGAAGCCGACCCAGGCGCCGCGCCAGCCGCCGGACCGGTAGTACCGGGGCAGGGTGACGGCCAGGATGCCGATCCAGGCGGCCAGGACGAGGCAGCAGACGATGACCAGGACCAGGACGGCAGCGCGGCGGCGGCTGGACGGCTGCGACCCGGCCCGCCCGTCGATGGCCGAAAGGGCCCGGATCAGGCTCAGTCGCTCCGCCGGGCTGAGCTCGCGCAGCCGCTCCTCGTCGATCACCGGCCACCTCCTCACCTCACGCTAGCCACCCGGACATGAGGGACATTCCCAGAACTGGCCCGTCCTGCACCGGGCATAGGCTGGTGATGTGAACGGTGAACTGGTTATCGCGCGGCTGGGCCTCGGCCGCCGGGAGGTCCCGTACCCGGAGGCCCTCGAGCTGCAGCGGGAGCTGCACGAGCGGCGGGTGCAGGGCGAGATCCCCGATACCTGCCTGCTGCTGGAGCACGAGGCGGTGTTCACCGCCGGCAAGCGGACCAGCCCAGCGGACCGGCCCGTCGGTGATCCGGGCGCGCCGGTCATCGAGGTGGACCGGGGCGGCAAGATCACCTGGCACGGCCCCGGCCAGCTGGTCGGCTACCCGATCGTGGCCCTGCCCGAGCCGGTGGACGTGGTGGCCTACGTGCGGGCGACCGAGGAGGTCATGATCCGCACCTGCGCCGGCTTCGGGGTCAGCGCGGAGCGGGTCGAGGGCCGCAGCGGCGCCTGGATCCGCGGCACGGACGGCCGCCCGGACGCCAAGATCGGCGCCGTCGGCATCCGGGTGGCCCGCGGGGTCACCATGCACGGCATCGCCCTGAACTGCGAGAACGACCTGTCCTGGTATGACCGGTTCGTGGCGTGCGGGATCGCCGATGCCGGGACCACCACGCTGACCGCCGAGGCGGGACGGCCGGTCACCGTCACCGAGGCCGCGGACGCCATGGAGCCGCACCTCGCCGCGATCCTGGGGGCGGGCACCTTCCGCCGGGCCGACGACCTGGCGGGCCTGCTGCCCGCGGCCGTGGCCCGCTGACCCGGCCCCGTCTGGAGCCTCGCGGCGGCTGAGGGCAGCCCTCCTCAGTGCCGCGCCCGCGCCGCGCGGGAGTGCTGGCCGGCCTCGGCTGGTCCCGGTTCACGAGTACCGGGCGGCCCCGGCTTTCCCGGGCTCAGGAGTGCTGGCCTGCCTCGGCGTAACTGAGATGGCTGCCGATCTCGGCGGCCGGCACGTCGGTCTCCTCGCGGCTGAGCATGTCGCGCACCTTCACCAGGCCGGATTCCTGCTCGCGGGGCCCGTAGATCAGGCACCACCGCGCGCCCTGGTCCCCGGCCCACTTCAGCTGCTTGCCCAGCTTGCCCGAGGCGCCGAGGTACACGCTGGCGCGCAGGCCCGCGGACCGGGCCGCCGCGGCCAGCCCGAACGATGCCCCGGCCAGTTCCTCGCTCATGATGGTGACCGCGACGTCCAGTCGGCCGCGCTGGAACGCTGAGGCCGCAGGCAGCAGCGACAAGATCCGCTCGACTCCGAGCGAGGACCCGGTGGCCGGGGTGTCCGGGCCGCCGAGCTGCTCGATCAGGTGGTCGTAGCGGCCGCCCGACCCGATGGATCCGGGCACCCCGTCCGCCACGGCCTCCCAGATCGGCCCGGTGTAGTAGCTCAGGCCGCGCACCAGCCGCGGCGTGAAGACGATCCGCCCGGCCGGCACCTGCGCGGTGGCCAGGGCCAGCAGCTCGTCTACTTCCTCCAGCCCGGCCATGCCCTCCTCGCTGGGCTTGAGCGCGGCCCGGATCCGGTCCTCGGCGTCGGGGGCGGTCATCATCGCGACCAGCTCGGCGGCGTCGGGCTCCGGCAGGCCCCGCCCGGCCAGCTCGGCCGTGACGGCGTCGGGCCGCATCTTGTCCAGCTTGTCGAGGGAGATCAGCACGCCCGCGCCGAGCTCGGCCGGGACTTTCGCTACTTCCAGCAGCCCGGACAGGATGTGCCGGGAGTTCACCTGGATGGCGAACTGCGGGATGCCGACCTCGGCCAGCGCGTCGTGCTGGGCGCATACCGCCTCGGCGTCGGCCAGGATCGAGGATGAGCCGAGGGTGTCCAGGTCGCACTGCACGAACTCGCGGAACCGGCCCCTGCCCGGCCGGTCGGCCCGCCACACCGGCCCCATGGCGTACCGCTTGTACGGCGAGGGCAGCTGACCCTGGTAGGCGGCTGCCACCCGGGCCAGCGGGACCGTCAGGTCATACCGCAGGGCCAGGTCCGCCTCGCCGGATGCCTCATGCTCCCCGCGGCGCAGGATCTTGAAGACCAGCTTGTCGCCGTCCTCGCCGTACTTGCCCAGCAGTACGTCCAGCCGCTCGAAGGCGGGGGTCTGCAGGGGCTCGTAGCCGTAGCGGGAGAAGACCGACCGGATGATCCCGAAGGCCTGCTCCCGCTCCTCGTACTCAGCGGCCAGGAAATCCCGGGTTCCGGAAGCGGGCTCGAACTGACTTTGCATGTGCCTATGGTCGCGGACAATGCCCCCGGACGTCACATCGGCCTGCCGGCCCGGCCGGAAACCGGGGGGATTCTCCTGGTGACTGGCCGTCGCCCGATTACCGGGCGGCGAGCCTGGCAAAGAACGCCCGGATGTCGGCGGCCAGCAGGTCCGGCTGCTCCATCGCGGCGAAATGGCCGCCCCGGTCGTACTGCGTCCACTGCACGATGTTGTTGGTCCGCCCGGCGACATGCCGCAGCGGGATGAAGTTGTCCCGCGGGAAGACGGCCACGGCGGTGGGCGCGGCGGATGGCTCCGGCGGCTGCCCCCGGTAGGGCGCGTGCGCGCGCTCGTAGTAGATCCGCGCGGATGAGCCCGCGGTGCCGGTCAGCCAGTACAGCATGACGTTGGTCAGCAGCTGGTCGCGGTCGACCGCGTCCTCCGGCCGCCCGGCCGAGTCGGTCCACTCCCGGAACTTCTCGGCGATCCAGGCCAGCTGGCCGACCGGCGAGTCGGTCAGGGCGTAGGCCAGGGTCTGCGGGCGGGTGGCCTGCACATCGGCATACCCCTGCCGGTCACGCACCCATTCCTGCAGGCGCTCCCAGGACGCGATCGTGCGGTCCCGCTCGGCGGGGCTCAGGCCCGCCAGCTCGGCGGCATCGGGCTCGCGGGTCGCGCCGCCATCCGGGACGAGGTTGAGGTGCACGCCGATGACGGCGTCCGGCCGGGTCCGGCCGAGCTCCCGGGAGATGGCCGCGCCCCAGTCGCCGCCCTGAACCCCGTACCGCGGGTAGCCCAGCGCGCTCATCAGCTCCGCGAACGCGGCGGCCACCCGGCGGTACTCCCAGCCCGGTTCCGTCGTGGGGCCTGACAGCCCGAAGCCGGGGATGCTCGGCAGCACCAGGTGGAAGGCATGTGCGGGGTCGGCGCCGTGGGCCGCGGGATCGGTGAGCAGCCCGGCCACCGTGGTGAACTCCGCGATGGAGCCGGGCCAGCCGTGGGTCATCAGCAGCGGCGTGGCGCCCGGCTCGGGCGAGGTGATGTGCGCGAAGTGCAGGTGCGCCCCGTCGATCTCGGTGGTGAACTGCGGCCACTGGTTCAGCCGCGCCTCAGCGGCCCGCCAGTCATAGTCATGCCGCCAGTACCGGGCCAGTTCCTGCAGGTAGCCGCGGGGCACGCCGTAGGACCAGCCCGCGCCCGGCAGCTCGTCCGGCCACCGGGTGCGGTCCAGGCGGTCCTGCAGGTCATCCAGGTCGGCCTGGGGGATGTCGATGCGGAACGGGCGGAGGTCCGGGTTCAGGGCAGTCACGGCGACCGATGCTAGGCGCGATCGCCGGTGACCGGCCAGGTCTTTTCCGCCGCCCCGGCTGCCATCCCGCTGGTCACGGGATAAAGACGGGCCGCCGTCCTCGCTGATCGCGCGCCCAGGTCCCGGCGACGTCGGCCAGCGGCACGCGCTCGACGTCCATGGTGATCGCGCCGCTGGCCAGGCCGTCCAGGATCTCGGTCAGCATGGCGGTGATCTGCGCCAGGGGCGGCATGGTGCCGGTGCCCATGCCCAGGATCTCCAGGCCCGCGCTGCGCAGCACGGATGCGGGCAGCGAGACCTGCGAGCCGGCCATCTCGCCGGCCTGGACCAGCCGGGTGCGCCCGGAGCGGATCTCGGCGTCGCGCCGGTCCAGCGCGCCGAGCAGGATCTCGGTCGGCCGGCCCCACAGGTAGTCGGCGACGATGTCGAAGCCGTGCTCGCCCGCGGCCGCGGCAAAGGCAGCCGTCAGCGCGGCGTCGTCCTGATCGAGGCTGATGACCGCGTCAGCGCCTCGTTCGGCGAGTTTCTGCAGGACCACCGGGTTGCGGCCCGCGGCCACGACCCGGCCCGCCCCGCTGCGGCGGGCGGCCTGCACGGCCAGCTGGCCAGTCACCCCGGTGGCGCCCAGGACCAGCACCGTGCCGCCGGGCTCGGGCCTGGCCCGCCAGCCGAACAGCAGCCAGGCCGACAGGCCGGGGTTCCACGCGGCGGCGGCCAGCGCGTCGTCGACGCCGTCCGGGATGGGGAAGGTCAGCCGGGGGCTGGCCACGGCGTACTGGGCCATGGTCCCGGACCGCGAGCCGAGCAGCACCCGGCCGCCGCCGGGCAGCACCCCGGCCGCGACCACGCCAGGGACGGCCGGCAGGGGCCGGGCCTGGTCGCCCTGCACCGAGTAGTGCGTGCCGTCGGCCATCACCTTGTCGATGTTGTTCAGCGGGGCGGCGGTGATCGTGACCAGCTGCTCGCTGTCGGCCGGCACCGGGTCGGGGAACTCCTCGTAACGCGGCAGCTCGCCGTAGGCGTGCAGCACCGCCGCCTTCACGGCCGGCTCCCGGAGCCCCGGCCGGCGCCGGCGATCCAGTTCTGCCAGCCGCGCAGTACCCGCGGCTCCCGGCGGGCGTGCCGCCGGGCGGGCAGCGCGCGGGCCGCGGCCCGGGCGTGCCGCTCGGCAGCCCGGACGGCGGCAGCAGCGTTGACCGCGCGGGCCTGGCCGCCGGACCCGGTCCGCGCGTGCCGCCGCCCCGCACGGAAGGCGGCCGCCTCGTTGCGCGCACGGCCGGCCGGGCGGTCGCGGAGGCCGAACGTATCGGCGGTCCAGTCCACCGCGATGCGGTGCAGCAGCCGGATGTCTCGCACGGACATGAAGTGCTCCTGTTCCTGAGCCGGCCGCGGCTGGCTGGGGGTACTGGCCGGCCCGGCCGCCACTTGCTGTTATCGGCCTGAACCGGCCGGCTCTGCTTAGTGAGTACGGCGTACTTGTTATGCGTACGCCGTACTCACAACGTAGCGTTACGCTAAGCTCGTGTCAACGTCACCCGGCAGCCAGCCGATCTGGGCCCGGCCCGAGCCGGGCACCCGCAAGGCCCGGTTCAGCCGCGAGCAGATCGCCGCGGCCGCGCTCGCCATCGCCGACGCCGAGGGGTTCGAGGCGGTCTCGATGCGCCGCATCGCCGCCGAGCTCGGCGCGGGCACCATGAGCCTGTACCGCTACATCAGCGCCAAGGACGACCTGGTGGCGCTGCTGGATGACGCCCTGATGGGCGAGTCGCTGATCCCCGACGGCGAGCTGCCGGCGGACTGG
Source organism: Streptosporangiaceae bacterium (assembly GCA_036490755.1). Classification (GTDB taxonomy): domain Bacteria; phylum Actinomycetota; class Actinomycetes; order Streptosporangiales; family Streptosporangiaceae; genus DASUBV01. The sequence goes on from DASXDJ010000071.1 coordinate 34,636, forward strand.
CGTTCAGCGCTGGCGGCGATCGCCCGCCAGACCCGGAGCGCCTACCTGCGCCACCCGTGGGCGGTGGCGGCGCTGCAGGGCCGGGCGGCGGGCGGCCAGGACGGCTCGTTCGGGCCCAACGCGATGCGGCACTTCGAGCAGTCGCTGGCCGCGCTGGACGGCGCGCCGCTGGGCACCGCGGCCCGGCTGGACCTGCTGGCCATCGTCGATGACTACGTGTTCGGCAACGTGCTGCGCACCGGTGAGCTGCAGTCGCGCAGCGCCGCCGCCGCGGACAGCGCGCGGACCGCGGCGATCATGGAGTTCGCGCAGGGGCTGCTGGCCACCGGGCAGTTCCCGCGCACCGCCGCGCTGGCCGGCGACCCGGCCACCGCGACGCTGGCGGACCCGGCCGCGCTGGAGGGCCGGTTCGAGCACGGGCTGGCGCTGCTGCTGGACCAGGCGGCGGCCATGGCGGCCGGATCCGCGGGCTGACGCGGGTCCCGGGGCCCGGCGGCGGACGGGGCGCGGCGCGGCGGTATTAGTCTGAAGTCGTGGTTCTAGCACCAGAAGGCCGCCGCATGCTGCGGCTGGAAGCCCGTAACAGCCAGGTCCCGATCGAGCGCAAGCCGCCGTGGATCAAGACCCGGCTGCGCACCGGCCCCGCTTACACCGAGCTGAAGCAGCTGGTCCGCCGCGAGGGCCTGCACACGGTGTGCGAGGAGGCGGGCTGCCCCAACATCTTCGAATGCTGGGAAGACCGCGAGGCGACGTTCCTGATCGGCGGCGACCAGTGCACCCGGCGCTGCGACTTCTGCCAGATCGCTACGGGCAGGCCGCAGCCGCTGGACACCGGCGAGCCGGCCCGGGTGGCTGAGTCGGTGGCCTCGATGGGCCTGCGGTACGCCACCGTCACCGGCGTGGCCCGCGATGACCTGCCCGATGGCGGGGCCTGGCTGTACGCGCAGACCTGCCGGGAGATTCACCAGGCCGTGCCGGGCTGCGGCGTCGAGCTGCTGATCCCCGATTTCACCGCCGACACCGCCCAGCTGGCCGAGGTGTTCTCCGCCGCGCCCGAGGTGCTGGCCCACAACATCGAGACGGTGCCGCGGATCTTCCGGCGGATCCGGCCCGGCTTCCGCTACGAGCGGTCGCTGGAGGTGCTGAGCCGGGCCCGCGAGGCAGGCCTGGTCACCAAGTCGAACCTGATCCTGGGGCTGGGCGAGGAGCGCGCGGAGGTCGTGGCCGCGATGCGCGACCTGCGTGCGGCCGGCTGCGACCTGCTGACCATCACCCAGTACCTGCGGCCCTCGCCGAAGCACCACCCGGTCGAGCGCTGGGTGCCGCCGGAGGAATTCGCTGAGCTCGGCGCGGAGGCCGAGGACCTCGGATTCGCCGGGGTGATGTCCGGGCCGCTGGTGCGGTCCTCCTACCGGGCAGGCCGCCTGTACCGGCAGGCGATCGAGCAGCGGTCGCGCCCGGTATCCTCACCCCATGGTAAATAAGCCCGGCGCGGCCGCGAGCAAGAAAGCCGGGGCCGATGCGGACACCCCGGGCCGCCTCAAGCAGATCGGGATGGTCGCGGGGATCATCCGCAAGGCCAATCCGCGCGCGCTGCCGATCATCGCGGCAGCAGCCCTCGGCGTCATCGCGATCTTCGTCGTCGCCGGCCTGCTGACCGGGCTGGCGGGCTTCCTGATCCCGCTGGGCGTGCTGCTCGGCCTCATGACCGCGATGATCTTGTTCGGGCGGTTCGCCCAGTCCGCGCAGTATGCGGCCATTGCGGGCCAGCCCGGCGCCGCGGCGGCCATCCTGCAGAACATGCGCGGCAACTGGACGGTCACCCCGGCGATCGCCGCCAACCGGAACATGGACGTGGTGCACCGGGCCGTGGGCCGGCCGGGCGTCGTGCTGGTCGGCGAGGGGTCCCCCAGCCGGCTGGCGGGCCTGCTGGCGGCGGAGAAGAAGCGGGTGTCGCGGGTGGCCTACGAGGTCCCGATCTATGACATCCAGGTCGGCGATGACTCGGGCCAGGTGGCTATCCGGCAGCTGCAGAAGCAGATCATGAAGCTGCCCCGCAACCTCAAGGGCCCGGCGATCGCCGACCTGAACTACCGGCTCAAGGCGCTGCCGCAGTCCCTGCAGATGCCCAAGGGACCGGTGCCCCGCAACGCGCGGATGCCCAAGATGCCGCGCCCCAAGTCGCGCTAGCCAGCGGCGCCCTCGGCCGCCAGGCCCGGTTCCGGCTCAGCCGGACCGGGCCTGCTCCGTGCGCGCGTCCGTTACATCCGCAGGACGACGGTCCTGGCTGCCTTGTCGTGCAGGCCGCGCAGGTCCCGGTCGAAGACCAGCGGCGGCACGACCAGCAGCAGCAGGACCGTCCGCACCAGCCCGGCCACCAGGCCGACCGGCCGGCCGTCCAGCCGGGCCACCCGGATGCTGGTCAGCCGCTTGCCCAGGGTCAGGCCGGTCAGCGAGGTCAGGATCCAGACCTCGGCCGCGAAGAAGGCGATGGTCCAGGTCTGGGTGCGGAAAATGGCCAGCGAGATCAGCATGCAGGCCAGCCAGTCGATGATCAGGGCACCCAGCCGCCGGCCGACCCCGGCCACCGAGCCGGGTCCCGCCTCGGGCAGTCCCAGGCTCCGGCCCGGGTAGCGGTCCGCGTCGCCGCCGGCCGGCTCATCCGGCCGGGCGGCCCGGCCGCTAGTCTGCGGGGCGCTGGCCCCGCCCGCGCGTGCGTTGCTCACGTGGCCCACGGTATCCGGGCCGCGCCGGTGGGGCGACCGCGCCCGGGGCCGCCCCGCCTGTCATGCTGGATGACGGGGGCAGCGGCAGGCCGGGCAGGCCGCCGCCGGGCCAGCGGCCGGGAGCCGCAGGCTGGCGGGACGGGCAGCCAGTTTCCGGTTCGGGCCGGTATGCGAGGTCCGGAGCGCACCGGGGGAAAGCGCCGCGTAACACGGGCGAAACATCCGGGACACTGCCAGGAAACCGCTCGCGGCTAGCCTCGCAAGCGCGCCAGGCAGCCGGCGCACCGGCCGGCGACAGCAGCGTCAAGGGAGAGCGATGTTCAGCAGCGGCGACGAGATCCTGCGGTACATAGAGTCGGAGGGGGTGCAGTTTGTCGACGTCCGGTTCTGCGACCTGCCGGGCACGATGCAGCACTTCACCGTGCCGGCGGAGAACTTCGGCGAGAACGTCTTCAGCGACGGGCTCATGTTCGACGGCTCGTCCATCCGCGGGTTCCAGCAGATCCACGAGTCCGACATGCTGCTGCTGCCCGACCCGACCACGGCCGTCATGGATCCGTTCCGGGCGCACAAGACGCTCAACCTGACGTTCTTCGTGCATGACCCGCTGACCGGCGAGCCCTACTCCCGCGACCCGCGCAACATCGCCCGCAAGGCCGAGGACTACCTGCGCGGCAGCGGCATCGCCGACACCGCCTACTTCGGCCCGGAGGCGGAGTTCTACATCTTCGACTCCGCGCGCTATGAGACCGCCGCTCATGAGGGCTACTACCACATCGACTCGATCGAGGGGGCCTGGAACACCGGCCGCGACGAGCCGGGCGGCAACCTCGGCTACAAGCCGCGGTACAAGGGCGGCTACTTCCCCGTCCCGCCGATGGACCACTACACCGACCTGCGCTCGGAGATGGTGCGCAAGCTCATCGAGTGCGGCATCGACGTCGAGATGCAGCACCACGAGGTGGGCACCGCCGGGCAGGCCGAGATCGACATCCGGTTCTCCAGCCTGCTGCACTCGGCCGACCAGCTGATGCTCTACAAGTACGTGGTCAAGAGCGTCGCCCGGGCGGCCGGCAAGACCGTCACGTTCATGCCCAAGCCGCTG
>DASXDJ010000072.1:0-8922 GCA_036490755.1 Streptosporangiaceae bacterium
TATAGGTTGTTGCGGGAACAGGGCGGGGGATCAGGTGGGCGCGCACTTCCAGGAGCTCGACTGGCGCCAGACGCCATTGGGTGAGCTCGTACTCCGCCGCTGGTGGCATGCAGGCGTCGGCGCGGAGGTCTATGAGATCAAGCTCAATGACGAGTACCTGATGTCGAGCATGTTCACGGTCGGTGAGATGGAGCTCGGACGGCTGGCTCTCGCGGAGCTGTCAGACACGCCCCTGGACGTGGCCGTGGGCGGGCTCGGTCTTGGCTATACCGCGCAAGCGGTGCTGGAGAGCCCGGACGTGCGGTCCCTGGTCGTCATCGACGCGCTCAGCGAGGTGATCGAATGGCACGAGCGCGAGCTGATCCACTCCTGCGCTGCGTCGGACGCGAGATGCAGGCTGATCCACGGCGACTTCTTCGCGATGCTTCGATCTCCGGCAGGGCTTGACCCGGCGGTCCCCGGCCGGCGGTTCCATGCGATCATCGTCGACATCGATCACTCGCCGCGTCATCTGCTGCATCCCAGCCACGCCGGGTTCTACGAACCGGCCGGTCTGCGGCGAGTCAGTGAGCAGCTCTGGCCCGGCGGGGTGTTCGCGCTCTGGTCCAACGACCCGCCAGACGAGGATTTCAGTGAGGCGCTCGCGCAGAGCTTCGCCGATGTGCGGGCCGAGGTCGTCTCCTTCCACAACCCGCTGCAGGAGCGCGACGCAGCCAACACCGTCTACCTCGGCCGTCGGGTCTGACCTCCGCTGCAAAAAGATCACCCTGCTCCGACGGAAACGATTACTCCGGGATCAGACGCGATGACCTTGCTGGACGCGCCTGCGGCCCCGAGAAGCCGGCTGATGTCCGGCGCGGCCACCGGTCACGACATATGCCCGAAGTTCGGCCGCGATCTGGGCGACGGCGGCACCGACCACATCACTGGAGCTGCGCGTCCCAGCAGCTGTCCGGCAGGGCGCGCCTTGTGCTCTGGCAGGCTGACAACCTCGTATCCGCGCAGCATCCAGCGAACCTGCAGCTGCGCTGGCATGCGGCTGACCTGAGCGACCAACGGAGCGGGCACCACCGGAACTAACCCTGCTTCCAGCCGCACTCTGTGCTCTGCCCGCACCCTGCGCGCGTTGCGGTCCGCGGCGACCAGGACGCCCGCGTCGTTAACGACCGGCATCAAGCTGACCGCCGTTCCGGATTGTGTTCGCTCACACGGCGGCGCGCGGCTTCATGCTCGGCTCTTCCACTCGGCGACGGCCGCAAGCCCGCAGCCTGAGAGCGCGCCGCGCAGCTGAAGTCATCCATGCCGACACACTGACGCCTTCGGCAGCAGCGGCGGGGAGCACCTGGGCATGGACATCCGGACCGACTGTGATGGCATGCTTGAGCGACGGTTACCACGCGGTAATGAGGCAAGCTACCACCACGGTAGGACCGTAAGTCGCTGCAATGCCGGACCATGGAGCAGGCCTCCCGAGAGCCGGCAGCAGCGGCCTGGCCGTGGTCTCCGCAGCTCTCAGGATGATCATCCGCGTGCCGCCTGCTCCAGTGCCGGGCCCGTGACCAGGAACGCAGCTCAAAGGCGAGGGCTCACAGGCTAGGCCAGGACGTTTAACCAGCTCAGCGGCGGTCTATTCGCTAGTTTTGGGTCAGAGTGTGGGAGCGCGGCGGCGCTCCCATTGGCGCCCGTGCCCACCCGAAAGTGATCCTCGCAAGCTTCTGACCTGGGTGGGCGCAGCTGGGTTCGAACCAGCGACCCCTCGCTTGTAAGGCGAGTGCTCTTCCGCTGAGCTATGCACCCGGCCGGGCCGCAGTCAGTCTCGCCGGCAGCCGACGCACCAGGGTACCGCTCCCGTGGCGCATCCCGCCTCCGGCAGCTACGCCGAAATGCACGTGCGCGTCACCCGTACGGCGCAGTTGACTAGGGGCCATGCCCGAGCTCGTTGCGCCCACCGCCGCCGTGCAGGCCTCGTTCCTGACCGCCATGCAGGAATTCCGGGCCGAAGGCCGGGGCGAGCCCGGAGATACCAGCATGGTCGGGCAGGAGATAGCCGACTACGGAGCCACCTGGGCTGATCCGGACGCCTTCGCGGAGTACGCCCGCCAGCTCCGCGAGCAGTCCCTGGAGGAGGCTCCGCGCCCCGACGCCTACGTGCCGTGCACGACGTTGTGGTGGATCAGCGGCGAGGAGTACCTGGCCCGGATCGCCGTCCGGCACCGGCTGACGCCCTGGCTGCGTGACTACGGCGGCCATATCGGCTACGACGTCCGCCCGTCGGCGCGCCGCCGGGGACATGCGACGGCCATGCTCCGGGCTGCGCTCCCGGTGGCCAGGGACCTCGGCATCGACCCGGTCCTGGTCACCTGCGACACCAGCAACGTGGGATCGCGCAAGGTCATTGAGGCCAATCACGGCGTGCTGGAGAATCAGCGCGGCCCCAAGCTCCGTTACTGGGTGCCGACATCCTGACCGGACTCCGGCCCGGCTGAGCCGGCATCGGCCCCGGCCCCGGCCCCGCCACTCTCCTGCGCCGCCGCCGCCCGCTCCGCCAGTCCGGTCAGGAGTACCGACAGCAGCCGGGCCAGTTCCTCCTGCTCCCCCGGCTTCAGGATGTCGACAAGTCGCTGCTCGTAAGTCAGCAGCCGGCTCACCGCATCGCTGACGGCCGAGTGGCCCGCCTCGGTGAGCTCCACGAACACCGTCCGGGAGCCCGGCTCCGCCGCCAGCCGCCGCACCAGCCCCGCACCCCGCGCGCGGTCCACTCGCTGGGTCACGGCGCCGGCCGTGATGAGGCTGCGCGTGCTCAGCTCGCGCGTCGACAGCCGGTACGGCGGCCCGGCCCGGCGCAGCGTGCTCAGCAGGTCGAGGGTGGCCGCGTCCATGCTCACCCGTGCCAGCGTGCGGCGCCGCTCGTCGGACAGCAGCTTGGCCGCCTGCCAGATCCGGGTGAGAATCGCGATCGACCCGACGGGCACTCCGGGCTGCTCGCGCTCCCAGGCCCGCGCGATCTGCGCCGCACGGTCGGCCGGCGGCTCGGGCGTTGTCATGGTGCTAGTCTGGCATATGACGTTTAGGTCTAAACGAGAACGGTCCGATCTACATAGTCATAACGAGCTGCCGCAGTGCGAAGGAGTCTGACATGCGGAATGTCGTAGTCACCGGCGGCGGAACCGGGATCGGCCGGGCCGTAGCCGCCGCCTTCGCCGAGCTCGGTGATGCGGTCGTCATTACCGGGCGCCGGGCTGACGTCCTGGCCAAGACCGCCGCCGACCTCGGCGCCGGGGTCCGGCCCGCCGCGTTCGACGCGACCGACCCGGAGCAGGTCGAGGCCGCGCTCCCCGGGCTGCCCGAATCCGTGCACGTGCTGGTCCACTGCGCGGGCGGCAACACCAGCATCGCCGCCCCCGAGCCCGGCACGCTCGCCGAGACCGCCGCCATGTGGCGGGCCAACCTCGACGCCAATCTCATCTCCGCAGTCCTGGTCACGGCCGTGCTGCGGCCGCGCCTGGCGCCCGGCGGCGCGGTCATCAACATCAGCTCGATCGCCGCGCACCGCGGCGGCGCCGGCTCCTACGGCGCGGCCAAGGCCGCCGTCGAGGCGTGGAACCTGACGCTAGCCCAGGACCTGGGCCAGGATCAGATCACGGCCAACGTGATCGCGCCGGGCTTCATCGACGACACCGAGTTCTTCCGCGGCCGGATGACCGATCAGCGCCGGACGACGCTGATCGGGCAGACCGCCAACGGCCGGGCCGGCGTGCCGGACGACATCGCGGCGACGGCCGTGTTCCTGGCCTCGTCCGGCGGCAGTCACCTCACCAGCCAGGTCCTGCACGTCAACGGCGGCGCCCTGTCCGGCCGGTAAGACCAGCCCGGCTGCCGCGCAGCCTTCGCAGGCCTGGTCACCGGCGACCGGGCCGGTGCCGACCGCGGGCCAGGCCGGGCTGGCCGGCGGCCGGGCCTGGCGTCACCGCTCCTTGCTGTTATCACTGAGGGAGAGTCCAGGTCAGGCACGGGCGGGCCGGCTGCGGCATACCTGGCGGCCGGCAGGCGTTCATTCAGGTGAGGCCGGAAGCCGGCCAGGAAGCAGTGATGAACTTGATGAACCGTGCCCCGTGGCTCTGGTACAGCTGGGCTCTCCTCGCCGCCTACGGCGTGATGGCGGACCGCCGCTGGCTGCTGGGCGCCGCCGCGGTCGCTGCCGTCGGCGCGGTCCAGGTCGTCCTCGGCCGCCGGAAGGCGGCCGCTCAGCAGCAGTAGCTGCGCAGCAGTCGCCGCGCGCCGTCTGTTACAGGTGGCGCAGCGCCAGCCGGGCTACCTCTGCGCTGATGTCCAGGCGGTTGCGCAGCCGCGCGAGCCGCGCGTCCATGGCCGGGCCGCTGGCCCCGCCGGTCAGGGCCGCCTCGACATGGATCGCGCCCACGAACGCCGCCCCGAACCGGACCGCGTCCGGTAGCAGCGCGCGCTCGGCGGCGGTAACCTCGCGGGCTTCGCGGTAACCACTGACCAGCGCCGCGATCCGGTGCGGGTCAGCCCGGACAAGCCAGGCCTCGGGCTTGTCGGGCGGCAGCCCGGAATCCAGGTGGCACTCGGCCAGGCAATGGCCAAGGTCGAGGACGGGCAGCCCCAGGCCGCCGGTTTCCCAGTCGATCAGCGTGACCGGCCCGCCGCCAGGCCGCCAGGAACGCGACGGCCTGGCGCTGGGCTGCCCGGCACCGGGCTGCCCGGCACCGGGCTGCACGGCGTTGCCGGGCCACGCGTCACCGTGCACCAGCGCCTCGGGCAGGTCCGGCGCTGCCTGCCGGACCGCCTCGGCGCAGCTCACGAATGCCGCGTGCATATCCCGCCACTCGCCGGGCAGCAGCGGGGCCACGGCCCCGAGCCGGCGCAGCGTCCCGGCGACGGCGGCCGCGGGATGCCAGGCCGCCAGGCCGGGCTGCGCACCGGGCGGCGCCGCCTCGCCCGCCCAGGCCGCCGCGCCGCCGGAGCCGGCCGCCGGGCCAGCCGCCCGGGCCGTGGCACCAGGGCCGGCCTGCTCCCCCGCCGCCCGGTCGCGCTGGCCTCCGGCTGAACCGGCCGGCCAGCTTCCGGACTGGGACCCGGCCGGGCCAGCTAGTGAACCGGGCCCGGCCGGGCGCCAGCTCGTTTGGTCAAATCCGGAACGGTGCAGCCGGCCGAGGGCGCCGCCGAGCAGCCGGAGCTGCTCCAGCGTCGGCACCAGGGCCGTGCCTTCCACGTAACTGGTCGCCCAGGTCAGCCACAGCCCGGCGACCCCGACCAGCTCCCCGGTCCGGCACGGGACCGGGCGCGGGGCCGGGTAGCCGGCCGCTGCCAGGCAGGCCAGCGTGCCGGCCCGCCCGGTGACCCAGTGGGTCATGGTCTCGGCGGCGCTGCCGCTGAACTGGGCCGGTACCGGGGCGTCGGCCCGGAAGGCGCGGATGACCATCGACGGCGCGTCGTCGGGAGTGACCTGATAGCTGACCTCGGTGCCGCGCATCGAGCCCGCCAGCCGGCGGACCCCCTCCGGGGCCACGCCCCGGAGGTGATACTCGCGCAGGATGCGCCCGACGACCGCGGCGTCGGTCATGTGCGACTCAGCCGCCGGCGGCACTGCCTGCCGTTCGCCCGAGGACCCGGGCCAGTGCCTGCTCGACTTCCGCGGCCAGTTCCTGCATGGCGGCCGACTCGCCGCCGCCCTGGCCGCCGGCCCAGGCTGGCTCAGACACTCCGGCCGCGCGGCCGGAACCAGGCGCCCCGCCGGAGCCCGCCAGCCCGCCCGAGCCAGCAGCCGGCCCGGCCGGCGACTCGCCTCGGCCCGCGGCGCCACCGCCGGCAGCCGCGCCCCCGGTCCTGGCCAGCACCGCCAGGTGGCCGGGCAGCGCCGAGGCCGCCGGCGGCCGCACCCAGCCGCAGTCCTTGCACTCGGCCTCGCCGAGCCGGCGGACCAGCCGCACGCCCGAGCACGCCGGGCAGTGATCCAGGTCGGCCGTCCAGTCGTGGGCCGTCTGGCAGCCCGGGCAGATAAGGACCTGCTGGTCTCCCCGGACCCCGCGCTTCCAGGGGCTCTCGCCCCGGTCGGGGTCCACCTGCCGGGTACCGCAGCGATAGCAGGGCATCTAGGCTGATCCGGTTCCCCGCCGGCGGCCGGAAAGCAGGATGACCGCGCTCAGAGCGCGGCCAGTGCTTTCTGGTAGTCGGCGATGTCACGCGCCTGCGGGATCGGCCTGATGACCTTCCACCGCAGGACGCCATTCTTGTCAATGATGAAGGTGCCGCGAATGGCAGCGCCTAGCTTCTCATCGAACACACCATATGACCTCGCAACCGCGCCGTGCGGCCAGAAGTCCGACAACAACTCGAAGCCGAAGTTCTGCTGATCGGCCCAGGTCCGCAGCGAGAAGCCGGTATCGACGGAGATCGCGAGCAGTTCCACGTCCTCGAGGCTGGCCTCGGGGAAGCTGTCCCGCAGCTCGCACATCTCGCCCGAGCACACGCGGCTGAAGGCGAACGGGTAGAACACGATGACCACGTTCCGGGCGCCGCGGAAACCCGACAGCCGCACCGGCGTGCCGTGCTGGTCCTTCAGCTCGAAGTCCGGAGCCTCGGCACCGACCGCCGGGGTGCCGTCCTGATCGGCCACTGTCTGCCCTCTCGAGATGCCTGATTTCGCCGGGCGCCGGGTGCGCCCGGTGAAACGGCGCAGCCCGGCCGGCTCGCTCAGCTGCCTGCGAGCCGCCGCCGGGGCCACCGTTAGCTGCTGGAAACTGCCCGGTATTGGCTTCTGTTCCGCCGGGGCCGACTGCTGCCTGCCCCGGGCCTGTGTCCGGGGTCCGTGCCTCGTCCCGGCCTGCGCCGGCGGGCTGCCCCTGGCCGGCGACCCGCGCCGGCCCCTGCCGTTACCGCCGCGCCTTGGGCGCCACCAGGCGGGTTCCTGACCAGTTACGGCCCGCGCTGACGGTCGAGGTCTGCGACAGGCCCGCGGTGGGCGCCGCCTCCCCGATCTCGCTGGGCTCGACATAGCCGCTGCGCCCGGTCTTGGGCGTGAGCAGCAGGATGTAACCCCCGCCGGCCAGCGGGGTCAGCGCGTCGACAAGTGCGTCGACCAGATCACCGTCCCCGTCCCGCCACCAGAGCAGCACACCATCCACGACATCGTCGTAGTCCTCGTCGACCAGCTCGACGTCCGGTAGCCCCTCTACGGACTCGCGAACCTGCTCATCGCAGTCGTCGTCGTAGCCGATCTCCTGCACCACGTGGCCTGGCTTCACGCCAAGCCGCTCGGCCAGGTCACGCTGATCTTGCGCCTGGCCCGCGGTCGCGCTCACTGAGATCCTCCCGCATCCTTTCTAGGTTCCGCCTGCCTGGCTGGCGGCGGCGGCAGCACCCCCCTGGCGCCACCTGCCGCTCTCGCGGCCGTTCCTCTTGATCGGACAGTTCACACTGGGTCGGCGCGGTGCGCAAGTCACAATTGGCACACAGAACGAAAACCGCTGGCCAGACTGGGCCCTCCGGCTGGCTTTTTGGGGTGCCAGCGTTCCGACCTGCTAGCCTTTGGTCGCTCTTGTCCCGTAATCGCCCTACCGTGCCGAACGCACCCCGCACATCCCTGACTGATCTACCCAGCTGTGCCCGGTCATGCGCCCGGCCCGGCCCTGGTTCTGCCCGGTCGGCCACCCGGCGGCCGGGCTGTCCTGCGCCGCCCCGCGGCCGGTTACTCTCAAGTAGAGATGCATCGCCGGGCAGCACGTACCAGGATTGGCACCGACAGCCCGAGCAGGGACATCTCGAGCAGCGAGATACTCGAGCAGGAATACGAGAACCCGCGCGGCGACCAGACTGCCGCGCTGATCACGACGACGTGGCCGCGCAGGACTCCTGCGTGCCGCGGAAGGCGAGGAACACCCCGTGGCCTCCGGACGCCAGCGCTTCTCCATCATCAGCGACGGCCTGCCCAGCCAGCTGCCGGACATCGACCCCGACGAGACCCGCGAGTGGATCGAGTCATTCGATAACGTCGTCCGGACCCGCGGCCGGGGGCGTGCCCGGTACGTCATGCTGCGGCTGCTCGAGCGGGCCCGCGCGCAGCAGGTCGGCGTGCCCGGCCTGCGCAGCACCGACTTCATTAACACCATCCCGCCCGAGCGCGAGCCCTGGTTCCCCGGCGACGAGTACGTGGAGCGGCGGATCCGGGCCTATATCCGGTGGAACGCGGCGGTCATGGTGTCCCGGGCCAACCGGCCGGGCCTGGGCGTCGGCGGGCACATCGCCACCTATGCCTCGGCGGCCAGCCTGTATGAGGTGGGCTTCAACCACTTCTTCCGCGGCAAGGACCACGGCGAGTCCGGCGACCAGGTGTTCTTCCAGGGCCACGCGGCGCCCGGCTTCTATGCCCGCGCCTTCCTGGAGGGCCGCCTGTCCGAGCAGCAGCTCGACGGGTTCCGCCAGGAGCTGTCGCACCCGGGCGGCGGCCTGCCGTCCTACCCGCACCCGCGGCTGATGCCCGACTTCTGGGAGTTCCCCACGGTCTCGATGGGCCTGGGCGCCATCGACGCGGTCTACCAGGCCCGGTTCAACCGGTACCTGCTGGCCCGCGAGCTGAAGGACACCAGCCGCTCGCACGTGTGGGCGTTCCTGGGTGACGGCGAGATGGACGAGCCCGAGTCGCGCGGCGCGATCAGCCTGGCCGCCCGCGAGGAGCTCGACAACCTCACCTTCGTGATCAACTGCAACCTGCAGCGCCTGGACGGCCCGGTTCGCGGCAACGGCAAGATCATCCAGGAGCTGGAGGCCACCTTCCGCGGCGCCGGCTGGAACGTGATCAAGGTCGTCTGGGGCCGGGACTGGGACCCGCTGCTGGCCAAGGACACCGACGGCGTCCTGGTCAACAAGATGAACTCCACCCCGGACGGGCAGTTCCAGACCTAC
>DASXDJ010000073.1:0-43039 GCA_036490755.1 Streptosporangiaceae bacterium
CAGCCGGCGCCAGGCCGGGCGCGGGATCAGCCGCAGCAGCGGGGCCAGCATCGCGAGCCGGCGCGGCACCCAGACCACCGGGCTGCCCCGCGCCAGCGCTCCGGCGACGGCGGCGCCGACCTGCGCGGGCGTGCTGGCCAGCGGGGCGCGCGGCAGGCCGGCGGTCATCCGGCCGGCGACGAAGCCGGGCCGGACCAGCAGCACCCGCACCCCGCTGCCGTGCAGCGAGTCGGCCAGCCCGCGGCCGAACGCGTCCAGCCCGGCCTTAGCCGCCCCGTAGACGAAGTTGGCCCGCCGCGGCCGGACGGCGGCAGCCGAGGACAGCACCACGATCACGCCGGAGCCCTGCCGCCGCAGCTGGCAGGCGGCCGCCAGCAGGGTCGTGACGTGGCCGGTGAGGCTGACCTGCACCAGCCGGCCGGCCAGCTCCGGGTCGGCGTCCAGGACCGGCTGGGGGACCAGGATGCCCGCGGCCGCGATCACCATCGCGACCGGCCCGCCTGCGAAGGCATCGCTGATCAGCGCCTCATGGCTGGCCGTCGCGATGGCATCGAATGGCAGCGCCCGGGCCCGGCTGCCCAGTGCCGTTACCTGCCGGGCGGCGGCGTCGAGCCGGGGCCCGGCCCGGCCGGCCAGCAGCACCTCCGTGCCGGGCGCCAGGGGCAGCGCGGCCAGGATCGCCAGGCCGAGCTCACTGGATCCGCCCAGCACCAGGATCCGGCCGGGCGGGATGCTGGCACCGGGCACGATCAGCTCCTCCCGCACCGCAGTCGTGCCGGCCGCGCGAGCCCCGGGCGAGGGCTTACCAGCCGGTGGGCAGCGGCATGCCCTCGGTGTAGCCGGCCGCGCCCTGGATCCCGACGATGGCGTGCTCGTGCAGCCCGTCCAGGGTGTCCGCGCCGGCGTAGGTGCACGCGCTGCGCAGCCCCGCGGTGATGGTGTCGATCAGGTCCTCCACGCCGGGGCGCCGGGTGTCCAGGTACATCCGGGAGGTCGAGATGCCCTCCTCGAACAATTCCTTGCGGGCCCGCTCGAACGCCGAGTCGCCGGCCGAGCGCAGCCGGACCGCGCGGGCCGAGGCCATCCCGAAGCTCTCCTTGTACAGGCGGCCGTCGGCGTCCCGGAAGGCATCACCGGGCGACTCGCAGGTGCCGGCGAACCAGGAGCCGATCATGACGTTCGCCGCGCCCGCGGCCAGCGCCAGCGCGACGTCGCGCGGGTAGCGCACGCCGCCGTCGGCCCACACGTGCGCGCCCAGCCGCCGGGCCTCGGCCGAGCATTCCAGCACGGCGCTGAACTGCGGCCGGCCGACCCCGGTCATCATCCGGGTGGTGCACATGGCGCCCGGCCCGACACCGACCTTCACGATGTCGGCCCCGGCCTCGACCAGGTCGGCTACCCCGGCCGCGGTGACCACGTTGCCCGCCGCGACGGGCACCGCCGGGCTGAGCGCGCGTACCGCGTGCAGCGCGTGCAGCATCTTGTCCTGGTGCCCGTGCGCGGTGTCCACCACGAGCAGGTCGGCGCCGGCGTCCAGCAGCAGCTTGGCCTTGGCCGCCACGTCGCCGTTGATGCCGATCGCCGCGCCGATCCGCAGCCGCCCGCCGGCGTCGGTGGCCGGCTGGTACAGCGTCGCGCGCAGCGCCCCGGTGCGGGTCAGGATGCCGGTGCACCGCCCGGACTCATCGACCACCGGGGCCAGCCGGTGCCGTCCGGCATGCAGCACCTCGAACGCCCGTTCCGGGTCGGTCCCGGCCGGCAGCGTCAGCGGCTCGGCCGACATCACGTGCCGGAGCTGGGTGAACCGGTCGACCCCGTTGCAGTCGGCCTCGGTCACCACGCCCAGCGGGCGGCCGTCGGCGCTGATCACGATCACCGCGCCGTGCGCGCGCTTGGGCAGCAGGCTCAGCGCGTGCCCGGTGGTGTCGGCCGGGCCCAGCGTCAGCGGGGTGTCGTGCACCAGGTCGCGGGTCTTGACCCAGGCGATCACCTCGGCCACCACATCGGCCGGGATGTCCTGAGGCAGGATCGTCAGCCCGCCGCGGCGGGCGACAGTCTCGGCCATCCGCCGCCCGGCTACGGCCGTCATGTTGGCCACGATGACCGGGATCGTCGTGCCGCTGCCGTCCCCGGTGGCCAGGCTCACCTCCAGCCGGGACCCGACCGATGAGCGCCGGGGGGCCAGGAAGACGTCGCTGTAGGTCAGGTCATGGGCAGGCGGGGTCAGGAATCGCACGTTACCGATTCTGCCCCATGCGCCGGCCTGGTCAGGCGTGGTGGAACGCGGCGTAGATGATGGCGGCGACCCGGTCGATCATCTCGTCCCTGGGCAGCCGGACTTCGACGCTGAACAGGTAGTTCACCCGCTCCAGCATCATCAGGCAGGCCACCGCGGTGAGCTCCACGTGGCCGCCGCCGGTCTCGGTCTCGGTGCCGGTCCCGCCGATGCCCGCCCCGGCGGTCATGCCCTGGGTAATGGCCTCGGCGACCCGGAAGAACAGCTGCAGGCCGTCGCCGTAGACCTCCTCGCCGACCACGTCAGCCTGGCTGAGGATGCGGATCACCGTGGCATGCGCGGCGTACACGTCGAAGAAGCTGCGCACCCAGGCCCGCAGCGCGGCCTTGCCCGAGTCGTTCCTGGTCACCACCGGGAAGTCGTCAGTAATGATCTTCATGGCATCGAGGGCGTCCCGCAGCAGCGTCTTGAACAGGTCGTCCTTGTTCGAGAAATACAGGTAAAAGGTGCCGTGCGAGGTATTCGCCCGGCGGACGACGTCATCGACGCGGACTGCCTGGTAGCCGCGCTCGTCGAACTCGGCGAGACCCGCATCCAGCAGCCTGGACACAGTTTTCTGGCCCTGCCGGCCCAGTGCCCGGCCCTGCGCAGGCTCACCGCCGCGCATCGACGGCGGCTTCGGCTTGGCGGCCGTGCCGCGGGCTGCGCTGGCAGCGGCACTGGCGGGCCGGACCGCCGGGCCGGGCTCCGCGCGGGACGTGCCGGACGCGCCGGCGCGCTGCCTGTCAGCAGCATCGCGCCGGGGCGGCGGCATGCCCCCTGGTGCCGGGCCACCTTCCCTAGTCATGCAGCGAGACTAGCCCCCTGGCGAGGTACGCGTCACAGACGCGCCGTCAGGACCCCAGGACCCGGGCCAGGTAAGGGTTGCCGAACCTACGCTCAGGATCCAGTGTGTCGCGCAGGGCGACGAAATCGGCGAACCGCGGGTAGACCCCGGCCAGGTAGCCGGCGGTGCGGGTGTGCATCTTGCCCCAGTGCGGGCGGCCGCCGGCCGCGGTCATGACGGCCTCGACGTCGGCGAAGTAGTCCTGGTGCGGCGCGGCGCGCTGGACGTGGATGGCGATGTAGGCCGAGTCCCGGCCGTAGGCGGTGGACAGCCAGATGTCATCGGCGGGGGCGACCCGCACCTCGACCGGGAAGCTGATCCGCCAGTCGCGCCGCCGGAACAGCGCGCGCAGCTCGCCCAGGACGCCGGCTAGCTCCGCCCGCGGCACCGCGTACTCCTGCTCCTTGAAGCGCACCCGGCGCGGGCTGGTGAACACCCGGTAGGCCGCATCGGTGTAGGTGCGGGCCCCGAGCGCCCGGGCGGCCATCTTGTTCACCGCCGGGATGGTGGCCGGGGCCAGCCGGCCGAGCTGGGTGGTCGCGCCGAAGACGGTGTTGGACAGGAACTCATCATCGAGCAGGTAACGCCAGCGCGGCAGCGGCCGGGCGGGGCCGGGGGAGCGGTTGTTGCGCTTGGTCAGGCAGCCCTCGCTGTGCGGGAACCAGTAGAACTCGAAGTGCTCGTTCCCGGCGGTCAGCTCGTCCAGGCGGCCGAGGACCTCGGCCCAGGCCATCGGCTCCTCGTGCGCGGTCAGCAGGAAGGCCGGCTCGGCCCGGAAGGTCACCGCGGTCACGATGCCCAGGGCGCCCATCGCGACCCGGGCCGCGTCGAACAGGCCCGGGTGCCCGTCCTCGCCGCCGTAGGCCGGGCCGCAGGTGACCAGCTCGCCGTCGGCCAGCACCAGTTCCAGGCCGGCCACCTGAGCGGCCATCCCGCCCAGGTCCCGGCCGGTGCCGTGGGTCCCGGTCTGGGTCGCGCCGGCGACCGTCTGCACCTGGATGTCGCCCATGTTGCCCAGCGACAGGCCGCGGGCCAGCAGGGCGGCGTTCAGCACCTGCAGCGGGCAGCCGGCCTCGACGGTGACCAGTCCCGCACCGGGGTCCACCGACCGGATCGCGGTCAGCCCGCCGGGCCGCAGCAGCACCCCGTCGGTGGCTGCCGCGGCGGTGAATGAGTGCCCGGTGCCGGTCATCCGGACGGTCAGCCCGTCGGCGGCGGCGCGGCGCACCTCGGCGGCGACCCGGGCGGCCGAGCCGGGCGTGGCCTGCCGGGCCGGCCGGGCGGTCACGTTCCCGGCCCAGTTCCGCCAGGCCGCCGCCCCGGTGCCCGCGGTACCCGGGCCGGGAGCGCCCGCCGTCCCGCGGCCGGTGTCGCTATGCCTGGTCATCGGCCTATTGTGCCGCCTGGCGCGGCGGGCGCCGCACGCAGCCGGCCCAGCCCGGCCAGGCCGATCAGCACGGCCACGCCGCCGCAGCATGCCGCGTAGGCATATCCCCAGCGGGCCCCGCCGGCGTCGACGACCTGCCCGCATACCGCCGACCCGGCCGCCACTCCGACGGAGATGGTGGACGACAGCCAGGCCATGCCCTCGGTGCGCCGGCCCGGCAGCGAGCCCCGCTCGATCAGGCTGAAGCCCGCGATCAGGCACGGCGCGCAGGCCAGGCCAGTGACGAACAGCACGGGCGCGAGCAGCAGCAGGCCGGGCGCGGCCCAGTACGTGGCCACTCCCGCGACCATCACGGCCAGCGCCGTGATGAACCGCCGTTCCAGCGGCGCCCGCCAGGACCGCGATCCGTACCAGATCCCGCCGGTCGCGCTGCCGAGGGCATAGGTGCCGAGCAGGAACCCGGCGACGGCCTTGTGCCCGTGCTCCTGCGCGAAGGCCACGGTGCTCAGGTCGAGCGAGGCGAACTGGGAGCCGAGGAAGCAGAACATCGGGGCCAGCGTCGCCAGCGCCGGGGCCGGCAGCAGCGCGCCGGCCGCGCCGGGGCCCCGGATCCGGAATCGGGGGCGTCCGGCGGCCGCCGGGCGGCGCGCCACGGCGTGCGGGGGCGGCTCGGTGCTGGTCTGCGCGGCCAGGGCCAGCGTGCCCGCCACGCACACCACCATCGCGGTGACCACTCCGGCCGCGGGCTGGACCTCGGTGGCCAGCAGGGTGGCGACTGCCGGGCCGAAGACGAAAATTAGCTCGTCGACGACGGACTCCAGCGCGTACGCGGTGGTCAGCTGCGGTGAGCTGCCCAGCAGCAGGCTCCACCGGGTCCGGACCATCGAGCCCACCGAGGGCATGGACGCGCCGGCCAGGCAGCCGGTGGCCAGCACCGCGGCCAGCGGGGCCCGCAGCTCGGCGCAGGCCACGAAGGCGGCCGTGGCGACGGCGAAGATGATGGCCGACGGCCGCAGCACCCGGGCCTGCCCGAACCGGTCCACCAGGCGTGCGGCCAGCGCGGAGCTGATGGCGTAGCCGATTGCCCCGGCCGAGGCCACCACCCCGGCCACGCCGTAGCGCCCGGTCAGCGAGGCCACCAGCAGCAGGGTGCCCAGGCCGAACATCGCCATCGGCACCCGGCCGATCGCCCCGGCCACGCTGAATCGCAGTGCGCCGGGAAGGCGCAGCACCTCCAGGTAGCCACCGTGACCCGGCTGATCTAGCGCCCGCCCCGGACCCGGGCCGGGCTCTGTCTCCCGCTCATATTCGCCGCAGCTAGCGCGAACATCCGTCATATCCGCACGTGACCTCCCATACGACGGTATCTGAGGCAGGAAAGCTGTTTACCTGCGCGTGGGCATCTGGGCCTTGGAGGCGCCCGGCGCGCCGGGTTACTGTGAACGGGCCATGGGACACCTAGCCCGACGCCGCCGTGCCGCCGCCGTGCCCGGCGGTAGCCTGCCCGCAGCAGCCGAGGATCCGCCCGGCGGATCGCCGGCCCGCCGCCGAGCGGGCCGCCTGACGTCCGTCCTGGGCACCGTCGCGGTGGTCAGCCTGGCCGGCCTGGGCAGCCAGGTCGTGTTCCGCGCTCAGCCCAGCCAGGCCGCCGTGGCGCACGCCCGCCAGGCGGCCGGCCGTCACGTGCTGCCCCAGCCGCCCGCGGGCCCGGCCGGCCCGGCGCAGGACGCCACCGCGGACCGGGCCTTCGGCCAGATCATCCTGCCCGACCTGCTGATCGTCGCCCCGAAGGGCCTGACCCGGCAGCAGGTCGCGCGGCTCGGCCAGATCCCCGGCGTCCGCAACATGATTGCCTTCGACGGCGCCCAGATCACCGTGGGCGGCCAGTCGGTCAGCGCGATCGGCGTCAACCCGGCCACCTTCCGGTCCTGGGTCCCGGTGCGCACCGCCTCCGATCAGGCCTTCTGGACCGCCCTCAGCACCGGCCAGTTCGTTTCCGGTGACTCGGTGGCCGCGCGGCTGCGGCTGCAGCCCGGGACCGGCTACCGGCTGGCCGGGGCGGTCACCGCCACGGTGAAGTTCGGGCAGGCCTCGCGGCTCGGCCTCAACGGAGTGGACCTGCTGGTCAACCGGAAGATGTCGCACCGGCTCGGGCTGGTGCACCAGGTGGCCGCGCTGCTCAGCGCCCCGGGGGTCAGCATGACCCGGCTGCACCGCCAGGTGGCGGCCATCCTCGGCTCCGGCGCGCGGATGGAGAGCCTGCGCAGCCAGCAGCTCCCGGTGGCCAGGAGCACAGGCACCGGCGCCAGCGCCGGCCTGCCGACCACCTACCTGCAGCTGTTCAGGGCCTCCGCCGCCCGGTACTGCCCGGGCCTGTCGTGGACGGTGCTGGCCGCCATCGGCCAGATCGAGAGCGGCGACGGCGCCAACGTCGGCCCGTCCAGCGCCGGGGCGCTCGGCCCGATGCAGTTCATGCCCGCCACCTGGGCGCAGTGGGGGATCCGCGGCTTTGGCCGCAGCGGCCAGCCGAACGTGCTGGACCCCTACGACGCGGTGCCGTCAGCGGCCCGGCTGCTGTGCGCCGACGGGGCGGCCCGCGGCGGCCAGTCGCTGTATCACGCGGTCTTCGGCTACAACCACGCCGACTGGTACGTCCGCGAGGTGCTCGGGCTCGCGGCCCGGTACGCCGCCGAGTACCACTGACCCGGCCCGTCTCCGGGCGCCCGCGACAGGGAGTGCTGGCGCGCGGGCCCGCCGCGGCACTGGTTGGATAGTGACCATGCCGGCCTATGACGCGCTTGTCCTGGTGTCCTTCGGCGGCCCGGAGGGCCCCGGCGACGTGCTGCCGTTCCTGCGCAACGTGACTGCCGGGCGCAACGTGCCCGACAGCCGGCTGACCGAGGTGGCCGCGCATTACCACCGGTTCGGCGGCGTCAGCCCGATTAACCAGCAGTGCCGCGACCTGCTGGACGCGATCGAGAAGGACCTGGCCGCGGCGGGCATCGACCTGCCGGTCTACTGGGGCAACCGGAACTGGCATCCCTACCTGGAGGACACGCTGGTCACCATGGCGGCCGACGGGATCAGCCGGGCCCTGGCCTTCTGCACGTCCGCCTACAGCTCCTACTCCAGCTGCCGGCAGTACCTGGAGGACATCGCGCGAGCCCGCGCCGCGGCCGGCCCGGCCGCGCCGCAGGTCGACAAGATCAAGCCGTACTTCGGCCACCCGGCCTTCGCCGCCTCGTTCGCGGCAGCCACCCGGGCCGCCCTGGACTCGCTGCCCGCCGGGGTCCGGGACGAGGCCGACCTGGTGTTCACCGCGCACAGCATCCCCGCGGCCATGTCCGAGCGCAGCGGCCCGGACGGCGGTGCCTACCCGGCCCAGCTGGCCCGGGTCGCCGCCGCCGTCGCGGAGCAGGCGGGCAGCACCCGGCCGTGGCGGCTGGCCTACTCCAGCCGCAGCGGCCCGCCGTCCCAGCCGTGGCTGGTCCCCGACATCAGTGACTGCCTGGCCGAGCTGGCGCAGGCCGGCTCGCGCGCTGTTGTCGCGGTACCGGTGGGATTCGTCTCCGACCACATGGAAGTCCGGTTCGACCTGGACATCGAGGCCGCGCAGACCGCCGAGCGGCTGGGCCTGCCGTTTGCCCGGGCGGCCACACCCGGCACCAGCCCGCCGTTCGTCGCGATGATCACCGACCTGATCCGCGAGTATCAGGCGCTGCCGCCCGCCGGGCCCGCGGTGCCCGGTCCGCTGGCCGGCGCCAGCCCGGCGCCAGGGCCGGCCCCGGACGCGTCCTGGCCGTCGCCGCCGGAGCTGGCGGGCTGCTGCGGCGGCGGCTGCTGCGTCCCGGTCCCGGCGCGCCCGCAGGCGGGCCGGTGAGCGCCGCGACGGGCGGCCCGGACTCGGCCGGCCTGGCCGAGCTGGCCTGCTCGGTGGCCCGCGAGGCCGGTGACCTGCTGGCGACCCGGCACGGGCGGGTGACGGTGGTGGAAACCAAGTCCAGCCCGACCGACGTGGTCACCGAGATGGACCGCGCCGCCGAGGACCTGATCCGGCGCCGCATCCTGGCCGCCCGGCCCGGTGACTCGATCCTGGGCGAGGAGGGCGGCCAGCTGGACGCCCCGGCCGGGGCCGCGGGCGGGGCCGGGGCGCCGGGCGGCGTGCCGGTGCGGTGGATCGTGGACCCGCTGGATGGCACCGTGAACTACCTGTACGGGCTGCCGGACTGGGCGGTCAGCATCGCGGCCGAGGTGGACGGCGCGGTGGTCGCCGGCGCGGTGTGGGTCCCGGCGCGCGGCAGCCTGTTCACCGCGACCGCCGGCGGCGGCGCCTGGCTGCAGCGGCCCGGCACTGCCCCGGCCGCCGCCGCGCAGCGGCTGGCCTGCACCTCCGGGGTTCCGCTGGCCGCGGCGCTGGTGGGCACCGGCTTCGGCTACGAGGCGGGCCGCCGGGTGGTGCAGGGCGCGGTCATCGCCGCCGTGCTGCCGCTAGTCCGCGATATCCGCCGCGGCGGATCGGCCGCGGTCGACCTGTGCTCGGTGGCTGCCGGCCGCCTGGATGCCTTCTACGAGCGCGGCCTGCACGCCTGGGACTTCGCGGCCGGCGGGCTTATCGCCCGCGAGGCCGGGGCGCAGGTCGGCGGCCTGCACGGCCGCCCGGCCAGCGAGTCCATGACGCTGGCCGCCGGGCCCGGCCTGTTCGCCGGGCTGCATGACCTGCTGGCCGGCCTGGATCCCGAGCGCGACGCGGCGGCGCCCGGCAGCTAGCTGCGGGTCAGCGTGCCGCTGGCCGCCGGGCCGGTTTTGCCGCGGAAGCTGAAGGCCAGCGTGCCCGCGGCGTCAGCAGACAAGGTCACGGTGCCGTTGGCGCAGGTGCGCTGGCCGTGGATGATGCCCTGGCTCAGGGTGAGCCGGGAGTGCGTCGAGTCCTGCAGGCTCAGCTGGCCTGCGCAGGTGAACGAGGCGCTGGAGTAGCTGACGCGGCCCGCGCCGGAGCCGGCGGCCAGGCTGACCTTGACGTCGAACACATCGGCCGGGTTGAGCTGCTTAGCCTGCCCGGACCACGTCCCGGCGAACGAGGACGGCACGGTCGCGGTCGCCGACGGCGCCGCGCTGGCCGGCGGGCTGGCGGACTGGCTCCGGGGCACCCCGCCCTGGGTGCGGTCGGCGGCCTGGCCGCTGCCCGGGCTGCCGCCCTGCAGCAGGGGCACGATGACCGCGACGGCGGCGATGACAACCACGGCGGCCGCGGCCGCGGCCCAGGTGCGTCCCCGCCGTCCGCCGGGGGCGCCGCGCCGCGGCCCGGCCGCGCCGTGGCCCCGGCCAGCCTGCTGATGGGCCCCGCCGTGCTGATGGGCCCCGCCGTGCTGGTGCGCCCCGCCGTGCTGATGCGCCGCTGGCTCGTGCGCTCCGGAATCCGGCCCGCCGGGCTGCTCGCCGTCCAGGTCGTCGCCGGGGGGCGGGTGCACCGACTGGTACAGCCCGGCGGCCCGGCTGGCGCCGCGGGCCAGCGTGGCGGGACCGGGTTCCGGCTCGCCGAGCAGGTCGGCCACGATGTCCCGCGCCGCCGGGCGCAGGGCCGGATCCCCGGCCAGGCAGGCCGCCACGGCCTCGCGCAGCCGGCCGGGCAGGGCGTCCAGGTCCGCCAGGGCGGCCGGGGGCCGCCCGATAGCGGCGAAGACGATCGTCTGAGCCCAGGCCATCATGTCCGCGCCGGGCGTCGCCGTGCCGTAAGGCGGCGTGATCCCGAACTCAATCACCTGCGGGCCGCTGGCACTGCAGATGATGTGGTCCGGGCCGAAGGCGCCGTGCACCAGGCCGGCCTGATGGACCGCGGCCAGGCCGGCCGCGCTGCCGAGGGCCAGGGCCTCCAGCTCCGCGCCGCTGGCCCAGCGATCCTGAGCGGCCAGCTCCAGCACAGACGGGCCCGGCACGTACTCGCTGACCAGGTAAGCATGGTCACCGGCGATGCCGGCATCGAGGATCCGGGCGGCGCAGGTTCCCGGTACCCGGCGCGCGGCGCCCGCCTCGGCGGCGAACCGGTCGCGGGTCGCGGCGTCGCGGGTCCAGCTGCCGCTCAGCAGCTGCAGCGTGACAGCGGCGCCGTCCGGGGCCCGGGCTAGGTAAAAGGGCCCCGTTCCGGGCATGCCGGAGATCCGTCCCGTCAGCCGGTGCCGGCCGACGTGGCCCGGATCGTCCGCGCGGAGCGGAGTGACCTTGGGCACAGATCATCTCCCCCGTGGTCGCGTGAAAGTAACCCGATGGGTGGTTCGTACCATAACCACTGGTGCTGACCCTGTTGAGCGTATCCGGTAACCTGCCCGCTGCCGGACCGGCTCTGCAGCGCTGGTCAGCGACCCGGCCGGCGGGCCGCGACAAGTCCGGCACGGGAGGCGGAAAGGTGATGTGCCGGGCGATCGGAACGGGACTGCTTCCGCGACACGAACACCTTGCCGGCCAGCAGAGGTGTGCCGCGCGGCCGGACGTGGAAGAATTCCCCGCCGGAATCGGGCACAACTAAGGCTCCCCGAGCGTTACATCCGCGCGACGAGGTTAGTGAAGATGGAGGGGTTAGGGCCAACATGGCTACGGACTACGACAGCCCGAGGAAGACTGACGACGAGCTAACTGAGGACAGCCTGCAGGAGCTTCAGGCCCGCCGGATGGACAAGTCATCGACGGTGATCGACCTTGATCCCGACGATGCCGCGGAGTCCCTGGAGCTGCCCGGTGCAGATCTGTCCGCTGAGGAGCTCTCGTTCCGGGTCATCCCGCGGCAGGCGGACGAGTTCACCTGCTCGAGTTGCTTTCTCGTGCACCACAGGAGCCAGCTCGCCCAGACCAAGGGCAAGAAGCTGGTCTGCCGGGAGTGCGCAGCCTGACCACGAGCTGAGCGTGACGTGAGCAGGCAGCCGGGCGCAGGCCCGGCAGCAGTCCGGGTGGCAGTAAGCCCGGCGGCAGGGCCGCCGGGCTGGTGAAGTATGCGCCCGGAACGGCCATAGCGGGCGATAGCGAGCTGGCCGGGGCTGCGGGCCGGCCGGTGGCCGGCTGACAGCGGCCGCCGGGCGACGGGGACACGGGGACGGGAGGCGGGGGCTAACGGCGGGGCCTAACGGAGCATGCGCCGGGACCGGCGGATGAGCCGGGTGAGCAGGAGCCGCGCGCCGAGCGCGGCGATCAGGACGAGCTCCGCGGGCAGGACGGCCGCCCCGGCGGCCGCGAGCCCGCCGGGCAGCAGCGCCACCCCGGCCACCAGGCCGGCTACCAGGGCAGCGACCGCCCCCATGGTGGCCAGCCACTGCCGCCGGCGCAGCATCCGGGCCAGGTGGCGGCGGCCGTCGCGGGGCAGCCTGCGGACCACGAGCCACACGTAGCCGCAGGTCAGCGCCGCTAGCCCGGCGGCGATCGCCAGACCGGGCCCGGCCGGGAGCCGCGCCAGCGCCAGCAGGCTGATCCCGGCCGCCACGGCCCCGGCCGCCGGGATGATCAGCCTGATCGCCACCCTGGCCAGGGCCACCTCGGTGTTGCGCCCGAAGGTCGCCACGCCCGGCGCTGCACGGGCCGCGCGCAGGAAGTACCCCGCGGCCGGGCCCGGATGGCGCTCGCGCAGGCAGATCCGGCCCAGCTCATTCACGGCCCCCGGATGGCCGGGGTCGATCGCCAGGGCCGCCTGCTGATGGTCACGGGCCCGGCCCGGCTCCCCGCCCGCCAGGGCCACCTTCCCGGCGGTGAACTGGACGTCGGGCTCCTGGGGGTCGATCGCCAGGGCCGCCCGGGCCGCCTCCCCGGCCAGCGCCAGGTCCCCGGCCGCCAGGGCGGCCTGGGCCAGGCAGACGTGCGACCGCCAGAAGCCCGGAGCCAGCTGCCGGGCCTGCTGCGCCGCGGCCACCGCCGCCGCGCCGCGGCCCAGGCTGACCAGCGCTGTGCTGGCCAGCCGGCACGGCCAGTCATCGTCCGGGCTGAGCGCCCGGGCCCGGCCGGCCGCCCGCATCGCGTCGGCGCCGCGGCCCGCGCCCAGCTGGGCGCGGGCCAGCAGGCACCAGGCCCGCGGCAGGTCCGGCGCCGTCGCCACGATCCCGGCCAGCAGCGCTGCAGCCTCGGGATAACGGCGCAGGTCGATCATCGTCGCGGCCCGGCTGAGCCCGGCTGCCGTCGCGGTGGTCACCTGACCGCCGCCGGGCCCGGGACGGACCGCCCGGGCAGCGCGCTGCTCATAGCTGCTTCCGCCGCCGCAGGTAGGTCACCAGGTCGTCGTAGGCGCCGCCCTCGTTGGCGAACAGGGCGACGTTGCGGGCCGACTCGAGCCACGGCCCGATCGACGGGCTGACCTGCCGCACCGCGTCCGCCAGGTCGGCCGGGCCGATCATCCGGGCCGTTCCGCTGCGGGCCGAGTCGAGCAGCGCCAGCTCCGCCGCGGACTCGCAGACGTGCGCGATGTCAGCGGCGGAGTAGCCGTCGGTCACCGCGGCCAGCCGGGCCAGCTCGATGCCGGCCACCGGCCGGTCGCGCAGGTGGAAGCGGAACACTGCCGCCCGGGCGGCCTCGTCCGGCGGCAGCACCAGCAGCGTGCGGTCGAGGCGGCCGGGCCGCCGCAGCGCGCTGTCCACGTCCCACGGATGGTTGCTCGCCGCCAGCACGAAGACGCCTTCGTTGCCGCCCGCCACGGCATCGAGCTCCAGCAGCAGCTGGTTGACGGCGCTGCGCATCGGGGCGCTGCGCAGCTGGCTGCGCTTCTGGCCGAGGGCGTCGACCTCGTCCAGGAACAGCACGCACGGCGCCCGGCGGCGGGCGACCGCGAACAGCTCGCGGATGTTGCGCTCGCTCTGGCCGGTGAGCATGTCGATGACATCGGCGAACGACACGGCCAGGAAGCTGGCGCCCAGCTCGCCGGCCACGGCCCGGGCGATGAAGGTCTTGCCGCAGCCCGGCGGGCCGTACAGCAGCAGGCCGCCGCGCAGGCCCTTGCGGTACAGGCGGCGCAGCTCCGGGTTGCGCAGCGGCGCGAGGAAGGCGGCTTCCAGCCGGGCCTTGACCTCGGTCATCCCGGCCACGTCGGCGAGCCGGAGCACGGGCTGGCCGCCGTCCGGAGCCGGCCCGGTGCCCGGCTCCTCGGCCGCCGTGCCGTCAGCGGTCACGAACATGGGCGGCAGGATGTCCCGCAGCTCGGTCTCGGCCTCGGCCCAGTCAAAGCTGTCCGGCACCGGGTCGCCGGGGGAGCCGGCGGAGGTGCCGGGACCGGGGGACCGGCCGGAGCCAGCGGAACTCGGGGAGCTGGCGACGGGTGCAGCCGGGGTGGCGGGCGAGGCAGGCCGCGCGCTGGCCGCGTCCTCCCCGGCGGGCGGGCCGCCGGCCGGGGAATCCCCGGCCCGGTTGTCGCCGGCGGGCTGGTCCGCTGCAGGAACCCCGGCGGCCGGCGCGCTGGCGGCCGGCGCGCTGGCGGCCTGCCGCAGCAGGTCGAGGGCCGCGGTGTTGACGGGGTCGGCCGCCACGATGGTGCCCAGGTGCCGGATCGACTCCTCGCGCTGCCCGGCGCCGAGCAGCAGGCTGGCGAGGTGGAGCCGGAGCGCCGGATCGTCCGGCATGGCCGTGACGGCGCGGCGCAGGCTGGCGATGATGGCAGCTTCAGAGTCCATGCGGGGTCCCGGGTCGTCGCGTGATTCGCCTGATTAACGGTGATTTTACGTGACGATGGGACGTAGGTGACGGCAATCGGTTACATCTTCGTTCCTCAGCGTGTCCGCCTGGCCACCTGCGGCGGGCCCACCGGGCCGGACGCCGGGTACCGCAGAGCCGGCTGCGGCGGGTCCGTCGGCCCGGCTCCCGCCAGCCGGCGCCCCGCCCCGCCCGGCCCGGCCCGGCCCGGTCCGGTCCGGTCCGGTCAGGCCGAGCTGATAACAGCAAGAGGCATGGGTCCCGGCGAATCGCCCCGGCCGGCCGCCGGCGCTCGGCGCTCCGCGCGGCCGGCCGGATGGGTCAACTGGCGCGAGCCGTCTCCCCCAGGCCGCGCTGCTTGAGCCAGCTCAGGCTGTAGTCGGCGACCTCGCGCCAGCCGCTGTCGACGGTCAGCGAGTGGCCCCGGCTGGGGAACTCGCGGAAATCGGTGATCGCCGGGGACTTGTGGTAGAGCTTGCGGGTCGCCCGGGTGATCGAGGCCGGGACGGTGTGATCGCGGCCGCCGGCGATTAGCAGCAGCGGGCCGCGGTCGTGGTTGCCGGTGGCGACCCGGGCCGGGGAGCCGGGCGTGAAATTCGCCGCCGCGGCCTCGAACAGTGGCTTCCCGGGCGAGGGGATGGTCCAGCGCTCGAACAGGTCGGCGGCTTCCCGTTCGGGGACGGCGTTGCCGAAGCCGTAGCTGAACTGCTCGGCGGTCAGGGCGACCGCAGCGTTCTTGTTCGCCGGCTTGCGCAGCGCCACCGAGGCCACCCGCAGCGCTGAGACCGGCAGCACCAGCACGCCCTTGACCGGCGCGGCGTCGATCGCGACGCCGGCCGCGGCCAGGTTCTGGCCGAGCAGCCGCTGCACGATGAGCCCGCCGAAGGAGTGGCCGATCACCACGGGCTTGGTGCCCAGCCCCTTGATGAACTCGGCGTAGTGCTCCACGATGTCGTCGATGCCCTTGCCTGCCACCCGGTCGGGCTGCTGGCGGCTCTCCTCGACGGTGTCCGGCTCGCCGGGCCAGCCCGGCGCGGCCGGCGTGTAGCCGGCGGCGCGGAAGTGCTCTTGCCAGGGCCCCCAGGAACTGGCGTGCAGCCACAGACCGTGGATGAAAAGGACCGGTACGCCCGGACTTGTCATGATGCTCCCCTCCTCGCGCGGCCGATGGCCCCGAGGGTGATGGTGATTACCTCCTTTCCCCGAATGCGCCGGTTGGTACCGCCTGCCTGCCGGGCGGGCCGGCGAGCGGCCGGGCGCGCCGGGCGGGCGGGCGGGTTGAGCGAGCGGGCTTAGCGAGCGGGGCGGCGCAGCTGGTGCAGCGTCCAGCCGCGGCCGGCCGGGTCCAGCTCGCGGGTGCGGCCGGTGAAGATCTCGGCCGCCCGCCGGTAGGACATCCGGGCCCGGCCGGTCACCGGGCAGATATCGGGCGGCGCGGTGCCGGCCGGCGCCCGCCGGTCGGTGAGGAACAGCGGCCCGCACGGCCGGCCCGCCTGCAGCCAGCCGAGCAGCCGGGACGACTGCTCGTCCCAGCAGACCGGCAGCCCGGCCGTGCTGCGCATCGCCCGCCGTCCGGTCAGGTCGAGGCCCCCGGCGTCCAGGGCCAGAACGCGCTCGGCCGGCGACCCGGAGGCCCGCAGCACCCGCCACAGGGCCTGCTCACGCAGCCCGGCAGGCAGCGCGAACACGGCCGCGGCCTGATCGTCGGACAGCGGCGGGGCCGCGTCCAGCCGGGCGACGCGGTGCCGCAGGCCGCTGGCCGGGTCGGCGGCGATCCAGCCCTGGTCCAGCCACCAGTAGACGGCGCTGCGCAGCGCGGAGACCTCGCGGTTCACCGTCCGGGCATCGACCCGCCGGGCGCGCCGCGTCAGGCCGGCGGCCAGCCGGCCCGGGGTGCCGGGATCATCGAGCCGGGCCAGCGGCACGACCGGCGGCCGCGCGCCACGGCGCTGGCCGCGCGGCGGCGCCTCGCGCCCGGTCAGCGGCCAGGCCCAGCTCGCCAGCGAGATCCGGTAGACGCGCCGGGAGGCCGGGCTCAGCCAGGCCTGCTCCAGGAACCGGTCGGCCGCCACCGCGTACTCCACGGGGGCCGGCACCGCGCCCGCGGTGACCGTCAGCAGCTCGGCGCGCACTGCCGCTCCTTCTCGTCCGCGCGGCGTCAGGTAAACGCGCCGCGGGCTCATTCTAACGCTGCGGTGAGCTGCATTTACTGCGGCAAGAATTGCGCGCAAGAATGCAGCAGTAAATCATCTGGCAGCGATAACCGGTGAATTCGGCTGGCCGTGATGAGCGGCTGAATGCCAGTCTCGAAAGCGTGCCAGAAAAGAAATCACCCCGGCTGTCCCGGCGCGGTCACTACCGGGCCGGGCGGCTGGGCGTGCTCACCGAACCCGGCTTCCGGGTGTTCTTCTGCGGCTATGCGACCTCGCTGCTCGGCTCGGCGATGGCCACTATGGCCCTGATCTTCGCGGTGCTGCGGGCCGGTGGGACGGCCGCTGACCTGGGCCTGGTCTTCTCGGCCGCGGTGGTGCCGCAGGTGCTGTTCATGCTCGGCGGCGGGGTGCTGGCCGACCGGATCGGCCGCCGCCGGGTGATGCTGGGCACCGATGCCGGGCGGCTGCTGGTGCAGGCCAGCCTGGCGGTGGTGCTGTTCGCCGGCCGGCCGCCGGTGTGGCTGTTCATCGCGGCGTCCGCGCTGCGTGCGACCGGGGACGCGTTCTTCGGGCCGGCTCTCGGCGGCCTGCCGCCCGACCTGGTGCCCGAGCAGCGGCTGGCGGACGCCAATGCGCTGCTGAGCACAGTCAGCTCGGCGGCCAGCATCGCCGGCCCGGCACTGGCCGGACTGCTCATCGCTGTCACCAGCCCGGCTGCGGTCATCGCCGTGGACGCGGGAACGTTCGCGGTTAGCCTCGCCGCGCTGGCGCTGCTGCGGGTGCCGCCCGCGACCCCCTCGGCCAGCACGCCCTGGCGGGACCTGGCCGATGGCTGGGCCCAGTTCCGCGCGCACACCTGGCTGTGGGTGACCACCCTGCAGTACGCGCTGTTCAACCTGATCACCTGGGCGCCGTACCTGCTGCTCGGCCCGATCCTGGCCAGCCAGTACCTGGGCGGCGCCCGGGCCTGGGGAATCATCATGTCCGCTTACGCGGCCGGCTCCGTGCTGGCCGGCCTGGCGGCGGCCGGCCGCCGCCCGCGCCGCCCGATGGTGGTCGCGGTCACCGCCAGTTTCGGCTACGCGGCGCCGTGCCTGGCCCTGGCGCTGCACGCGCCGCTGATCCTGGTCGCCGCCGGCGCGGCCGTGGCGGGCGCGGGGACCACCGTGTTCGGCGTCTACGAGGTCACGATCATGCAGCACACCGTGCCGCGGCAGATGCTGTCGCGGACTACGGCGTTCCAGCTCACCGGGGCGTACGCGCTCGGCTCGCTGGGCTACGCGGTGATCGGCCCGCTGGCGGGCGTCACCGGGGCCCGCACCCTGCTCGCCGTCGCCGCCGGGTACGCGCTGCTGAGCAGCACGGCCGTGCTCTGCGTCCCGGCCATCCGCGCCGTCCGGTGGCCCGGGCCCGCCACCGCGGACGCCGGCCCCGCCCCGGACCCCGGCCCGGCCGGGGGCGGCCGCGCGGCGCCGGCCAGCGCCGGGAGCGAATCGGCGGAAGCCGCCTCTACCTGACCGGCCCCTGATCGCGGGAGGATGGCCCGGCTGAGGCGGGTGAGACGGCCCGGGCGAGGAAGGCAGGCAGCATGAGCGCGCACGCGGACGTGGTTCTCACCGGCGGCCCGGTGTACAGCGCCGGGCCGGACGGCCGGCGGATGGGGCCCGCGGCCGGCCCTGACGGGCGCCCGGCCACCGCCGTGGCCGTCACCGGCGGCCGGATCTCCGCTGTCGGCGACGCCGGCGGCGACCAGATCCGCGAGCTGACCGGTCCGCGCACCGAGGTCGTCAGCCTGGCTGGCCGCGCCGTGCTGCCCGGCTTCCAGGACGCGCACGTGCACCCCGCGTTCGCCGGCGTGACCATGGTCGGCTGCAACCTGATCGGTGCCGCCACCCTGGACGAGGCGCTGGACCGGATCTCCGCGTACGCCCGCGCGCACCCGGAGAAGGAGTGGATCGCCGGCGGCGGCTGGCGGATGGAATGGTTCGACAACGGCACCCCGGGCCGCGCCGCCCTGGATGCCGTGACCGGCGGGCGGCCCGCCTACCTGCTCAACCGCGACGCGCACGGCGCCTGGGTCAGTACCCGCGCGCTGGAACTGGCCGGCCTGGACGCCGCCACCCCCGACCCGCGCGATGGCCGAATCGAGCGCGAGGCCGGCGGCGGCCCGCAGGGCACCCTGCACGAGGGCGCGGCCAACCTGGTCGGCGCGCTGGTCCCCGGGCTGTCGCTGGACGAGCAGGTCGCCGGGCTGCTGCTGGCCCAGCAGCACCTGCACGCGCGCGGCATCACCGCCTGGCAGGACGCCATCGTGGGCAGCTACCTCGGCTCGCTCGACCCGCTGGAGGCCTACCTGGCCGCCGCGGCCAGCGGCCAGCTCACCGCCCGGGTCCGCGGCGCGCTGTGGTGGGACCGGACCCGCGGGGCCGAGCAGCTGCCCGAGATCCTGGCCCGCCGCGAGCGCGGGCAGGCCGGCCGGTTCCGGGCCGGCACCGTCAAGATCATGCAGGACGGCGTGGCCGAGAACTACACCGCGGCGATGATCGACCCCTACCTGGACCCCACCGGCTGCGGTCATGATCACGGCTCGGGACTGTCCTACGTCGACCCCGCCGCCCTCGCCGAGTACGTGACCGCCCTGGACGCCGCGCAGTTCCAGGTGCACCTGCACGCCATCGGCGACCGGGCGGTCCGCGAGTCGCTGGACGCCCTGGCCGCCGCCCGCGCGGCCAACGGCCCGGCCGGCGCCGCCGCGCTCCGGCACCACATCGCGCACCTGCAGGTGGTGCACCCCGACGACGTGCCCCGCTTCGCCGAGCTCGGCGTCACCGCCAACATGCAGGCCCTGTGGGCGGCGCACGAGCCGCAGATGGACGAGCTCACCATCCCGTTCCTCGGCCCCGAGCGGTCCGCCCGGCAGTACGTCTTCGGTGACCTGGCCGCCGCCGGGACCCGGCTGGCCTGCGGCAGCGACTGGTCGGTCAGCAGCGCCAACCCGCTGCGCGCCATCCACGTCGCGGTGAACCGGGCGCTGCAGGAGTCGGCCGGCGCGGACGCCGAGCCGTTCCTGCCCGCGCAGGCCCTGGACCTGCCGCGGGCGCTGGCCGCCTACACCGCCGGGTCGGCGTACGTGAATCACCTCGACGACGAGACCGGCACCATCGCGCCCGGCAGGCTCGCCGACCTGATCGTGCTCGGCGCCGACCCGTTCGGGGTCCCGGCATCCGGCATCGCCAGCGTCGAGGTGCAGCAGACGCTGGTCAACGGCGAGACGGTCTACCGGGCCTGACCGCCGTCCGCCGATACCCTGTCACCACAGCAGCAGTAACGGTGCCAGGAGGTCGGTCCGCTTCATGACAGTGAGCACAGTCCAGCTGGGCCGCGGCGGTCCTGAGGTCTCGCGCGCGGGCCTGGGCCTGATGGCCATGTCGGGGGTCTACGGGCCCGCTGAGGAAAGCGAGAGCATCGCCACCATCCGCGCGGCGCTGGAGGCCGGCATCACGCTGCTGGACACCGGCGACTTCTACGGCATGGGCCACAACGAGCTGCTGCTGCGCGACGCCCTGCGCGGGGTCCCCCGCGACAGCGTGTTCATCCAGGTCAAGTTCGGCGGCCAGCGCGATCCGGGCGGCGCGTTCATCGGCCACGACACCAGCCCGGTGATGGCCAAGAACTCGCTGGCCTACACCCTGACCCGGCTCGGCACCGACTACGTCGACCTGTACCAGCCGGCCCGGCTGGACCCGCGGGTGCCGATCGAGGACACCGTCGGCGCGATCGCGGAGCTGATCCAGGCCGGCTACGTCCGGTACCTGGGCCTGTCGGAAATGGGCGCGGCCACCATCCGCCGGGCCCACGCGGTGCACCCGGTCAGCGCCCTGCAGATCGAGTACTCGCTGATGAGCCGGGGCATCGAGGCCGAGATCCTGCCCGTGGTCCGGGAGCTGGGAATCAGCATCACCGCCTACGGCATCCTGTCCCGCGGGCTGCTCAGCTCGGCCACCGGCCGGGCCATCGGCGAGCGGGACCCGCGGCAGCGGTTCCCCCGGTTCCAGGGCGAGAACCTGCGCCGCAACCTGGACCTGCTCACCGCGCTGGAGGCGATCGCCGAGGCCAAGGGCGTGACCACCGCCCAGCTCGCCTTCGCCTGGGCGCTGGCCCAGGGCCCCGACATCATCCCGCTGATCGGCACCAAGCGCCGGGTCCGGCTGGCCGAGACTCTGCAGGCGCTGGACTTGCAGCTGACACCAGGCGAGCTGGACAGCCTGGAGGCAGCGGTTCCGCACGGCGAGGTCGCCGGTGACCGCTACGACCCGCATCAGATGGCCGCCCTGGACAGCGAGCGGGCCGCCCGGCCGTGACGGCCGGAGCCGGCCGGCCGGCGGCGCTGCAGGCGGCCCGGTTCTCCGCGCAGCTGCTCGCCGGCCCGCCTGCGCGCAGCGTTGCCGAGGTAACCAGGACGCTGCTGGCCATCCAGGCGCAGGACCCGCGCGGTGCGCGGCTGGCCATCCGGCCCCGGTCCGCCGGGCTGACCGCTGCTGACGTCGATGCCGCGCTGGCCGACCGGTCGCTGCTGATCAGCTGGCTCAACCGCGGCACCCTGCACCTGGTCACCGCGGCGGACTACTGGTGGCTGCACCCGCTGGTCACCCCGCCGCTGGCGACCGCCAGCGCCCGCCGGCTGGCGCAGGAGGGCGTCTCGCCGGCCGCCGCCGACACCGCGGTGGGCGTCATCGAGGAGTCGCTGGCCCGCGAGGGCCCGCTGACCCGGCCGCAGCTGCGCGAGCGGATCGCCGCGGCCGGCGTGCGGACGGAGGGCCAGGCGCTGGTGCATGAGCTGCTGCTGGCGTGCCTGCGCGGCATCGCGGTGCGCGGCCCGATGGCCGGGCGAGAGCATGCCTACGCCCTGGTCCGCGACTGGCTGGGCCCGCCGCCCGCGCCGCTGGACCGGGACGTGGCGCTGGCCGAGCTGGCCCGGCGGTTCCTGGCCGGGCACGGCCCGGCCACCGAGCGCGACCTGGCCAAGTGGGCGGGCCTGCCGCTGCGCGACGCGCGGCGCGGCATGGCTGCCATCGGCGATGAGCTCACGTCCTGGCCGCTCGACGAGGCCGGCCAGGATCAGGCCATCGCAGGTGAGGCGGGCTCAGGCCAGGCGGCGGACAGGACGGGTCCGGGCCAGGCGGCCTCCGGCCAGGCGGCGGACAGGACGGGCTCCGGCCAGGCGGGCTCCGGCCAGGCCGGTTCAGGTCAAGCGGGCGCGGAGTCCGCGCTGGTGGACCTGGCCGGCGCCCGCCGGGGTGCCGAGCTCCCGCCGCCGCGGCTGCTGGGCGCCTACGACCCGCTGCTGCACGGCTGGACCTCACGCGAGCCGGTCCTCGGCGAGCACCGCGAGATCGTTACCGTCAACGGGCTGTTCCGCCCGTTCCTGCTCGTCGGCGGCCGGGCGGCCGGCACCTGGGGCCTGGCCGGGGGAGTCATCACCGAGCAGCGCTTCGGGCCGCTGCCGGCCGCGGTGGATAAGGCCGTCGCGGCCGACGCCGCCGATGTCCGCCGCTTCCTCGGCCTGCCCTGACCGCGCCCGCCGCGCTAACCCCCGTCCCTGCCGCCCGCGCCGCCGCTGGCCCTGCCTCCCGCTGCCGCAGCCGAGCCGCGGCGCGTATGTCACCGCCGGCGCGGCTGCGCCCGCGCCTCCGCGCGCCTCTCCGCCAACCCGTCGCACGGCGCGCCCTGGACTGATAACAGCAAGAGGCGGCAGCAGCGCGGGCTGGATAAGCCGGACACGCGGCCGGCCTGCTTCCCGGGTCCAGACGTGATCAGGCCGTTACAGTCAGAGACATGGAGACGCCCGGACTGCCTGAGCCGCTGAGCACGCTGGCCGAGGACTTACTGCTGCTGTCGTTCCGGGAACGCGGCGGCCGGCTCGGCACGGAGCAGCGCATCGACTTCGGCCTGGCCGGCGCCCAGCTGGTGCAGCTGGCCGCGCTCGGCCGGGTCAGCGTGACCGGGGACCAGATCACCGTCCGCGACGCCGGCCCGACCGGCGACCCGGAGCTGGACGCCGCGCTGACCGACCTGGCCCGCGCGCCGCAGCCGCCGGGCCCGCAGGACTGGGTCGGCCGTCCGTGGAGCGGCATCCGGGCCGCCTACCTGTCCCGGCTGACCGCGGCGGGCACGCTGCGGGCCGAGCCCGGCGGCCTGGCCGGGCGGACCCGGTGGCGGGTGACCGACCCGGGCCGGGCGGCCCGCGCCCGGGCCCGGCTGGACGCCGTCGCGGCCTCCAGCGGCGACGTCGCCGTGGCTGATGCCGCGCTAGCCGGGCTGGCCCACGCGATCAGCCTGGATCAGCTGCTGTACCCGGGCCGCCGCGGTCACCAGCTGCGGGACCGGGTCGCCGCCATCGCCGCCGGGCCGCGGTCCGCCGGGGTGCCGCTGGCCGTCCCGGCCCCGCGGCTCACCGAGGACGTCATCGACCTGGCCGGGCTCGGCGTGCTGGCGGCTGCCGGCCGCGCCGCGACGCACGCCGCGGCCAAGGCCGCCTCGGCGGCCGCGCATCACGCCGGCGAGCACGCCGCGCACCACGCCGACACCGGGCACGCGGCCCTGCACCTGCACCCGTAGCCCGGACACGCCGCAGCCCCCGGCGGGCCGCCGGGGGCTGCGCTGGTTGCGCTGCGTGACTGAGTCCGGCGGGCCGGCTACGCGGGCTCGTCGTCGAGGTGGACCAGGCCCACCTGGGTGATCCGCTCCGGGGATGTCCGGTACAGGTACACCAGGTAGATCACGCCGAGCACCATCCAGATCCCGACCGCCGGGCCCATGTAGGACACCGGGGCCGACAGCGGGGCCACGAACGAGAAGGCCTTGATGCCGGCCGCGGTCAGCCAGGCCGGGATGAACGTCGCGATGCCCAGCACCGGGATCAGCACGTGCTGCAGCGGCTTCAGGCCGCCCTTGCGGGCGAAGAAGCCGATGCAGGCCGCGTTCATCAGGATGTAGATCGCGGCCAGGATGATCACCAGGCCGGTGCCGACCATGAAGAACGCCTCGGTCGGGTCGTAGCCCAGGCCCAGGCCCAGGGTGACGGCCACCGTCACCACGAAGGCCGTCAGGATGGCCAGGTGCGGGGACCGGTGCCGGGGGTGCACCTGGGCCAGCAGCCGCGGGAAGGCGCCGATCCGGCCCATCGCGTAGGCGGTCCGGCTGGACACGTTCATCCCGGCGTTGGCGTTGGCGATCGTGGAGTTCACGATGGCCAGGAACACGAAGAACCAGAACAGCCCGTAGAGCGACCGGGCCAGGCCCTCCCAGGAGGCGTTCCCGCTCTCCGCCGCGAAGGCCGCGAACTTGCCCGGGCCGTAGGCCACGTCGACGGCGTAGGTGGTGAACACGTACAGCGCGCCGATCAGCAGCGTGGCGAGCAGGACGGCGCGCTGGATGGTCTTGCGCGGGTTGCGGGCCTCCTCGGCCAGCGGCGCGGCGCCCTCCAGGCCGCCGAAGGCCAGGACGGTGTAGACCGAGCCGGCGATCACCCCGGAGATGCCCTTGTAGCCCGAGGGGGTGTAGGAGGTGCCGAACACGCTGAAGGTGTTGTGGCTGCCGGCGTGCACGATCAGGAACACGGCCAGCACCACGAATACTCCGATCTCGAACAATCCGAGAACGGTGCCGAGCCGGGTCGAGGTCCGGATCCCGTAGTAGCCGGCGGCCAGCACGATCACCGCGCCGGCCAGCGACCACGGCCACCACAGGTTTGCCGGGTAGCCGGAGAACTCGGCGTTCAGCGTGCCGGCCGTGGTGAAGCCGAGCTGCAGCAGCACCAGCGGCGGGATCAGCAGCCCGACCAGGGCGTAGCCCCAGGCGACCAGGAAGCCAATCGAGGGGTGCAGGCCGCGGGCCGCGTAGGTGGCCAGCGAGCCGGCCGACGGCATCTCCCTGGCCAGCAGGCCGATGGACCAGGCGCAGAACAAGCTGGCGATCAGCGCCAGCAGCACCGACAGCGGCAGGGACCCGCCGGCGAAGGCGGCGCCAGCCGGGATGGAGGCCGCAATGGCCGCGCCCGGCGCCATATCGGTAATGCTCTGGAAGGCAACCTCACGCAGACCGATCGCGTTGCGCCGTAGCCCGGTCTCTGTCGTCGCTGGAGCCGCTGGACCCGCCATTGTTACCTCGGATGCCGGTGGGGTATTTGGTACCCGGATCATGCCATGTCCGGCTGGCCGGATATAGCCCTGATTCCCGGAGTATGCCCCAGACCCGGCGGCCCGCCGCCTGGACCAGCAGGGCCAGTCCCAGCAAGGCCGCCGCGACGATCCCGTCGGCCCAGAAATGGTTGGCGGTCACGACCACCGCGAGCGTGGTCATCGCCGGGTAGGCCAGCGCCAGCCACCGCCACCGGCTGCGCAGCGTCATGATGATCATGACCGCCACCAGCACGGCCCAGCCGACGTGCACCGACGGCATGGCGGACAGCTCGTCGGGGTCGAAGCCCCCGGTGGTGCCGTACACCGACTGGTGATAGAGCACCGCGGTGTCGACCAGCCCGGTGCCCGGCAGCATCCGCGGCGGCGCCACCGGCACCAGCTGGATGGCCAGGCAGGCGCCGGTCAGGAGCACCAGGGTGGTGCGGAACCGCCCGTAGGACTCGCGGTGCCGGACGAACAGCCAGACCAGCGTGGTGACCAGCACGGGAAAGTGCAGGCTGTCGTAGTACAGGTTGAAGAACTGCACGAGCAGCGGGTGCGGCAGGAAGAAGTGCTGGACCCAGGTCTCGCTGGGCAGGCGGGCCACCCGCTCGGCATGCCAGATCCACTGCGCCCGGCCCACGGCCCCGTCCGGCCCCATGACGCCGAAGGACCCGGCGTACTGCCACAGCGCGAACAGGCCCAGGACGATCGCGGCTTCCAGGGTGAAGACGCTGGTCTTGACCAGCCGCGGGCGCCGCGAACTGCGCATCACCACGGTCCCCGCGGCTAGCACGCCCGCGGTGGCGACGGCCTGATGCCAGCTGAGCTCGAGGTCGATCACCGCTGCCCCGTGAACGCCTGGTTACCCCGGTCCCGCTGGCTCACGAGGATCAGGTTACGGCGTGGCGAACCCCGCCGCGGAGCCGGGCGGGGGACCCGCGGCAGCCGGGCGCGGCGCAGCAGGCGTCAGACCACGTCGGGGCGGCTGAGCGAGGCGGGGTCAGGCTCGGTGCGGGGCAGCAGCACCTCGGCGGTGACGTCGGCGGCCAGCCGGACCACGTCGCCGTCGGCGAGCCGGACCGCGACGCCGGGCAGCACCCGGTCCCCGTTCACGAACGTGCCGTTGGTGGAGTGCTCGTCGCGGATGCTGGCGTGCCCGCTGTCGTCCATGGTGACCGTGGCATGCCGCCGGGACACGTTCTCGTAGCTGGAGAAGGCCGCCGCGACCAGGGACTCGGCCGGGTCACGGCCGAGCAGCAGCGAGGTGCCGGCGGGCACCTCCACGTTGCCGGTCGGGAACGACAGCCGCAGCACCGACGGCGAGATCGACCCGGTCCGCTCGTCGCGCCGCAGGTACTCCTGCATCACCGTGTCCGGAGCGGGCGGCTCCTCGGCCCAGACCGCCTGGCGGGGCAGGTTGGCGCCGCAGGTGAAGCAGATGAGGTCGGCCGGCTTGACCACCGCTGCGCAGGTCGGGCAGTTCAGGGTCGCCATGACGTCCTCCAGGACAGCTCTACAGTCTTCGGCACCGCTCATATCAGTCATGACGGCGCGGCAGCGGTTGCGGTTGCCTCCAGTCGGGCAACATCCACCCGCACGAGAGACTAACGTGCGACAACCACGCGATGGTGCCCGGTTCGCCGGGCCCGGCGACGGCCGGCGGGTACCGGACTGGCCGGTAGCATCCTTGCCATGGTCAGCTTCCGGCTCAATGACGAGCACGAGGCGCTCCGGTCGACAGTCGAGGAATTCGCCCGTGCCGAGGTGGCACCGGTGATCGGCGACTACTACCAGCGCGGCGAGTTTCCCTACCCGGTCGTGGCGAAGATGGCCAAGCTGGGCCTGTTCGGCCTGCCGTTCCCGGAGGAGCACGGCGGGATGGGCGGCGACTACTTCGCCTTCTGCCTGGCCCTGCACGAGTTGGCCCGGGTGGACTCGTCGGTGGCGATCACCCTGGAGGCCGGCGTCGCGCTCGGCGCCATGCCGATCTACCGGTTCGGCTCGGCGGCCCAGCGTGAGCAGTGGCTGCCGGACCTGTGCCGGGGCGACCGGCTGGCGGCCTTCGGGCTGACCGAGCCCGGCGGCGGATCCGACATTCCCGGCGGAATGCGGACAACCGCGGTCCGCGACGGTGACGAGTGGGTGATCGACGG
Organism: Streptosporangiaceae bacterium; assembly: GCA_036490755.1. GTDB lineage: Bacteria > Actinomycetota > Actinomycetes > Streptosporangiales > Streptosporangiaceae > DASUBV01. The sequence continues at coordinate 26,650 of DASXDJ010000073.1, forward strand.
GTCCAAGTCGTTCATCACCAACTCGGGGACCTCGATCACGTCGGTGGTCACGGTCCTGGCCCGGACCGGCCCCGGCACGGCCGGGCGAGCCGAGATCTCCGCCATTATGGTGCCCGCCGGGACGCCAGGCTTCACCGTCAGCCGGGAGTACTCCAAGGTCGGCTGGTGCGCCTCCGACACCCGGGAGCTGGCCTTCGCCGGCTGCCGGGTACCCGCGGCGAACCTGCTGGGCCCGCAGGGCCGCGGCTACGCGCAGTTCCTGCAGACGCTGGACGAGGGCCGGGTCGCGATCGCGGCGCTGTCCGCCGGGCTGGCCCAGGGCTGCGTGGATGAGAGCCTGCGCTACGTGGCCGAGCGATCGGCCTTCGGCCATCAGCTCGGCCACTACCAGGCGATCCAGTTCAAGATCGCTGACATGGAGGCGCGGGCCGCCCTGGCCCGGCTGGCCTGGTACGACGCGGCGGCGCGGCTGGTGGCGGGGGAGCCGTTCAAGAAAGAGGCCGCAATCGCCAAGCTCACCGCCTCCAACGCGGCCATGGACAACGCCCGGGACGCGACCCAGGTGTTCGGCGGCTACGGATTCATGAACGAGTTCCCGGTGGCCCGGTTCTACCGCGACGCGAAGGTGCTGGAGATCGGCGAGGGGACCTCGGAGGTCCAGCGGATGGTGCTGGCCCGCCAGCTCGGCCTGGACCAGCTCAGCTAGATCCGGGCCAGCCTGGCCCGGCCCCATCGCCAGCCCTGATGACAAGGCCGCCCCTGCCCTGTGAGCCGGGGGAGAGGCGGCCTTGTCGTTACTGCTTAATCCGGCCCGCAGGTCAGTGGACGATCAGGTTGCCGACCGCGACGGGGACGGTCAGCAGGCCCTGGTCGGACATCAGCTGGGACACGCGCTGAACCTCGCTGGAGTTGGTCGTCGACGGGTAGGACCCGAGGGTGACCAGGTTGGCCTCGAGCTTGGTCATGCCGGTGTAGCCGGGCAGGTTGTTCTGCACCGGGCCGTCCATGGCCGAGGTCGCCTGGGCCCTGCCCAGGACCGACTTGAAGGCGCTCACCGCGGCGGCGTGGCTCGCGGTCCAGGTGCTCATCGCGAAGTAGCCCGACAGCGGCAGCCCGGCGGTGGCCCCGGAGCAGCCGTCCAGGACCTCGATGGCCCCCAGCTGGGACTGGGCCTGGTAGATGTAGGGCTCGTTGACCAGGATGGCCTGCACGCTGCCGTTCCGCAGCGCCGCGATCTCCGCGCTCTGCGACATCACTTTCCAGGTCACGGTCGCCATGTTGACGCCGTAGCTGCGCAGTACCGAGGTGGTCGCCGCGGTGTCCAGGCTGTCGGGGGCACCCGATCCGTTCGCGGTGGAGGCCGAGGCGGAGGCCGACTTGGGAAGGACGGCCTCGCTGGGGGCGGCGATCGCCTTGCCGGCCAGGTTCCGCGGGCTGGTGATACCCGTGTTGGGCCTGGCCACGACCTCCAGCACGCCCTGCGTCGCGTCGTACCCGTCGGCCACGATCTTGATCTGCGGCCCGTCGGCCTTCTGCTGGGACTGGGCGAGGAGGAACGGCCCGTAGTCCCCGGCTGCCATGTCGATCTGGCCATTCTTCAGGGCCGACACCTCGGCGGCGACCGAGGCGTACTTCTTGATCTGCACGCTGACACCGCCGGCCGAGAACTGGCCGCTGCGCTCAGCGCTGAACAGCGGGACGGTATCGACGCCGGGAACCGCCCCGATGGTGATCGTGCCGCCCGAGCCGCCGCCCGAGCCGCCGCCCGAGCAGCCGGCCGTCAGGGCCAGCGCGCTCAGCGCGGCCAGGCTCAGGGCGCCGCTGCGCATCCATCGCCCGCCCCGGGCGGGGGCGAAGCGGCCTGGCGTGCGCCAGGCGGACGGGGGAAGCTGGGCCGGCTGGTCCTGGCCGGGGGCACGCCCGGTCCGGGCAGGCTGGGTTATGCCAGCCGCCGTTAGCCTCATGACACTCCTTGCGCGAGAGCCGGGGGGATCCTGGTGCCTGGCGGCAAATCCAGTACTGATCCGGTCGGTTTTTCCGAACCGGCGATGCGCCAGAGAGTACCCTAAAGCTGCCAGGTGTTAGGGCAAACGTCACGTTAGCTCGAATTTTCCGGTTCATGTACCTATTGGTGCACGGTACCCGGTTAGCGGGTTAGAGTTGCGCCTGGCTCTTGGCTGTGCCGCGATGCAGATTCGTTATCCGGGAGGTCCGCCGTGTCGTTGGTAGCGCGCACCGCGCCGGCCGCTGGCCTTATCCCGGTAACCAGGTGAGGGGTACAGACGCTGTGCCGTCCCGAGACAACAAGCCCCGCGGCGGGCTGGCCGTAAGCCCGCCTGCTGACCGTCCGTCCCGGCAGGCGGCCGCCGGAGACGTTACGCCGTCGGGGCCGGCCGCCGCGCAGGCGGGCCGCCCCGGCTCGCAGGCGTCCGGGCAGCATGGCTCCCGCAGCGCCGGCGGCTCGCGCCGGGCGCTGAAGAACTGGCGGGTGCGGTCGCGGCTCCTGCTGCTGATCACCATCCCGACCCTGACCGCCGTGGTCCTGGGCGGTACCCGCATCGTCACCTCGGTCCAGGGCGCGCTGACTTACCAGCGGATCGAGACGCTGGCCAACCTCAGCTCGGCGGTCACCACCCTGGCCGGCAAGATGGAGGACGAGCGCGACCAGACCGTCACCTACATCGCTCAGGGCCAGCAGGGCCGGGCGGGCTCGCTCAGCAAGGACAAGGCGACCAGGGACGCCGCCGCGCCGCAGCTGCAGCTGGTCAATCAGCAGCAGGACTTCACCAGGCCGTGGATCAGCCAGGTCCGCGAGCAGCTGTCGGGAATCGGCGATACCTACCCGGCTCAGGTTCAGCAGGACGCCGAGTCGATCCGCGCCATCCTGACGGGCCTGCCTGACCTGCGCTCGGCGGCGGCGACGACCCAGCTGCCCGCGCTGAGCGTCGTCTCGCGCTACACCAGCGCCATCAATTCCCTGCTCGCCATTGACGATGACATCACCCTGGACACCGGCGACCCGGCCCTGGCCAGTACCGTCCGTGCCCTCGGCTTCGTCTCCCGGATCGGCGAAGAAGCCTCCGAGCAGCGCGCGTTCCTGGCCGACGCCTTCACCCTGCAGGCGTACGGGCCCGGCGTGCTGACCGCGCTCACCTCGGCCCAGGCGGAGGAGACCGACAACTTCACCGAGTTCACCGACTCGGCGACCGCGGCGCAGGTCTCGCTCTACAACAACACGGTGTCGGGCTCACTGGTCGACCTCGCCAACGAGTACGAGGTGAACGCCCTGGCCCTCGGCCAGCAGGGCAACTCACTGCGCAGCTCGCCGGTGACGGCCGATGAGTGGTTCGGGGCCCAGTCGGGCACCATCGGCGCCATCCGCAAGGTCGAGCAGCAGCTGGTGTCCCAGGCCGTGAGCCGGGCCAGCGAGCTGCGCCGCAACGCGATCATCGATGCCATCGCCATCGGCGCCGCCGTGGTCATCGTCCTGGGCCTGGCGCTCATCCTGACCACCCTGGTCGGCCGGTCGATGGTCCGGCCGCTGCGGCGGCTGCGGGCCGGCGCCCTGGAAGTGGCCGGCCTGCAGTTGCCCGAGACCGTGCGCCGGATGAGCGAGAGCGACGCTGGGAACGTGCCGCTGACCATCGAGCCCATCGACGTCGATTCCACCGACGAGATCGGTGAAGTGGCCCGGGCCTTTGACCAGGTCCACCGCGAGGCGCTGCGGCTGGCGGCCAACGAGGCCGCGCTGCGCGGCAACGTCAACGCCATGTTCGTGAACCTGTCCCGGCGCAGCCAGTCGCTGGTCGAGCGGCAGATCCGCCTGATCGACGACCTGGAGCAGGGCGAGCAGGACGCCGAGCGGCTGGGCAGCCTGTTCCAGATGGACCACCTGGCCACCCGGATGCGCCGTAACTCCGAGAACCTGCTGGTGCTCGCCGGCCACGACTCCTCGCGCCGGTGGAACCAGCCGGTCGCGCTGGTCGACGTGCTGCGCGCCGCGGTGTCGGAGATTGAGCAGTACGAGCGGGTCAGCCTGAACGTGCAGCCCGGCATCTCGGTGCGCGGCCACGCCGTCAACGACGTCGTGCACCTGCTGGCCGAGCTGGCCGAGAACGCGACATCGTTCTCCTCCGCCGAGACCCCGGTCACCATCTCCGGTCACCTGCTGTCCAGCGGGGGAGTCCTGCTCGACATCACCGACCAGGGCGTCGGCATGGGCGCCGAGGAGATGGCGCACGCGAACTGGCGGCTGGACAACCCGCCGGTCGTGGACGTCGCGGTGTCCCGCCGCATGGGCCTGTTCGTGGTCGCCCGGCTGGCGGCCCGGCACGGGGTCCGGGTCCGGCTGCGGCCGGCCGCCTCCGGCGGTCTCACCGCCCTGGTCTGGCTGCCGGATGAGGTCATCAGCCGTGAGGGCGCCAGCCCGTCAGGGTCGCGGGTGCCCGATAGCCCCGCCGAGATGGCCAGTTTCGGGGGTACGTCCAGCAGAAGCTTTGACGACCGGTCGGCCGCCGCGCAGGAGGTCGATGCGGCCCGCGCCCCCAAGTTCGCCTCGCTGCAGGGCGAGAACGGGTCGCTGGGCCCGCGCCGGGTGCCCGGCGCCGGGCCGCGCCCCGGTGCAGGCACCTGGGAGCAGGGCGGCGGCGGGACGACCGGGCCGATCCCCGCGTTCCCGACCAGCCCGCAGCCGGCCGGCGCCGACGACCCGGACGCTGTCCCGCAGCCGCAGCCGCAGGCGGCCAGCGCGGACCCGTGGGACACCTCCGGCTTCGACACCTCCGGCTTCGACGCCTTCGATACCGCCTCGTTCGAGCGCCCGTCGTTCGACGCCCCGCCTGCCAGCAGCGGGACATCCGGGGCAAGCTGGGCCCAGCCGCCGGCCGCCGCGCCCGCGGCGGCCCAGGCTTCCGGCAGCCACTCGCCGGCCAGCCAGGCGCCCGACTCCGCTGACGTCCCGGCCCCGGCCGGTGGACCGGCCGATGAGCTGCCACCGGCCGGGAGCGGCCAGAAGCTGCCCAAGCGCCGCGTGGACCGCGCCGAGCCGCGAGCCGGCGGGGCGGGCGGCTCCGGCGGCGGCATGAGCGACATGTGGGCGGCCACGGGCAGCACCGACATGTTCACCCGGCAGGCCGGCGGCAGCGTTACCGACTCGGGTCCCGACGACACCTCGGCCGCCGAGCAGCCGCCGGAGCAGCCCGAGCCCGCCGGTGCCGGTGTCGGCGGAGGCGGCGACACCGGATCGCGGCCGATGTTCAGCGCACCGGTCACCAGCGAGGCCAAGAACGGTGCCCGCGGGACCAACGGGAACGGCAGCGGTCACGGGTCCGGCGGGACCAACGGGTTCAGCTGGGACGGCGGCTCATCCGGCTCCTCGGCCTCGTCGCCTGACGAGGTCGTGATCCCGCCCGCGGAGCACGCCACTGAGTACCGGCTGCCGATTTTCGAAGCCGTCGAGTCGGACTGGTTCCGCCGCGGTCGCAACTCGGTCGGCTGGGCTCCCGGCGAGGGTGACGGCGCCGAGCAGGAGCCGGCCCGGTCGGGCAGCTGGTCCTCCCCGGCCGACGAGGGCTGGCAGGCCGCGGCCGCGGCCAGCGCCCCGTCCTCGAGCGGGACCACCACGGCCGGGCTGCCCAAGCGCGTGCCGCGAGCTAACCTCGTGCCGGGCGCCGTCGGCACCGCCAGCGCCGACGAGCCGGCCCCCGCGCCGGCCCGGTCCGCCTCAGTGACGCGCGACCGGTTCTCTAGCTTCCAGCGTGGAATCAGGGAAGGCCGGGCAGCCGCCACCACCGGCGACGACCCGGCCGGAGAGGATGACGGTTCCCGATGACGGGTGGCACGATCTGCCTGGGATGGTCATGCTTAGTGTCGGAACGCCATCCGGTCTCCCGCTGGTCACTCCGGTGACCGGCGCGCTACCGGGCACCGGGCTCCTGGTTGCCCGTCTTTATAGGAAGGAGCGCCCGTGAGTCCGCTTGTGCGCCCGGCGCAGGACCTCAACTGGCTGATCACGAATTTCGTCGAGCGCGTGCCGGCGGTCGCTCATGCGATCGTCGTCTCCGCCGACGGGCTTCCGATGGCGTTCTCGCAGGGGTTCCCTGCCGATCGCGTGGATCAGCTGGCCGCGGTCACGTCCGGTCTCACCAGCCTGACCCAGGGCGCAGCCCGGGTATTCGAAGGCGGTGCCGTCACCCAGACGGTCGTGGAAATGCAGCGCGGGCTGCTGATCGTGATGGCGATCAGCGATGGCTCGAGCCTGGCCGTCCTGGCATCCGCTGACTGTGACATGGGATTGGTGGCCTACGAGATGGCGCTGCTTGTTGAGCGGGTTGGCAGCGCCCTGACCCCCGACGTTCGCGGAAGCCTGCCCCCAGGCTGGCCGAATGGTGGCCGACAGTGACAGGAGGCTGCGGTGGCTGGACTCGGTCGCGATAGGTGGGAGCCAGCCGAGCAAGCGAACCAGAGCGGGCGTGGCAGTTCGCCTAGCCCCGGCTTTGACTTCGCGGCCGGCTTTGCTCCGCCGCCACGCGATCCGTTTGTGCCCGAGACCGCGCAGACCAGCAGCGGGAGCGCTCTGGTGCGCCCGTATGCCGTTACCGGCGGCCGGACCAAGCCGAAATACCAGCTCCAGATTGAGGCGATGGTCGCAGCCTCGCACTATGAGGCGCGCGACCTGTCGGTGCTCAGTCCCGAGTGCCAGGCGATCCTGGGCTTCTGCCGGGACTGGCGGTCGGTCGCCGAGATCTCCGCGGTACTCAGGATGCCCCTGGGCGTCGCACGAGTCCTCATCGCTGACATGGCGATGGACGGGCTAGTCCGGGTTCACCAGATAGACCATGAGCAAGGTCGCCCGGATATGAACCTGCTGGAAAGGGTGCTCAGTGGACTTCGCAAGCTCTAAGCTCGCCCCGGCTGAGGCCGCGGACGCCGCGATGACCTCAGTAAAGATCGTCGTAGCGGGCGGCTTCGGTGTGGGCAAGACCACGTTCGTGGGGTCGGTGTCGGAGATCACGCCGCTGACGACCGAGGCGGTGATGACCTCGGCCAGCGACGGCGTCGACGACCTGTCGCACACCCCCGACAAGAAGACGACCACCGTTGCCATGGACTTCGGGCGGCTCACTCTGGACGCCGGGCTGATCCTGTACCTGTTCGGCACGCCGGGTCAGCACCGCTTCTGGTTCATGTGGGACGACCTCATCCAGGGCGCCATCGGCGCCGTCGTGCTGGTGGACACCCGCCGCCTGGCGGACTCCTTCCCGGCCGTGGACTACTTCGAGTCCGCCGGACTGCCGTTCATCGTGGCCATCAACGGCTTCGACGGCGACTACCCGCACGCGGTGACCGACGTCCAGGAAGCCCTGTCCATCAGCCCGCGGGTGCCCATCGTCCAGTGCGACGCCCGCGGCCGTAGTTCGACCAAGGCCACGCTCATTGCCCTGGTCGAGCACGCGATGGAGATGCAGCTCAGCACGAGGTAGGGTCGTGCGTGCGCTGGAGGCGGCCGCGGGGAGAACTGCTCGGCCGCCGCGGCCTTGATGCGGTTACGGTCCTCGGCGGCCGTCGTCGCTGCGGCGCTGGGGGCGGTAGCTCAGCCGGTTAGAGCAGCGGACTCATAATCCGTCGGTCGTGGGTTCGAGCCCCACCCGCCCCACCATGGAAATGTGTTCTGACCTGGGAGTTTGCATGATTCTCGGGACCTCCCGCTGGGCTCAGCCTGATGAACCGGTTGCAGTTCTAAGGGCAGTTCCACTCCCCAAGGCCAGCCGTGAAGTCGCTCATTTGCGCAGCTCAGCGCTCTGGCGCCGGCAGCAGACCAGCGGATTATTAGTCCGCTGATCTCAGCTATCGCTGCGTGACGCCATGGGAGCGAGGACCGTTCTCCGGCTTGCTGCCAGAACGATCTACGTCCTGGTCGGGGGTCTTCTGGCGGCGATGTCCAGGCTGGTGGCGTTCCAGGAGGCCAGCAGGTCGAGGGCGTGTGCGGTCGGGGATGCGGGCTCGGCGGCGTAGAGGGTGAGGGTGAGGCCGGGCTCGGAGATCATGTCGACGCTTTCGTAGGCGAGTTCGAGGTTGCCGACGTCGTGGTGGCGGAAGTGCTTGGTGCCCGCGCCGTGATAGCGGACGTTGTGGGCGCTCCAGCGCTGGCGGAATTCCTCGCTGCAGGTGGACAGCTGGCCGACGAGATCGTGCAGGTCCTTGTCGTGCGGGTCACGGCCGGCTTCGGTGCGCAGGATGGCGACGCAGGTGTCTGCTGCGCCGTCCCAGTCGGGGTAGAAGTCGTGTGCGGCGTCGAGTTGCAGGAAGGTGAAGCGGGCAAAGTTCGGCGGTCCGCTGGGGGTCTGCTCGTACAGCGAGGCGTGCATCGCGCGGCCGAGGTGGTTCACGGCGAGCAGGTCCATGCGGCCGTTGCGGACGATGGCCGGCGCGGTGAACTTGTCCAGGACCCACTGCAGGCTGGGCCGCGGTTCCCACCGCCGGGCGGGCCGGTGGCGGGGCCGCATCCCGGCGCTGGTGCCGTCGGCGGCATGCGCAAGGTGGAACAAATGGGCCCGCTCGGCGTCGTCGAGTTGGAGTGCCCGCGCGAGCGCGTCAAGGACGGAGGGGGACACGCCGGCGAAGGCGCCGCGTTCCAGCTTGGAGTAGTACTCGACACTGACCCCGGCGAGGGCGGCTACCTCGCCGCGGCGCAGCCCGGGGACGCGGCGGCTGCCGACGTCCGGCAGGCCCGCCTGCCGGGGGGTGATCTTGGCCCGCCGCGAGATCAGGAACTCGCGGACCTCGGCACGGTTATCCATGGTGACGACGCTACGACCAGATCCGGCCTGGTGGGGTGCCCTGCCGGTACACGCTTCATCAGGGACTCCCGGCCGGCCCCAGCACCGGGTTTCCTGGTCGTAACGGCTGCCTGCGTCCCGTCCTGGCAACGGGGTCAGGGCCGCAGGCTGGCTTGTGGGCCGCTGGCTTTCGCGGCCCGAATCGACTGTCTGGCAGCTGAGGAGATTCCTGTCGTGCGTGGTGTTGTCATGCATGCCCCCGGCGATGTTCGTGTCGAGAATGTCGGAAAGTCCGCGATTATCCGGCCGACGGACGCGGTGATCCGGTTGTCGGCGACCTGTATTTGCGGGTCAGACCTGTGGCCGTACCGGGGCGCGGACAAGGTGGATGAGCCGCTGCATATGGGGCATGAGTACGTCGGCACCGTGGAGGAGATCGGCGGGGCGGTGAAGTCCGTCTGGCCGGGCCAGTTCGTCGTCGGGTCGTTCATCGCTTCGGATAACACGTGCGAGATCTGCCGGGCTGGCTATCAGACGTCCTGCGTCAGCCGGGAGGAACTGGGGACGGGCGGGGCGCAATCCCAGTGGATGCGGGTCCCCCTCGCCGACGGCACTCTGGTCGCGACCCCGGAGCTGCCTTCTGCTGATCTTGTCCCGAGCCTGCTGGCTGCCTCGGATGTGCTGGGGACGGGCTGGTTCGGCGCCGTCGCCGCGGAGGCCGGGCCGGGCAAGACCGTCGTGGTGGTCGGAGATGGCGCTGTCGGGCTCCTGGCTGTGCTCGCGGCCCGGCAGCTGGGCGCCGAGCGGGTCATTGCCATGAGCCGGCACGCGGGTCGGCAGCAGCTGGCCCGCGAGTTCGGCGCCACGGACGTTGTCACCGAGCGCGGCGACGCCGGCGCGGCCCGGATCAGGGATCTCACCGGCGGGCGGGGCGCGCACTCAGTGGTGGAGACGGTCGGCACGCAGGAGTCGATGCTCCAGGCGATCCGGTCGGCGCGGCCGGGAGGGCACGTCGGCTACGTCGGCGTCCGGCACGACGTGCACATGCCAGTCGAGGAGTTGTTCTTCAGCCACGTGCACCTGCAGGGCGGCCCGGCGCCGGTTCGCCGGTTCCTGCCGGAGCTGATCGACCGGATCTGGAACGGCCTGATCAGCCCGGGCAAGGTGTTCGACCTGGAACTGCCGCTGGAGCGGGCAGCTGAGGGCTATCAGGCGATGGACGAGCGCTCCGCTGTCAAGGTGCTCTTGCGCCCCTGAGCCAGCCTGGCCAGCCCGTTCGGGATCGTCAGCCAGCCTGGCGCGCCGGTGCCCCGGCTATATGACAAAGGTGTCTTCAGCAATGGTCAGACTCACGCCCGCCGGGAGCAGCGCGCCTGGGGCAGCAGCCTCCACTCGGCTGCCGGGAGCGGTCTATGTGCTGGGGGCTGGCACGTTCCTGATGGGCACGACCGAGTTCATGATCGCCGGCCTGCTGCCACAGATCTCTGATGCCCTGGATGTCTCTGAGGCTCATGCCGGGCTGCTGATCAGTATCTTCGCGGCCGGGATGGTCGTGGGGACACCGGTCATGACTGTCCTGACCTTGCGGCTGCCGCGGCGCCTGACCCTGGTCCTCGCGCTGGCAGTGTTCGCTGTCGGCCATGTCATCGTCGCTCTCGGCTCGGACTTCACCGTCCTGCTGGCGGCCCGGTTCCTCACCGCGCTGGCGACCGGCACGTTCTGGGCGGCCGCCGCGGCTGAGGCGGCGCGGCTGGCCGCGCCGGGCGTCACGTCGCGTGCCATCGGCGTGGTCCTGGGCGGCGGCATGCTGTCCAACGTGGCCGGGGTGCCCGCCGGCGCGCTGGCGGGCCAGCTGTCCGGCTGGCGGGGTCCGTTCTGGGCCATGGCCGTGCTCGCGGCCCTGACCGCACTGCTCGTCGCGCGGGTTGTTCCGCACGACTATGGCCGCGCCCGCGATGCCCCCGTCCGGGCCCAGGTCGCAGGCCTGCGCTCGGGACGCCTGTGGCTGACACTGCTGGCGTGCGCGATGATCATGGGCGGGGTGCTGGCGGCCTACAGCTTCATCTCCCCCCTGCTCACCGCCCGGTCCGGCCTGCCCGGGCGCATGATCCCGGTGGCCCTGATCGGCTTTGGCGCGGGCGCGCTGGGCGGCTCCGTCATCGGGGGCAGGCTCGGCGACCGCCGTCCCTACGCCACTACTCTTGCCGCGTCAGCAGCCACCGCCGTCACCCTGCTGGCCATCTGCCTGGTTTCCCGGCATGCCCTGCCCGTGGTCGTCCTCCTGGTGCTGCTCGGCCTGACCGGGATGGCCGTCAACCCGGTTCTCATCTCGCTGGCCGTGCGCTTTGCCGGGCCGGCGCCGGCGCTGGCCTCGGCGCTGAGCACCTCATCGTTCAATGTCGGCATCGCGGCCGGATCGTGGGTCGCGGGGATCACGCTCGATTCGTCCCTGCGCGAGCTGGGCCCTCCGCTCGTAGGCACCTGCATCGCGGCGCTGACGGTCATCCCCCTCCTGGTCCTCGCGACACGATCCAGGCGGGGCACTGGAAACGGCGACCCACAACCTTCTGACATAAGGAGATAGCCATGCAGGACAACGATGCACCGGCCGGGTACCCGCAAGTGCGGTGGCACGGTCACTGGATCGCGGCCGACGTGCCAGAGTTCGAGCTAGACGCGACCAGCCTGGGCGGCGAGCTGACGCCGGCGCCGTTTTCGCGGGTGCAGTTCCGCCGGACATTCGACCTGCCCCCGGCGCCGGATATGCCGGAGCGGGCGCCGCTGCGGGTATCGGCAGACGCGCGGTACCTGCTGTGGGTCAACGGGGCTGAGGTGGGCCGCGGGCCGGTCCGCTCCCAGCCGCGGCGGCTGCGCTACGACGAGTACGACATCGGCCACCTGCTCCGGCCGGGACGTAACGTCATCGCCGTGCTGGTGACCTACTACGGTCACGCGAACTCGTACTGGCAGCCCGCCGCGGCCAGCGGCGTGATGGGCCGCGACGCGCAGCTCGTGCTGGAAGCCCGCCTCGGCGCAGCCATCAGCGGCCGTCCCGCAGGCGGCCCGGACGAGACGGGGAAATGGCTGGTCACTGACGGGACGTGGCGCGCGCACCGCTCCCGGGCCTGGCGGACTATGCAGGGCGGCAAGGCGATGGACGGCGTGCCCGTGGAGATGCTGGACGCCCGCGACGTGGACCCGGCATGGGCCGAGGCCGGGTTCGACGATTCGGGGTGGGCTCCGGCCGCCGTGGTGAAGGTCAGCCATGACGGGGGCCTGGCCGAGTCCCGGCCGCCGGTGGACCCGTACGGGGCGATGCTGCCGCGGGGCATCGGCTTCCTGGCCGGGGACCAGGTCCAGCCCGAGTCCGTTGTCGTCCAGGCCAGCCCGGCGCTGGCCGGGCTGGGCGATCACCCGGCGGAACGGGTGATCGCCCATCTGCGGAAGGCCGGCGAGCAGGCCGTCGTGGCCTTCCCGGTGACGATCGCGCGGGACCCGGACACCGCGACGGTCGTGACCGCCGACTTCGGCCGGATCGTGGCCGGGCACGTCGAGCTGGCCGCTGACGCCCCCGCCGGACTCCGGCTGGACCTGTGGTACCAGGAGAGCCCGGACTTCGACCCGGCCGCCGGGCCGGTGCAGTCCGCGCCGCGGGCATCCGCGAGCTACACCACCCGCGGCCGCGGCGACCGGTACCAGGCCGTTGACGTCAGCGGGCTGCGCCGCATCGCCGTGCTCGTCCCGCCTGGCACCGGGGACGTCGTGCTGACCAGCCTCGCGGTACGCGAGCACCTCTACCCGTTCACCGGCGAGGCGGACTTCTCCTGCAGCGACCCCGCCCTGACCCGGCTCTACCGGGCCGGGGTGCGCACGACGCAGCTGAACTCCTTCGATGCCTTCACTGACTGCCCGACCCGCGAGCAGCGCGCCTGGGTAGGCGACGGCGTGGTGCACCAGATGGTGCACCTGGTCGCCAACCAGGACTGGCGGCTGGCCCGCAACTACCTGACCCTGGGTGCGTCCCCGCGCCCGGACGGCATGCTGCCGATGACCGTGACCGGCGAGATCGAGAACCACGGCGGGTACACCATCCCGGACTGGTCCCTGCACTGGCTGCACGGCGTATGGACCCAGTTCCGCCACGACGGCGACCGCGCGGCGACCCTGCAGCTGCTACCGGTGGCTGAGCGGGTGCTGCGCTGGTTCGAGCCGTTCGTAGACGAGCACGGCACGCTCACTGACGTCCCAGAATGGAACCTGGTCGACTGGGCCAGCGTGTTCACCAGCCACCGCTCCGCCCTGATCACCGGCCTGTGGGCCCGCGGCCTGGCCGAGTACGAGGACCTGTGCCACTGGCTCGGCAACATCGCCTCCGCCGACTGGGCCCGCGCGCACTGGGAGCGGGCCCGGGCAGGCTTTGAGGAATTCTGGGACCCCGCCCGGGGCAGCTACGTGGACCACATCACCGACGGCGAGCAGATGCCGGCCATGTCCCAGCACGCCGGCGCCGTGGCGATCATGTCGCGCCTCGCCCCCCGGCACCGATGGCCCCGCATCGTCGACACGATCACCGACCCGGCCCGGCTGGTCGTCCGGTCCTGGATCGGCGGGGCGGACGGCGGGTATGACATGGACAAGATCGTCGAGCAGTCCCGCGGCGTGTACCGGATCGACTGGGACGCCAGCCAGCAGATCGTGCTGGCCCAGCCGTTCTTCAGCTACGTCGTCCACGACGCCGTCGCCGCCGCCGGCCGGGCCGACCTGCTCCCCGGACTCCTGCGCCGGTGGGACGTGTTCCTGCACGACGGCTACGACACCTTCGGCGAATGCTGGGGCTGGGGCACGCCCGTGCACGCCTGGAGCTCCACCCCGGTCAAGGACCTCATCTGGTACACCCTCGGCGTCACCCCCGCTGAACCCGCGTACACGACCGTCCGCGTCGCGCCCCGGCCCGGCAGCCTCCAGTGGCTCACCGGCACCGTCCCCACCCCGCACGGCCTGGTCCGTGTTCACGTCGACACCGCCACCCGCAGCGTCACCGTCAACAGCCCGGTACCCATCCGCTTCCAGTCACCCGGCGGAGCCGAGAGCGATGCACCTGCAGGGCAGACTACCTTCACTCTCTGACGCTTCACTCCGGAGGAGTCACGCAGGCGTAGCCCGGTCGTCGTGATGAGAGAGGCCGGATTACCCGTCGGAAGGAGAACTTCTGTGGATCCGAGTTATGACTTTGCCGGCCGCGCCGCCTTCGTCACGGGCGCCAGCTCCGGGATGGGCCTGGCTACCGCACGGGCGTTCGCCGAGGCGGGCGCGGCGGTGACCCTCGCGGATGTCGATGACGCGGCGCTGGCCGCCGCCGAGAGCACGCTGCGCGGCGCTGGGCACCGGGTGCTGGCGGTGCACTGCGATGTCGCTGACGAACGCCAGGTCTCAGCCGCCGTTGCCGCCACGGCCGAGACGTTCGGCAGCGTGGATATGGCCTACAACAACGCCGGGATCCAGGCCCCGGTCACCGACGCTGCCGACGAGCCCGCCGAGCGGTTCGACCAGCTCACCGCCGTCAACCTGCGCGGCGTGTGGGCCAGCATGAAACACGAGCTTGCCCAGATGCGGACCCAGGGCTCGGGAGCCATCGTCAACTGCTCGTCCCTGGGCGGGCTGGTTGGCCTGCCCGGCCGGGCCTCGTATCACGCAGCCAAGCACGGCGTCATCGGGCTGACCCGCAGCGCCGCGCTGGAGTACGCGCCGCGCGGCATCCGGGTCAACGCGATCTGCCCTGGCACCATCGATACCCCGATGGTCACCCAGATGATCGCCGCCGGCGACCTCGACCCGGACGAGGCCGCCGCTAACCAGCCCATCGGTCGGCTCGGCACCGCCGGGGAGATCGCCGCGGCCGTGCTGTGGCTGTGCAGCCCCGGCGCCAGCTTCGTCGTCGGCGTTGCCCTGCCCGTCGACGGCGGCTACACCGCCCGCTGACCGCCCGCGCCAGCGGCGGCCGGCATCGGCCGTCGCGGCTCAGGACCACGAGCTCAGAAAGGAACGTCATGCAAGGAGTCCTACTGCACGCACCAGGTGACGTCCGCGTCGAAGATCGTCCTGACCCGCGGATCGAGACGCCAGCCGATGCGGTCATCCGGGTCACCGCCACCTGCGTGTGCGGGTCGGACCTGTGGCCTTACCGGGGGATCGAGGCGGTCGACGGGCCATCGCCGATGGGCCACGAGTATGTCGGCGTGGTCGAGGAGGTCGGCAGCAACGTCCGCATCATCAAGCCCGGTCAGTTTGTCGTCGGCTCTTTCCTTGCCTCCGACAACACCTGCGAGATCTGCCGGGCCGGATACCAGAGCCGTTGCGTCCACGGGGCGCCGGTCGGCGCTATTGGCACCCAGGCCAAGCGGGCACGCATCCCGCTGGCCGACGGCACCCTCGTCGCTACGCCGGAGATCCCCCCAGACGACCTCGTGCCCAGCCTGCTGGCCGCCTCCGACGTGCTGGGCACCGGCTGGTTCGCCGCCGTCGCGGCGGAAGCCGGCCCCGGCAAGACGGTCGCCGTCGTCGGCGACGGCGCCGTCGGGCTGCTGGGGGTCCTCGCGGCCCGCCAGCTGGGCGCCGAGCGGATTATCGCGATGAGCCGCCATGAATCACGGCAGATACTGGCCCGGGAGTTCGGCGCCACCGACATAGTGGCTGAGCGCGGCGACGCGGGGGTCGCCGCGATCAAGGACCTCACCGGCGGCCTGGGCGCCCACTCCGTCATCGAGGCCGTCGGCACCCAGGAGTCCATGATGCAGGCCATCCGCAGCACGCAGCCCGGCGGCCACATCGGCTATGTCGGCGTCTCCCACGGCGTCGAGCTGCCCGGCCAGGAACTGTTCTTCTCCGCCGTCCACCTGCACGGCGGCCCGGCGCCGGTGCGCCGGTTCCTGCCTGAGCTGATCGAGCTGATCATCGGCAGGCAGATCGACCCGGGCAAGGTCTTCGACCTGGAGTTGCCGCTCGCCGAGGCAGCGGAGGGTTACCGGGCCATGGACGAGCGCCGCGCCATCAAGAGCCTCCTGATCCCCTGACCACCCACCAGACCAGCAGGGAGTGCATCGCATGGAAATCTCGCCGAAGCCGCCCACCATAAAGGGACCAGCCGAGACGTTCACCGGCGACGTGTGGATCGACCCGATCACCCGGGGGCTGCCGCCGTCCCAGCTGAACGTGGCGGCGGTGCGCTTCACGCCCGGCGCCCGAACCGCCTGGCACTCCCATGACGGCGGCCAGACCCTGCACGTCACCGACGGCCGCGGCCTCGTCCAGGCCCGCGGCCAGCAGGCCGTCGAACTCCGCCAGGGAGACGTGATCTACACGCCTGACGGGGAGGAGCACTGGCACGGCGCCACCCCCGATGACTTCATGACCCACCTGTCGATCACCGCGGGAAACCCGCACTGGGGTGACCACGTCACAGACCTCGAGTACCACGGTCAGCACGGCCATCCGGAAGGGAACTGACCACGACCAGTGCGCTTGCACCTGCCGCCAGGCCTAGCTTGAGCGGCCTGAGCCGTTGGCAGACGCCTAACCGGATTTCTCCCTAGCGATCTGCACTTTCCCGGTCGGGA
>DASXDJ010000074.1:0-38665 GCA_036490755.1 Streptosporangiaceae bacterium
GATCCCGGCCGGGCGGGGCCGATCACGGCCGGCGTTCTTTGAGGTCCCGGGCCAGCTGCTCGAGCACTGGCAACGCGGCATCCAGGGCATCCCGCTCGTCCGCGCCGAGATGCTCGATCAACTGGCTCAGCGCGTCCGTGCGCTCCGCCCTGATCCGCTCGTGCAGCTGCCGTCCGGCGGGGGTGGCGTCGACCAGGGCGGCCCGCCGGTCCCGCGGATCGGGCCGCCGGGCCAGCAGCCCGGCGTCTTCGAGCCGCCACACCACCCGGGAGAGCATGGTCGGGTTCATGCCCTCTTCGCGAGCCAGCCAGGACAGGCCCACGGGCCCGTTGCGGGCCGCGCTGGCGAGCACGGTGGCCTCGGTCAGGGTCAGGTCCGCACCGACCCGGGTCGGCCGGATCCGCCGGGCGAGACGGCCGACCGCCGTCCGCAGCCGGGCGGCAGTCTCGGTTCTGGCCGTGGCCTCGGCGTCAGCGGGAAGCGCCGCCGGGGTCCCGTTCCCAGCCTGACCGCCGGCAGCTGTCACGGCTGCACCCTTCGTCGCCACATAGTTGCTATGTGGCAAAGACTTTAGCTGGTGCCAGACTGCTCCGGGGCACCGCGCCTGCCAACGGCCGCTGCCTGAGGGGCCGGGATAGGCGGGTGTGACCACGCCAGGCGCGGGCATGCCAGCAGCGGGGCAGGGAGGTGACCAGTGCCCGGAAAGCTCACCCCGTACCAGCGCAAGCGCGACTTCAGCCGGACACCCGAACCAGCCGGGCAGGCGACGGGCCAGCCGGGCGGGACGGCGGACCGCGGCGATCAGCGGTTCGTCGTGCAACGGCACCGGGCCCGGCGGCTGCATTACGATCTGCGGTTTGAGATCGGCGGCGTCCTGGTTAGCTGGGCGGTACCTAAGGGGCCCACCCTCGATCCGGACATCAAGCGGATCGCGGTGCACGTCGAGGACCACCCCCTGGAGTACTTCGACTTCGAGGGCGTCATCCCGCGGGGCCAGTACGGCGCCGGGGACGTGATCGTGTGGGACCGTGGCACCTGGGAGCCGCACGCCACCGATGACCCAGCCGCGGCGGTCAAGGCGGGCGAGTTCCATGCCGATGTGTACGGGGAAAAACTGCGCGGGCGGCTCATCCTCGTGCGCACCGGCGGGCCGGGCTCCGACCAGTGGCTGCTGATGCACAAGCACGACGAGTACGCCGTGAAGGGCTGGGATCCCGAGGACTTCCCGGCCTCGGTGCTCAGCGGGCGCACCAACGACCAGGTCAAGGCCGACCCCGACCGGATGTGGCGCTCCGATCTGCCTCCCTCGGAAGCGTCGGTGACGTTGCGCCGCACCCCGGACGGACCGCCCGGCCCGCCGGCCAGGCCCGGGCCGGGCAGCCCGGTAACCGGGCCCAGCCGGGATGAGCTGGCCGCCCTGGACGCGCTCGGCGCCGGCGGCACCTGGCACGTGTTCGGCCGCGACCTGCGGCTGACCAACCTGGACAAGGTCCTGTTCCCCGGCCGGCCGGATGAGGCTCCGGTCAGTAAGCGGGAACTGATCCGCTACGCGGCGCAGATCGCTCCCGTCGCCTTGCCTTACCTGTCCGACCGCGCCCTGAACATGCACCGTTTCCCCGGGGGCGCCGACACCAGGGGCTTCTGGCACAAGCAACTGCCCGATCACGCTCCGGACTGGATCGGGCGCTGGGACAACCCCGAGGCCGAGCGCGGCCGGACGCACACCTACCTGGTCGTGGATGAGCCGGCGGCGCTGGTGTGGGCGGCCAACTTCGGCGCCCTGGAGTGGCACGCCTGGACCGCTCGCACCGCCGACCAGGACCAGCCCGATTACGCGCTCATCGACATCGACCCGGGCACCGAGACGTCCTGGGCCGACGTGCTGGTCCTGGCCCGGCTGCACCGTGCCGCCCTGGATCACCTCGGCGTGCTGGCCCGGCCCAAGCTCACCGGGCGGCGCGGCATCCAGATCTGGGTGCCGGTCACCGCCGGCCCCGACTTCGCCGCCACCAGGGCCTGGGTGGAACAGCTGTCGAAGTCCATCGGGTCGGTCGTGCCCGAGCTGGTCAGCTGGAAATGGGATGTGCGCGAGCGCGGCGGCCGGGCCCGGCTCGACTACACCCAGAACGTCCGGCACAAGACGCTCGTCGCCCCCTACAGCCCGCGCGCTGAGGCGGGCGCCCCGGTGTCGGCGCCCATCGAGTGGGACGAGCTCGACGACCCGGGCCTGCGGCCTGACGGCATCACGATCCGCACCGTCCTGGACCGGCTGTCTGACCACGGCGACCCGTTCCGGGCGCTGCTGTCGGCGGGCCAGGTGCTGCCCGAGATCCGCTAGCCGTCGCGACGCGAGACCCCGCGTCGCCCGGACAGCCCCGCTGCCAGGTCGTTTAGCAGCGGCTTTGCCGCAACCCGGCGGGCGTGCGGCACTGGCACTACCATGGGTGAATCGCCAGAGTCCGGGGAGATATGCGCGATGCCAGGGTCGGCCCAGGGGTGGGATCAAGAACAGGGGGATGACCCCCGAGATAGCACCATTGATCTTCCGCGCCTGCGCGAAGCCGCCCAGCTGTCTCGCCGGCCAGCCCCGCACCACGAGCCCGGCAGCCGGGCCCCCGCACCTCGCAGCCACACCCAGCCCGCCCGCGGCCCGGCTCCGCGCAGCCCTGGCCGCCACGATGCGGCGGGGCATGATCCGCTCAGCCCGGACCAGTCCGGGCGGGACCCGGGCGCCCGTGACCGGGACCGGTATCCGGGCAGTCGCGATCCCGGCCGCCGCGACCTGCCCGGCGATCCCGCCGGGGCGGCGCCGGACTACCCGCACGCCGAGCCCGGCTATCGCGGCCGGGCAGCGTATGACCGCGGGCCGGCCGAGCCCGACCGCGCGGGATCGCCGGCCCGCCGCCCCAGCCGTGCCGCGCCGCCGCCGGGCGGCCCGGTGGCGGACCCGCTGGGCCTGCCGCCGGCCGAGCCGCCGCTGACGGGCCTGCCGCCCGCCGAGGCCGGCCTGCCTCCGGCCGAACCGCCGCTGGCCGGGCTCCCCTCGGCCGAACCGCCGCCCGCCGGACGGGCCGGCTCGATGCCGGCCTTTTCCCTGCCGTCCTTCCCGGAGCCGCCTGCCCCAGCCGCGACTGCGGGCCCACCCGATCCCGCGCTGGCGGCACTCGCGGAACGAATTCGCGAGCTCCAGGCGCTCGCCGCGACTGCGCCGGGCACGACCGCGCGTCCGGCCGGGGGCGCCACGACCACTCCGGGCGCGTCCCCGTACCCGCCCGGCATGCCGCCTGCCCGCACGACGACCGCCGCCGGCGCACCCGCGCATCCGCCCCGCATGCCGCCCGCCCGCGCCACGACCGCTCCCGGCGACACCGCAGGTCCGGGGCGGCTGGCCACGAGCAGCTCCGCAGAACCGGCTACGACGGTCTCGGCGGTCCCCGCCCGAAGCACGCCCGAGGCGGGTTCCGAACGTGTCACAGACGCAGCCCAATTGCCTGAAAAGCCGGTACGCACCGGGCAGTATGACTCCGTGAGTGACCGCCGGGCAGCCGAGCCCGAGCCCGTCGGCGGGACTGGCCTTGCGCCGCGCGCCGACCCGGCCCCGGACCGCCCGGCACCGTTGCCGCCCGCAAGCAGCGGGTACTCCTCCTCCCCGGCCAGTCCCGGAGCGGAGCTGGAGATGGCCGGGGACCGCGCTGTGGAGCAGGCGTCCAGCGACATCGCCGCCTATCAGAGTGCCGCGCAGCTCGCTCGCCGGGGCGGCTGGCGCGCCGGTCCCGCCGACGGCGTGAGCATGCCGCAGGACCGGCCGGCCCGCGGCTCGCTGGCTGAGCTGCGGCTGCGCCTGGAGCGCCTGCCAGCTGGCCACCCGTCCTCCCCCTATGACGACACCGGCGCGTTCCGGCCGTCCCCGCAGCAGCTGCGCCAGCTGGAGCTGCCGCTGGCCGATGAGGAACGGGACGCTGAGCCGCCCGCCCGGGCTAGCCTGCTGGCCGCCACCGCCGGCACCGGCGGCAGCGCGCTTGGCCGGCTATCCCTCGACGCCGGGCCGAGTTCCGAGAAGACCAGCAACGGCATGTCCGCCGGCGCCGCCCGGCTCATGGCCGGCCCGGCCGCGGAGCCTGAATTCGCAGCGCCCGCGTCTCCGCCGGCCGGGCCCGGAAGCCGGCCGGAGCCAGACCCTGCCAGCCGGCCCGATGCCTACCGGTCGGCTAGCGGCCTTGATGCCTTCCGCACGGACCGGGCGGCCACGGCCGACGGCACAGGTGCCGGGACCAGCGGCGGAAGCACTGCCGGGCGCCCGCCTGGCGGACCCCCGGCTTCCGACGACCGCGCTGCCGGGAGCGCCGCGAATGGCGTTCATGGCCCGGCGGCCGGCGGACCAGTGCCCGGCGGCGGCCTGCCGGCTGCGGGCGCAGCAACCGCCGGTATGCCCGCCACCGAGACCAGCACCCCGGACCGCACGGGCCGGGACAACGGCGGCCGCGACGGCGAGACCTATGACGGCCGGGACTACGGCAGGTCCGGTTACCACTCGGCCCGGCCCGCCGCTGCTCATGCGGACAGCGCTACCGCTGGCCCGGCCGGCCCGGAGAGCGCTGCCTACCGCACCGCCAGTTCTGGCCGTACCCGGTCTGGATCCGCCGGCCCGGACCGTGCTCCGCACAGCACCGCGCGCCCCGACAGCGTCCCGTACAGCACCGCCGGCCCGGACAGCACACCGTATGGCGACGCCCGGAGCGACGGCCCGGCCCTGGACAGCGCCCGGTACGGCAGCCCGGGTTACGACGGCGACGGCTACCGGGGCAGCGGGCCCGGCAGCACCGCCGGGCACCGGCTGGCCGGCTCCGCTGGCGCCGGGTACGGCACGGACCGCCGGGACAGCGGTTACGGCGACAACTCCGGTGCCACCACAGCGGGGCAGGACAGCGCCAGCCGGGACGCCGCCCGCCCCGGCGCGGCCAGCCCGGGCGGGACTAGCCGGGACCGCGCGGCTCGCAGTAGTGCCTACGGCGAGCGGCCGGCGGGTCACAGCGGCGCCTACCCGCGTCCCGACCTGAGCGGCGCTCGCACCCGGCGCCCGGAGGACCGCGGCGATGGCCACGACACCGCCAGCTACCGTGTGACCCGGCGTGATCCGGGCGGCCGGGGCACGGTGCTGCAGGGGACCGTCCTGCACGACACCGACGAGCCAGTGCCGGGTGGCCGCGCGGACGGCGATTACCTCCCGGCGGCGCGGAACGGAGAGCCGGATCGACCCGTAACCGCGCCTGACGGGCCCGCAGCGGGTGCACCCGACCCCGGTCATCGGCCGGCGGCCAGCGGGCCGGACCCACTCGCGCCCGCGCCGCCCGCTGACGGCACGATCCCCCGGCTGACTACGGAGCAGGACCGGATCGCCGACGACGAGCTGGAGCGGTACCGCGTCGCTGAGGGGCGCAACGTGTTCGGCGGCTACGGCGAGAACGGCCTGACACCGGCGATGCGGCGAGTCGAGGCGCAGCTGCCGCATGGCCAGCTCGCTCCGGACAGCGAGCAGTACTCGCTCAAGTCGCCCGAGCGCTACAAGGCGAAGCTGGCCCGGATGGTCGCGCGCCACCCCGGCGTCCCGGCCCGCGACCTCGCCGCCGAGATCTACGACACGGCCCGGTTCACTTTCGTGTTCGATCCGGACCAGTACACCGACGGGACCTGGATGGTGCACCGCAGGCTCAAGGCCCAGGGCTTCGAGCTGGAAGCGCGGCGGAACCGGTGGGAGAGCCCGGAGGCTAAGGGGATTCGCACCCGCTGGCGCGACCCGGCTCAGAACCTGGCCTTCGAGGTGCAGTTCCACACCCCGGCGAGCTGGGACGTCCTGCAGCGCACGCACGAGGCGTACCTGCGGATCACCGACCCGCAGACCCCGCCCGATGCGCGAGCGCAGCTTCGCGCCCGCCAGGTGGCCGCGGCGGCAGCGACCCGGCCGCCCGTCCGCAGCTCGGAAATCGGCGACTTCCGCGGGGACGTCCGGTAGGTCATGGCCGCTCAGCTGCAGTACTACGCGATCGTCACCGTCAACCGGAGCATGCGGGCCGCATCTGGCCTGGCCCGGCGCACCTTCGCGCCCGAAGGACCGGTCGACGAGACCCTGCGCCGGGACCTGTCCTGGCAGCCGGACTCGGTGATCGTCGAGTGGGAGTACGGGGACGTTGGCGCCGAGCTGGTCCGGGTCAGCGAGGACGAGGCCGGCCGGCTGACTGAGTCGTTCCAGGCTCGCTGGCGCGAGCCCGGCTAGCGGGTTTCAGCCGGGCTGCCCGCGCTGGAAGTCTGCTGCGAGCAGCTAGTGCTGCGGCTGGTCAGGCTGGCAGGCCGGCTGCTGTCCGGTCGGGTAGTCGGCCTGATAGGCCGGCCGCTGGCCGGCGGCCGGGTCGCCGGGCCCAGGATCACGGTAGGCCGGGAACTGACCGGTCTGGTAGGCGGGGAACTGGCCGGTGGTGTGGGCCGGATGCTGGCTGCGCACCGGATGGTGAATCTCCGGCGGCGGGCCGGCCGGCGGCTGCCCGGCCGGCGCCAGGTCGGGGCTGTCGAGCTGCCATCCCGCGTCGGAGTACTGCGCGGGGAACTCCGGGTAGGCGGCGGGCTCCGCGTGCGGGGCAGGTTCCGCGTGCGCAGCGGCCTGCGGGTACGCGGCGGGCTCGCCGCTGTCCTGGCCCGCGCCGGCCCTGGCGGTGCTGTCGCGGGCGGCGGCCCGGTCGCGGACGGCGCTGCTGACCGGCCGGATCCCGGCTCCGCGGAACGGATTCAGCCATTCGTCGGCCTCATCAGCCGGGGGTTCACCGGCCGGGAGTTCACCGGCCGCCGGCTCCGGGGCACGCGCGCCAGCCGGCTGCGTACCGTGCGCTTCCGGGCCAGTTTGTGTCATTCGAGGCGAGGCCGTTCCCGGCAATGCAGTTCCGGACGCTGTCATTGCGGGCACAGTCGTCTCGTGTCCTGCTGTCGGGGGTCCTGCTGTCGGGTGACCGGCAGGCTCGCCCGCCGTCCCGGCTCGCATGGCCGCGACCTGAGCCGCTGTCACGGGCAGTGCAGCCGCCGGCGACGCCCGGAACTGCGTGCTGGCCATGGTGACGCCGGCGCACGCCAGCCCGACCGCCAGGCCGATGGCCGCCAGTACCAGGCCAGCAGTGATCAGGCTGCCGGCCTGGCCCGGATGCTGCAGCTGCAGGGCCTCGCCGATCACGATCATGCTGAAGCCGGCCATGAGCACTATCGCGCCGCCAGCGGCCAGGACCAGCGCCAGGTGCACCCGCCGTGTGGCTATCGCGGGCAAATCCACCACACAACGATTGCATGCAGGACCGGGCATCGCAACTCAATCCGGGTCAGCCCGTACCACTCCGGCGGGGCGGTGTGCTGCGCGACGATGCCCGGTCAACGCTGTACGCTCCAGCGGAACGAGAAGGAGCTGGGATGGACCAGTGGCAGCAGGTCGTCGTCGGCCTGGACAATGGCGGCACCGCGAACAACGCGACGGTGCTGGATGCGGACGGCCGGTTCCTGGTCGAGAAGATGATCGAGACGCCGAGCCGGGTCCGGGAGGGCCCGGCGGTGGCAGTCGAGGCCCTGGCCGAGTCGTTCGAGCAGATCCTCGAGGTTACCGGCACTGCCCGCGCGGCGGTCCTGGGCATCGGGCTGGACACGCCCGGCCCGGCCAGCGCCAACGGCGTCATCTCCTTCCGCGGCGCGGTCAACTTCGCGGACCCGGGCTGGCGCGGATTCGACATCCGCAGCGCGGTCGAGACCCGGATCGGGCTGCCGGTGGTGTACAACAACGACGCCAACGCGGCGTCGCTGTACGCCCATCACGCGCACTTCGGGGCCGGGGCCAGCCAGCGGTCATCAGTGTCCCTGATTGTCGGCACCGGCCTCGGCGGCGGCGTCGTGGAGGCCGGGCAGGTGGTGCGCGGCGCTGCGGGGATGGCCGGCGAGCTGGGCCACATCCGGATCCCGATGGACGGCCTGCTGGCCGACGGGCAGCCGGTGCCGGCCTGCAATTGCGGCCTGGCCGGCGACGGCGAGAGCTTCGCCTCGCTGTCCGGGATCATCGGCAACCTGCTCCCGTACTGGCTGACCCGCTATCCCGAGCACGACCTGGCCGGCGTGGAGTCGGTCCGGCAGGCGGCCAAGCTGGTCCGCGGCTTCGGCGAGGCGGGCGACCCGATGGCCCGCGAGATCTTCCGGCAGCAGGCCATCGCCATCGGGCGGCTGTTCACGGTCGCGGCCAACTTCACCGATCCCGACATCTACTTCGTCGGCGGCGGCGTGGTCGAGGCGGCGCCGGAGTTCCGGGACTGGTTCCTGGACACGGTGCGGGAGAACACCGACCTGCGCACCGAGCAGGCCAGCGTGGAGAGTTTCGCGATCGTGCCCGACCTGGACATGGCGGGCGCGCGGGGCGCGGCCATCGCCGCCAGCGACGCGCTGCGCGGCGGCCGGCTGAGCATGGCCACCTGACCAGCCAGAGCAGCCTGACCAGCTCGCCGCTGCCTCCCGGCCGGCTCAGGATGGCGCGCTGGTGCCGTCGCGCTCGGCCCGCTCGAGTACGGCGGTGAACGTCTCCGGGGCCTGCGCGCCGGACACGCCATAGCGTCCGGCCACGACGGCGAAGGGCACCCCGTTAATGCCGAACTTCGCGGCCTGCGCCTCGTCGGCGCGGACCGCGTCGGCGAAGCGGTCACCCGCCAGTGCCTCCCCGGCCTCGGCCGGGTCCAGCCCGGCCCCGGCAGCCAGCCCGGTGAGGTCCGCGGCGGTGAAGATCGGCTCAGCACGGCCGAAGTAGGCCTCGTACAGATGCTGGAGCACCTGGTCCTGGAGGCCGCGGTCGAGCCCGAGCCGGACCAGCCGGTGGGCGTCGAAGGTGTTGCCCATCAGGCGCTCGGCGGTGAAGCTGAGCCCGGCGGCGGCGGCCTTGGCCGCGACGGACGCCTCCGCGTCGGCGGCCTGCTGCGGGGTCAGCCCGTACTTGGCGGCCAGCAGGTCCAGGATGGGGGTGCCCTGGCCGGCCGGGATGGACGGGTCCAGCTCGAAGGCGTGGTAGACCACCTCGACCTGCGCACGGCCGGCGAACCCGGCCAGGCCCTGCTCGAACTGGCGCTTGCCGATGTAGCACCACGGGCAGACGATGTCGCTCCAGATATCCACGCGCATGTCACCGAGAACCGCGCGAGCCCGGCGGCGATTCCCCCGCTGCGCACCGGGCCGGCGATCTGTGATGAGCAGGGCGCTGCCGCGTGGCGCGGGCCGCTCCCGGACCGCTATATCCCGGTGCGCCGGCGGTGGGCTAGCGTGGCCGCACCGGACAGTCGCGATCTTCGTCACGAGCGCGGGAGGCACCGATGGACCGACAGGTTAAGTACATCCTGCAGGAATCTGAGATGCCGCAGCAGTGGTACAACATCATCCCCGACCTGCCCGCGCCGCCCCCGCCGCCGCTGCACCCCGGCACCGGCCAGCCAGTCGGGCCCGACGACCTGGCGCCGCTGTTCCCGGCCGCGCTGATCGGGCAGGAGGTATCCGGCGAGCGGCACATCGCGATCCCGGATGACGTGCTGGATGTCTACCGGCTGTGGCGGCCCACTCCGCTGTTCCGGGCCCGGCGGCTGGAGCGGGACCTGGGCACCCCGGCGAAGATCTACTACAAGTACGAGGGCGGCAGCCCGGCCGGGTCGCACAAGCCGAACACCGCCGTGCCGCAGGCCTACTACAACGCGGCCGAGGGCGTGACCCGGCTGACCACCGAGACCGGCGCGGGCCAGTGGGGCAGCGCGATGTCGTTCGCGGCGTCGCTGTTCGGGCTGGAGCTCGAGGTGTGGATGGTGCGCGCCTCCTACGACCAGAAGCCCTACCGCAAGATGCTCATGCAGACCTACGGCGCCACGGTGCACCCGAGCCCGTCCGACGTGACGAACGCCGGCCGGGCGATCCTGGCCGAGCACCCGGACTCGACCGGCAGCCTGGGCATCGCGATCAGCGAGGCAGTGGAGGCGGCGGCCGCCGACCCGGACGCGCGGTACGCGCTGGGCAGCGTGCTCAACCACGTGCTGATGCACCAGACGGTGATCGGCGAGGAGGCCATCAAGCAGCTGGCCCAGGCCGGGGATACGCCCGACCTCATCGTCGGCTGCACCGGCGGCGGCTCGAACTTCGGCGGCCTGGTGTTCCCGTTCCTGCGGGAGAAGCTGGCCGGGCGGATCAACCCGGTCATCCGCGCGGTCGAGCCCGCGGCCTGCCCCTCGTTCACGCGCGGCATCTACGCCTACGACTTCGGTGACACCGCCGGGCTGACCCCGCTGCTGAAGATGCACACCCTCGGGCACGAGTTCATCCCGGACCCGATCCACGCCGGCGGGCTGCGCTACCACGGCATGTCGCCGCTGCTGTCGCATATCTACGAGCTGGGCCTCATCGAGGCGCAGGCCAAGCCGCAGTCGGAGTGCTTCGCCGCGGGCCTGCGGTTCGCCCGGACCGAGGGGATCGTGCCGGCCCCGGAGCCGACGCACGCGGTAGCGGCCTGCATCGAGGAGGCGCTGCGCTGCAAGGAAACCGGCGAGGAGAAGGTGATCCTGACGGCACTGTGCGGGCACGGCCTGCTCGACCTGCCGGCCTATGACCACTACCTGTCCGGGGAGCTGCGCGACCTGGCCCTGAGCGACGTCGCGGTGGAGGCGGCCCTGGCCGGGCTGCCCGTCCCGGTCTGAGACGGCAGTCCCGCGGCCGGGCGCCGGGCCGCCCGGGCGGACGCTAGCAGCCCCGGGACCGGGTCCGGGCCCGGTACTTGATCCAGGACGACGGCCTGGCCGGGTTCCAGTGACCGGAGTAGACCGTGCGGAAGGTGCCGGCCCGCCAGGCCCGGATGCGCCAGAACTTCCACCGCGCTGACGACGCCGTGCCATGCCGGTAGAAGATGCGCCGGCCGCGCGGGTTGTAGACGGCGACCCGGTAGGCGCGCGACCCGCCGGAGCGCTGGTACCACACGCCGACCTTGAACGTGTGCCCGGTGCACACCCGGGCGGCCGGCTGGTTGACCAGCACCACGGCCGGGCTCACCCGCGCCGCCGGACGGGCCCGGGCCTGCGCCGGCCCGGCGATAGCCACGCCGGCGGCGAGCAGGATGATGGTCAGCCCGGCGTTGATCAGCCCGGCACGGGTCAGTGCGCGCATGCGCCGCCTCCGGTGAGTCTGCGCCCGCTCCGCCAGCACTCCGCTAGCCGCCCGCCGACAGTCTAGCTACGCCGCGCGGCCGGCGACGAGCGGCTAGGCCGTGGGGTCGGCGATGGCGTTCAGGCGGCGCAGAGTGTGCTCACGGCCCGGCTCGGCCGGGCCGCTGGCCAGCAGCTCGATGGCCTCGGTGGCGGTGTCCGCGGCGCGCTCCTGGCCGCCCGCGGTCGCGTACGCCTCGGCCAGCGCGGCCAGTCCGAGCCCCAGGTGCGCGCTGTGACCCATCACCCGGAGGATGGCGGTGGCTGACTCCAGCAGCCGGACAGCGTCGGCGCCGGCATGCGCGCGGTCCTCCCCGGAGGCGCCGTGCTGAGCGCGGGCGATGTTCAGCTCGCCGAGCCGGGTCAGCGCCAGGATCATCGCGGGCCGGTCGCCGCTGGCCCGGAAGCTGGCGGCGGCCTCAGTGACCAGCTCGCTCGCCTCGTCCAGCTGGTCCTCGCCGGCCTCCAGGCGGCCCAGGCTCATCAGGGTCAGCCCGACGCCGCGCTGGTCATGGAGCTGGCGCCGGATGGTCAGGCTCCGGGTCAGGTACTCGCGGGCCCGGGCGGCCTCGCGGGTGGCTATCGCCAGGTTGCCGAGCCCGCCGAAGGCCAGCGCGACGCCTGCCTCATCCCCGACGTCCTCGAACAGCCCCAGCGACTCGGCCAGCAGGTCCCGGGCGGTCCCGTGGTCCCCCTCGGAGCGGGCCAGGCTGCCCATGCTCGCGCGGATGTAGGCGACGGCCGCCGGGCCGCGGTTCTCCTGGAAGGGCACGTAGGTCTGCTCGAGCACCAGATGCGGCTCGCCCATCCACCAGTCGGTGACCATCGCGCCGATGGTGAGCTGCCAGAACGCGCCGGCGTCGCCCTGGACGGTGCCCCGCCGGGCCAGCGCCAGCGCCTCACGCAGCCGCTGCCGGGCCAGCGCCGGCCGGCCCTGCGACCAGGCCACGCAGGCCAGCGCGTGCGCAGCCGAGGCCTCGGCCATCACCAGGCCCGCCGTGCGGGCGACCGCCGCGGCGGTCAGGAACGCCGACCGGGCGGGGCCGAGGTCCTCCCGGATCCAGGACTGGACGCCCGAGAAGAACCCGGCCCGGGCGATGGCCAGCGGGTCGCCGATCGACCGGGCCAGGTCCAGCGCCTGGACGGCGTACGGGTTCTCCTCGCCGACGCCGGTCCAGCGCATCTTGATGGCGAACGCGCCGAGCAGCGCCTCCACCCGGGCCGCCGATGGCCGGTCCGAGCCAGCCAGCGCGGCCTCCAGCCGCTCGATGCCCTCGCCGAAGCTGCCGTGCAGCACCCAGTGCGGCCACATCGCCGCCGCCAGCCGCAGGGCCCGGTCGGGGTCGGTGTCCTGCAGGGTGCTCAGCGCGGCGCGGAAGTCCACCAGGTCGGCGGCGATGCGGTCGAACCAGAGCTGGCGGCCCGGGTCGGCGTAGTGCCCGGCGGCCTCCTCGGCCAGGGTCAGGTACCAGGCGGCATGCCGCCGCTGCGCGGACTCGGTCTCGCCGGCCTCGGCCAGCCGGGTCCGGCCGTACTCGCGCAGCGTCTCGATGAGCCGGTAGCGGACCGCCGCGGGCTCTCGCTTGACGCTGACCATCGACCGGCCGACCAGGTCAGGCAGGACGAAGGCCATGTCATCGCGGCTGGCCCCCTCACCGTCGACGACCGCGCCGGCGGCGGGCAGCGAGAAGGTCTCGGCGAATACTGACAGGCGGCGGAACGCGGCCTGCTCAGCGGGCGACAGCAGCTCGTAACTCCAGTCGAAGGTGGCGGCCAGGGTCCGCTGCCGGCTCAGCAGCGTCCGGCTGCCGCCGGTGAGCAGCCGGAACCGGTCATCGAGCCGCTCGGCGATGCCGTCGGCGCCGAGCGTCGGGACACGCGCGGCGGCAAGCTCGATGGCCAGCGGGAGCCCGTCCAGCCGGGAGCAGATCTCCGCGATGACGGCGGCGTTGCTCTCGTCGAGCACGAAGCCCGGCTGGGCGGCCATGGCCCGCTCGACGAACAGCCGGACCGACTCGCAGGCATCCAGCTCCACCAGCGTCGGCACGCGGCGCTGGCTGGGCATCTCCAGCGACGGCACCCGCCACAGCACCTCACCCGGCACCCGCAGCGACTCCCGGCTGGTAGCCAGGATGACGACCTTCGGGCAGGCCTCCAGCAGCGTCGCGACCGCGGTGGCGGCGCTGTCGATGAGGTGCTCGCAGTTGTCGATGACGAGCAGGGCGCGCTGGTCGGCGAGCTCCGCGATGACCGCGTCCAGGGGTGACTGGCCGGATCGCTCGCCCAGCGACAGCGAATCGGCCAGCGCCCGGCCCATCGCGTGCTCACCGGTGTCGGCGACCCTGGCCAGCTCGGTGAGCCAGGCGCCGTCGGGGAAATCGGCCCGCGCCCGGCGGGCTGCCTCGACGGCCAGCCGCGTCTTGCCGCAGCCGCCCGGCCCGGTCAGCGTGACCAGCCGGTGCTGCCCGAGCAGGGCGCTCAGCTCAGCCAGGGCGCGGTCGCGCCCGATGAAGGTGCTCAGGGACACCGGCAGGTTGTGCCCAGCGCGCGCCGGGCGCGGATGATGCCGCGCGGTATCGGCCTCCTGGCGCGCCGCGCCGTTGCCGCTGGCCAGGTCGGCCAGCCGGGCGTCATCACCGGACAGCTTGCCTGCTACGACGTCGGCATACAGCTGATCGGTCGCGGCGTCGGGCGGGACGGCGAGCTGATCGCGCAGGGCAGCGACGAGCTGCTCGTGCTGGCGAAGCGCCGCGCCGCGGTCACCGCTGAGCGCGTAGGCGCGGATCAGCGCCTGCTGGGTGAACTCATCGGCCGGGTCCTCGGCGACCAGCGGGCTCAGCACGCTGATCGCGGCCAGCGGGTCACTGGCCGCCTCATGCAGCGCCGCCAGCCGGGTCAGCAGCTTGCGCCGCCGGACGCGCAGCTCGTCCCGGCGCGGCAGCGCCCAGTCCTCGTACCGGTCCTCGGGCAGCAGGTCACCCCGGTACAGCGAGAGGGCCTTCTCGATGGTGCCGCTGTCGGGCGAGGCGTCTGCGCCCGCCGCCGCCGCCTCGAACTCCTCGACATCCACCTGGAGCTTCTCGTCGGGGCACAGCGTCACCCATTCATCGCGCACCCGGATGCGGCTGCGTCCCGACTCACCGGGGCCGGCCATTCCGCGCCGCGCGATATGCAGCGCCTGATGCAGGTTATTCAGCCCGGACTCAATCTCGCGATCGGGCCACAGCGCCTCGATCACGTCATCACGGTGCCGGCGGTGCCCCGGCGACAGGGCCAGCAGGGCCACTACGTGGCGGGCCTTGCGCAGCCGCCACGTTTTCGTCGGAACATCCTGGCCGTCCACGCGCAGCCCGAAACTGCCCAGCAGCCGTACTTCGACCGGGGCTCTGCGCCCGGCCGCTCTCCGGGAGCCGTTATCCCCCACCAGCCCAACGGTAGCCAACGCTGACTCAGAACGCACTTGCGGAGTGCAAGATGCCTGCATATTGCCCGTACAGGACATCACCGTAAATGGCTTCATATCCGGCGTTGCGAGATCGGATATATCCGGAAATCGCCAATATCAGTGTGAATTACGAGTGACCGTCAGGTAGACGGACATGCAGCGTTCTCGTATGTTCCACGGCCCGGCGTGCCCGGCGGTTCAGCAGGCCCGGAAATTACTCGCCCAGGACGTCGGCGACCGAGTGCGGGAAGCGGGCTGGCGAGTAGCTGAGCGCCCCGCCGGGCACTCGCCAGGGCAGTACCTGGAGGGTGAACACGCCCGCCCGGACGGCCGGGTCGGCCTCCTTCACCGCGCGCGCCTCCTCGACGGGCAGCCGGAGGATGCTCAGCCCGCACAGCGGCTCATCGGGGTCGGTGAAGGCCAGCGGCCCCGCGGCCAGCAGGTGGCCGGCCTCGTGCAGGCCCGCCACGTGCGCGAGGTGGGCGTCCTGCAGCGCGGCGGCGTCGGCCTCGGACAGCTGCGGGCCGCCGGGGTTACGGCGCAGCAGCACCACGGTGAACTCGTCGAACCTCATCGCCGCATCCTACGGGCGCGCCCGGCCCGGTCACCGGGCCCGCGGGACGGCGCATCGGGATAGAGCAGGCCAGGGCAAACACCATGAACAGGGACGATCCGAGGGTGGCAAACCAGGCGCCGTGGGCGGTAGTCACGCTGAGGCCCGCGACGGGCTTGGGGGCCAGGTAAGTGACGGGCACGATCGCGAGCGCGACGATGCCCGCCGCGATCCGCGCCCCGGCCGGCCCGCGGCCGGACACCGAGTAGCCGCCCATCATCCCGAGCACGGCCAGGCCGGTCGGGCTGACGTCCAGGCTGGCGGTGCCCAGACCGGGGATGACGGCCAGCAGCAGCGGGGTCCAGATCAGCACCGCGTGCTGCGGGCCGGCCCGGCGCTCGTACTCGGCCAGGCCCAGCAGCCCGCCGACGAGGAGGCCGGCCGCGATGATGATGCCGAAGGTGCCGCTGAACGTGAAGACCGAGGCCGGCCCGGCCAGTTCCCGCATGAAGCCGCGCAGGCTGGACGCCCAGGCCACGCCGGCCACGGCGCCGGTCAGGATGAAGCAGCAGCGGGCCGCCGCCTGGCTGCGGCGGGAGTGTGCGGTGGTCATGGCGCCACGGTAGGAGCGGCGCCGCGTGAGCAGGAGCAGGACAGCCACCCGATCGGCTGCGGCTGGTATCCGGCGCGGCTGCGGTCAGCCTCCCCGGGCGGACCGCAGGCGTCCGGCCGGGCCGCCCCCGGCTGTTCAGCCGGCTGCGGGCGGGGCCGGGAAGCCGCCGGCCGCCGCCTCGCAGGCGCGGGCGACCCGCAGGCAGGTGGCGTCGTCGAAGTGCCGCCCGACGATCATCAGGCCCGCGGGCAGGCCGCCGGCCAGCCCGGCCGGCACCGAGGTGGCCGGGTGCCCGCTGACGTCCAGCGGCGCGGTGTTGACGATCATCTCCAGCGACCGCGCCACCTTCTCCTCCCGGCTGGCCCCGGTGCCGGGCAGCACTGACGCCGCGATCGGCAGCGTGGGCAGTACCAGCACGTCGTGCTCGGCCAGCGCGGCGTCGTAGGCGGCCGTCAGCTCGAAGGCCAGGTTGCGGGCCATCGCGTAATACCGGCCGTCGTAGGTGTCGACGACGTGCCGGCCGCACAGCGCCACCATCTTGACCGTCTCGGACAGCTCATCGGCGTGCTCGCGGCGACCGCGCGCGTAGTGCGCCATCAGCTCCGGGTCATACAGCCCGGCGGTGTTCATGCCGTAGGCGTTGCCGTCGATCATCTGGCCGACCACGCCGTCGGTGCCGATCACGCTCCACACGTGCATGCCGTCGCGGTGCCACGGCACCGATACCGGGCTGACCTTCGCGCCGGCCCCGGCCAGCGTGTCAATGGCCGCCCGCACGGCGTCGTCGACCTCGGGCTGGGACAGGCCGGGGATGGCGAAGCCCTCGGTCAGCACGCCGATCCGCAGCCCGGCGACGCCATCCTCGAGGCCGGCCAGGTAGTCGGCAGGCGGCATGGCGGACCGCTGCCGCGAGTCGAGCCCGTCGGGACCCGCCAGCACGCCCAGCATCAGCGCGGCGTCGCGGACCGTGGCGGTGATCGGGCCCAGGTGGTCGATGGTGTGCTCGATCGGGAATGCCCCGGTGTAGGGGACCAGGCCGAAGGTGGGCTTGTGGCCGACCGTGCCGCAGAACGCGCTGGGAATCCGGATCGAGCCGCCCTGGTCGCCGCCGAGCGCCAGGTCGGCCTGGCCCGCGGCGACCAGCGCCGCGCTGCCGCTGGAGGACCCGCCCGCCGACCGGGACCGGTCCCAGGGGTTGCGCACCGGGCCGGTGCGCGAGGTGTGACTGCCGCCGGAGAAGCACAGGTCCTCGCAGACCGCCTTGCCGGCCAGCGTCGCCCCGGCGGCCAGCAGCCGGGTCACGACGGTCGCGTCGCGGCGCGGGACGTAACCCTCGACCGACGCCGAGCCGTTCATCATCGGGACGCCGGCCACCTGGATGTTGTCCTTGACCGCGACGGTCCGCCCGGCCAGCGGCCCGCCGGCAGCCGCCTCGTCGCGGACCGACATGGTCACGTACCAGGCGCCGAGCTCGTTACCCGTGCCGTCGGCCGCGGGCCACTGCCAGTCCCGGGCGGGCGGCTCCGGCCGCGACGCCAGGTACAGCCGCTCGACCTCGTCGTAGGAGGCCAGTGCCCCGGTTACCAGGCCGCCGAACGACTCCAGGTCGGCGGCCGACAGCGAGAGCCCGTACCGGGCGGCGATCTGGCCGAGCTGCTCGGGACCAGGCGGGGTGATGGCCATCGCTGCCTCCGGCTGCGCAGGCGGGCGCACGGGATGCGCCCGGACATCCATGACTTTGTCATGATCACGGCGGCGGATCCCAGAGCCTCTTGACGATGCCACACAACAGGCACAAGATCAGTCATTAACGGTCAACATCAGCCGACATCACACAGCACTCACCGGGCACCCGACAGCGGAGCGTGCATGCTGCCCACCCAGCGCCGGCAGGCCATCCTGGCCGAGACCCGGGCCCAGAGCGCGGTCTCGGCCGACGCGCTGGCCCGGCGGTACGGGGTGTCGGTCGAGACGATCCGGCGGGACCTGCGCGCGCTGCAGGGCAAGGGCCTGCTGGAGCGCGTCTACGGCGGCGCGACCCGGACGCCCGGCCGGTCCAGCGAGGGCAGCTTCGCCGCGCGCAGCGTCCGGCACATCGGCGCCAAGCGCGCGATCGCGGCGCTGGCCGCCAGCCTGGTGCAGCCGGCCGACACGATCATCATCGATGTCGGCACCACCGCGCTGGAGGTGGCCCGGGCACTGCCGCCGGGCTTCCGCGGCCGGGTGCTGACCGGCTCGGTGCCGGCCGCGATGGAGCTGTCGGCCCGCGACGGGGTCGAGCTGCTGCTGGCCGGCGGCCAGGTCCGGCCGGGCGACGGCGCCTGCTCGGGCGCGCACGCCGAGGCGTTCTTCGCCGAGTTCTACGCCGACCGGGCCTTCCTGGGCTCGGGCGGCGTCCACCCCGGCGCCGGGCTCACCGACTACTACCCCTCCGAGGTGGTGGTCCGGCGCACGATCATCGCGCACACCGCGGCCAGCTACGTGCTGGCCGACTCCAGCAAGCTCGGCGTCATCGCCGTGCACCGCGTCTGCCCGCTGGATGCCGTCGACGCCGTCATCACCGACGGTGAGCAGAACGCACGCGCCCGCGCCGAGCTCAGCGCGGCCGGGGTGCGGCTGCTGTGCGCCGACACCGGGCAGCCGTCCCTGACCGAGGCCGGATAGCGGCCGCATCAGCGCCCGCCGCGCGCGGGCAGCCGAGGAAGTGATCCAGCGGTGGCCACCACGACTCAGCACGACGACGACGCCCTGCTCCCCCGGTACGGCTACAAGCAGCAGTTCGTCCGCTCCCTGCGCCAGTTCGAGTCCTTCGCGGTGGCGTTCTCCTTCATCTCGATCACCACCGGCATCTTCACCACCTACGGGTTCGCGCTGGGCACCGGCGGCCCGCGGGCCATCTGGACGTGGGTCATCGTGACCGTCGGCCAGGCCCTGGTGGCGCTGGTGTACGGCGCGCTGGCGGCGCAGGTGCCGCTGTCGGGCTACTCCTACCAGTGGGCCTCCCGGCTGGCCAACGTGCACATCGGCTGGTGGCTGGGCTGGATGTCGTTCGCGTTCCTCTCGATCGTGACCGTGTCGGTGGACTACGGCCTGGTGCAGGTCGCGTTCCAGCCGCTGATCGGCCAGGCCTACACGCCGACCAGCGCGGCCCTGGAGACGCTGGTGGTGCTGGCCATCCAGGCCGCGCTGATCATCTGGTCGACGCGGATCACCACCCGGGTCAACAACACCGCGGTGGCCACCGAGGTCATCGGCATCGTCGGGCTGACCATCCTGCTGCTCATCGTGGCCGCCATCCGCGGCCTCGGGCACTGGTCCAACCTGAGCTCCCCGGGCGTGGTGCCGCATGCCGGGTACTACGCCTGGCTCGGCCCGTTCATGCTGGCCACGCTGCTCGGCGCCTACACCATCGTGGGCTTTGAGTCGGCCAGCAACCTGGCCGAGGAAACCGAGCAGCCGCACAAGACGATCCCGCGGGCGATGCTGCGCGCGGTGCTGCTGTCCGGCGCCGTCGGGATGGCGTTCCTGATCGCGCTCAGCTACGCGACCAGCTCGGTGAGCGCCGCCACGGCCAGCTCGGCGCCGGTCGCGCTGATCGTGCACGACGTCCTCGGCGGCGTAGTGCAGAAGCTGTTCCTGATCTTCGTCGTCGTGTCAATCTTCGCCTGCGGGCTGATCATCATGGTCACCAACAGCCGGATGATCTGGTCCATGTCCCGTGACCGCCGGCTGCCCGGCCACCAGCTGTGGAGCCAGGTGCCGCGGGCCACCGGCGGGCCGTCGTGGGCGACGGTGCTGGCCGCGGTCATCGGCGCCGTCATCACCCTGGTGCTGCGCACCCACACCGGCGCGCTGGTCACCCTGTTCACCGCCTCGACCATCATGCCGGCCCTGCTGTATGCCAGCACCGTGCT
The DNA here is from genome assembly GCA_036490755.1 of Streptosporangiaceae bacterium. Taxonomy (GTDB): domain Bacteria; phylum Actinomycetota; class Actinomycetes; order Streptosporangiales; family Streptosporangiaceae; genus DASUBV01. The sequence goes on from DASXDJ010000074.1 coordinate 19,757, forward strand.
GCTGTACCTGCTGGCCGGCCGCCGCCGGGGCCGCCCCGCCGCGCTCGGCCGGTGGGAGCTCCCGGTCATCGCCGGCGCGCTGATCTGGGTCACCTACGAGCTGATCGTGCTGATCGGCCCCGCCGAGTTCCGCGACGCGCAGTACTACGTGCTGGGCGCGCTCGGCATCGGCCTGATCTTCTACCTGATCCAGTGGCTGACCGAGCCGGCCGCGATGCGCGGGGAGCCCGGCCTGCGCGGCCGGGCCGCGCTGGCCGGCGATGCGGCCGGCGACGGCGGGGACGGGCCGGCCGCCGGGGGTGCCTCCTAGCTCCGTGAATGTCCTTGCCATCGATCAGGGCACGTCCGCGACGAAGGCCGTCGTCGTCGGCCCGGGCCAGGAGATCCTCGGCGCGGCGCAGGTGCCGGTGGCCACCCGCGCGGCCGGGGATGCCGTGGAGGCCGACCCGGCGGAGCTGCTGGAGTCGGTGCTGGCCGCCGGGCGGCAGGCGCTGGCCGCGGCGCGCGCCCCGGCCGCCGCGGTCGCGCTGGCCAACCAGGGCGAGACGGTGCTGGCCTGGGACCGGCGCACCGGGCGGCCGCTGACCCCGGCGATCGTCTGGCAGGACCGGCGCTCGGCCGGGGTCTGCGCCCGGCTGGCCCCCGAGGCGGGCTGGCTGGCCGAGGTCACCGGCCTGCCGCTGGACCCGTACTTCGCCGCCCCCAAGATGACCTGGCTGCGCGAGAACCTGACCGCCGGCGGCGTGGTCACCACCACCGACACCTGGCTGCTGGCCCGGCTCGGCGCGGGCTACGTGACCGACGCAGCCACCGCGTCCCGCACCATGCTGCTCGGCCTGGACGCGGCCGACTGGTCGCCGCGGGCCTGCGCCGCGTTCGGCATCGACCCGGCGGCGCTGCCGGCCGTCACCGACTGCGCCGGGATCACCGGCGAGACGACGGCGTTCGGCCCGGCGCTGCCGGTGGCCGGGCTGGCCGTGGACCAGCAGGCGGCACTGGCCGCGCAGGGCTGCCTGACCGCCGGGCAGGCCAAGTGCACCTACGGGACCGGCGCGTTCCTGCTGGCCGCGACCGGCGAGCACCCGGTCCGGTCCAGCGCCGGTCTGTCGGCGTCGGTCGCCTGGCGGCTGGCCGGCCAGCCCGCCTACTGCCTGGACGGCCAGGTCTACACGGCAGGCTCGGCGGTGCGCTGGCTGATCGACGTCGGGATCGCCGGCAGCGCGGCCGACCTGGATGCCGCGGGAGCCAGCGTGCCCGATGCTGGAGGGGTGCAGTTTGTACCCGCCCTGGCCGGGCTCGGCGCGCCGCACTGGCGGCCGGACGCCCGCGGCGCGTTCCTGGGCCTGGGCCTGGGCACGAGCCGGGCGCACCTGATCCGGGCGGTGCTGGACGGGCTGGCCGCCGCGGTGGCGTTGCTGGCCCGGTCGGTGGCCGCTGACCTGGGCGCGCCGCTGACGGTGCTGCGAGCCGACGGCGGGCTGACCCGCTCGCGGCTGCTGCTGCAGACCCAGGCTGACCTGCTGCAGGTGCCGGTCGAGGTGTACCGGTCCCCGGACGCGACGGCGCTCGGCGTGGCCGCGCTGGCCCGGCTGGGCACCGGCGCGGCGGCCAGCCTGGCCGAGGCCGTCGGCCCGGCCGCGCCGCAGCAGGTGATCGAGCCCGCGATGAGCGCCGGCCAGGCGGCGGAGCAGCTGGCCGGCTACGAGGCAGCGCTCGCCCGGGTCCTGGCGGGAGGCTCGTGACCGGCCCGCACTCGCACGACCAGCACGGCGCCGGATCGGCCGGCGCCAGCCGATCCGGGACCGGCCGCCCCGCGGCCGGACCGCACGGGGCGCCGGGCACGCCGGGCGGCCCGCCGGCCGACGTGCTGATCATCGGCGCCGGGGTGGTGGGCACCGCGATCGCCCGGACGCTGGCCCAGTACCGGCTGTCCTGCGTGCTGGTCGAGGCCGCCGCCGACGTCGGCACCGGCACGACCAAGGCCAACACCGCGATCCTGCACACCGGTTTCGACGCCGAGCCCGGCACCCTGGAAAGCCGCCTGGTCCGCCGCGGCGCGCAGCTCCTGGGCGGCTACGCCGCGCAGGCCGGCATCCCCGTGGAGCGCACCGGCGCTCTGCTGGTGGCCTGGACCCCCGAGCAGCAGGCCGCGCTGGACCCGATCGCCGACAAGGCGCGGCGCAATGGCTATGCCGCCATCCGTCCCGTCAGCCGGGCCGAGCTGCAGCGCCGGGAGCCGCACCTGGGCCCGGGCGCGCTGGCGGCGCTGCAGATCCCCGATGAGAGCATCATCTGCCCGTGGACGACCCCGCTGGCCTTCGCCACCGAGGCGGTCCGCGCCGGAGTCCGGCTGGTCCTGCGCAGCCGGGTCACCGGCATCACGGCCAGCACTAACGGGGCCAGCGGCGCCGGGCACGCCGTGCAGACCGACAGCGGCCAGGTGCTGCGCTGCCGGTGGCTGGTCAACGCGGCCGGGCTGAGCAGCGACCGGGTGGACGCGATGGCCGGCGGCGGCGGGTTCACGATCACGCCGCGGCGCGGCGAGCTGATCGTCTACGACAAGCTGGCCCGGCCGCTGCTGAACTCCATCCTGCTGCCGGTGCCCACGGCCCGGACCAAGGGCGTCCTGCTGGCCCCGACCGTGTACGGCAACGTGCTGCTCGGCCCGACCGCGCAGGACGTGCCCGACCCGGCCGACACCGCCACCACCGAGGCCGGCCTGTCCGGGCTGCAGGCCCAGGGCGCGCGGCTGCTGCCCGGGCTGGCCCGCGAGGAGGTGACCGCCTGCTACGCCGGCCTGCGCGCGGCAACCGAGCACCGCGACTACCAGATCCGGATCGACGGAGCCCGCCGGTACGCGTGCGTGGCCGGGATCCGGTCCACCGGGCTGACTGCGTCGCTGGCCATCGCCGAGTACGTCGTGGCCGAGCTGGCCGGCGCGGGACTGCCGCTGCGCGAGCGGGAGACGGCCGGCCCGCCGCGGATGCCGCCGATCGGCGAGGCCGGAACCCGGCCCTACCAGGATCCCGCGAAGATCGCCGCTGACGCGGCCTACGGCCAGATCGTCTGCCACTGCGAGCGGGTCACCCGCGGCGAGATCCGCGACGCGCTGGCCGCCGACGTCCCCCCGGCCGACCTGGGCGGGCTGCGCCGCCGCACCCGGGCGATGAACGGCCGGTGCCAGGGGTTCTACTGTGCCGCCGCGGTGTCCGCACTGGCCGCGCGGCTCGTCCCGGAGCCGGGCAGGCCGCGGTGAGGCCCGGATCGAGCCGGCCGAGTCACGCTCACGATGCCGCCGCAGGCTGGCGCACCGAGCGGGCAGCGCGGCGCGGGCGGGGAGCGTCGCGGTGACTATCGACGTGCTGATCGTGGGCGGCGGCCCGGCCGGGCTGGCCGCCGCCATCGAGCTGCGCCGGCTGGGCGCTGGGCGGGTGCTGGTGGCCGAGCGCGAGCAGCAGGCCGGCGGCGTGCCCCGGCACTGCGCGCACACCGGCTACGGGCTGCGGGACCGGCACCGGGTAGGGACCGGGCCGGCCTACGCGCGCCACTATGCCCGGGCCGCGGTTCAGGCGGGCGCCGAGGTCCGGGCCAGCACGACGGTCACCGGGTGGGCCGGGCCCCGTTCCGTCTTGCTCACGAGCCCGGCCGGGATCGAGACGGTGCACGCGCGCGCCGTGCTGCTGGCGACCGGGTGCCGGGAGCGGCCGCGGGCGGCCCGGCTGATCCCCGGCGGCCGCCCGCCCGGCGTGCTGACCACCGGCGAGCTGCAGCAGCGGGTGTACCTGGCGGGCGAGCGGCTGCCCGGCCGGGCCCTCATTGTCGGCGCGGAGCATGTGAGCTTCTCCGCGCTGGTCACCCTGGCACACGCGGGGGCGGACGTGGTCGGGCTGGTAACCGAGCAGCCCCGGCAGCAGAGCTACGCCGCGTTCCGGGCCGCCGCCGCGGTGCGCTGGCGGGTGCCGGTGTGGACGCACGCGGTGGTCAGCCGGGTGGACGGGCGGGACCAGCTGACCGGGGTGGAGCTGCGCGACGTGCGGACCGGCGCGACCCGGTTCGTGCCCTGCGAGACGGTGGTGTTCACCGGGGGCTGGATCCCCGACCACGAGCTGGCCCGTTCGGCGGCCGGGCTGGAGATCGACACAGGCTCGCGCGGCCCGGTCGTGGACACGACGCTAGCCACCTCGGTGCCGGGCGTGTTCGCGGCGGGCAACCTGGTGCACCCGGCCGAGACAGCGGACGTAGCAGCTCTCACCGGCCGGCACGCAGCCCGGCACATCGCCGCCTGGCTGGCCGCCACCTCCCCAGCCGGCGCAGCAGGCCAGTCCGCGGCCGGCCAGGCCTCGATAGCTCCGGCCCGGCCGGGCGCGGCCGGGCCAGCCGGCCAGGCCGGGGCAGGCCAGGCCGGGCCGGGCGACAGGATGGCCATCGCGGTAACCGTGGCCGCGCCGCTGAGCTGGATCTCGCCGGGCCTGCTGCGCGACCGGGCGACGCTGCCGCCGCGCGGGAAGTTCGTGCTGCGCAGTACGGAGTACCGCCCGCGGGCCACCCTGGAGGTCAGCCAGGACGGCCGGGTGCTGGCCCGGCACCGGGCCCGCCTGATGCCCGGCCGCAGCCTGACCCTCCCCGCCGGCTGGCTGAGTCAGGTGAGCCCGTCCGGCGGCCCGGTCCGCGTCCTCGCCCTCTAACCCGCCTCACCCGCGCCCCTGACCCGCGCCACAGGCTCCCGCCGCCCGCAATCTGCGCGCGGCGACATGGGCAGCCCAGCGTTGACGGTGCCGCGCGGGACGCTTCTTGCTGTTATCGGAACTCGGCGGGTGCGGCCCGGTTAGCAGCCGCCGCGCTGACGCTGCTGCGGTTCCACGGCCGGATGCCGGAGTGCCGGCGCTGGCGCCTCAGCGGGACAGGTACTCGCCGAAGGTGGCCGGGTCGATGTTGCCGCCGGAGATCACCGCGACGGACCGGTGACCGGCGGCCGGGACAACTCCGCTGCGCAACGCTGACAGCGCTACCGCGCCGCTGGGCTCGATGACGATCTTCATCCGGCTGAAGCAGAACCGCATCGTGTCGATGATGGCGTCCTCGGGCACCGTGACGACGTCATCGAGCAGCCGGGAGTTGACCGCGAAGGTCAGTTCGCCGGGCTGCGGAGCCAGCAGGCCGTCGGCGATCGTGACCGGCTCGGGCACGGTGACGAGGTGCCCGGCCCGGAATGACTGGGCGGTGTCATCGGCGCCGGCCGGCTCGACGCCGATGATCCGGGCGCCGGGCAGCAGGGCTCGCACGGCAGTGGCCACGCCGGCCGCCAGCCCGCCCCCGCCGACCGGCACCAGCACCTGATCGACGGGCCCGGCGCCGTTGCCGGCCTGGCCAGACTGTTCCGCTAGCTCGATGCCGAGCGTGCCCTGGCCGGCCATCACGTCGTAGTCGTCGAAGGGCCGGACGATCGTCATGGACCTCTCCGCGGCGATCGCAGCAGCGACCTCCGCCCGGCGCTCGGTAGCCGGGTCATAGCGGACCATCTCCGCGCCGTAGCCCTCGATCGCTGCCAGCTTGGCCGGCGCCCCGGTCGCCGGGACCACGATCACGGCCGGGATGCTGAGCAGCCGGGCGGCCAGCGCCACGGCGCCGCCGTGGTTGCCGGAGGAGAACGCGACGACCCCGGCCGCCCGCTCCGGTCCGGTCAGCACGCTGAGCCGGTTGTAGGCGCCGCGGAACTTGAAGGCACCCGCCCGCTGGAAGTTCTCGGCCTTCAGCGCGACCGGGCCGCCGACCTGCTCATCAAGCGTGGCCGAGGTGAGCAGCGGAGTCCGGTGCGCGACGCCGGCCAGCCGGTCAGCGGCGGCCCGGACCCGCTCGAAGGTCAGGCCTTGCTCGCCGCCTGCGGGACGGCCGGGGCCGGCGGGGTCACTGATGCGGTCCTGGTCGGCGGGCTGGCTGAGGTCACTGCGCTGAGTGGTCACGGCCCCATTGTGCCAAGTACCGCATCCGGGCTATATGCCACGTCACGGCTAGCCGGCGGCGGCCCGGCGGAAGGAGAGCGGGCAGTCCGGGCGGGAGCACAGGCCGCAGCGGGCGGATGCCCGGCCAGCGCCGGCCTAGTGCCCGGAGGTGGCAGCGGGGAGAGGCAAAGTTGAACGTGTTCAGGATCACAGGCTCGCCAGTTGTTCCCAGCGGGTTCGGCGGAGCACACTTGAACGTGTTCAGGAAATTCTGCCGAGGAGGTGGCCGCCGTGGGCGCCATCGCACTGAGCCTGCTCTACATCGCCATCAGCCTGATCCTGACCGGCCTGGTCGGCCGCGCCCTGTCCCGCAGCGGGCGGGCCTTCCTGGATGCCGCCTTCACCGGTCAGGGCGGCGTGGCCGAGGCGGCCAGCCGGCTGCTGGTCGTCACGTTCTACCTGCTGAGCCTGGGATTCATCGCGCTGACCCTGCCATCCTGGTCGCACGTGACGACCACGGCCCGGGCGCTGCAGCTGCTGTCGGGACGGCTCGGCGTCCTGCTGCTGGTCCTGGGCGTACTGCACCTGACCAGCACGCTGGTGTTCGCCCGGCTGCGCCGGGGCCGGCCCGGAGATGAGCAGGCCGCCGATCCCGCCGGCAGCAAGCAGGCGGTCCGGCCAGCGGACAGCGAGCAGTCAGCAGACGCCAGCTCGGCTGGCAGCCAGCCGGACCCGGTCCGGCTTACCGCCAGCTCCGCGCCGGCGGCGCTGTGGCGGCCCCGGCCGCCGCGTGTCGTACATTGACCAGCGTGGCAGCGCCTGAGCTGACGCCGCGCGCACGGCAGACCAGGGCCGCGATCGTCGACGCGGCCCTGGTGCTATTCCGCGAGCGCGGCTACGAGGCCGCGACCATGCGCGAGATCGCCAGCCGGGCCGGGGTGTCCACCGGCAATGCGTATTACTACTTCAGCTCCAAGGAGGAGCTGATCCAGGAGTTCTACCTCATCCGGCACGCCGAGCACCTGGCCGCCAGCCGGGCGGTCCTCGCCCGCGAGACCGAGCTGGGCGCCCGGCTGCGCGGGACGCTCCGCGCGCTGATCGACGGACTGGCGCCTTACCAGGCGTTCGCGGGCACGTTCTATAAGCACGCGGCCGAGCCGAGCAGCCCGCTGAGCCCGTTCAGCAAGGAATCCAGCCCGGCCCGGGATGCCTCGATCGAGCTGTTCCGCGAGGTGACCGAGGGCTCCTCGGCGCGGATGAGCGAGGAGGTCCGCCAGCGGCTGCCCGAGCTGCTGTGGCTGTTCTCGATGGGCGTCATCCTGTACTGGGTGCACGACCCATCGCCCGGTAGCGCCCGGACCTACCACCTGATCGATGTTACGGCCCCGGTGGTGGCCCGGCTGGTAGCGGTGTCCCGGCTGCCGATGCTGCGGTCCACGGTGCGCGATATCACCCGGCTCATCGACGACCTGCGCGCGTGAGCGCCGCCAGGCGAGCTCGTCAGCAGCCCGGCAGCCACGCACGGCGGCCGGCCGACGGGCAGAATGCCCGCAGTTAGGTGCCCAGCAGCCTGGTCTTAGCCGCGGCGAACTCAGCGTCAGTCAGGGCGCCCTGCTGATGCAGGCTCGCGAGCCTGCTGAGCTGATCAGTCATCGCCGGGTCCGGCCCGCTGCCCGGCGCCGGCTGGCCGGACGTCTGCTGGCCGGACGCACCGGCCTGGCCGGGCTGAGCCTGGCCGGGCTGAGCCTGGCCCTGCTGAGCCTGGCCCTGCTGAGCCTGCCCGGCCTGGGCCTGCTCGGTCTCCGCCTGATGCTGCGCCCGTGACTTGCCCACCATGTAGGCCGTGCCGCCGACCGCGGCTGCGCGCAGCAGCGGGCGGCGCCGGACGAACATCTCAGGCCCCGTCGGGCAGCGCCAGCCCCAGCGCGACCATGATCTCCGGCGCGGCGGCGACCACCTTGGGCGCGCCGACCTGCGGGGCGATGGCGCGCAGCACGCCGAGAATCTCGCTGGGCGCTGCACCGGCATCCAGGGCCGCGGACACCTGCCACAGGTAGGACGCCGGCGGGGCATCCAGCGCGACCAGCGCGGCGATCTTCACCAGCGAGAAGCTCCGCGAGTCGAGGCCGCTGGCCTGCTGCCATTCCTCACGCAACCCCAGGGCGGCCTCCAGGACATCGACGTCACCGGTCGACAGTCCCGACAGCGCGTCCCTGGTCTCGGCATCGACATCAGCGGCGACGGGCATCGTCATGGCCAGCTCCCCTCATCGTGGCGTAGCCGCGCCGGGGCAGCCAGGCCCCGGGCGGTTATGCCCACGGTGCCGGGCGGGCCGCGTTCTGGCCTCACCCGCAGCGGATGGTCAGAGCGGGATCGCTGCCGCCCCGCCCGGCCCTCTAGGATCGGCGGTCAAGGCGCTTAGCAGGAGGTATGCCCGATGTCCGAACTGGCCGCTGCTGGCCCGGTCACCATCGACCGAAGGCGGCTCACCGAGCTGATCAAGCGCGAGCACACCCTGTACCGGGCAAACTTCCCCGGATCCTGGGAGGCATTCAGCTCCTCGGGCGGCCACCTGCTCGGCGGCGTGCCGATGACCTGGATGCGGATGTGGGCCGGCGGGTTCCCGGTGTACATGGCGGCGGCGTCCGGGGCCCGGCTGATCGACATCGACGGCAACGAGTTCATCGACTTCTGCCTGGGCGATACCGGCGCGATGGCCGGCCACTCACCTGTCGCCGTCCAGGCGGCGCTGACCCGCCGGTACGGCGAGGCCGGCGGGGCGACGACCATGCTGCCCACCCAGGACGCGGCCTGGGTAGCGGCCGAGCTGTCCCGGCGCTTCGGCGTGCAGCACTGGAGTTTCACGCTGACCGCCACCGACGCCAACCGGTGGGCCATCCGGCTGGCCCGGCAGATCACCCGGCGGCAGAAGATCCTGGTGTTCAGCTACTGCTACCACGGCAGCGTGGACGAGTCGTTCATCGTGGTCGGGCCAGACGGCCCGCAGGCCCGCGCGGACAACGTGGGGCCGCCGGTCGACCCGCGCGAGACCAGCCGGGTGGCGGAGTTCAACGACGCCGCGGCGCTGGAGCGCGAGCTCGCGCACGGGGATGTCGCCGCGGTGCTGATGGAGCCGGCGCTGACCAACATCGGCATCGTCCTGCCCGAGCCCGGCTACCTCGACGCTGTCCGGGCGCTGACCCGCCAGTACGGCACCCTGCTGATCAACGACGAGACGCACACCTTCAGCGCCGGCCCGGGCGGCTGCACCGCGGCCTGGGGCCTGCAGCCCGACATCGTGACCATCGGCAAGTCCATCGCCGGCGGCATCCCGGCCGGCGCCTACGGGCTGGCCCCCGAGCTGACCGAGTTCATCCTGAATGACCCGGCCGCCGACATCGAGGACACCGGCGGGGTGGGCGGCACGCTGGCCGGCAACGCCCTGTCCGTAGCAGCCATGCGGGCCACGCTGGAGGAGGTGCTCACCGACGAGGCGTTTGCCGGGATGATCGAGGTGGCCACCCGGTTCACCGCCGGCGTCCAGAACGTGCTGGACAGCCGCCGCCTGCCGTGGAGCATCGTTCAGCTCGGCGCGCGCGCCGAGTACCGGTTCTGCCCGCAGCCGCCGCGCTCCGGCGGCGAGTCGGCGGCCGCGGCCGACTCCGAGCTCGATGAGTACCTGCACCTGTACATGATCAACCGCGGCGTGCTGATGACCCCGTTCCACAACATGGCGCTGATGTGCCCGGCCACCACCGAGGCCGACGCCGACGCGCACGCCGAGGTCTTCGCCGCCGCGGCCGACGAGCTGGTCGGCTGACACGGTGCCCGGCGCCGGGCCGGCCGGCTCGGCGATGAGGTTTCCGGCCCGCGGCGGACCGGGCCATACTGGCGCTCGTGGGCTGGTACAGCGATCAGGTCGTGCCGCGCGTGCTGGTCGCGATGATGCGCGGCCGCGAGTATCAGCAGCTGCGCGCCCGGACCCTGGCGGGCCTGCACGGCGAGGTGCTGGAGATCGGCTTCGGGGCCGGGCTGAACGTGCCGTTCTACCCGGACCGGGTGACCCGGGTGCAGGCCGTCGACCCGGCCGCCATCGGGCGCAAGCTCGCCGCGAAGCGGCTGGCCGCCAGCCCGGTGCCGGTCGAGTTCGCCGGCACCGACGCCCAGCAGCTCCCGGCCGGCGACCAGAGCGTAGACAGCGTGCTCAGCACCTGGACGCTGTGCTCGATCCCCGATCCGGGCCGCGCCCTGGCCGAGGTCCGCCGGGTGCTGCGGCCCGGCGGCGCCCTGTACTTCATCGAGCACGGCCTGTCCCCCGATCCGGGGGTGGCCCGCACCCAGCGCCGCCTCACCCCGCTGCAGCGCGCCGTCGCCGGCGGCTGCCACCTCGACCGGCCGGTCGGCCAGCTGCTGACCGCGGCCGGACTGGAGCTGACCCGGCTGCAGACCTACTACGCCTCCGGCCCCCGCGCGCAGGCCTACACCTTCGAGGGCGTCGCGACCAGGAGCTAGCCCCGCGGCTCATGAGATACCGCAGCCAACCTGGAGCGCCCGGCAGTGATCAGCGGCGAGCTGGTGCGGTCGAGTCACAGATCTCGGTGGCGGGCGGGGTGGCGTACCTGGGCAGTAACGACTTCCGGGTCTACGCCCTGAAAGGCTGACCGACGGCGCCTGCCAGGCCGCCGCGCCGCCCGGGCGGGTGCCTCAGCCAGCCCGGCGGGCGCTTCAGGGGCTCTCGCGCAGCACGCCGGCCGCGACGGCCTTGGCCGGGTTGTCCCAGATCGCCATCGCGGTGTTCATCTGCAGGAAGCCCAGCCGGCGGTAGAACTCCTCGGTGCCCGGGTTGGCGTACAGGATGATCTTCTTGTGCCCCTGGGCGCGGCTCACCAGCTCCCGGACGATCGCCTTGCCCAGGCCGGCGCCCTGGTGGTCGGGGTGCACCGCGATGTCGGCGAGATAGGCGCAGTCCCGGCCGTCGGCCAGCGCCCGGCCCACGCCGACGAGCGCGCCGTCAGCGTAGACAAAGCAGGTGAACATGCTGTTGCCGAAGACGATGCGCAGCGCCTCAGGCAGCTTGGTGCCCAGCGGCGCGATCTTGTACAGCTGTGACAGCTCGTCCAGGTCGACCTGGTCCACGTCGTAGACCCATGAGTACCCGTCCAACTACGCCCTCCGCGCGGTCGCCCTGCCGATCTTCGTCTCGCCACCGTACAAGCCCGGCCGGCACCCCTTTCATCCCGGTCCGGGCCCGTCGTCATGATGGGCATTCCGCCACTGTGCTGCGACGGGCGCGAGCCCGGCGCGGGAAAGAGGACGTCATGACCCATGGCCCGGCCGACCCCCAGCTGGTGCAGCGACTCGGCGAGCTGACCACTCCGCACCTGGCGGATGCCTGCGTGCGCGCCCAGATCCCGGTCCGGTGCGCGCCCGCCGCGGTGCGCGCGGCCCTGCCCGGCACCCGGCTGGCCGGCCGGGTGCTGCCGGCCCGGCACGCCGGCAGCGTGGATGTCTTCCTCGAGGCGTTCCAGTCGGCCGCGCCCGGCGACGTCCTGGTCGCCGACAACGGCGGGCGGCTTGACGAGGCCTGCGTCGGTGACCTCATTGCCCTGGAAGCCCAGACCGCCGGCCTGGCCGGCCTGGTCATCTGGGGCCTGCACCGGGACACCGCCGACCTGCAGGCCATCGGCCTGCCGGTCTTCAGCCTGGGCGCCCTGCCCGCCGGGCCGCAGCGCCTGCACCCGCGGCCGCCCGGGGCGCTGGAATCCGCCGTCGTCGGCGAGTGGACGGTCAGCCGCGCGGACATCGTCGTCGGGGACAGCGACGGGGTGCTGTTCCTGTCCGCCAGCCAGGCCGCCGATATCTGCGCCCTGGCCGAGACGGTCCGCGACACCGAGCGGCGCCAGGCCGGGCGGGTCCGCGCCGGCACCACCCTGCGCAGCCAGCTGGCCTTTGATGCCTACCTCATGCGGCGCGAGCAGGACCCGTCGCTGGGCTTCCGCGAGCACCTGCGCACCATCGGCGGCGCCGTCGAGGAGTAACTGGTGCTGGCGGCCTGGTCGGTCCGCCGGCGCTCGCCGACCCGGCGCAATCTACGATGTGCGCCGTACTTCACTGATGTAGTGAAGTACGGGCCGCCAGTGAAGATCCGTGCCTGCCTGCGGGCGGAGTGACCGCTAGCGAGCGCGCGCTGCGTCCAGCTGCTGCTGGGCCTCGGCGACGATGGCGCCGACTGCGTAGCCAAACCGGACGTCGCACGGGTGGGTGGCCTGACCTGCGCGGGCCAGGCCGGCCAGCTCGGTGAGCGCGGTGCGCAGCGGGATGACCGCGTCCACGGTCTCCTGCGGGGCGGCGGAGCGTCCGGGCGCACCCCAGATAAACAGCTCCGCCAGGTCGGCGGACTCCGGCACGCTGAGAGTGACGGTCACCGCGGAGGTCGCGCCGCTGTCGTGATGCAGGACAAGGTGGGTGACATCAGCCAGGCCAGCGTCGGCGGTCACGGCCGTGACCGGGCCGATAGCGGCCCACAGCAGCGAGATCACGTGCGGGGCGAGGTCCCACAGGCCGCCCTTGTCCTGCCGCCACGGGGTGTTGAACGGGTTGCCCGCCTGCAGCGCGCTGCCCAGCCAGGTGGCGTGCCCGCCGGTCCACGGCCCCCGGGCGGTGACGTCGGCCAGCCAGGCGCGCACGTCATCCTGGTAGCGGGCAGTGAAGAAGACCAGCGTCGCGACGCCGGCCTGCTCCACCTCGCGGACGAGGGCGCGGCCCTGATCCGGGTCGATCGCGATGGGCTTCTCCAGCAGCAGGTGCTTGCCAGCGGAGGCCGCACGGCAGGCAATCGGGGCCTGCACGTCCGGCGGCACGGCGAACGCGACCGCGTCGACATCGTCGAGCAGCGCGCCGATTTCGGTGTGCGCGGCCGCGCCGTACCGCGCGGCCAGGGCGGCGGCCGCCGCACTGTCGCGGCCCCACACCGCGGCCAGCTCGACGCCGGGAGCCGAGGCCAGCGCCGGGGCGTGCGTGATGCGGGCCCAGTGCCCGGTCCCGACCAGGCCGAACCGCAGCGGCCGCGCGGCTGATGTCATGCCCGACACCGTAGATCACCAGCGCCCGCGGCCGGCCGCCGACTCCGGGGAGGCCCCGCCTGCCGTCCGGCCAGCCCGGTTTCGCGAGCGCCCTAGCTAGCCCGCGCAGCATTACCTGACTAAGGTCAGAGAATGAGCACGAGCACGACGGCCGCCGGGCCGGCCAGCACCGACGCCGGCCTGGTGGACCAGGTCCGCCGGTTCAACCGGATCGTCACCGAGCGCAGCGGCGCCCTGCAGGACGCGTTCCTGTCCCGCGGCCGGCCGCTCGGGCAGGCCAGGCTGCTGTGGGAGATCGGCCCGGACGGCAGCGATGTCCGCGCGCTGCGCGCCCGGCTCGGCCTGGACTCGGGGTACGTGAGCCGGATGCTGCGGGCGCTGGAGCGCGACGGGCTGATCACGACCGGGCCGGGCGGGGACGACGGCCGGGTCCGGACCGCGCGGCTGACCCGCGCGGGCCAGGCCGAGCGGCAGGTCTACGACGAGCGGTCCGACGACGCGGCCGCGTCCATCCTCGGTCCCCTCACCGCGCGGCAGCGCGATCGGCTGACTATGGCGATGGCCGAGGTGGAGCGGCTGCTGACGGCCTCGGCGGTCGACGTGGCGGTGACCGACCCGCGCGACCCCGCCGCCCGGTTCTGCGTGCAGTCTTACTTCCGCGAGCTGGCCGCCCGGTTCGACGACGGCTTCGACCCGGGGCGCAGCATCCCGGCCGGCGACGCCGAGCTGACGCCGCCTTCGGGCGTACTGCTGCTGGCCACCCTGCACGGCGAGCCGGTCGGCTGCGGTGCGCTGAAGTTCCGCGACGGCGAGCCGGCCGATATCAAGCGGATGTGGGTCGCGGGCTCGGTGCGCGGGCTGGGCCTGGGCCGCCGGCTGCTGGCTGAGCTGGAAGCCCGCGCCGCCGCCCGGCAGGTCAGCGTCGTGCGGCTGGAGACCAACAGCACGCTGACCGAGGCGATCAGCCTGTACCGGTCGGCGGGCTACCGCGAGGTGGCGCCGTTCAGCGACGAGCCGTACGCCCGGTACTGGTTCGCCAAGGACCTGCCGGGCCCGGCCGCCGGGCCCGCGCCTCGCTAGCCCGCGCCTGGCTAGCCCGCGGCGGGCTGGCCGGCAAGCCGGTCCCGCCTCATCATCCCGTTACTGCGATTCGATGATGTCGGCGAGAATCTGGGTGCCGCGGCGCAGTGCGGACGGCTCCTCGGCGGCGTAGCTGAGCCGCAGGTAGGGGCCGGGCGGCTCGCCGGGGAAGCTGGCCCGGCCGGCGTTGACGGTGACGCCCCGGACGGCCGCGGTGTCAGCCACGTCAGCGTCATCGCAGTGCTCGGGCAGCCGCAGCCACAGGTGCAGGCCGCCGGCCGGAATGAGGTCCAGCTGGCAGCCGGGCAGTTGCTCGGCGATCGCGGCCACCAGGGCGTCGCGCCGCTCGCGCAGCACCCGGCGGACCCCGGCCAGGTGCCGGGGCCAGCCCGGCGCGGTGAGCACGTCGAGCGCAACGTGCTGCAGGACCGGCGCGACGAACAGGTCGTCGCTGAGCCGCCCGCGGCGCAGCCGGCTCAGCGCGGGACCGCGCGCGGCCAGCCCGGCGATCCGCAGCCCGGCCGCGACCGGCTTGGACACCGAGCGCAGGTAAATCACGTGACCGTCGTCGTCCTGGCTGACCAGCGGCGGCGGCGACGGGGCCCCGAGGTCGAAGTCGCGCATCCAGTCGTCCTCGAGGATGAACGCGCCCGCCCGGGCGGCGGCGGCCAGCACCGCCTCGCGGCGATCGGGCGCCAGCACCGAGCCGCCGGGGTTGGCGTACCGGGGCTGCAGGTAGGCCAGCCGGGCGCCGGTCCGGGTGAAGGCGTCGGCCAGCGCATCGGGCAGCACGCCGTCCCGGTCGCCGGGCACCGGCACCAGGGCCAGGCCCGCTGCCCGGGCCGCGACCAGCGCGCCCAGGTAGGTTGGCGAGTCGACGATCAGCGGCTCGCCCGGCTCGCACAGGTGCCGGAACACCGCCGAGAGGGCGGCCTGGCCGCCGGGCGTGATGAGCACGTGCTGGTCGGTCAGCGCGGCGCCGGTCTCGGCGGCGAAGTGCGCGCGCAGCTCAGGCAGGCCGCTGGCGGGCAGCCGGCCCCAGCCCTGCGGCCGGCGGGCGGCCCGGGACGCGGCGGCGGCCAGCAGTCCGCCCGGCTGCAGCCGCTCGTCCAGGAACCCGCTGGCCAGCCCGATCGAGCCGGGCGGCGGCGGCTCGACGAGGCGCTCCAGGTCAGTGCCCAGGCCGGGCCGGCTGCCGAGTGCGGAGGTCTGCCAGCCGACATCGGCGGGCCGGCCGGCAGATCGCCGCGCGGCGGTGAAGGTGCCCGCGCCGGGCCGGGTCACGACCAGGCCGCGGCGGGCCAGCCCGGCCAGCAGCCGCTGCACCGTGGCCGGGCTGAGCCGGTAGCGCTGCTGTAGCTCACGGTAGGACGGCAGCCGGGCGCCGGCTGGCAGCGACCGGACCAGCTCCTCGATGACATCCCGGGCAGCGTGCTGGTCACCCCTCTGCAGGACGGCCGTCGGCCCGGCGCCGCGGGCCGGCGCCGGGCGGCTGTCCCCGGTCATGGGTCTCCCTCCAGCGACGACTGATTGCTATCATTATGCATGAGAGCAAAGAGAAGCGCTTCTGTAGAGCTGCGGAAAGCATCACCGCTCCTGCTGGGCGCGATCGGCGTGCTGTGCTTCAGCATGACGTTCCCGGCGACCACCGCGGCCGAGCGCGCGTTCGGGCCGGTGCTGGTGGGCGTGGGCCGGGCGGTACCGGCTGCGGTGCTCGGGGCCGGCGTGCTGCTGGCCCGCCGCCAGCCGCTGCTGCCGCCGCGGCCGATCCTGGCCCGGATGCTGATCGTGGCCGCACCCGTCGGCATCGGCTTCGGGCTGCTATCGGCGCTGGCGCTGCGGCACGTCAGCAGCGTCCACGGAGCGGTGCTGACCGGTCTTATCCCGGCCGCCACCGCCGGGATCGCGGTGCTGCGGGCCGGCGAGCGGCCGCGGGCCTCGTACTGGGTGGCCCTGGGCCTGGGCCTGGTCGTCGTGGTGAGCTTCGCCGTCGTCCAGGGCGGCGGCACGCTGCGCCCGGCGGACCTGATCCTGCTGGCCGCCATCGTCGTGGCCGGGTTCGGCTACACCGAGGGCGGCGTGCTGGCCCGCGAGTACGGCGGCTGGCGGATCATCTGCTGGGCGCTGATCCTGGCCCTGCCGGCCAGCGTCCCGGTCACGGCCTGGGCCGCGGTCACCGAGCCCGTCGGGCATGTCACCGCCGCCGCGGTGGCCGGGCTGGCGTGGGTCAGCGTGATCTCGATGCTGCTGGGCTTCTTCGCCTGGTACCAGGGCCTGGCCCGCGGCGGGGTGGCCCGGGTCGGCCGGCTCCAGCTGGCCCAGCCGGCGCTGACGATGGTCTGGGCGGCGCTGCTGCTCGGGGAGCACGTGAGCTGGCTGACCGGGGCGGCGGCCGCGGCCGTGATCGCCGTGACTGCGGTCGGCCGCAACGCACGGGTGGACCGGGCCGGGTCCCCGGGGCCGGACCCGGTCAGCGCCGGCGGGCCGGCCGTGGACCGCCCGGCCGCTGATCGTTCGGCCGCTGATCGTTCGGCCGCTGATCGCCCGGCCGTCGCCGGCCTGACCGCCTCCAGCCCGGCTGCCGCGAGTCCGGTCACGGCCGGGCCCGCCGCCGGGCCGCCCGGGCCGCTGGCCGCCTGCCCGGGGGTCCCCGGCGGTGCGAGCACGGCCGCGGCAGTGGCATCTTGGGAGGCGTGAGCACTCATCTTCTGGCGCTGGGCGGCGGCGGGCTGGGCCGCGGGCTGGCGCACCTGTTCATCTGGCGGCTGCTGTGGCGCGGCGGGCTGGCCATCTGGCGGGTGCCCGTGTTCGGCCCGGCCATCGACATCGTCCTCGGGCTGGTCGTCGTGGGGCTGGTCGTGGCCCGTGCGCAGCTCGGCCCCGGCTGGTGGCAGCACCGCGGCGGCGGGTCGCGGGGCGGCTCCGGGTCCGGGAGCCCGCGGGACTGGTAGGCGCAGGCCCGGCGCCGGGCCTGGTGTCGGGCCGGGGCGGGCGCGCGCCCGCGGGCTATCGTGGGTGCCATGCCGGATCGCAAGGAGATCATCGAGGTCAGCGGCCGGACCGTGGCCGTCTCCAACCCGGACAAGGTCTACTTCCCGCGCACCGGGCACACCAAGCGGGATCTCGTCCAGTACTACCTGAGCGTGGCCGACGGCGCGCTGCGCGGCGTCGCCGGGCGGCCGATGGTGCTCAAGCGGTTCGTCAACGGCGCCGAGGGCGAGCCGTTCTTCCAGAAGCGGGCGCCCACCTCCCGGCCGGACTGGCTGGACTCGGTGGTGCTGAGTTTCCCGTCCGGGCGGACCGCGGAGGAGATCGTGCTGCACGAGGCGGCGGGCCTGGCCTGGGTGGCCAACCTGGGCTGCATCGACCTCAACCCGCACCCGGTCCGGGCCAGCGACCTGGACCATCCCGACGAGCTGCGGGTCGACCTGGACCCGGTGCCCGGCGTGGACTGGGCGCAGATCGTCCGGGTCGCCCTGGTCGCCCGCGATGCGCTGGCTGACCTCGGCCTGACCGGCTGGCCGAAGACCTCCGGCTCGCGCGGCATTCACATCTACGCCCGGATCGAGCCCCGCTGGACCTTCACCGACGTCCGCCGGGCCGCCGTGGCCCTGGCCCGGGAGATCGAGCGCCGCGCCCCGCAGGACGCCACCTCGCGGTGGTGGAAAGAAGAGCGGCACGGCGTGTTCGTCGACTACAACCAGAACGCCAAGGACCGGACCGTGGCCTCGGCCTACTCGGTCCGCCCGACTGCGGACGCCCGGGTGTCAGCCCCGCTGGCCTGGGCTGAGGTGCCGGGGTGCGACCCGGCCTCGTTCACGATCGACACCATGCCCGCCCGGTTCGCCGAGCTGGGCGATGTGGGCGCCGGCATCGATGACGCGGTCGGCTCGCTGGAGGCGCTGCTGGCGCTGGCCGAGCGCGACGAGGCGGCCGGGCTGCCCGACGCGCCGTGGCCCCCGCACTACGAGAAGCAGACCGGCGAGGCCCCGCGCGTCCAGCCCTCCAAGCGCCGCGCGCCCGCGGTCCGCCCCGCGGCGCCCGGCAAGTCCAGCGGGGCCAGCGGCCGCCGCAAGACCACCGCGCCGCTGATCGAGGTGGCCCGGGCGGCCAGCAAGGCCGAGGCGATGGAAGGCCTGGACCGGTGGAAGCAGCGCCACCCGGACGTCACGCCGCTGCTGGAGCCGCCCGACATCATGGTGGACGCGATGCGCGGCCGGTCCTCGGCGTGGTACCGGATCCGGCTGAACCTGCGGAACGTCCCGGAGGATCAGCAGCCGGAGCAGGAGGCGCTGGAGGTGGACTACGACCCGTGGGACGGGGCCGAGCCGCCGCCGCGCCGCTCCCCCGGAACGAGCTGAGCGCCGGTCACCCCGCGATGTCGGCCTCGGCGGTAACCCGGACCGGCCGGATGCGGACCAGCAGCTCGCCGGGGATGCCGTTGCGGGTGCCGTACTCCGCCGCCCGGTCCGCGCCCATATACCGGCCGCCGATGGCGGCCGCCCAGTGCCGCAGCTGCTCCGGGTCCTCGGAGATCGTCGCCTCGCCCTCGATCACCACGAAGCTGTAGGGCGGCTCCTGGTCATCCACGCACAGGCTGACCCGCGGGTCGCGGCGCAGCACCCGGCCCTTGATGCCGGGGCCGTAGGTGGTCAGCATGATGTCGTCGCCGTCCAGCACGAACCAGACCGGGGTCACGTGCGGGCGGCCGTCCTTGCGGGTCACGGCCAGCTTGCCGGTCCTGGTACCGGTCATCACGAACTCGCGCCACTGCCCTGGTTCCATCTTCGCCATGCCCGCCACCGTAG
>DASXDJ010000075.1:0-47477 GCA_036490755.1 Streptosporangiaceae bacterium
CAGCGGCCTGCTGGCGCAGATCACCGACCCGGAACTGGCCCGCCTGCCCGTCCGGGCGGGCAGCGTCGGGCAGTGGGCGGACTGCGTTGACGTGACAGGCGACCCGGAGCGGCGGGCGGAACTGGCTGCGGCCTACCGGGCGTGGCAGGACCAGCCCGCGGCCACCGCGCAGGCCGCGATTGTGAGGTAGGCACCGCCAGTGTCAGACATATCCCGTGCTGCCACCGCAGCCGATGTGGCCAGTGCTGTCCGGCTGACCATCACGACGCTGGGCCAGGCGCAGAACATGGACTGGGATACCCAGGCTGGCCCGCTGGAGTGGACCTGCTGGGAAACGGTCGAGCACATCGCCGACAACCTCTTCTTCCACGCCGCGCAGCTCGGCCCCAGGAATCCTTCCACGGATCAGTCCGTGCCGTTCGCTTGGGCCCGTCACCGACCCGGCGGTCCGGGGCTGGTCGTCTTCGCGGACCGTGCCGCGGGGCCAGCCGGCCTGGTGCGGGTCGCGGACGCGTGCGGCGCCCTCCTGGTGGCCATGGTGGCGACCACGCCACCAGAGGTCCGCGCCCACCATGATGCCGGCGTGCTGGACACCGGAGGATTCGCCGCGATGAGCATCGCGGAAACCCTGGTACACATGCACGACGTCGCCGAGGGTCTCGCCCTCACCTGGGCACCCCCGGCCGACCTGTGCGGCCGGGTCCTTGACCGCTTCTTTCCCGATGCGCCAGCGGATACCGACCGGTGGGTGACCCTGCTCTGGGCAACCGGCCGGGCGGAACTGCCTGGCCGTCCGCGCCTCACGGATTGGCAGTACGGCGCACCGTGACCGGTGAGGCGAACTCTTCTCGCTCACTACCTCGGACCGGGCTGCCGACCGTCTAGTACTCCACGCGGGCGTCGGAATCGACGGCGGCGGCCTCGCCCAGGTCGAGCGCGCCGACCGCCGTCATCTCCGTGTCCGTCAGCGCGAACCCGAACACATCGAGGTTGGCGCGCTGCCGCTGCTCGCTGGCGGACTTGGGGATGGCGACTATGCCCTGCTGCACCTCCCAGCGCAGGATGACCTGGGCCGCGGTGACCTGGTGTGCCCGGGCCGCCGCGATCACGGCCGGCGCCTCCGGGACCTTGTGGTCCAGGCCCAGCGGGCTCCAGGCCTGCGTGACCACGCCGGCCGCCTCGAGCCACTGGCGGGTCACCGTGCGGGCCAGCGCCGGGGACAGCTCGATCTGGTTCACCGCCGGCGCCACTCCGGTCGCCTCCAGCAGCGCGGTGATGTGCGCCGGGGTGAAGTTGGAGACGCCGACCGAGCGGATCAGCCCCTCGGCGGCCAGCTCCAGCATCGTCTCGTAGGACTCGACGAACTTGCCGAGCCGGGGCAGCGGCCAGTGGATCAGGTACAGGTCGAGGTAGTCCAGCCCGAGCCGGCCCAGGCTGGCGTGCACGGCGTCACGGGCCTCCGCGCGGCCGTGCTGCGACCCGCGCAGCTTGGTCGTGACGAACAGCTGGGCCCGGTCGACGCCGCTGCGCCGGATGGCCTCGCCGACGGCCGCCTCGTTCTCGTACTTGGCCGCCGTGTCCAGCAGCCGGTAGCCCGCTGCGATGGCGCGGGCCATGGCCGCGGCGCCGGACTCCCCGTTCATCGGGTAGGTGCCCAGGCCCAGCAGCGGGATCGGGTGGCCGGAGTTCAGCGTGCGTGTCGGTACCGCGGTGGTCATGAGCGGCCGTGTCCCTTCCGCGGACCGGGACTCAGCTGCCCCACCCCGCCGGCGTGCCGCCGATCCGGTCGGCGGCGATCTTGTCCTGGTAGCCGGACCGGTGGTAGGCCGCGACCGGGTCGGGGTCCAGGCCCATCTCCTCGCGCAGTTCGGCGAGCAGCGGGCGGACATCGGTGTTGTAGGCATCCATCACCACGGCGTGGGCGCCCAGCACATCCTGCGCCTGCTGCGCCGCGGCCAGCGCGGCAGTGTCGACGAGCAGGGCCTTGGCCGCGGCCTCCTGCACGTTCATGACCGACCGGATCTGGGCCGGGATCTTCGGCTCGATGTTGTGGCACTGATCCAGCATGAACGCCACCCCCGCCGCCGGTCCCAGCGCCCCCGCCGCGGCCACCTCACGCAGGATCCGGAACAGCTGGAACGGGTCCGCCGCCCCGGCCATCAGGTCGTCGTCGGCGTAGAACCGGGAGTTGAAGTCAAACCCGCCCAGCCGCCCGGCCCGCAGCAGCACGGCGACGATGAACTCGATGTTCACCCCCGGCGCGTGATGCCCGGTGTCCACCACCACCGCCGCCTGCGGGCCGAGGGCCAGGCAGTGCCCCAGCGCCGTGCCCCAGTCCGGTACGTCGGTGGTGTAGAACGACGGCTCGAAGAACTTGTACTCCAGCAGCAGCCGCTGCTGATCACCCAGCCGCGCGTACACCTGCGCCAGGCACTCCGCCAGCCGATCCTGGCGGGCGGTGATGTCGTCCTGGCCCGGGTAGTTCGTGCCGTCGGCGAACCACAGCTTCAGGTCCCGCGACCCGGTGGCGTCCATGATGTCCACGCACTCCAGCAGGTGCCCCACCGCCTTGGCCCGGACTCTCGCGTCCGGATGGCACACGCTGCCCAGCATGTAGTCCTGGTCCTGGAACGTATTAGCGTTGACGGTGCCGATCGCCACCCCGGCCGCCTTGGCGTGCGCGGCCAGCCCGGCGTAGTCGTCGACCTTGTCCCAGGGAATGTGCACCGCCACCGACGGCGCGACGCCGGTGAAGGCATGCACCTGCGCCGCATCGTCGATCTTCTCCTGCGGCGTACGCGGCACGCCGGGCTGGGTGAACACCTTGAACCTGGTCCCGGAGTTGCCGTAGGCCCAGGACGGGACCTCGATACTCAGGTCCCGCAGCGCGGCCTTCACAGCGCTCAGCTCAGGCATCGCCGGCCACCTCCGTCGTCGTCTGCGCGGCCGCCGGCTGCGCGTCCCCGGCCAGGGCCGGGCCGGTGAACTCATGGCGGCCCGAGCCGACCTCGAACACCGCCTCCTGCGCGCCGGCTGCGCCGGGATAGGCCGCCACGCTGTCCGGCTCCTGGCCCTGGCTGTCGCGGACCGCGGCGGCATCGCTGCTCGGCACCCGGATGCTGGCGCTCACGTTGGGCGGCAGGCTGACGCGGAAGGTGAAGGTGTCCCCGTCGTGCTCCCACTGGCTGGTGACCGGCCCGCGCACCGAGCGGTAGGCGCCCGAGACCTGGCGGAGCTGGCCGCCCGGGTGCGGCCGGATGATCAGCCGCCGGAACCCGGCGCCGTCCGGCGCCAGGTCGATGCCCAGTACGAACCGGTACAGCCACTCCCCCACCGAGCCGAGGGAGTAGTGATTGAAGGAGTTCATCTGCGGTGACTGGAAGCCGTGCTCGGCGGTCCAGCCGTCCCAGCGCTCCCAGATGGTGGTCGCGCCGTGGTCGATCATGTACCGCCAGGACGGCAGGCCGTCCTGCTCCAGGAGCCGGTAGGCCACGTCGGTGTAGCCGGCCGAGCTGAGCACCGGCAGCAGGTAGCCGACACCGGCGAAGCCGGTGGTCAGCCGCCAGCCCGCGGCCTCGATGGCGGCCACCAGGTGGCCCGCCGCTGCCGCCCGCAGTCCCTCGGGGATCAGGCCCATGTGCAGGGCCAGCACGTACGCGGTCTGGGTGCCGCTGGCCACCTCGCCGCCCGGCGTCACGAAGGCATCCGCGAACGCGGCGCCGATCTTGGCCCGCAGGGCCCGGTAGCCGGCCGCGTCATCCTCGGCGCCGATGGCCTCGGCGATCTGCGCCATCAGGGCCGCGTCATGGGCCCAGTAGGCCGTCGCGAGCAGGCCGGGCGGCGTGTCATCGTCGCCGGGCGTCAGCCAGTCGTTGTAGGAGTGGCCCAGCTCGCGGGTACGCAGGTAGTCCGGGTTGCCGCGCTCCAGGAACTCCATCCAGGCGGTCATGGCGCCGTAGTGCCGCCGCAGGCTCGTGGTGTCGCCGTACATCTGGTGCAGCGTCCAGGGCACGATGACCCCGGCGTCGCCCCAGGCCGGCGCGCCGCCCCAGTCCAGGTGCAGTCGCGGCGCGATGTCCGGGAACGCGCCCGAGGGCAGCTGCGCGTCGGCGACGTCGTCCAGCCACTTACTGAAGAACGCGGCGACATCGCGGTTATAGCAGGCCGTCCGGGCGAAGATCTGCGCGTCGCCGAGCCAGCCCAGCCGCTCGTCACGCTGCGGGCAGTCGGTGGGGATGCTGATGAAGTTGCCGCGCTGGCCCCAGTCGATGTTGGCGAACAGCTGGTCGAGCCAGCCGATTCCGGACTCGAACGACCCGGCGGGCGCGATGTCGGAATGCGCGACCCGGGCCACCACGTCTCCGGCCCGCAGCTCACCCGGGTAACCGGAGATCTCGGCGTACCGGAACCCGTGGATGGTCAGCCGCGGCTCCAGGACCTCGGCGCCGCCGGCCGTGAGGTACTCATCGACCTGCCGCGCGGTGCGCAGGTTGTCGGTGTACAGGCTCCCGTCCGGGGCCAGCACCTCGGCATGCCGGACCCGGATGCGCGACCCGGCCGGCCCGTCGGCCGCGATCCGGACCCAGCCGGTCAGGTTCTGCCCGAAGTCGACGATGACCGCGCCGTCGGGCCCGCGGGTGATCTCCTGCGCCGCGATCTCCTGGGTCACCCGGATCGGCGGTCCCGGGTCAGCGACCAGCGGCGTGGCGTCGCGCTCCTGGCACCGGACCGCGGCCCAGCAGGCCGCGTCGAAGCCGGGCCGGTCCCAGCCGTGCGGCTCGCGGGCCAGGTCGTGCTGCTCGCCCATCAGCAGGTCGGCGTACCGGATGGCCCCGGAGGAGGCCCGCCACTGGCTGTCGGTCGCCACCACCCGGGTACTCCCGTCGGCCATCGTGATGACCAGCTGGGCCAGCAGCTCGGGGTCCGGCCCGTAGTGCGCCCCGGCCCGCTTGGCATCGAACCCCACGAAGCCGGAGTACCACCCGTCGCCCAGCACCGCGGCCAGCACGTTCTCGCCCGGCTGGAGCAGCGCGGTCACGTCGTAGCTCTGGTACAGGATGCGCTGGTCGTAGTCGGTCCAGCCGGGCGCGAGCACCGCATCGCCGATCCGCTGCCCGTTCAGCCGGGCCTCGTACACTCCCCGCGCGGTGATGTGCAGCCGGGCCGCGGCCACCGGGCCGTCGGCCGAGAAACAGCGGCGCAGGTAAGGGGCCGGATGCAGGGCATGCCGCATCGGGTCGAACGGGCCGGTCGGCGGCGTGAAGCTCTCCCGGACCTGAGCCCGGCCGACCCACGCGGCCTGCCAGCCGGCCGGGTCCAGCTCAACCTCGAACCAGGCCGGCTCACTCCAGGCCGGCTCGGCCTGGCCGGTGTCCCGGGCCCGGACTCGCCAGGCGTAACGCCCGCCACGGTCCAGCGGCGGCCCCGCGTAGCTGACGCCGGCGCACGCGTCGGAGTCGACCCGGCCGCTATCCCACCAGGGACTGTCCCAGGACGGGCTGGTCCCGGCGGCCGCGGCGGCGACCTGGACCTGGTAGCCGCTCTGCCCCAGGCCGCGGCCCGCGCCCTGCAGCTCCCAGCTCAGGGCGACCCGCTCCGGAGCGACGCCGAGCGGGTTGACCAGGTAGGCGCAGCGCAGCCCGGCAGGGGTCAGCGGTGGCACAGTCACAGCTTCAAAGCTCCTTCAGTCAGTCCGGAAACGAAATAGCGCATGGTGACGCCGACCAGCAGGAACATCGGCGCGGTGGCGATCACGAACGAGGCGAACACCGAGCCGCCCGAGCTCACGTTCAGCCCCAGCCCGCCGATGAACTGCTGCACCCCGGCCGAGATGGTGGTCTTCGACGGGTCCTGGATCACGATCGTGGGCCACAGGTAGTCGCCCCAGACGTTGATCGTGACCAGGATCGCGCCGGTCAGCAGCACCGGCTTGGTCAGCGGCGCGACGACCCTCAGCAGCACCGCGAGCTCGTTGCAGCCGTCCACCCGGGCGCTTTCCAGCAGCTCGCGCGGGATCTGCTCGAAGAAGCCCCGGAAGATCAGCACCAGCAGCGGCTGGGCGGTGGCCGCGTACGGCAGGACCAGGGCCCACCACGTGTTGAACATGTGCAGCTTCTGGATGGTCAGGAACAGCGGGATCAGCGTCAGGGTCCAGGGGATCATCAGCAGGCCCACGTAGGCCAGGAACAGCAGGCCCTTGCCGCGGAACTGCAGCTGGGCGAAGGCATAGGAGCCGAGAATGGCGGCCGTCACGCCCAGCACGATGGACAGGGCCGCGACGATGATCGTGTTGAGCAGCGGCCGGTCAACGCCCGCCCAGGCCTGCACGTAATTCTGCGTGTCGAACTGGGTGAACAGCGAGAACACGCCGCTGGTGAAGATGTTCTTCCCGGTCTTCAGCGAGTTGGACACCACGAAGATGATCGGGAAGTACGTCATCACCACGATCAGCAACCCGGCCGCGATGGCGACCCAGCGGTACGGATGCAGCCGGCCCCGGCCCGGCCGCCGGCCAGGTGCCGGGCGGCGGCCCGCTGAGGTCGCGATCTTGACAGCGGAGGTCATAAGGACAGGCTCGACTTTCCGCGAGCCGGCGGGGCACCAGAGCTGCGCCCCGCCGGCTTGCTCACCGGCAGGATCAGTACTTGCTCAGGTTCACGTGGTTCTGCGTCGCGTAGGACTGCGCTGCGCTGTTGAGCAGCGACTGCCAGGCGGTGGCGAAGGCGGAGTAGGACATGGATCCGTTCACGTAGTTCTGGACCAGCCGCAGCCCCGAGTTGGTCGCCGCGGTGGACAGCACGTCGTCGAGGATCACGTCCACGACCGTCGGCACCTTGCCGGACGGAACCAGGCTCTTCAGGCCGGGCAGGTTGACGGTTGGCGCGTCAGTCTCGGTCGGGATGTCCCCGCCCTGCTGGTTAATCTTGATCCAGTAACCCAGGTGCTGCGGCGTGAACAGCCAGGCCACGAAGTTCATCACGACCTTGGTCTTGGCCGGGGTCATCGTCTTGTCGGCCTGCTGCGAGGTGATCCCCCACTGGCCGTTGCCGTTCGGGCCGCCGATGACGCCGACGGTCGAGGTGCCCAGGCCGAAGGAGCTGGTCGCGGTGGTGATGGGCGGCTCGGGGAAGACGCCGAACTTGGAGGTCGGCAGGCCCGCCGAGGCCAGCTGCGGGATGTACCAGCTGCCGCCCCACAGGACGCCGACCTTGCCCTGGACCATCAGGGTCTGGGTGCTCAGCGGCGGAGAGGTCGCGGTGGGCGCGGAGCAGGCGTCGTAACCGCTCTGGCCGGTCGCCGAGTACTTCACGAGCTGGCCCAGCATTTTCCAGACCTCCGCGTAGCGGGGGTTCTTCATGCTGATGATGCCCTTGTGGATGCCGATGGCCACATCCAGGCCGTTGGTCACCTGCGAATGGTTGATGTTGAACTGGCTGACCTGGCTGGCCAGCAGCGAGGAGGTGGCCAGCCGCTCGTACCAGGACGGATTGCACAGCCCGCCGTCGGCGAACATGAACGGGGTAACGCCCTTGGCCTTCAGCTTGCCCAGGTCACCGAGGAACGCCGCCCAGGTCGTCGGGGTGCTGGTGATCCCGGCCTTAGCGAACGCGGCCTTGCTGTAGAACATGCCGGTCTCGACGTTCGAGCCCAGGATGATGTCGATGTCCCCGTTGGGCGAGGTCATGTACGGGACCGTCGACGGCGTGAACAGCGACAGCCAGCTGGAGTTGCCCGGCACGTACGGGTTGGGCTTCTCCAGGAACGGCTTGATGTTCTGCAGCAGTCCCTTGGGCATGGCGCCGGAGGTCACCGGGCCGTACTGCTCCCAGACCACGTCGGGCGCTGCTCCGCCGGAGGCCTGGCTTTCCACGGTGGCGTTGGCCTGGGTGATGCTGGAGGAGTTGTTCGGCAGCCACTGCACGGTGACGTTCTTGTGGGCCGCTTCGTACTGGCTGGTCAGCTTCTTGAGCCCGACGTTGTCGGACGAGCTGATCGGGCCCGTGTTGGGCGGGAGCACCGCCTTGATGACCACCGAGCCGCCAGAGCCCGAACTGCTCGAGCCGCCCGAGGAGCATCCCGCGGCCAGGCCGCCGGCCAGCAGGAGTGCCGCTACGGCCGACAAGGGCTTGCTGATGGGAATCCTGCGCACAGTTCCCCACCTCCTAGTTGGTGTCAGGGTCGTGACCGGGAGAAATACGAGGGCTGGCGGCCGGAGCCGCTAGCCGGTGCGAGGCCGCAGGGCCCGCATGGCGCTGAGCGTGAAGGCGAGCATGACCAGGAAGAGCAGGGTGCCGATGGCCATGCCGTAGCCGTACTGGTCGTTCTGGAAAGCGGACTGGTACATGTCCAGGCCCGGCACGAGGGTGGTGGTGCCGGGACCGCCGTTGGTCAGCAGCAGGATCGGGATGAAGTTCTGTACCGCGAAGATGCCGGACAAGATGATGACGATCCGGAACTGCGGGATGAGCAGCGGGATGTCGATGGAGAACACGCGCCGGAAGGCACTGACGCCGTCCATCCGACTGGCGTCCAGGACTTCCTTCGGCAGGTTCTGCAGCCCGCCGAGGAAGATCAGGAAGCCGAGGTTGGAGATCCACGGGAAGCCGACCAGCAAGATCCCGACCAGGGCCAGGTGCGGGGAGGAGAGCCAGGTCGGCTGGGGCAGCCCGACCGCGCCCAGGAACCTGTCGATCAGGCCGGAGCTGGGCTGCAGCAGGTAGGCCCAGACCTCGATGAGCACCAGCGGCGGCAGCACGATCGGCAGCACCAGCACGTACCGCGCCACCGCTGCCACCCGCTTGGGCAGGTGCGTCACGATCTCGGCGGCGGTGAACTGGGACACCAGGGTGATCGCGATGGAGCCGAAGGTCAGGATGGCAATGTTGCGGGCCTCCACCCCGAACGTCGGCGACTTGATGTACTCGGTGAACTGCGACACCCCGGACCAGGTGGGCGGGGAGAACCCGTTCCACTGGTAGAAACCGCCGATCAGGCTGCGCACGGCCGGGTAGTAGCTGAACACGCCGATCAGCAGCAGGCTCGGCACCAGCAGCACGGCCAGGGCCGGCCGGTACCGGAAGCGCAGCCGGGAGAGGGTCATGGACTACCTGTGTCTCTTGTCTCTGCAGCTAGATCCAGAAGATCAGGATTGAAACGTTCTTAGTTCTTAAGGGGAGATCCTTCGCCTTCAGGCAGGCACAGGCTAGGCCACAATGAACACCTAGTAGCACAAAATTAACTTTGCCGGTCAATGCGGGGTACTGTGCCGCCATGTCCGACGACGACCTGCCGGTCGATACCAGCCATGATTTGTACTACTTCATCGATGGCGCCATGGCCTACGCGGGCTATCACTACCATCACCGGCCGGCCCCGCTGCACACCCACAGCTTCGTCGAGATCGCCTTCGTGGCCGCGGGCGCGGGCGTGCACCAGTCCAGGGCCGGACGCCACGAGCTGCAGGTGGGCGACATCGTGCTGCTCCGGCCCGGGGTGTGGCACGGCTACGAGGACTGCCGGGGCCTGGAGCTGTACAACTGCTGCTTCGGTACCGAGCTGCTGCGCCACGAGCTGGCCTGGATGCGCGAGGATCCCCTGCTGGGCTACCTGCTGTGGACGGGCCCGTACTCCGATCAGGGCCACGGCATGCTGCGGACGCACCTGGACAGCGAGGCGCTGGCCGAGTGCGAGATCCACCTGAACGCCCTGGACACCCTCTGGCACGACTCCGTGCCGCGGCACCGGGGGGACATCATCGGCCGCCTGTCCCTGGTCTTCGGGCACCTGGGCCGGGCGGTGGCCCAGACGCACGGTCCGCTGCCCGGGCCCGCCGGGCCGGCCCACCCGGCGATCGGGCGGGCTATGCGGCTACTGGAGGGCAAGCTGGCCTACGCCTGGACCCTGACCGAGCTAGCTGAGCAACTGCACGTAGCACCCGGCTACCTGGTCCGGCTGTTCAAGGCGGCCACCGGCGTACCGCCGATGGCCTACCTGGCCCGGCTGCGCGCCGAGCGCGCCGCGACGCTGCTGCTGCACTCTGACCAGCCCATCACCGTCATCGGGCAGGAAGTGGGCTGGCCGGACCAGAACTACTTCGCGCGCCGGTTCCGGGCTCACTACGGCCTGAGCGCGACCAAGTACCGGGCCCAGTTCGCGGCCGAGTCCGCCCGCCTGCGGCCGAACCGCCCGGCCACCGCTGAGCCGCAGGCCGGCTAGCGGCCGCCGGCCTCAGGCCGGCCCGTGCCTCCCGCCCGGCCTCAGGCCGGCCCGTGCCTCCCGCCCGGCCGCGGGCAGGCGCGGCGGGCGCCGTCCGCCGGGCGCGCCCCGGCCGGGACCGCGGGCGCGCCGCTCAGGCCGAGGCCGGGTCGGCCGGCTGGCGGGTGTCGATGCCCCGGCCGTGCACCGGGTCCCGGCCCGGCACGTGCACCTCGCACGAGCTCATCCGGGCCACGTACAGCCGCAGCGGCGCGTCGCCGCGCAACTCGGCCGGGCCGAACCCGCGCGCGCCGCCGGCCGTCCGGAACGCCTCGGAGCAGGCCACCTCCAGCTCGTCGTCGCCGACCATCCGGGCGGTGGCCGCCAGGTAGACCGCCTCTCCCGCGCCGACCCGGGCGGCCGAGTCGAAGATCACGATCTCGACACCGGGACGCTCGGCCAGGTTGCGCGAGTGCCGGGCCTGCGGCGAGGACACCCAGTAGAAGTCGGTGTACCGGGCGGTGGTGTAGTACACCGGCGACAGCCGCGGGCGGCCGCCGGCATCGCTCGTCCCCAGCGTCATGTACTGCTGGGCGTCAATGACCCGCCGGGCCAGCGCGTCCAGGTCCGGGTGACTGCTCACGGGACGGCCCTGAAGCCGGCAGCGGCATGGCCGCCGGCCATCTTTGTCACGTTCCAGTTTTCCTGCATGGTCGTGAGGACTTCTCCTGGCCCGCCGAATCATCGGTTCCGGCCGCTGGCCGCCGGCGCCTGAGCGCCGCGCTCCTTTCCCGAACCCGGCTGCCGGGCGGCACACGACCGCCGGCGCTGCTTCCCGTACCCGCCTGCCGGCCCGGCGCGCCAGCGCTGGCGCTGCTTTCCCGAGCCCAGTCGGCTTAGGCTGCGGGCATGGCCGAACTGGAACTACGACCCATGACCGAGACGGAGTTCGCCGCGTTTCGCACCGGGCTGGTCAGCTCCTACGCCGAGGACAAGGCGCAGGCCGGCGAGTGGCCCCGCGACGAGGCGCAGCAGCGCTCCGCGCGGGAGATCGACGGGCTGCTGCCCGCCGGGGGGCAGACCGCGGGCATGCTGCTGCTGACCGGCCGGACGCCCGCCGGGGAGACGGCCGGGTCGGTGTGGGTCGCACTGCGGCCGGGCCTTCCGGGCGGCAGCGCCTGGATCTACGACATCGTGGTCGCGCCGCAGTTCCGCGGCCAGGGCTACGGCCGGGCCCTGCTGGCCGCGGCCGAGCAGGAGGCCGCCCGGCACGGTGCCACGGAGATCGCGCTGAACGTGTTCGGGGGCAACACGGTGGCCCGCAAGCTGTATGAATCCTCGGGGTATGAGACCACCGCGCTGCAGATGCGCAAGCCGCTGAACCAGGCCGGCGGCCCGGCCCGCTGAACCAGGGCGGCCCGGACTACGTGGCATAGGCTGACGATGATCACGGGCGAGCAGCTGCGCGCCCGCCTGAGGGAGGGAGTCCGTGCCGGGCATGGGGGACGCCGAGCAGCCCTGGTTCCGCCGCCGGACGTCGCGCTGGCAGGACTGGCCGGCCGCCGGGCTGGCCGACCGCAAGCAGCGGCTCGGAGCCCGGGTCAGCGTGGTCATCCCGGCCCGCAACGAGGAGCGCACGGTCGGCGATGTCGTCAGCGCCCTGATCCGGGAGCTGGTGACCCGGACCGGCCTGGTGGACGAGCTGGTCGTGATGGACTCCGACTCCACCGACGCCACGGCCCGGGTCGCCGCCGGCGCGGGCGCGGCGGTGTACCGCACCCGCGAGGTCGCACCGGAGCTGGGCAGCTACCCCGGCAAGGGCGAGGCCCTGTGGAAGTCGCTCCTGGTCACTACCGGGGACCTGCTGGTCTTCGTGGACGCCGACCTGACCCAGTGGGGTCCGCACTTTGTCACCGGGCTGCTCGGGCCCCTGCTGGCCGACCCGCAGGTCCGCCTGGTCAAGGGCTTCTACGCCCGGGTGTTCGCCGAGTCCGACGGCTCGGTGTCCACCGAGGGCGGCCGGGTCACCGAGCTGGTCGCCCGCCCGCTGCTGAGCATGTGGTGGCCCGAGCTGGCTGACGTGGTGCAGCCGCTGGCCGGCGAGTGGGCCGCGCGGCGGGAGCTGATGGAGTCGCTGCCCATCCCGGTCGGCTACGGCGTCGAGCTGGCCACGCTGATGGATACTGCCGCCCGGCACGGCCTGGACGCGCTGGCCCAGGTGGACCTGGGCCGCCGGGCGCACAAGCACCAGGCCAACCATGACCTGGCCCTGATGGCCGCCGAGCTGCTGGCCGTCGCCGAGCGACGCCGCCCGCCCGGCCGGCAGCTGACCCCGCGCGAGGAACTGCGGCAGTTCGTCCGCAGCGAGGACGGGCAGGCCCGGCCGCGAGTCCGGCCGATCCCGCTGCGGGAGCGGCCGCCCGCCGCCGCGACCCGGGCGCCCGCCGGCCCGGCCGATGCTGCCAGCGCGGGCGGTGCCGCCGGCGCGGACAGTCCCGCCGGCCCTGGCGGTCCCGCCGGCTCCAGCAGTCCCGCCGGCTCTGGCGGTGCCTCGTGACCGAGCCGCGCCAGCCCGGCGAGCTGCGCCTGGGCCGGCACTCCTTTGCCCCGCCCCAGCTGCTGGTCATGGCCATCGTCAACCGCACCCCGGACTCGTTCTACCGGCCGGGGATCACCTGGGATGAGAGCGCGGCAATGGACCGGGTGCACGAGGTTGTCGCCGAGGGTGCCGACATCGTCGACATCGGCGGAGTGCCCGCGGCGCCGGGCGCCGAGGTCGGCGCCGCGGAGGAGATCCGCCGCACCGCCGGCTTCGTGGCCGCCGTCCGCGCCGCCTACCCGGAGCTGATCATCAGCTCGGACACCTGGCGGCATGAGGTCGGCCGGGAGGTCTGCGCGGCCGGAGCCGACCTGCTCAACGACAGCTGGGGCGGGTTCGACACGAGGCTGGCGGAGGTCGCGGCCGAGTTCGGTGCCGGGCTGGTCTGCGCGCACACCGGGCCGCAGCAGCCCCGGACCCGGCCGTTCCGGGTGTCCTACCCGGACGTGCTGGCTGACGTGCTGGACCAGACCCTGGCTCAGGCCCGGCGGGCGGTCGCGGCCGGGGTGGACCCGGGCCGGATCGTCATCGACCCGGCCCATGACTTCGGCAAGAACACCTGGCACTCGCTGGAAGTCACCCGGCGGCTGGATGAGATGACCGCCACCGGGTGGCCGGTGCTGGTCTCGCTGTCGAACAAGGACTTCGTCGGCGAGACGCTGAACGTGCCGCCCGAGGAGCGGGTCACCGGGACGCTGGCCAGCACGGCCATCTGCGCCTGGCACGGAGCCCGGATCTACCGGGTGCATCAGGTCCGGCAGACCCGGCAGGTGCTGGACATGGTGTCGGCCATCCGCGGGGACCGCCCGCCGGCCCGCGCGGTGCGGGGGCTGGCCTAGACATGATCACCGCAGCCGCCCTGTGCCCGGCGCCGCCGCTGCTCGCCCGCGAGGTCACCGGCGGCGATCCGGTGCTGCCCGAGCTGCGCGAGGCCTGCCTGGCCGCGGTGGGCGCGCTGCTGCGCACCGGGCCCGAGGTAGTCGCGGTGGTGGGGCCCGCCGCCCGGACCGGGACCTGGGACGGCGCAAGCCGCCTGGACCTGGGGATCTATGCCCCGGCCGCGGGTCACGGCGGAACGCCGGACCTGCCGCCGTCCCTCGGCCTCGGGGCCCTGCTGCTCGATCAGGCCGGCTATACCGGGCGCCGCCTGCTGCAGGGAGCCGGCCGCAGCGCCGAGGCCAGCGCCTGCGCGGGGACTGGCGAGGAGCTGGCCCGGCGGCCGGAGCGCACGGCGCTGCTGGTGATGGCCGACGGCAGCGCCCGGCGCAGCCGCCGCGCGCCGGGCGCCCTGGACGAGCGCAGCGCGGGCTTTGACGCCGGCGTGGAGCAGGCGGTCCGCTCGGGTGACCTGGCCGCCCTGAGCAAGGTCGACCAGGCGCTGGCCGCCGAGCTGATGGCCACCGGCTGGCCGGCCTGGCAGGTACTGGCCGGGGCGCTGCGCTGGACCAGGCCGGCGGCCGAGGTGCTGTACAGCGGGGACCCGTTCGGAGTGGCCTATCTCGTCGCCGTGCTGACCGTCACTCCCGCCTGACCGCCTCCGCCGGAATCGGGCGGCGGCGCGGTGTCGATTCTGGCGCCGGCTGTCCGTCGGGAGGGTGAGGCGCGCACCGGGCGCGCTGGCGGGCACCGCGCGGCGGCAGCCCGCGAGGTGAGGGGAGAAACCATGAGCAAGTTCCTGTTCCTGTACCGCGGCCCGGCCACTCCGATGGACCAGTTCACGGCCGAGCAGTCAGCGGAGCAGATGCAGGCCTGGGGGGCCTGGATGGAGCACGTCGGCCCGGCGCTGACCGATGCCGGGTCACCGTTCGGGACCCGCGACGCGGTGGCCGGCGACGGCACCTCGGCCACGCCGAGCGACCAGAACGGCTACTCGATCGTGGCGGCCGACGACCTGGCCGCGGCGCGGGCGCTGACCGACAAGCACCCGTTCCTGACCGGCGGGGACGCCCGGTTCAGCGTGGAGATCTTCGAGCTCGTGCCGATGTAGGAAGCCGGACCGGGCGGGCGGCGCCGCGCTGGCGCCGACCGCCCGGCGGCCGCCGGACCCGGCGGGCGCAGCGGCGGGCCTCAGCGGCCGGCGCCGCCGAACGTTCCCGCCCCGAAGGTCGGCGTGCTGCCCTGGCCCGGAGCCAGCCGGGCCGCCCGCTGCGCGACCAGGTAGCGCTGCACGGCCAGGGTGACCGCCAGGTACAGCACGATGGTCGCGCTGCCCAGGCCGCTGGTGCTCTTGTGCGTGTCCAGCAGCGCGTCATAGCCCAGGTGCGCGCCCAGGGCCACCACCCACAGCCCGGCGGTGATCGCGTTGCCCTTCATCCAGGCCGTGCCATCCTTCAGCCACACGTGCACAGTCCGGGCCCGCAGCGCGCCGAACAGCACGGCCAGCACCAGGCTGCCGGCCAGGGCCGCGATCATGGCGGTGCCGGCCTGGTGCTTCTGCGCGAACCCCACGGTCTCGAACAGGCCGACCACGCCGAGTATGAGGGCGACCCGCATGCCGGACCCGCTCACCGGGCGGGTCCGCAGCTGCCGGAAAATCAGCAGGGCCAGGACCGCGACGCCGATGACGAGATCGAGTAGTTGCTGATCTTTCACTGTCCTGACTCCCTGTTGCCGCCTGTATTCAGCCGGGCGGGCCGGGGCCCGCACTGCGCCCCGGCCCTCGCCCCGGCTTACGGTTCCACGCTAGGTCCGCCGCAGCCCGGTTCCCCATGCCCCCCGTCCTGACCTGGACATGACATCTGTCACGGATACCGGGCATAAGTCTCGGCCGTTTCGCGGGCGGCCGGAACGGCCTGTTAGTTTGAGGCCGGGGAAGATGAAAGTTGGGGTCAGATCGGAGGTCTCGGTGGGCCTACCCGCACGCCAGCGCAGAGTCCTGGACAACATCGAGAGCGAGCTGCGGAGCACAGATCCGCGGCTCGCCGCCAAATTCGTCATCTTCGGCAGGCTCACTCGTGATGAGGAGATGCCGCGGATCGAGGAACTACGGCACCGCGCGGCGATCCTGCTGCTGCGCATCCGCCTCGTGCTCGCATCAGCCGCGGGGCGGCTGCGGCGGCGCGGGCGCCGGGACACGCGCCAGCGTGGCCGCGAGCGCGACCTGCGCCAGCGGAACGTGCGGCAGGGCAGCCGCGCCCGCCCGGCCCGGCCGGGTTACTGGTACTCCGGCAGCCAGGCCGGCGGATACCGGCGAGCGGGCGGAGCGCCCGCGGGCGCGCGTCCGGCCTACGCCCACGAACGGGCCCGGCGGATGCGACGGCGCGTCCGGCTAGCGGTGTTCTTCCCTATCGCCCTGGCCCTGATGACGCTGACAGTGGTCCTGGTGGCGCGGTTTGGCAGCCCGGCCCGCTGCGGGTCAGTCAGCACCGTCGCCACGGCCAAGCCGCACCCGCGCGGCAAGCTGATCGCCAAGGGCGTGCGGCTGTGCCGGCCGCCGGCGCTGGCACCGCTGCCGATGGGCCGCTGAGCGCAGTCGCAGCCTGACCGTCTGGCGCAGCCGGCGGCTCCAGCCCGGCGGCCCGCAGCCCGGCGGCCGGAGCTGAAGGCGGCTAGCTGCGGGGATTGATGGCGACGAGCTGCGGCCGCAGGCACGGCGGCGCGGAACCGCCGGACGGGGCAGCGCCCGGCTGCGCGCAGGAGGCCAGCACGATCATGCCGCCGGCCGGGCTGGCGCTGCCGCCGATGCCCGACAGGTCCACGAAGAAGTGCGGCCACGGCACGGCCTTCACCGTCCAGATCACCCGCCTGGTGGCGAGGTCATAGCCCCAGGCATCGCCCAGCGCGCCCTGGTCGAGCCCGAGCGCGATGCCGTTGCTCACCGCATACAGCCCGGCCGCGCCGGGCGTGGTCGCGCTGGTGACGACCGCGTCGCTGGCCGGGTCGATGCCGATCAGCGCCTTGCCGCTGGTGACATAGATCGTCTGCCGGATCTCATCAGCCGCCTCGGGCACCGCGCCGGGGCGGTGCCACAGCAGCCGGCCGTCCGTGCCGCTGTACGCGGTGATCCCGGCCGGCCCGGAGAACAGCACGGCGCCGCCGATAGCCGCGCTGAGCGTGCCCGTGAACGGGCCGCCCGCCGGGCGCAGGATCTTCTGCGCACCGGTCGGCAGCTCGATCTGGCGCAGCGCCGTGACCGGCGCAGTGCCCAGGTAGCCGTCCTTGGCGATCGTGACGAACAAGTCGTCGCCGGCCACCCGCCAGGCCTGCGCCACGGCTCCGGTCCTGACCCGCCAGGCAATCCGGCCCGTGGCGTTGACGTAGCTGGTGACTGCGCTCGGGCCGACCACGACGGTGCGGCCCGCCGCGGCCCACACCGCGCCGCCGTAAGCCGCCGCGGGATACGACCGCAGACGGGCACCCGCCACCGCCGACAGGATGACTTCCTCGCGGTGCGCGGGACGGCCCGCAGCCGCGGGCACGGACACACCCGCCGTCACCACCTGGTCCCAGGCCCGCACCGAGACGATGGCCGAGCCGGCCGGGAACCCGGTCAGCGTGGTGGTCCACAGCGGCGTTCCGGTCGCCAGCTGGTAGGCGGCCACGCTGACCCCGAACCCGACGGCGGCCACGCCGCCGCCCTGCGCGGCATATGCCTGGCCGGCCTGCAGGACCGTGCCCAGTGCGCCAGGCTGAGCCGTCCAGCTGCCCGGCAGCAGCCGCTTCCACTGCACCGTGGCCGTCACGGCGTGACACGCCCGGCCGGCGCAGTGCGCCGCGGGCACACTGCGCGCTCGGCCCGGAACGAGTGCCGCGCCGAGCAGGACAACGACCAGGATGCCCCGCCGCATCCACACGGCCGATCCGCGCGTCACCACCACGATTGCTGACTGACCCTTCTGACCCCGATCCCGCCCGGAGACTCCCGGAGCGGATCCTGCCGCTCCACGGTAGTCCGGTCCCGCCGCTGCGGAGGCCGGCCGCCGCGAGTGAGACCATCTCGTGGCTGTCGGCCCGCCCGTCCCGTCGCGGGCACCCGCGCCCGGCACCGGCCCGCGCCTGCAGCCGCGCCCGCGCGCGGCCGGGCGGACGGGCTGAGTACCGTGGTGCTCGCCACGAGGCTGGCCGCTGCGGTCCCGTCCCGGGACCGACCCCAAGGAGGATATCGATGACGAAACGGGCGCCGCTGCCGTACGAGTTCCTGCCCGAGGTGCCGTCATTCACCGTCGAGAGCGACGACGTCGCCGCCGACCGGCAGCTGGGCGATGCCCAGGTCTACAACAGCTTCGGGATGTCGGGCCAGAACATCTCCCCGCAGCTGCGCTGGCATGGCTTCCCCGCGGAGACCAGGGGGTTCGCCGTGACCTGCTATGACCCCGACGCGCCCACCGGCTCGGGGTTCTGGCACTGGCTCGTCCTGGATCTCCCGGCATCGGTGACGGAACTGGCCGCCGGAGCCGGAGCCGCCGGAGCCCAGCTGCCCGGCAGCGCGTTCTCGGTCCGCAACGACTACGGCACCAAGGACTTCGGCGGCGCGGCCCCGCCGCCGGGTGACCCGGCGCACCGGTACGTCTTCGCAGTACACGCGCTGGACACCGACAACCTGGGCATCGACTCCGATGTCTCGCCGGCCGTCGCGGGCTTCAACCTGCGTTTCCACACCATCGCCCGGGCGATGATCATCCCGGTCTTCGGCCACTGAGCGGACGGGGCTGAGCGCACGGGACTGAGTTCAGCACTGAATTCTCAGCGCTGCGTTCTGAGCACTGACTCTCAGCACCGGGCGCATGGCACCGGGCTCACCTGCCGCGTCCTGGCCGGGCTGGCTCCGCGCGCAGCAGCCGCGAGGAGCCGGCCCGCCAGGCGGGCACGACGCCCGGCGGCGAGCGGTCAGTCGTCCGCGCTGGCAGGCAGGAGCGGGAACATTCGCACAACCACCGCGACCGGCATGCCCGGCCCTGACCCCGTCGCTGGCCCGGAGTCCGGTCCTGGCTCTGAGCCCGGCCCCGGGTCTGAGCCCGAGCCCATGTCCGGCTCGCCGGCTGGCCCTAGCTGGCTGACCGGCCGGCCGCCAGCGGCCGCGCGGGCGGCGATGACCGACCTGATCGCCTCGGCGACCTCGGTGAGCTCGGCCGGGGTCAGCGAGAGCACCGCGCTGAACGCCTCATCGCGCCACTCCCGCGGGGCGCTGTCCCGGCCGGCCAGCCAGCGCCGGTAGCCCTCGTTCTCCAGTTCTCTGGCCAGCACGCCGAACTCATCGCCCGGCTGGCCCGGCTGTGGCGCTCCCGGTGCCCGTGCCCCGGCCGGGGCGGCCAGCCGCCAGGGCCGCGACCGGCCGGCGGCTTCGGGGACTTCCTCGATGTGCCCGTAACGCTCGAGCTGGCGCAGGTGGAAGGAGCACGCCCCGGAGCTCTCGCCGAGTTCGCGGGCCGCCTCGGTCGAGGTCAGCGTCCCGCGCCGGGCCAGCAGTTCGACCAGCGCCACGCGCAGCGGATGACCGAGCGCGCCGCCCGGCGGCCCCGGCCGCCCGGGCTGACCCGGCCGGGCGGGCTGACCCGGCGGAGGTGGCCCGCCGCCCGGCCGGGCCCCGGCCACGGCGCGGACCTCGCCTGCCTGATTAGCCACGCCTGCCCCTTCCTCGGCAAACTTTGCAAAGTAATTCTTTGCAAAGTATTCTAGCGTGCTGTCCGGCTCCTCCACGCCGGCCGCCCGAGAGGACCCTGCATGACCGTCCGGCCCGTCCGCCTGTTCGGCGACCCCGTCCTGCGCACCCCCGCCGCGGAGGTTACCGACTTCGACCGGCAGATCCGCAGGCTGGTGAAGGACCTCACCCAGACCCTGCGCGATCAGCGGGGCGCCGGGCTGTCAGCGCCGCAGATCGGCGTCGGGCTGCGGGTCTTCGTCTTTGACGTCGACGACGTGCGCGGGCACGTGATCAACCCCGTCCTGGACTTCCCCGACGAGGCCGCGGAGACCGACATCGAGGGCTGCCTGTCTTTTCCCGGTATCTACTACGACGTCCGGCGCCGGCTGAATACCGTGGCGAGCGGGTTTGATGCCGACGGCCGGCCGGTGCGGATCGTGGGAGACCAGCAGCTGGCCCGCTGCCTGCAGCACGAGACTGATCACCTGGATGGCGTGCTGTTCATCGACCGGATGGACGCCGAGACCAGCAAGCAGGCGATGCGCGAGATCCGCTCGGCGGACTGGGCCGGGCTGCCCGCGCCCGTGGTCAAGGTCAGCCCGCACGCGATGCGCGGCCTGATCCGCTGAGCCTGATCCGCTGAGCCTGATCCGCTGAGCAGCGCTCGCCCGGGTACTAGCTGAGGCAGGAGACGATGGCAGGCTGACCGGGGGGATCGCATGGCCATCAGGATCACCGTGACGCTGGATGAGCTGCGCCAGCGGCAGAGCGGGGCCGATGAGCAGACCGAGGAGGAAATCCGCGATCTGCTGGCCGCGATGAAGGAAGACGGGCGGCTGTCGCTGCAGAGCCGGGGCTACTGGCTGCCGGTCAAGGACATGATCTTCCGCGCCAAGTAAG
This sequence comes from Streptosporangiaceae bacterium, assembly GCA_036490755.1. Lineage (GTDB taxonomy): Bacteria > Actinomycetota > Actinomycetes > Streptosporangiales > Streptosporangiaceae > DASUBV01. Next base: position 20,274 of record DASXDJ010000075.1, read on the forward strand.
GGCACGCCGGCGGCCGTCGCCGGGCCGGGCGAACCGGGTCGTACCGGGGCACTTGCCGGAACGGCCGCCGGCCGGCCAGGCTGCAGGCGGTGGGACGATAACTGACCGCACCGTGCTCCCCCGGCACGACTGTCCCGTCGGTTACCGTCCCGTCCTGTCCCGCTCTCGTCGGGTCGCTTCGTGCTGAGCCAGCCGCCGTGCCGCCCCGGCACCGCGGGCCCGCTCCGCCAGGCGGCCCGGACCCGCTGCCCAGGAGGCCGACCATGCCGCTTGATGAGGATGCCGCCCGGCTGGCCAAGGCCCAGAACCTGGCCACGGTGATCACCGTGCTGCCCGACGGCCAGCCGCACGCCCAGCTCACCTGGGTGGACCATGACGGCGAGAACATCCTGGTCAACACCGAGCCGCAGCGGCAGAAGGCGAAGAACGCCCGCCGGAACCCGAAGATCACGGTCATGATCCACTCCGCCGACCCGTGGGACTGGGCCGAGGTGCGCGGTCACCTCGCGCGCACCGTGGACGGCGCTGAGGCCCGGGCCCACATCGACGAGGTGTCCCGTCGCTACAGCGGCGAAGACTTTGATGAGGACATCGTCGGTCCGCACGGCCGGGTCATCCTGGTCATCGCGCCGGACAAGGTCGTGACACCGCGCTCTCTCGGCAAGCGCTGACCCGGAGGGTCAGGCCAGGCGCGCGTCGTAACGGTCACGCAGGGCGGCCCAGCCGTAGTCGCCGGCGCGCTCGCCGGTGATCCGCGGGACGTCCTGCCCGCCGAGCACCACCACCAGCACGGCCAGGCACAGGTGCCAGCCGGCCCCGTACATCCCACACTCCGAGCGGTCATCGAAGGTGTGCGCCAGGGTCAGCCGGCAGCCCTCCGCAGTCGGCGTCAGCGTCCAGCGCAGCAGCTGCTCAGGGCCCCAGCGGTGCACCAGCTCGCGGGGCGGATCGCAGGCCAGCACCTCGGCGTCGATGGACTCCTCACCGGGGTTCTCGCGCGTCGTCGCGGGGCCGACCGAGGTCAGCGGCCGGCTGGGCACCACCGGTGACCACTTGCCGAGCTCGCCCGGCTCGGTCAGCTTCGGCCACACGCGCTCCGCCGGGTACGGCAGGTCGCGGGTCATGCTCAGCACCCAGCGCCCGCCGGCCTGGGCCAGGGTCGCGGTGGCATCGTGCGCGGCGATCTCGGCGGTCACCGGGTCGGTCGTGTCCGTCATTCGTCCTCCTCCTCAGCCAGGACCTGAGCGAGCCGGTCGAGACTGCCCTGCCACATCCGGTGGTAGGGCGTCACCCAGGCGAGCACCTCCGGGAGCGGGTCCGCGGCCAGCTGGTAGACGCGGCGCTTGCCGGCCACCGTGGCGGTGACCGCGCCGGCCTCGCGCAGCACCCGCAGGTGCTTGGACACCAGCGACTGCGGCAGCCCGAGGGCGGCGATCAGCCCGCCGACGTCACTGCCCTCCCCGCGCAGGCGGTCCATGATGCGCCGCCGGGTGGGATCAGCGATCAGCGCGAACCCGTCCATGCCTTTAATATGCCGTGCGACTCATATGAATGTCAAGGCATACGAATAACGGCAGCTCGGCCAGCGTGGCCTGGACCAGTACTCCGCCCGGGCCGGGCGGGCCGGTACTCCGCGGGTCAGCCCGGCCGGTACTGCGCCCCGGACGGGCGGGCGGGCCCGGCTCGCCGCGGCGCCGTCAGCTGGCCCGTGCCGCCGTCAGCTTGCCCCCGGCGCGACCAGCCAGGACGCTGGCCGGGCCAGCCGTTCCGGCAGCCGGGTGCCGGAATCACCGGTGGCCGAATCCAGCTGGCCCTGGGTCAGGAAGATGCTCCCGGTCAGGTCGGCGCCCCGCAGGTCGGCGCCCCGCAGGTCGGCTCCGGCCAGATCGGCCACCCGCAGGTCGGCCTGGCGCAGGTCGGCGCCGATGAGCAGCGCGCCGCGCAGGCTGGCCCCGCCCAGGCGGGCACCGCGCAGCTGGCGCCCGGCCAGATCCGCCCCGGCCAGGTCGGTGCCAGCCGGGTCGACGCCCGGCCGGGGCGCGCCAGCCGGGCCAGCGCCTGCCCTGGCCAGCTCACTGGCCCGCTGCAGCAGCGGACCCGCCTGCTGCCACAGGCCAGCCAGGTCCAGGGCCCGCAGTTCCGCGGGCGTGCCGCTGGCCAGTCGCTCGATGGCCGCCGCCGCGGCGGCGAGCTCCGCGCGGACCGGCCCGGCCGCGGCCAGTGCCTGCGCCTCGCCCAGGTGCCAGAGCAGCTCGTGCAGCCGGCGCATCACGGCGAACACGGCGAACATCTGGCCGCTGAGCTGCGGCGCGCTGTGCCAGTCCGACCCGCCGAAGGTGACCTGGGTGACCTGCTGACCAGCCCCGAAGCAGTCATAAGCAGTGCAGCCCGGGAACCCGCGCTGGCGCAGCCGGTCGTGAATCGAGCAGCCGAAATCCGCCATCAGGTTCGGGCAGGGCTGGCCGGCGGGCTTGCTGATGGCGAAGTCCGCGGAGGCCGCGAAGGCGGGCGCCACGCAGCACAGCGCGGAACACTGCGCGCAGTCCGCCCGCAGGCTCCTGCCGCCGGCCGTGACAGGCGGGCTGGCGTCGGTCATCACAGGCTCCTGCTATCCGCCGTCACAGGCGGCTCGTGCCGGGCATCAGTGCCCACCCGGCCGCACGGCCGAGCCGGAGCGGATCGCGGCCGGGCGAGGCGGCTGGCCAGGGCTTCTTGCTGTTATCAGAACCTCCGGAGGGCGGGCTACGGACCGGGGCGGGAAGGTGCCTGCGGACCGGACTGATCCTAGGCGAGCCGGCGGTCCTGCTCAGGCGCCGAGCTCGGCCAGCACCTCCTGCTCCCGGACCGGGTCCAGGCCAGGGCTGAGGCTGCCCGGCCGGACTGGCGGGTCTCCCTCGGCCTGCAGCCAGGCCCAGGTATCCGCGACCGTCTCGGTGACCGGGCGGCAGGTCAGGCCGGCCGCGTAGACACGGTCCACGTTGCCGTCGTGCAGCGCGGCCACCTCACCGTCGGGCGGCGTCCACACCGGCAGCTCGGTCCACGGCTCGATCCCGGCTTCCTCGATGACCTCCGGCGGCGTCCAGACCAGCCGCGCCGCCGAGCCGGTCGCCTCGATCGCCGCCTCCAGCAGGGTGCGCATCGTGGCCTGGCCGGGCTGGCTGACCGTGTTGAACGCGCCGCCGATGCCCCGCTCAGCGGCCTGCAGCAGCCAGGCCGCCAGGTCCCGGCAGTCGATGTACTGCAGCGGCCGGTCGGGCGGTCCCGGGGCCAGCACGTCGCCGCCGCGCTCGATCCGGCGCAGCCACCAGGGCATCCGGCCGACGATCTCGTACGGGCCGAGGATGAGCCCGGCCCGGGCCAGGACCGCCCGGTCACCGAACACCTCAATGGCGGCCAGCTCGCCGCCGCGCTTGGCAGCGGCGTAGTCGTCGCCGCTCTCGCTGGCCGGGTCGGCGGCCACCACCGGCGCGCTCTCGTCGGCCCCGGACGGGATGGGCCACTCGTAGACCGACCGGCTGGACACGTAACCGTAGTGGCCCACCCGGCCCGCCAGCAGCCGGGCCGCGTCCAGAACGACGCGGGGCGCGTAGCTCCAGGTGTCGATCACCGCATCCCAGGTCTCCTCGCCCAGCGCGGCGGCCAGCGCCGGCCGGTCGGTGCGGTCGGCGCGCAGCGTGCGGGCGCCCGCCGTATCGGGCCCGCTGACGCCGCGGTTGACCGTGGTGACCTGGTCCCCGCGCGCCAGCGCCACTTCGACGACAGCCCGGCCGACATGATGAGTCCCGCCCAGTACCAGTAGCTTCATCCCGCCATCGTGCCTGCTGGGCAGCTGTTTCAGCCAGCTCTTTCGTTACCGGCGAAGCGGGCGCCCCGCGGGCTACTCCGCGGACTCCGGGTAGTAGCGCTGGATGCGGCTGCGGCTCGGGCGGTCGCCGGGTCCCCGCAGGCTGGCCAGGTGCTCGCCGCAGCGCGACGGGTCGTAGCCCGGCAGGCTGGCCAGCTGGTCACGCAGCCACGGCGAGGACAGCACGCGCAGCATCGCCTGCACCTCGCGCGAGCCCGCCAGCGCGGCCGGGATCACCAGGTCGAAGCGCTCCTGGGTCAGCGGGAGGAACGCGAGCCCGTAGGCCAGGGCGGCCGGCTCGCTGGCCACGCCGACGTCGGCGATGCCCGCCGCGATCGCCGCGGCGACCTCCAGGTGCCCGGTCGCGCGGGTGTCATAGCCGGGCAGCGCGGCCGGGTCCACGGCGTGGCCGGCCAGCTCGCGGTCCAGCACCCGGCGGGCCTCGGAGCCGGGATCCCGGTTCACCAGCCGCAGGCCGGAGCCCGGCAGGTCGGCGACGCCGGTGACCTGGCCGGCCTGACCGGCCTGACCGGGACGCAGCACCAGGCCCTCGCGCCAGGAGCAGAACCGGATGACCTCGGCCCCGCCGCGCAGCAGCTCGCCGGCCGGGCCCGTGTTGTAGTCACCGTCGGCGTCGCGCAGGTGCGCGCCCGCCACGTGCACCAGCCCGTCCGCTGCCAGCCGCAGCGCCTCGCTGCTGCCGCACGGCCACCAGGCGAAGGCCACGGGCGGGTCGAGTAGCGCCAGCGGTGCCTCGATCAGCGGCAGCGCCGGGTCACAGCCGGCCACGAGCAGGGTGGGCCGCGGCGGGCCGATCGGCCGGACCAGGCTGATGCCGGGCCGGCCGGGGCCCGGATCCTCGGGGGCCGCTCGGCCGCCGGCGGGCAGGAACCCGGCCCGGGTCGCGGTCGCGCCGGTCAGCGGCAGGGCCACCAGCCGCTCCCCGACCGGGGCCAGGGCCACCCGGCCGCCCGCGGGAGCCAGCGGGGCCACCGGGCTGGCCGCGGTCAGCGGCGCGGGGCTGCCCGGCCCGAACAGTTCCTCGACCGTCATCCCCAGCGCATGGGCCAGCGCCAGGGCGACCCGCAGCGACGGGTCAGACACGCCGGACTCGACGGCCGAGACAGCCTGCCGCGAGATTCCGGCCATCCCGGCCAGCTGCTGCTGGGAGAAGCCGCGGGCCTGCCGGGCGAGCCGCAGCCCGGTCCCGCTGCCGCCCGGCGACCCGCCGCCGGCCGGCCCCGGCCCGCCGGAACCCGGGCCACCGGAACCGCTGCCGCCCGAACCCGCGCTGCCCGAACCCGCGCCGCCCGAAGCCGGGCCGCCCGGGACCGCGCCGCCCGAACCCGCGCCGCCGACGCTGCCACCGCTCATGCGCCCGCCTGGACCGGCCAGCGGGCCAGCCGCACCGCACCGCCGTCCGGGCCGAAGCACGGCGGGTCCAGGGCGGTCACCACGAGCTCCGCATCGGCTGCCGCCGGCTGGTCAGTGAGGCGGCAGGTGACCTGCGCTGACCCGACACGCAGGTCCGCCTCCCAGGCCGGACCGGCCGGCCGGCCACCGCAGACGATCCCGGTCAGCACGATGCCGCGATCCGGGTGCGCCCCGCTGGCCACCCGTTCGGGATGCACTCCGGCCACGATGCCACCGTCCCCGCCGGTCCTGGTCACCCGGCCGTCCCGGTCCGGCCGGACCGGCACGAATCCGAGGTAGCCCGTCAGCTCGGCAACCCGGCGCGAGGCCGGGCGCAGCACCACCTCGCGCGGCGGGCCCTCCTGCAGCAGCAGACCCCGGTCAATGATGGCCAGGCGGCTGGCGAAGGCCTGCGCCTCGGCGAGCTCGTGCGCGACCAGGATCGCCGGGATCTCGCGCTCGGTGACGAGCCCGACCACCAGTTCCGTCAAGACCCGGCGCAGCCCGGCATCCAGCCCGGTATAGGGCTCGTCCAGCAGCAGCACGTCGCAGTGCGACAGCAGCAGCCGGCCCAGCGCCACCCGGTGCGCCTGGCCGCCGGAGAGCCCGGCGGGCATCGCGCTCAGCAGGCCGGTCAGCCCCAGCGCCTCGGCCAGCGCGGCCAGTTCCGCGGCGGAGGCGTCCGCGGCCGGCGCGTAGGCCAGGTTGCGCCGCACCGACAGGTGCGGGAACAGGGCCGGGTCCTGGCGCAGCAGGCCCGTGCGGCGCTGCCAGGGCGGCACGGCGCGCGCGGGCCGCGCGGTCGAGGTCAGCACCCGGCCGGCGAGCTCCACCCGGCCGCAGCGCGGCGGCACCAGCCCGGCAATCGTCTCCAGCAGCGTGGTCTTGCCCGCGCCCGAGGGTCCGAACAGGGCCAGCCGCTCCCCCGGCGCGACGCGGATAGCCGCGCGCACAGTGAAGTCGCGCCGGTCAACCTCGACGTCGGCGTCGAGCACGGGCGCTCCAGATGTAGGCGGCCAGCGGCAACGGCAGCGCGACCACGAGCAGGACCAGGGCAAACGGCAGCGCGGATGGCAGGCCAGTTTCCTCCAGCGTCGTCCAGATCTGCAACGGCAGCCCGAACGGGTGGTAGGCGACGATGATGACCGCGCCGAAGGCGCCCATCGCCCGCGCCCAGGCCACCGCCATCGCCATCGCCAGTCCCGGCGCGGCCAGCGGCAGGGTGACCCGGCGGAACACTCGCAGCGGCCGGTCGCCGAGCAGCGCGGCCTGCTGCTGCATGCTCTCATCGACCCCGGCGAACGCGGCCTGCGCGCCGAGCACGTAGTAGGGGGCCGACTCATAGACCTCGGCGACGACCAGGGCGAGGAAGGTGTTGGTCGCGGACAGGTTCAGGTGCCCGAGGACCTCGCCGATCGGCGTGAACGGCCCGACCATGAAGATCAGCAGCAGCCCGATCACCAGCGGGGGCAGCAGCAGGCTGCACAGCACGCCGGTTTCCCAGACCCGCGGCAGCGGCAGTGTTCCCTTCGCCAGCCGCCAGGACAGCGGGGTACCCAGGAGCAGCAGGACGGCCAGCGTGACCCCGCCCGCCTCCACTGACGTGATCAGCGGATCCCAGGCGCCCGGTGCGGACAGCGAGGTGGTGATCTCATGCCAGGACAGGTGGGTCAGCAGCGCGATGACCGGCCCGAGCAGGGCGATCCAGATCACCAGCGTGGCGGCCAGGGAAGCGGCGGCCGAGACCGCGCGCAGGCCCCGGGGACCGGCCAGGCCCAGGAGCTGGCCAGCCGGCCGGCGTCCCGGAGGCAGGTCCCCCGGGGCGCCGCCGGCACCGGATGTGGGACTAGCCGCCCAGCTCACTCTGCACCGAGGCGGGAACGTTCGAGCCGGTCACCGTGGGCTTCAGCAGCGTGTAGCCGCCCGGCTGCTGGTGCAGGGCCAGGCCGGCCTGGGACAGCACGTAGGCCACCCACTTGACGCCACTGGGGTTGTTGTTGATCGCGGTGATGTCGATCGTCAGCGGCGACCCGGTCTTGGTCGTCTTCCCGGCGGTGGTGGTGATGGAGATGGAGGCCTTCTTGTACTGGTCCGCATCCGCCGCGTCGCCGAGGTTGATGTCGGAGGGCAGCGTGATGTAGTCCAGGTGCAGCTGCTTGGCCTGGGACAGGTAGGCGCTGGCCGCGTCGAGCTGACCGGACTGCAGGTTGGAGTCCAGGGACGCTTCCTCGAAGATCTGCGACGATTTGGCCGAGTTTACCGGCGTGCCGATGATCTTGCTGACCGTGTTCGCCGGCAGGTGGTACTTCATGGCCGCCAGCTCCAGCATGTAGATGAAGGCGCGGCCCTGCGGGTCGGTGTTGGGGTCGGTGCGGCCGAGCTTGAAGCCGGGCTTCTCCATCAGCGCGAACAGGCTCTTGACCGGCAGCTTGCCGCTGGCGATGGCCTTGAACTGGCTGGCGTACTTGCTGTGCGGGTTGTAGGCCAGCACGATCGAGGTCGTCGCGTACTGCACGTACCAGGTGGTGAACTTCGGCACCAGCTCGGCGATGGACGCCCCGCCGACCGACTCGAACGCGTCGGGGGTGATCTCCTTCGACGCGATCTCTGCCTCCAGCCCGTCCGACGGGCCGGCCCGGCCGGTGTACTTCAGCCCGGTGGCCTTCTCGAACGCCGGGCCGACGACCTTCTCGTTCAGGTACACCAGCGATGCCGCGTAGGCGATGGATGCCGTGCCGCTGCTGGCGGTGCTGGGGCTGCTGCTCGCGCTGGAGCCGGAGCCGCCCGAAGATGAGGAGCTGCCGCAGCCAGCCGCGGCGAGCCCCAGGCAAGTGATAGCGACCAGCGCGCCCAGGCGCGCGCCGCGCATTCTCGTGAGGGCCAACATTCCTCGAATGTAGCCATTGTCAGTTGCGCGGCGCAATGACACTAGACATGTCGTGACCTTCCCTTGACATCGGTTTGCGCCGCCGTTCCCGGTCCGGCCCGGCCCGCAGCCAGTCCGGCGAGCCGCCGGCGCAGCCCGGCGCACAGGGTCAGGCGAGGCGGCATTCAGCCGGCATTCAGGCGGCACGGCTTGGATAGTCCGGCAACTGAACGCGCCGGGGCGCCTTACGATGGTCTGCGCGTCCGGGATGCGGGTTCCGCCGCGCTGCGGCAGGAACGAGCACCTTCCGGCGGCCGGCCCGGCCCGCGAACTCAGGCCCGGCGCGTGACGTTGTGCAGGCTAGGGACCCCCACGGACAAGGGCAGGACAGGCATGGGTAAGGCGGAGCGGAACCGGCGGGAGAGCGCCCGGGAGAAGATCGCCGCACAGCAGGCGGCGGCCCGGAAGGCCGAGAACCGCAAGCGGGCGCTCTTCGCGGGCGGCAGCGTGATCCTGGTGATCGCCGTCGTCGCCGTGTTCATCGTCGTCAAGACCGCAGGCTCGCCAGCCAAGGCGACCGCGACACGATCGGCGCAGCCGGCCGCCGTGGTCAAGCAGATCACCAGCGTCCCCGACACGGCACTGGCATCGGTGGGCACCGGCAGCACCTACCAGAACGCGGTCCAGACCATCAAGGACAGCACCGCCGTGGCGACCCAGGACGGCAAGCCGCTCATCACCTACGTCGGCGCTGAGTACTGCCCGTACTGCGCCGCCGAGCGATGGGCTCTGACGGTGGCCCTGAGCAAGTTCGGGACCTTCCGCAACCTGGGGTTCATCCACTCCGCGCCGGCCCCGGAGGTCGACCCCAGCACGCCGACCCTGACGTTCTACAAGTCCAGCTACACCAGCAACTACATCGTGTTCGACCCGACCGAGGCGCAGACGGTCACCCACGCCACGCTGGAGAAGACGACCAAGCAGCAGGACGCCCTGATGGCCAAGTACGACGCGCCGCCGTACGTGCCGTCGTCGTCCTATGACGGATCGTTCCCGTTCGTCGACTTCGCCAACAAGTACGTCATCAACGGCGCCAGCTACGACCCGGCCGTGCTCAAGGGCCTGACCTGGGCCCAGGTCGCCGCGGCGCTCAAGGACCCGAGCAGCCCGGTGGCCAAGGGCGTGGACGGCGCCGCCAACCTGATCACGGCGGCCATCTGCCAGGCCACCGGCGGCAAGCCCGGTAACGTGTGCACCTCAGCCGGGGTGACCAAGGCGAACGGGGCGATCTGATGGCCAGCCAGCGCCAGGCCGGGGCCAGCCGGCCCGCGGGCGGCAGCGCCTCGTCCGGCGGGCCTGCCGCACCGCGGAGCAAGGCCGAAGCCGGCAAGGCCCAGGCCCGGGCTGCCGCCCGGGCCCGCGCCGCGCAACCCGACCGAGCCGGCCGGGCCGGCCAGGGCGCCGGGGCCGGGAAGGCAGCCAGCCCGGCTGAGGCGGCCGCCGGGCCGGTTCTGCCACCCGCGCCGCGCTGGCTGGTGTGGACGACCTGGATCCTGTCCCTGCTCGGCCTGGGCGTGTCGGTCTACCTGACGATCGAGCACTTCAGCTCCAATAACCTGGCGCTGTGCCCGGAGTCGGCGACCTTCAACTGCACCAAGGTCACCACGAGCCCGGAGTCGGTGGTCTTCGGGGTCTTCCCGGTGGCGGTGCTCGGCCTGGCCTTTTATGTCTTCCTCGCGGTGGCCAACTCCCCGTGGGGATGGCGCTGGGACACGATCCGGATCGGTGGCCTGAAGCTGCCGTCCTTCCGCGCCCTGCGGGTCGCCTCGATGGTGGTCGGCATCGGCTTCGTGCTCTACCTGGTCTACGTCGAACTGTTCCAGGTCGACTCGATCTGCCTGTACTGCACCAGCGTGCACATCATCACGTTCATCCTGTTCTGCCTGATTGTCTTCGATGCCACCTTCCGGCACGCCCCGCCCGCCGCGAACGCGCCGGTGCGGCGCCGGTAACCACGGCCGGCCGACCCCGATGGGATAATCGCGCCAATGAGCAAGGCACAGCGAAACCGCCAGGAAAGCGTCCGGCAGCGGATCGCGGCCCAGCAGGCCGCCGCCAAGCGGGCCGAGACGCGCCGGCGGCTGCTGATCGGCGGCGGGGCCATCGTGGTCGTCCTCGTCGTGGTGATCGTCCTGGTCGTGCTCAAGGTAGGCGGAGGCTCAAGCCCGGCCAAGAACAGCACCGAGCCGACGGGCGGGGTCGCGCTGCCGGCCAGCGTGGCGAAGAACGTGACCACCGTCCCGGCCAGCGTGCTCAACTCCGTCGGGGCCGGCTCGGTCATCCCCAATGCCGTCACCGCCATCACCGGGCCGGCGCTGACCAGCAACGGCAGGCCCGAGATGCTCTACATCGGCGCCGAGTTCTGCCCCTACTGCGCGGCCATGCGCTGGTCCATGGCCGAGGCACTCAGCCGGTTCGGCACCCTGTCGACCCCGCTGAAGGGCATCCACTCCAGCTCGAGTGACACCTTCCCCAGCACGGCCACGCTGACGTTCTACAAGACCAGCTACTCCAGCCCGTACCTGACCTTCACCCCGGTCGAGAACCAGACGGTCACGCACGCGCCGCTGCAGGCGCTGACGACCGAGCAGAATGCGCTGTGGGCGAAGTACGAGCCCGATGCCAGCCAGCGCGGCTACCCGTTCATCGACATCGGCAACCGGTACAAGCTCGGGGTGATCTACGACCCGGGGGTCCTGAAGGGCCTGACCTGGTCGCAGATCGCAGCGGACATGCATCAGGCCAGCAGCCCCGTGGCGCAGGGGATCAACGGGACGGCCAACGTCATCACCGCGGCGATCTGCAAGACCACCGGCGGCAAGCCCGGCAGCGTCTGCTCCGCCCCTGGCGTGCAGAAGGCCGCCAGCCACCTCTGACGCCCGCCAGTCGCGGTTCCGCCCAGTGCGGGCAATTCTGCCCGGCGCCCGTTTTGACCGGATAGTCGCGCTGGCGGACTGCGTCCGGTATGTGGTCTAGAGAAAATGTGCGTGGCGCTGAACCATCCCTGACCGCCGGACGTGCTGGAACAGAAGGCTGGAATCGCGGCACCGGGAGCGTGCCGTCATCCGGTGTACCCGGAAGCTGCTGTGGGTGGACGGACTTGAGCGCCGATGACGACCGCACCGGACCGCTGGCGGGACCCCAGTGAGGCCGGTCTACGAGGGGGCGACCGGACCGCAGGCCGCCGGCTCGCGAGCCTGGCAGCCGCGTGCTGCCTGGCGGTACTCGCGGCAGGCTGCGGCATCAGTCATCCGGCGAGCTCAGCCCGCCCGCCGGGTCAGCAGGGCAGCACAGCGGCGACAACGGAGTCCCGCGCTGCCCTGCGGGCGATGGCCCGCGGGTACCTGGCGATCGCCCGGCCCGCCAACCGGCAGCTCGACCGGGCCAATGACGGCTACGAGGACGCTGAGCACGACGATCTGGCCCGGGCGGCAGCTGACCTGCAGTCGGAAATAGCCACCGAGCGCCACTTCGACCAGCAGCTGCTGCGGCTGCCGTTCCCGGCGCCCCTCGCGCCGATGGCGCGGGCCCTGGTGCGCGCCAACCAGTCCCGCATCGAGCTGACCACCCGGCAGGCCAGGGCAGTCTCCCTGGGGCAGCTGCGCGGCCTCGATCACCAGCACAAGACGGCGGACGCAGCCGTGGAGACCCGGGTCCGGCTGATCCGCGCCTTCCTGCGCCTCCCCCCGCCCTCGACCAGCTAAGTCTGCGGCGACTACCTCTTATGCGTCTCGTACCAGACGATGGCGCTGGCGAAGGCCTTGGCCAGGCGCTTCTGGAACCAGGTGGCGCGCAGCAGCCGGGCGTCGGTCGAGTTCCGCATGTTGCCGCACTCGATGAGGATCTTGGCCTGGGTGGTGAGGTTGAGACCGGCCAGGTCATCACGCTTGATGTAGCCGTTGTGCCCGTAGTAGTTGCTGATCGGCATGCTGGTGTGCTTCAGCAGCGCCCGGTGCGCGTCCGCGCCGAACCGGTCCGATGACTTGATCACCTTGTTGTTCGGGCCGTCGGCCAGCGGCTCCAGGACGGTGAAGCCGCGGCCGTTAGCCGGGCCGCCGTCGGCGTGGATGTCGATGGAGACGTTGGCGTGCGCCCGGTTGAGGATCCGGGCACGACGGTTCACGCACGGCCCGACGCCGTGATTATTGCTGCGGGTCATGACCACGCGGGCACCGTCCTTGCGCAGGTCAGCACGCAGGTAGGTGGCGACGTTAAAGTTGAACCGGGCCTCGGTGTAGCCGCTGTTGCTCTCGGTGCCGGTGGTGTCGCAGGTCTCTTTCTCGCGGCCGTTCCAGACCAGCTTGTTGATGTACCCCGGGTCATCTTTGTTGTGACCGTTGTGGCCGGGGTCGATGCCGATGGTCTTGCCGGCCAGCGGCTTGGCCGAAGCGGCCTGCCCCGAGCCGCCGGAACCGCCCGCGGCCGACCCTGAGTCCCCGGACCCGGCCGCGGCACCGGGGCTGCTGGAACTGCTTCCCGAGCCGGCGCCGCCGCTGGTGTCGGCGACATTGGCCTTCGCCGCAGCTGCGCCCGGATGGCCGTGCGCCGCGCCGCAGGCGGTCACCGCCAGCCCCGCAGCCAGGACGCCGGCCAGCAGCGCGGACCTGCGCCCGGCCGCCATCCCCCTGATACCTGCTGCCCCGGATCCCGCTGCCGCGGCTGCCTCCGGCCGGGGCAGCGCGGACCGGTCTGTCTGCCGCCTGACACATCGCATTTCCACACCGTAGCGGGCTGCCCGCGGGCCTCGCAGGGCGAACCGGGCAGCGACAGCCCGGATAGCTGCGCCGGCGCCGGGCCGTCAGGACCCGGCCCAGGCCTCGCTGCGCTCCCACAGGATGCGGCCCAGGTCGGTGGTCGCCACGTCGCTCGGCTTGCGCTCGGCACAGTTGTCGTAGAAGCGGCCTGTCTGCCCGCTGACCTGGGGCGAGGTGGCGCAGTACAGCGAGGTCCGCGCGCCCTGCTCGGTGGTCAGCATCCGCGCGGTGAGCAGCGGCCGGACCGGCCACGGCACCTGCCGCCACATGTCGGACCGGACGACCCCGGGGTGCAGCGCGTAGGTGGTGACGCCCCGGCCGTCCAGGCGGCGGGCCAGTTCCTGGGTAAACAGCACATTGCACAGCTTGGAGACCGCGTAGGCATGCAGGCCCGTGACGGTCCGGGCCCGGCGCCGCAGCGCCGTGAAGTCGATTCCCCTGGCCTGATAGTGGGCATCGCTCGACACATTGATGACGCGGGCCGGGCCGCTGGCGGCCAGCAGGTCCAGCAGGGCCGTGGTCAGCGCGAAATGGCCCAGGTGGTTGACCCCGAAGGCGAGCTCGAAGCCGTCGCCGGTCAGGCCGTGCTTGCCGGCCACGCCCGCGTTATTGATGAGCACGTGCAGCGGCTGCCCGGTCGCCAGGAACTCCTTGGCGCAGGCATGGACGGAACTCAGGTCGGCCAGGTCCAGCGGCAGATAGCTGACCTGAGCGTTCCCGGTGGCCGCGACGATGCTGGCCACGGCATGCGACCCCCTGGACTCCGACCGGCACGCCACGTAGACCCGCCCGCCACGGCGGGCCAGCTCGGTGGCCGTCGCCAGGCCGATCCCGGTGTTGCCGCCAGTGATCAGGAAGGTCCGCCCGGATTCGTCACCCATCATCGTCCTCCTCATGCACGCGGCGGCACGCAGGACAGTACCGGTCACGGGGGTGAGGCCGGAAGGCTCACCTTCGTGTTAGTCCGGACATCCGGGGTAGCACAGGCCCGGAGCGGTCGTAAGGGCCGCATAGTCTCGAAAGCTGACAGAACCCCGCAGTGGCTCAGCGCGCCTTGCCCCGCCGCTGGCAGGCCGACGGACAGGAGGACTATGAGCGGGCGGCGACCGGATGTCTCCGCAACCCAGGCACTATCGAGCATGCTGGCGGCCATCACCGGAGCGATCGCGGCGTCCGGACTCGGCATTGCCGGCACTCTGGTCGGCGCCGCCTTCATGAGCCTGGCCTCGACGGTCGGCGCCGCGGTCTACCGGCACTACATCTCCCGCAGCAACGAGCGCCTGAAAGCAGCGGCCGCCAGTCTGGCGCCGAAGGCCAGCGGCAGCGTCGTGGCTGCCGCGCTCGTGCGCCACCACCAGGCTCCGGATGCCGATTCCGTAGCCACCACCAGCCAGAGCGCGCCAGCCGCGGCGGCCGGGCGGGCGGCAGCGGCAGGCGCCGGGGACCGGGCGGCAGCGGACAGCAGCCGCCTGACGGCGACTCGGCAGGCGGCATCTCCGCCGGGCAGCGCAGCACCGGAAACCGGATCGCCGGCCGCCATGCCGGACTGGGCCTACGCGGCCGACGCAGCCGGGACCACCGTCATGCCGGCGGCCGCGGGACGGGCGGCTGAGGGGGACCCGGCAGACGACGTCACCCGGACCTGGTTCCGCGATACCACGCCCGGCAACGGGGCCCGGCCGGGAGCACACGCGGATACCGCCACCGCCGTCACGAGGCCCGGGGCCAGCGCTGCCGCTGCCGGACCACGCCCCGGTGCCACTGTGCCCGGCAGCCCGGCCCCGCGTTCTGCTGACCATGGCGCGCAGCCGCCCGGCAGCGACGGGACCCGCGACCCGGCGGGCCGGCGGCGGCGCTGGCTGATTTCCGCCCTGGCCGCGGTGAGCGTCTTCGTGATCGCCATGGGCGCCGTCACCGCAATCGAGGCGATCGCCGGCAAGCCCCTGGAGACCGTGGTCTGGCACAAGAAGGGCTCGGGCACGACGATCGGCGGCCTGGTGGACGGGCCGGCGGCCCACCGGCACTCCCGCCCGGGCCCGACCACCTCGCCCAGCGCACCGGCCAGCCCGAGCAGCACGCCCGCGACTACTCCCCCGGCCACCCCCACGCCGACCCCGACCGGCAGCGGCTCGACGACCCCGAGCCCGACCCCGACCCCGGCCAGCCCCGCGCCTAGCGGATCGGGCGCGGCCGGCTGATCAGGCGCGGCCGCGCCACCGTCCCGCCCAGCGCTCAGGCGGCGGGGGCTCGGGCTTACCGGCGGACGTTACCGCCTGCCCAGGTGATCATCTGGTAGACGGTCATGGCGCCGCCGCATTTCCCGTTCGTCCGGCGCAGGACACCACGGATCTTCATGGTGAACCCGCCGGATCCGCTGATGCCCGCGAACGCGCCGGTGCCATGGCTGAGGCTGAACGTGCCGTGGATCGTCTCGCCGATGAGGCAGTTGCGGGTCGGCAGCGGGAGCGACTGCCGGGTGATGTGCCGGGCCATCCGGAAGCCGCCGCTGCGGAAGACAACCCGGTCGGTGGAGCGCAGGCTGACCACCTTGCCGGGCACAACGTAGCCGCCCGCGACGAAGCCGCCGGTGGCCAGGACACTCTGCCGGCGCGACGAGGTCGCGGTGCTGATGATCCGGAACTCCTCGTGCTTAGCGGCGGCGGGCACGGCGGCCCTCGCGGCCGCATGCTGGCTCGCCAGCCCGGTCGCGGCGCGGCCCGCGGTCTGCGGGCTGGCCTGGGCGGCGGTCAGCGTGACGCCGCTCACCAGCGCGGCGGACGAGGCCAGGGTGATCGCGACGGCTACGGCTCGGCGCATGTGAATCCCTCCACAGGTAGTGCTCAGGTAACGGTGAGCTTCACCAGAACTGGCGGGCGCAGGCCACGGCGGCGGCACCCGCGATGATCAGCAGGGCGAGGCCGTCGAACGTGCGCCAGTACATCGAGACCAGCACGAGCCGCATCGGGTCGAGGGCCGCCCCCGGCCGGGAATCGCGCAGCAGCGCCAGCGCCCGCCCCGTGCCATGCGCCAGCCCGATCGCGGCGGCCAGCACGATAGCCGGGCGCATTCCCCCGGCGGCGGCCACCACCGCCGGCAGCAGGCCGAAGCCGGCGTACGGGTTGCGGGTGAGAAAACCTGGTCCGAGGATCGTGCTCCACACCAGCAGCCGCCGCCGGGCCGGCGTCCCGACCACCATGGTCTGCGGCACCTGCCACCGGGTCCCCGGCACCGGGAGCCAGCGCCGCCCGGCGACCTCGGTCAGGCCGTACCCGGCGGCATACACCGCCGCGAGCAGCAACGCGGGCCGGGCCAGCGGCAGCGCGCCGAGGCCTGCGCCCAGCGCGGTCCACACCACGATGGCGGACAGGGCGTAGGCACTCACCGCCAGCGCGGCCCGGCTGAGCCTCCCGACCGGAAGGCCGGCGGCCAGCGAGGCCGCGGAGTTCGCGCCTCACGGCGAGTACGCCTTGGAAAACCCGTTCGCCCCGGCCAGCAGCACGGTCAGGATGGCTACGACCGTGCCGGCGCCAGAAGCGGTCAGCCCCGCGGTGCCGGCCCGGACCGGTCCGGGACCGGTGGCCAGCAGCACTGCCGCGGCGCCGGCCGCCACCGCGGCAGTGCCGGCCGCGGCGGTTAGCGCCCGGCGGGCCAGGCCCGGCTGCCCGGCCAGCGGCGCGGTCAATGCGCGCCTGCCTCCGCCGGTGCGGACTGCATCCGCTGCTGCTCACCGCGCAGGTCATGCACGGTCTTGCACTGACAGCAGACGCACTGGCTCAGGCAGGTGCACCAGCCCTTGCAGCCGCTCGTGCCGATGCAGTCGTAGCAGACCTTGTAGCCGTAGCCGTTGCCCATGTTCATGCAGGCAATCCAGGTTCCGTTCGGCCACTCGCAGCGATACCCCTGGTTGTTGAAGCAACTGCTGGTCACCGACCCCTTGCACAGGTGGTATCCCTTCGGGCAGCCCGTGCCGGGGCAGCCCGAGCAGCGCCGCGTCGGGCCGCAGTGACACACCTGCGCTGCCTCGGCCGGCCGCTGTCCCAGCGACAGCGCGGCAATTCCGGCGGTCCCGCCGACCATCGCGCCGCGCAGCGCATCGCGGCGGCTCAGCCTCCTGGCCGCGCGCTCCGCGACGCTGCCGATCCGGGCGTCCAGGCGTGTACCCCAGCGCGTCCACCCCATGAGCGCGATCTCCCTTCTGGCGTCCGCCGGCCGCTCGTGCGGCCGCCGGTCCTGCGGTCGTCAGGTCAGCTGGCGGGCGGCCTGGCCGGCCGCTTGCGTTCCGGTGCGGCGGTCATCCGGTCACCGGCAGCAGGTCCGGCGGCGCGGGCAGCACGCAGGCCTGCCGGTAGGCACGGACCTCCGCCAGCCGGACGGCCGTCCCCGCCGCTCGCGTGACGCCCTCGGCGTCGATGGCAACCAGCAGCGGCGTGGCCGTGGCCCGGTAGGGCTCCAGGTCATCGCGGTCCAGCGGGCGGCCGATCTCCAGGGTGCTCGCCCGGAACACGGCAGAGATCTGCAGGTAGCTCGGCGGGTCGGAGGTCAGTAGCAGCACCCGGACATCGTCGAGGTCGCCGCCCGCGCGAGCCTCGCCCAGCGCGGTCACCAGCTCCTCGCAGGACGGGCAGGTCGGGTCGACGAACGCGATCAGGGCGGCCTGACCGCCGCCGGGCACGAAGGCGGCCACCCGCTCACCCGGGGCCATCCCGTCGCCGGACAGCCGGGTGTAGTCGATCTTGCCTGGCCGGCTGCCCGGCGGCGGGCCGAGCTCGGCCGGCCGGGCCGACCGGCCCATGACCCGGCCGAGCTGCCGGTAGGCCGTGATCACCAGCAGGCCGAGGGCCGCCAGCAGGGCCCACTGCGCGTCGGCCAGGAACACCGGGATCCTCACGACATCACCTCCGGGAGCGCCTCGCGGCTCGCCGCCAGGGCCCTGGCGGCGGTGCAGGCGGCCACCGCGATCAGGCCGGCGCCGCCGAGCAGCAGCCCGCTGTCACCGGTGCTGAGCTGCACCGCCGTGGCGGGAACGCCGGCCAGGGGCAGGACGGCCAGGGCCGCGGTCAGGCCCGCGCGGCCGATGCCCGCCCCGTCGAAGCGGCGCTGGGACAAGGCGCCGAAGCAGCGGCATGAGCGGCCCCGGTGGAACGCGTACCCGGCCGCCGACACCAGCACGAACACGCACCCGGCAGCCAGCACGGCCGGGTTGACCCAGCCCAGCGCGGGACAGGTCAGGCTGATCGTGCCCAGGGCCAGCTCGCCGGCGGCGACCGCCAGGGCCAGCCGGCGCAGCACCGGCAGCGCGGCTGCCGAGCCGGCCAGGCGGCGCGGGGTGAATAGCCGCAGCGCCGCGGCGAAGCCGGTGAGGTCGGCCAGCTTGGCACCGCCGGCGACCAGCAGCATGACGGCGAGGACCGCCTTGGCTCCCAGGACCAGGACCGCGCCAGCGCCGGTGACCAGCACGGCTACACCCCCGCCCGGGCGGGGCGGCGGCGCGGCCAGCGCGGCGCGGGGATCTCAGCCGGGTCGACCGGGATGTCCGCGAGCTGGCGCAGCTTGGCGACCTGCCAGTCGTGATTGACCAGGCTGGAGGCCCGTACCAGGCCGCCGGAATCGACGAATATCGCGAACGGGCCGACGCGCACGTTGTAGTCGGCATACAGGGCCGGTGTCCCGGTCAGCACCGGCACGCCGTCCAGGCCCAGCATCGCCAGCAGCGGACCGGCCAGCTCGTTACGCTGGCGCAGCAGCACGACGGTCTCCAGTCCCGGGTCGGCCGCGATCAGCTCGCGCAGCCCGTCCAGCACCGACGGGAACGACTTGAGGGAGTGGTCGGCGAAGACGACCAGCTGCAGCGGCCCGGCTGGCGGCGAGGTATGCCGCACGCCGGCGGCGTCGGCCAGCGTCCAGGCGGGTGCGCGCTGGCCGCGGGCCAGCCCGTCATGTTCCAGCGCCCCGGGACCGGACAGGTAGACCTGCGCGGTACCGAGGATGACCAGCACAGCCGCCGCGCACAGGAGCGCGGCAATCACGACGAACGCGATTGCCCCCGTCATCCCGGCCACGCCGGATAGCCAGGTCCCCACCCCATGCCCAGAAACAACCACCTGCCCTGACGCAGGTCAAGAGGGGCGCATCAGGCGCGTGTTTATGCGAGAACACACAGATCCGGGCGAGCCGGGCACCGATGTCACTAAGGTGGTCGGCGGAGCGGGCGAGCCGGATCGGCTGGCGGCACTGCTGGTGACGTCGGCCTGAGCCATGACTTATCGTCCAGAACATGCTGGCGAGCGAGGGACCAGATGCCATCCCAGCCAGAGTGGCGCCGTGGGCGCCCGCAGGACCGCGAGTGGATTCCCGCCGAGGACTGGCGCGACGGCTCAGCCGGCGGCAGCCCGTTCGGCGGACGGCCCTACGTCGACGGCCAGTCCTCCCGTGAACCGCAGCCCGGCGGCAACCCGCGCTCCTACGGTGACCAGCGGCCCTACCGTGACCAGCCCGACGGTGACCCGCAGTCCTACGGTGACCCGCAGTATTACCGCGATCCGCAGTCCCGCGGTGACACCCGAGCGCCCTTCGGGAGCGCTCCCTACCCGGGCCAGTACGCCACCGGGTATCCGGGCCGGACATCCAGCGGCGAGGACCCCTGGCCGGGCGGCAGTGGCCAGCAGCGTGGCCCGGCCGCCGACAGCCAGTATCCGGACCAGTACGCCACCCGGCAGCCGGGCGACTACGGCACCGGCCAGCTCGGTGACCCGCGGCCGACGGCCGGCGGGCCGGGCGGCAGCCAGTTCGGTGACACCCAGTTCGCCGGCACCCAGTTCGCCGGCACCCAGTTCAGCGGAACCCAGGTCGGCGGCGCCCCGTTCGGTGACACCCCGTTCCCCGGTGACCCCGGTCGCGGGCCGGCCGGTGCTGGCCCGGGTGGCCCTGGCCGCGGCGGGCGGGCCGGCCGGCGGTGGCCGCGGATCGGCCTGAGCATCGCGGCCGCGGCGCTGGTGGTGGCCGGTCTCGGCACCTACGGCGTGGCGCGGATGCACCACAGCTCGGCGCTGACCGCCGTGCAGGACTCGGCAGGCAGGCCGTGCGCGAGCCAGGGCCAGGGCAGCGGTGCGGCGCAGCCGTGCGCGGCCGGCAGGGCAGCGGGCAGCGGGGCCGCTACCTCCCCCGCGGCATCGGCGAGCGCCTCGGCCCGGACCCGGCATCATAAGAAGCACCATCACCAGGCGACGCCCACCCCGACTCCGGCGCCGACCCACACGGCCGCTCCGCGGCCGCACCCGTCGCCGTCCAGCAGCGCCCCCGCGGGCACCTCCTCGGGGTCGGCAGCCACCCAGGTGCTGGCTCTCATCAACTCCGCCCGCGCGCAGGCCGGGCTGCCGGCCTACACGATGAGCTCCGGGCTGGACACCAGTTCCCGCCGGCACACCATGGTGATGGCCGGCGGCTGCGGGCTGTCGCACCAGTGCCCGGGCGAGGCCTCGCTGGGCGACCGGCTGACCGCGGCGGGCGTGCAGTGGACGGCGGCCGGGGAGAACATCGGCGAGGGCGGCCCGGAGCCGGACAGCTCGGCGGACATCGCCAAGATGGCGACGGGCCTCACGCAGAGCATGCTGGATGAGAAGCCGCCCGACGACGGCCACCGCCTCAACATCCTCAGCTCGTCCTTCCACCACATCGGAATCGACGTATTCCGCGATTCCCACGGCACCGTCTGGATGACCCAAGACTTCAGCAACTAGCTAGTTCTCCACCAAGCCAGCTGCCGCGCCCCAGGGCACGAACAGTCACCCAGGCTCCCCGGGCCGCGCCAGCGGCCCTGGGCGAGCGAGCCGGAGGAATGCCGGCGCCGTCTGGACTGAGGAGCTTGCGAGGAGGGAAGACGGCGCCTCGAAGGCATTCCGCAGGCGAGCGGGAAACGAAACTCTCCGGGGTGGCTGCCGCGCCTGGGCGTGCTACAGGGCAAGATGTGACGGTGACTTCGGACACCGGATCCGCGACTGCCGGGCTTCTGGCTGTCCCGCCCGAGCCGCAGGCGGTGGCGTCCCCGCTGACCGGGGCCGCGATCTTCCTGGTGGCTGTGGCCGAGCCCGGCGAAGCCGCGCTGGACCAGATCCGCGCGCTGTGCGGGGACCTGGCCGGGCTGGTCCGCTCGGTGGGCTTCCGCGGCACCGGCGACCATTTCCTGACCTGCGTCACCGGGCTGGGTGACCGGCTGTGGCAGCAGCTGGTACCCGGCTCCCCGGTGCCCGCCGGGCTGCACCCGTTCACTGAACTGGACGCCGGGCCCCGGCATGCCGTCAGCACCGTGGGCGACCTGCTGTTCCACATCCGCTCGGCGCGGATGGACCTGTGCTTCGAGCTGGCCGCCCTGATCACCAGCCGGCTGCGCGGCGCGGCCACGATCGCCGATGAGACGCACGGCTTCCGCTACTTCGACAACAGGGACCTGCTCGGTTTCGTGGACGGGACCGAGAATCCCCAGGGCCCGGCAGCAGACCGGGCCACCCTGATCGGCGCGGAGGACCCGCAGTTCGCCGGCGGCAGCTACGCGATCGTGCAGAAGTACCTGCACGACCTGGAGGCGTGGAACGCGCTGCCCGTTGAGCAGCAGGAACTGGTCATCGGCCGCCGGAAGCTCAGCGACGTCGAGCTGACCGACGACGTGAAGCCCTCGTCCGCGCACAATGCGCTGACCTCGATCACCGGGGCTGACGGCGAGGAGATCCAGATCCTGCGGGACAACATGCCGTTCGGCACGCTGGGGACCGCGGAGTTCGGGACCTACTTCATCGGCTATGCGCGCTCGCCGGAGCCGATCGAGCTGATGCTGCGCAACATGTTTCTCGGGGATCCGCCGGGCAACTATGACCGGATCCTGGACTTCAGCCGCGCCGTCACCGGCACGCTGTTCTTCGTGCCGTCGCAGGACGTGCTGGAAGGCCTGGCCGACGAGCCCGCCGAGGACCCCGGCGACCCGGCCGGCCCGGATGGCACGGAATCCGTACCCGACCTACCCGACGCTGGCCGCAGCGGGTCGCTGCAGATCGGCAGCATGAGAGGAGCATCCTCGGATGAATAACCTGCATCGCGAGCTCGCGCCGGTCTCCGACGCAGCCTGGGCCGAGATCGGCGAGGAGGCGGCCCGGACCTTCAAGCGGTACCTGGCGGGCCGCCGGGTGGTGGACGTGGCAGGCCCGGCCGGCGAGCAGCTGTCGGCCGTGGGCACCGGGCACATCCGGGAGATAACGGCGCCCGGTGACGGCGTTGAGGCGCGGCAGCGGCACGTCCTGTCGGTGGTGGAACTGCGGGTGCCGTTCTCGCTGGACCGCGAGCAGGTCGACGATGTGGCGCGGGGCTCGCGCGACTCGGACTGGCAGCCGGTCAAGGACGCCGCGCGGCTGCTGGCCTTCGCCGAGGACCGGGCCGTCTTCGACGGCTACACCGCGGCCGACATTGACGGGATCCGGCCGGGAGCGAGCAATCCGTCGATTGCGCTGCCCGCGGGTGCCGGCGACTATCCCGACGCCGTCGCCCAGGCCCTGAGCGCGCTGCGCGAGGCCGGCGTCAACGGCCCGTACGCGCTGGTGCTCAGCGCGGAGGCCTACACCGCGGCCAGCGAGGTCACCGTGCACGGGTACCCGGTCATGGAGCACCTGCGCCGGATCATCAGCGAGGACATCATCTGGGCGCCCGCCCTCACCGGCGGCCTGGTGCTGAGCACTCGCGGCGGCGACTTCGAGCTGCAGCTGGGCACCGACGTCTCCATCGGCTACCTGTCACACACCGACTCCAGCGTCCGGCTCTACCTGCAGGAGAGCCTGACCTTCCAGCTCCTGACGGCCGAGGCCGCCGTCCCCCTCACGCCGTCGGTGTAAGCGAACCTCTCCACCGGGGAGCGGGGTTAGCCCGCTCCCCGGAAAAGGGGGCGCTACTTCATCAGGGGCCGGCCGAGCGGCATCGGCTTGCCGCCGGTGGCCGTGGACGCGGTGCCGAAGAAGATGTAAATGCCCACCGCGGCGAACAAGAACGCGATCGCCCCGCCTGCCTTCAGCCAGTTGGCCGACACCTGGATCACGCCGATCAGGACGCAGATCAGGGCTGCGTCGACCAGGGCCAGGACGGCGGTAAAGGCCGCCGCCAGCCGCAGGGTGGCCAGGGTCAGCATGGTCATAATCACGATCCACGCGGTCAGGAATAGTTCCTGCGTGGCCTTGGCGTCGGCAATGCCGATGCCGAACCAGTTGTGCGTCAGCCCGAGGAGCAGGAATGCATAACTCAGCCAGAATCCGGCAAATACCCCGAGGACAATCGCGACCGCCGACTGGCCGAGGCCCGCTGCCCAGAATGTCGAGACCAGCAGCCCCAGGGCCGTCGCGGCCAGGATGATCGGCAGCGACGCCCCGACGCCGAGCGGCGAGACGAACCCGATGAGCACCATCCCGAGGGCTACGGATCCCACGATGAAGCTGGGCAGGCCCAGGGACAGCGGGTCCCCGGCGAGCGGCCCCGTGACCTCCGGGGTGGCCTCGGCCTCGACGGCGGCCCGCTGGCTTTCCGCAGGGCGCTCGCGGGCCTCGGGCGGCCCCTGCTGGGCCGGCACGGACGTGTGTCTCGCCTCAGCCTCCTGATAGGCGGGCGAGCCTGACTGCGCAGAACCAGAACCTGCTGATGCAGTCATTTGCTGCTCCTTCGCGTTAGATTGCGAAGCCCCCTACTTAAATTCGGGCTAGTACTGACACCCTTTGCCGCTATCGGCCCGGAACCGCTCTCAAATTGAGGCACTCTGGCTCGGTGCATTCCGCCCGGCAGTTCAGCTTGCCGGAATAACAATCCCGTATTCATGTATTTTTCGGTAAATAGTTGCGCGCGACATGCCCAGGGACTCAGCCGCCTTGGCCTTGTTGCCCTCGGTGTCCAGCAGCGCCTGCACGATCGCGTCGCGCTCCATCGCCTCCAGCGGGCTGAGCAGCCGGCGGCTGACCGTCCAGCACTCCGGTGGCAGGTCCCGCGGCTGGATCGCGCCGACCCGGCGGCGCTGCACGATTTTCCGCATGACCTGCCACAGCTGCTCGACGTTGCCCGGCCAGCTGGCCCGGACCAGCAGCTTGGTGGCCTCCGGGGAGCAGGTCAGGCGGGCGTGCTGGCTCAGCTTGCCCAGGAAGAACGTGGTCAGCTCGGGCAGGTCCTCGACGTGATGGCGCAGCGGCGGCAGTTCCACCGTGCTGGGGAACAGCCGCAGCAGCTCGGCCTGGTTGGCCGCGCCGGACTCGCGGCTCCGGGTCACCGCCACCCACAGCTGGCCGGGCTGGGCCGCCGCCCGGGCCTCGGCCAGCGCCCCGGCCAGGATGTGCAGCTGGCGCGGCCCGAGCTTGTCGACGTGCCGGATGACCATACCGCCCCCGGTCGGGTCCAGCAGGGCGGCGCGGGCCTGCGGCAGCCAGTCCCCCGAGCCCGCCTCGACGGCGTCCAGCACCTCGAACCGGGCGGCCGGGTTACGCCGCTGGTGCACCGCGCGGGCCAGCGCCAGCTTGCCGACGCCCGCCTCGCCTTCCAGGACCAGCCACTCGCCGGCCTCGTAGCTGTCCTGTACCTGCTGGCAGGCCCGCAGCCACAGCGCCCCGGTGCCGACCACGCCGGGCAGGAACATCCGCGCCGGGACCGCCGAATCGGCGGCCGGGCGGCGGGCCGCCTCCAGCAGCCGGACGTGCACCACGCCGCCGTGCCCGCTGCCCATCGTGGCGCGGGTGGGACGGCAGTGCAGCCGGGCCGTCATGCCGGTCGGCAGCTCGACCTCCACCGCGCCGGACCGGCCGCCGGCCAGCGCCTCCCCGGCGTAGCCGAGCAGCACCACCTGGTCGCCAGGGGCGAGCACCTGGCGGGCGTGGTCGTTCATCATCACGATGTCGTCGTTGAGCGCCAGCACGATGCCGTTGGTGCGGCGGCAGGCGCGCAGGTACTCCTGCAGCAGCTCCAGCTCCTGAGCGCTGGAGTCGGCCAGCAGGGCCTGGGTGATCTGATCGGCGGTGGTCTTGACCAGGGCGATGAGCAGCGGGTCGGCGTTGCGGCGCCAGCAGGTCAGGTCGACCGCGCCGACCACTTTGCCGGAAATCGGGTGATGAATGGGCACTCCGGCGCAGGCCAGGTCCTCCAGGTGCTCAGCGTAATGCTCGTGCCCGAACACGTGCGCGGGCTGGCCGCCCTCCAGGGCCGTGCCGATGCCGTTGGTGCCGACGAACTCCTCGGCGTAGCTGAACCCCGGCGACAGCTTGACGCCGTCCAGGTGCCGCTCCAGGTCGTGGTCGGCCGTCAGCCGGGACAGCACGACGCCGGATGAGTCGGTGAGGATGACGCTGATCGGCTGGCCTTCGAGGTTCTCCCGCAGATGGCGCAGGATCGGCATGGCGCTGCGGGTCAGCGGCGTGTCCAGGTTCGGGTCCCTGATGTAGGACAGCTCGATCTTGTCGGCCGGGACATTCCACTGCCGGGATCTCCACCAGGAGGCCAGAATCGGCTCGCGCACCTGCTGCGGCTCGACTGCGTCCCTGGTCAGGAATCGCTCTCTGGTCCGGGCCAGCCGGTCGCTACCCATGGCACGCCCGCTGCGGGACGACATGGCGCCTCCTGCCTCCCGCGCCCAGCGGGCCCGGCCAGTGCCCGCGAGAGCCGGGTTCGAGGCGGTCAGTTCGGAGTACGGCCTGGTCCCACCATAAGCGCGGTGGCAAGGCCCTATGTCTCATGTTGAGACCGCCAGCCCCCGAAGGCCAGCGTTTGATGCGACCTTGCCTGCCTGGCAGGCTGGCAGGCAGCCCATCCGCTCGCAGGATGCAGGAGGTGCCTGGTGTCCAGTCCCGTCCAGCCGCCCAGCGAGAGTTACAACCCCTGGAGCGTCGTTAACCTGGTATTTCATCATCTGGCCGCGCAGGGTCTGCACCCAGTCCTGGGCGATCGTGGCGATCCGGGCGCGCCGGCGGCCGAGCTGCTGCGCGCGCTGGGCATCGAGCCCGCCGCCGAGGGCAACCGGCGGGTCAGGTCCGAGGTGCACGCCCAGCTCGACGAGCTGCGCGCCGCGGTGTTCGGGGACTCCGCCGATACGGGCCGCGAGT
This sequence comes from Streptosporangiaceae bacterium, assembly GCA_036490755.1. GTDB lineage: Bacteria > Actinomycetota > Actinomycetes > Streptosporangiales > Streptosporangiaceae > DASUBV01. The sequence continues at coordinate 46,311 of DASXDJ010000075.1, forward strand.
AACGGCTCGCCGCCCTTTTTGCCCAGCTAACCGGGGTGATGCCCGGTGCTTTTGGCGCGCCCGTGTTTCGGGCGTGTTTCCGGGTTGTCTCATGTTGAGAGCGCCGAAGCGGGCCAGGCGAGTTGTGATGGCCGCGTGAGACGTTTCGGGCTGCCGCCGCCGCGCACGCGCCGGGCCGGCACCGGGTCAGCGTACGGCGCGCTGGCCCGTGATGCACCGGCACGGCACCGGTACCGCAGGTACCAGGCTGGCCCGTCTCAGCGGACGCACGGAAGGGCAAGGGGTGGCACATGAGTCGCCAGAGTGTGGCCAAGGCACACCAGAAGATTCAGGAACTCGCCTGGGAACCGCAGTACCACGAGCCGGTATCCCAGTACGGGACGGACTACTCATTCCAGAAGGCACAGAAGAAAGACCCGCTGAAGCAGGTGCTGCGGTCTTACTTCCCGATGCAGGAGGAAAAGGACCACCGCGTGTACGGCGCGCAGGACGGCGCCATCCGCGGCAACATGTTCCGCCAGGTCCAGGAGCGCTGGCTGGAGTGGCAGAAGCTGTTCCTGTCGATCATCCCGCTGCCGGAGATCTCCGCGGCGCGGGCGATGCCGCTGCTGTTCCGGACGGTCCCGAACCCGGAGCTGCATAACGGCCAGGCGATCCAGATGATCGACGAGGTCCGGCACTCCACGATCCAGCAGAACCTCAAGCGCCTGTACATGAACAACTACATCGACCCGGCCGGCTTCAACAACAGCCTCCGCAACTTCCAGAACGACTACTGCGGGACGATCGGCCGGCAGTTCGCTGAGGGGTTCATCACCGGCGACGCTATTACCGCGGCGAGCATCTACCTCACCATCGTGGCCGAGACGGCGTTCACCAACACGCTGTTCGTGGCCATGCCGGCCGAGGCCGCAGCCAACGGCGACTACCTGCTGCCGACGGTGTTCCACTCGGTGCAGTCGGATGAGTCCCGGCACATCTCCAATGGCTACGCGACGCTGCTGATGGCGCTGGCCGACGAGAGCAACCACCAGCTGCTGGAGCGCGACCTGCGCTACGCGTGGTGGAACAACCACCGCGTGGTGGACGCGGCCATCGGCACGTTCATCGAGTACGGCACCAAGGACCGGCGCAAGGACCGCGAGTCCTACGCCGAGATGTGGCGCC
>DASXDJ010000076.1:0-40145 GCA_036490755.1 Streptosporangiaceae bacterium
GGCCTTCGCGGTGCGCGGGCAGTCCTTAGATGAGTTGGCGCAGCAGACTCCCCTTGTGCGATATCCGCTGCTCACGATGCTTACAGCCAGGGACCTCATCGACGGTGGCCTGCGCCTTGAGCCCACCGGACGGAATCCGCGTCATTTCACGGTGGGCTTTGATGACCTGAGCGAGGGTGTCAAAGGGCTGATGGGCTGCGACGGCCGGACGATGACCAACCCGTACCACTATGGGTAGCCTGTAGCCGAGGAGATGCGATGGAGCCCCAGATTGATCTTGTAGCAGACCTGAATGCCGAGGACGATGACGGACTTGGCTGGTCAGTGCTCAGCGATGCCCGCGATGCTGCTCAGGTACGCCCGGGCGCGGTGCTCATCGCAGGAAACCGGGCTGGCCGTGCTGTGGTGCGGGTCGAGACCGTTGATGCGGATGGCCAGGTGCACTTCTCCGTGCTGCCGGGCGCGGTGGAGAAAAATCTCCATCTGCTTGGCCGGCGGGCGCTGGCGTGATGGGGCTGTAGCTGCGTCCGTGCCGCGTCAAAATCCGAACACCCGGCCCTGATCTCATCTCGGACAGCGTTCTGCCGTCCGGGCGCTGACGTTGACCTCGATGAGGTCGGGGAACTGCAGGGCGGCCCAGAACGCGGCGGGGTCGGGGGTCAGCGGCATCCGGCTGGCCAGCCACACCGTCAGGGCCAGGCCATGCGTGCCCGCGATCAGGCTCTGCTCCCGCGCAGCGGCAATACGGGCGTGACCGGACACCGCGTGCTCAAACCGGGCCGCGACCGCTGCCTGCGGTTCCCAGCCGTCGGGTAAGGCGCCAGCCGTGTACGCGCGGGCCAGCGCACGGTAGTTGCCGGACCAGCCTGCGGGCCGCCGCACCTCGCGAAGGCCGGGCTCTGCCCAGTTCCCACCGCGGCGCCGGCACTCCCGGCACCGCTGCCGGCCGGGCATGCCGGACCAGGATGAGCCGGACGGCGGGTACCGGGGTCACCGGGCGGCGACTAGCTCGCGCGGAAGCGGCGGTGCAGGTCGCGGACCTGGTCAGCCAGCTCGGGGGCCGGCCCGGCGGTTACTACGCCGGGGGCGACCTCGCTGATGGCCAGCGGCCTTACCGGAGACGGGCCTTGCCCCAGCTCGGCCAGCCAGCCGGTCAGCTGCTGCGAGGACGTCGCGTACACGATGCGGCTCAGGCCGACCCAGGCATGGGCGGCCGCGCACATCGGGCAGTGCTCGCCGGAGGTGTAGACGGTCGCTCCGGCGCGCTCCGGCGTGGCCATGTTGGCGGCGGCCCAGCGGGCCAGCTCGATTTCCGGGTGCAGGGTGGCGTCCCCGCCGGAGTTCTCCCGGTTGCGGTCCTCGGCCAGCACGCTGCCGTCCGCGGCGACCAGCACCGACCCGAACGGGAAGTCGCCCGCGGCTACCGCGTCGGCGGCCAGCTCGACGCAGCGGCGCAGGTGCCGCCGGTCGGTCTCGGTCAGGTCAGCGGTCACGGTCGCTCCTCCAGGTGGCGGGCTGCGGCCCGGACGGCGGCGAGCGCCCGCCAGGCGGTCTCGGGGTGCAGTGTCTCGTCGGGGTCGCCGTGGAACGGGTCCAGCAGGACGGTGCTGGCGCCGAGCAGCTGCAGCTCGGCGAGGTCGGCGGTGACCTGGTCGATGGTGCCCTCGCCGGCGAGCCGGCCGGGTCCGGTGACGACGTCGTCGGTGAGCCGCAGCAGGATCCGCGGCGCGAGCTCGGGCACCGGCCGGTCCTGCTGGCCGGCGAACTCCGCCAGGCGGTCCGCCGCCTCGCGCAGCCACGGCATCGTGAACCGCAGCGGATGCCAGGCGTCGCCCAGGCGCACTGCGCGGCGCAGGCCCGCGTCGCTGTTGCCGCCGATCCACAACGGGATCTGCCCGGCGCGGTAGTCCTGCTCGTCCTGCCAGGCCGCGCGGATCGCGCGCAGGTAGTCATCGGTCAGCTGGCCGCGCCGGGCGAACGGCACGTCCAGCGCGGCGAACTCCTGCGCGGCCCAGCCGACGCCGACGCCCAGCACGAGCCGGCCGTCACTGAGATCGCTGAGGTTGGCGGCCATCCGGGCGACTAGCAGCGGGTGCCGGTAGGGCACGATCAGGACGGTCGTGCCCAGCCGGATCTGGCGGGTCTGGCCGGCCAGCCAGGCCAGCGTCGTGAACGGCTCGTAGAACGGCGCCGGGTACTGCTCGGCGACATCAGGGGTCACCGCGACGTGGTCGGAGACCATCAGCAGGCTGAAACCGAGGCCCTCCACCGTCTGCGCCCACTGGCGCAGCACGTCCGGCCGGGTACCCGGCCCGAAATTCGGCACATTCACGCCCAGTCGCACCGGGCAACAGTACCCGCCCATGATCGCCCGGAGGAACCGCCGGCGGCCGGGCAGCCGGCGTCAGGGTGAGCGGCCCGGCCGGGAGAGGAGGGTGCCGGTGCACCGGTAAGGTCCAGTTGCCCGGCGGATCTGCAGTCCGCCTGGCCGGGTGCGGGTGCAGCTACAAGGCGTCACGGCGGAGCAGGGCGACGCACTCGGCGCTGCCGCAGGTCCGCCCGGAGCCCAGCCGGGGCCGGCCGCAATCGCAGGCCGGAAGCATCCGGTTCAGCCACGCGGCATAAGCCAGCAGCTCGACCGTGCCGTCGTCGCCCGCATAGGAAACGACCTGCCGCATCCCGCCGCCCGGCATGGCCAGCCACTCCCGCGGCCTGCCCTCCGCGCGGTCGCCCGGCATCGCCACCATCCCTCTATCATCCAGGGCGCGCCGCGGCCAGGCGAGTCACGTTCCGGTGAAGCCCGCCGGGCGCGGGCCGGCCGGGCTAGCGGCTCCCGGCCTGATGCGGCCGCACCAGGATCTGGAAGCTCCGGCCGTCGGTGGTGGCGCGGAAGCTGGTGACGTCCGCGAAGCCCAGGGCCCGGACTACGCGCAGCGCCCGGAGGTTGAACGACGCGACGGTGACCCGGAAGGCCGGGGGAGCGAACTCCCGCTCGCCGAAGTCGAGCCCGGCCTGGATGGCGGCCCGGCCCAGGCCGTGCCCGGTCAGCTCCGGCCGCAGGCCGCCGCCGGTGTCGAGGGCCGCCGCGTCGTACGCGCCGCCCGGCACCTGCCCGTCGGCGCCGAACGACCGGAACCCGATCAGGGCACCGCCGGTGATCAGCGCCCGGAACCCGCTCTGCGGGCTGACCAGGAAGCCCGGATCAGCGCTGGTCATGTCGTAGCACTGGTAGGGCTCGGGGTACTTCCAGGTGACGATGTCCGCCGCGTAGGCCGCGGTCATCGGGACGATCTGCATTGCCTCATTCAACGGTGGCGGCCGGGCCGTCGTCAGCTGGTTTTAGGCCGGCAGCCGGTCCGGCGCAGGCGGCCCGATGACGGCGATGATGTCGGCGAACCCGAGCGCCGCGGGCTGCTGCCGGTAGGCGCCGGCGCTATCGGGAAGGTTTGGCCAGCGGCGCCACGACGCCCCCCAGGTCTGCTCGTTGTCGCAGGCCCGCTCCGGGGCGACGGCGTCGATCCGGCGCCGCAGCAGCTCGTGCAGGCCGGCCAGGGCCGCCCGCTCGGCGGGATCGGCAATCTGGGTCAGGGCCTCGCGGGTCCGGGCGCGGCGGCAGTCAGTGCACAGCAGCTGCAGGTTGGCCGGCTCGCTGGACGGCCCGTCGATGCGCGCGACCTCGCTGCCCCGCCGGCCGCACTGGGCGCAGCGGCCCTGGTCGCGCTCCCGGATGGCAGCCTTCTGGGCGGCGGCCAGGGCGCCCGGCGGCTGGGCGCCGCCTGCCCGGCCGAGGTGCCCGGCGTGCACGGCGGCCAGCCGGACCTGCAGCACGAACAGGTAGTCGGTGTCGGCCTGCCGCGCCGGGTCGCGGAACCACCGGCGGCACAGCCGCACGAACTCGGCGACGGCCCGGCAGTAATCCGCACAGAACGGCCCGCGCCCGGAATGCGCGTCACCGCAGGATACGCAGGGCTTGCCGGCACTCATGGCAGGATCGTATCGGCGGTCGCCGCAGATCTGCCGCGTTACGTGAAGCGGGCGGGTGGACCCGGGCTAGTCGAGGGCTAGTCGGCGTCGGCCTCGGCCGGGGGCAGGGTCCACTTCTGCTCGATCTTGCCGAAGCGCCAGATCGCCAGGGCCGCGGTCCAGGTGAGGATGAACACGCCGACGATGATGAACCCGGCCGTGTTGATGTTGAAGTTCTCCAGCCACGCCCAGCCCGAGCCGGTCAGGTTGCTGTCCTGCCCGATCAGGCCGAGCACCTCGGTGGCGCCGATGAACACCGCCACGAACACCGACAGGCCGGTGATCGTGAGGTTGTAGAAGACCTTGCGCACCGGGCGGGCGAACGCCCAGTCGTAGGCGAAGTTCATGAAGCAGCCGTCGGCGGCGTCGAACAGGCTCATCCCGGCGGCGAACAGGATGGGCAGCGACAGGACGGCGTAGAAGGGCAGGCCGCCGACCACGGCCGAGCCGGCCAGCACCAGCAGGGCCACCTCAGTGGCGGTGTCGAAGCCGAGGCCGAACAGGAACCCGATCGGGTACATCTTCCAGGGCGTGTCGATCCGCCGGGCCAGCGGGCCGAGGATGCGGTTCATCAGGCCGCGCTTGTTGAGCTGGTCCTCTAGCTCCTGCTCGTTGAACTGGCCCGAGCGCATCTGGCGGAAGACCTTGAGGATGCCCATCAGGATGACCACGTTCAGGGCCGCGATCAGGAACAGGAACGCCCCGGACACCAGCGTGCCGACCACGTTGGTGGTGTGCTGCAGCTGCGAGCTGGCGTCCCGGACCTGCTCGTTGAGGGCCCGGATGCCGAAGTTGAGCAGCAGCGCGAGGATGAACACCACGGAGGAGTGGCCGAGCGAGAAGAAGAACCCCACCGACAGCGGCCGCTTGCCCTCGCCGACGAGCTTGCGGGTGGTGTTGTCGATGGCGGCGATGTGGTCGGCGTCGAAGGCGTGCCGCATCCCCAGGGTGTAGGCCAGGATGCCGGTCCCGAAGCCGAAGACCTCGGTCTTGCTGATGTGGTAGTGCCCGCCGGCCGCGGCGGCCAGCATGCCCCAGCCCGCGACATTCAGCCCGATGACGACCGCGGTCATGGCGCCGACCCGGCTCCACTCCGCGGGGGTCAGCGCCGCCCGGATTCTCGCCAGGCGGCCATGCCCGACCGGCATCAGCAGCTCCTTCCGGCTCAGTGCTGTCAGCGCAGAGTCTAGATCATTGCAAAAGACTTGCAATAGCACCCTTGCCGCATCAGCACGGCTGAGGCTACTCGCAGGGCCAGCCGGCCGTCAGTGAACTGCGGAGATGTGCGCGACGGGAAGCAGCGCGGCCACGTGCCGCCGCCCCGGGCACAGCGGCCCGTGCGGCGTTCCGCCGCTAGCCACAGCGATTTGTCGACAAAGAGTCGCCGGAACGCCGTCCTGCCGCGTGCATGCCGCGTGCACGCCGGCCGGGCCGCACGGCCGTGATCATGCGCAGCCCGACTGGCAAGCCCCGGCTGGAAGGCCCCGGCAGGCTGGCCAGCCGTCCTGCTGGCCGGCGCCCCTGTCGCCCGCCAGCCTGGCGCCTGGCCCGCCTGCCGGGGCGGATCGTGAGGCTAGCCGCGCGGCGGCCCGGCGGCCAGCCGGGTGGTCATCTCCTCGGGGCCGCCGAGCCAGCGGGTCTCCAGCCACCAGGTGCAGCCCGCCGCGGCCCACCCGGCGGCCTGCTCAGCGGCGGCAGCCGGGTCGCCGGCCGGGGTCTCGCCGTCGGCGATCATGTCGAAGCCCGGCGGCACGTCGTGCTCGGTCAGCCAGTCCCGGACCGCCCGCGCGTCCTGCGGGCCGGCCTCGCGGCCGTCCAGGCTGTACTGCGCGATGATGCCGTCGCAGCGCAGCACCCGGCGCATCGACTTCGGCCGCGGCCACAGGCCGACCACCCACAGCGGGATGGCGGCCTGGCCGGGCGCGGCGTCGGCGGCGAGGTCCAGCTGGCCGCCCTGGAACTGGTAGTGCTGGCCGCGGAAGGAGCTCTGGCCGGCCCACAGGGCCTTGACCAGGTCGATGCCCTCGTCGAGCAGCTCGGCCCGCTCGCGGACGCCGGTGATCTCGCCGGTGGCGGGCAGGTTCTCGTCGGCGGCGCCGATGCCGACGGCCAGGACGGCCCGGCCGCCGGACAGCTGGTGCACGGTAGCGACCTGGCTGGCCAGCTTCCACGGGCGGCGCCACGGCAGCGGCGTGAGCATGGTGCCCAGCCGGATCCGGGTCGTCCGCATGGCGATCGCGGCGAGCAGGCTCCACGGGTCCACGCCGTAGCCGGTCTCAAAGGCGAACACGCCGTCCCAGCCGGCCTGCTCGGCGAGCACGGCCTGCTCGAGCTGGGCGGTCGCGCTGCCGCCGGGCAGCACGGCTCCGTAGCGCATGACGGGCTGAGTCATGCACCCGTTGTAGCAGGCTGGTGTGACAGTCCGGGTTACGGCGCGAGGTTGTCCCAGACCAGCTGGGACACGCCCTGGATGGTGGTGATGCCGTAGTTGAAGCCGACCAGCCCCGGCCCGGCCGGGTCATCGGTGGTGAGCACGGCCAGGACGTAGTCGCGTCCGTCGCCGTGCACCCAGCCGATGCTGTTGACCTGCCAGGGGCAGGTGTCGTCCTGCCGGGTGCAGGTAGGCACGAACTTCCAGCCGTTCTTGAGCGCGACGGTGACGCCGGGCACGGGCGTGGCGTAGTCGGGCGGGTCGCAGGTGCTGCCCCACGGGCCGCAGCTGACGCCCCAGCGCTGAGCCGGGATCACGCTTTCCATCAGCTGCTGGGCGTAGCTGCGGGCGTCGGGGGCCAGGACCCGGTTGGGGTAGGCGATGGTCCGCACGATCCGCGTCTGGTCAGCGGCGGTGGTCGTGGTGTTGCCCCAGCCGTAGTAGGTCGGCGTCTCGCAGCCGACGTTGGTGGCGCGGGTCGGGATCAGCGTGTTGAACGCGGTGAGCGCGGTGCAGCCGCCGCCGAAGTAGAACAGTGACGTCGCCGCCACGTTGTCGCTCATCGTGATCATGTTCGTCATCAGGTACTTGATGGAGAACGGGATGACGCCGGGGATCGGCGCGGCGCGGCCCTGGTAGCGGCGCAGCCACATGGCCAGGATGTCGGGCTTGACGATGCTGGCGGTGTACTGGGTGGCGTGACCGGTGGACAGCAGCGACGTCTGGCCGGTGTTCCGGTTGTAGACCGCGACCTGGACGACGCCGTCGCGGGAGCCCAGGTAGCTGGCGACTCCGGCGAGCGGCCGCCCGGCCGGCGGCGGCGGTGGCGGATGCCCGGCGGGCGTGCTGCGGGCGCTGGCCGGGGCCGGGCTGCTGCTGGCGGCTAACAGGCCGGCGGTGGCGAGCACGGCCGCTGTGACGAGGCTGACCCGGATGAGCCGCCGGAGCCGTCCCCGGAATGGTCCTGGCATGCGCTTATCCCCCCGGTATCGCGCTAGCGCGCCGGGCTGGCCGCGCGCACCTGCGCGCCGGGCGGGCCTGGCTGCGTCCCCCGCACGGCCGACGGCCGCGTGCTGGTGAAGTTACCAGCCGCGGCCGCCGGATCGGGGGATCGGCGCACGTCAGCGCGGGGACGTGTCGCCGGGCGGGCTACTCGGGGCGGGTGCCGGGCCCGGCTCCGGCCGCGGCGAGCCGGGCGTCGGCCTGGCGCTGGGCCAGGATCTGGCGGATAGCAGCGGTCTCCTCGTGGCTGTGCCGGGCGAGGATCGCGCCGAGGTCGTTGAGGTCGCTGTCGGTGGTGTAGGCGGCGAGCTCGCGGGCCAGCGCCCGGCGGTCGGCGCGGGCCTGCCGGCTGCGCCGCAGCTCGGCCCTGATCTCGGTCCACAGCGGGCCGAGTGAGTACGTCGTCTCCGGCATCTTCGGGTCCTTCCGGATAGTCGGCTCCTGCGCTCTCCAGCCTGGCCGGCCTGCCACCTATACGTCCAATGACTAGATCGCAGATGATCTATGCTTGTTAGTCATGGGTATGGACACTGATGCGCTGCGCTGGTTCCAGCAGGTCGCGGACGGCACGACGGTGACCGAGGTCAGCGAGCTGGAGATGGTCACCCAGCCGGGCGTCTCCCGGGCGCTGGCCCGGCTGGAGGCCGAGGTCGGCACGCCGCTGCTGCGCAAGTCCGGGCGAACGCTGCGGATGACCCAGGCCGGGGCGACGTTCAAGCGGCACGTGGACGCGCTGCTGCACCAGCTGGACGACGGGATCGCCGCGGTCAGCCAGCTGCTGGACCCCGACACCGGCACGGTGGCGCTGGCCTTCCAGCACTCAGTGGGCACCTGGCTGGTACCCGACCTGGTGAGCAGTTTCCGGGCGGCGCACCCGGCCGTCCGGTTCGCGCTGACCCAGGTGCGCGACGAGCTCCGGTCGGCCGCCCTGGACACAGCCGACGCGGACCTGGAGATCGGCACCCGCCGGCCGCGCGACCCGGCGGTGCACGCGCAGCTCATCGCGGTCGAGCCACTGCGGGTGGCGGTGCCGCGCGGGCACCGGCTGGCCGGCCGGCGGGCGGCCGGGCTGACGGAGGTGGCCGGCGAGCCGTTCGTTGCGCTGCGGCCAGGATCGGCGCTGCGCCGGCTCGGCGATGAGCTCTGCGAGCGGGCCGGGTTCCGTCCTGACGTGGTGTTCGAGGGGGAGGACCTGTCGACGGTGCGCGGGTTCGTGGCGGCGGGCCTGGGCGTGGCCATCATGCCGGCGCCGCGGGCCGGGTCGCCGGAGGCGGCACCGGGCCCGGTGCGCTACTGCGAGATTGAGGGCGCGTGGGCCGCCCGGGAGATCACGCTCAGCTGGCCGGCGGAGCGGCGGCTGCTGCCGGCGGCAGAGCAGTTCCGGCGGCACGTGCTGGCCCGGGCCGAGGCGGGCCTGGTCCCGGAGCTCACGGGAGAATGACCGCTGACGGCGAGCACGGCGGCGGCAGGAGGATCCAGTGAGCAATACGTTCGCGGCAGGCGAGGACATCTGGCGGGCCCGGCTGGGCACGCTGCGCCAGGTCGTCCGCAGGGAGCTGGTCACCCGGCAGCTGGCGGCCCGCCTCCCGGACCAGCCAGCGCGGCGGGTGCTGGACATCGGCTGCGGGCAGGGCACTCAGGTGGTCCGGCTGGCCCGCCGCGGCCATCAGGTGACCGGCCTGGACAGCTCCGGGGCGCTGCTCGGTGACCTGGAGCGGTCCCTGGCCGGCCAGGACACCGCCGTGCGCGGCCGGGTCCGCCTGGTGCGCGGCGACGCTCTGCAGCTGACCAGCCTGCTGCCGGGCGAGACGTTCGACGTCGTGCTGTGCCACGGCGTGCTGATGTATGTCGCGGACCCGGCCGAGCTGCTGGCGCCGATCGCGGCGGTGACCGCGCCGGGCGGCCTGGTATCCCTGCTGGTCCGCAACGGCGACGCCCTGGCGCTGCGGCCGGCCCAGCTCGGCGACTGGGCCGCGGCCGACGCGGCGTTCGACGGCGACGGCTACCGGAACCGGCTCGGGGTGCAGGCCCGCGCGGACCGGCTGGCGGACCTGACCGCGGCGCTGGCGGCGCACCAGCTGAGGGTGGCGGACTGGTACGGGGTCCGGGTGCTGACCGACCTGGCCGCCGACGATGCTCCGGTGCCCGGCGAGGCGGAGCTGGCGCGCATCCTGTCGTGCGAGGAACGGGCCGGCCGCCGCGACCCCTACCGCGGCGTCGCGCCCCTGCTGCACGTGCTGGCCGGGCGGGATCCGGTAGCCTGAGCCGCCGGCCGCCGGGGCTATCGCCGGCGCCCGGACACCGGCGGCCCGCCGGGATCTCAGGGACCAGCGGCCGGCCGGGTCAGTCCGTGGCGGCGGTCCCGGCCCGGGCCCGCTGAGCGTGGCTGAGCAGGCTGATGGCCAGCACGGCGCCGACGCCCTCGCCGGCCCGCAGTCGCAGGTCCAGCAGCGGCTCCAGACCGAGCGCGTCGAGCACCCGGCGGTGCGCGGGCTCGGCGCTCAGGTGACCGGCGATCAGGTGATCCTGGACCGCGGGCTGGTGCCGGACGGCAAGCAGCGCGCTGGTGCCGGTCAGCAGGCCGTCAAGAACCACCAGGCCGCCGGCCTGCGCGGCGCCGAGGCACGCTCCGGTCAGGTAGGCCTGCTCCGGGCCGCCGATCCCGGCGAGCAGGCCGATGATGGCGCCGCGGTCCAGGCGGCTGCCGTCTGCGGGACGGATGCCGGCCTGCCCCCCGCGCGGGCGAACCTGGTCCAGGCGCGGGCCGAGCCGGGCCAGGGCCTGCTCGATGACGGCACGCTTGCGGGTCACGATGGCGGTGTCGCTGCCCGCGCCGCGCCCCGCTGCCTCGCCGGCCGGCAGGTCCAGCAGCGCGGCTGCCACCGCGGCGGCGATGGTGGTGTTGCCGATGCCGACCTCGCCCAGCGCGAGGGGCCCGGCGGCGGCCAGCTCGCGGCCGGCCTGCTCGCCAGCTGCCAGCAGGGCGGCCGCAGCCTGCGGCGTCATCGCATCAGCAGCCGCCAGATCACCGCGCGGCCCGGCCGGGCGCGCGTCCCGCCAGCCGGGGATGGGCTCGCCGTCAATCCCGCAGTCGGCCAGGCGCACGGCCAGGCCAGCCGTCGCGGCCATCGCAGCGCCCTGGCCCTGGCCGGCCGCCAGCGCGCGGGCGACCAGCCGGGTCGTGCTGCGCGGGAACGCGCTCACGCCCAGGCCGGTCACCGGATGGTCGGCGGCGGCGATGAGCAGGGTTCCCGGCCGGGCGCCGGCGCCCCGGGCGGCTGGCGCCGCCGGGCCAGCTTCCGGAACCGGGGAGCCGCCGGCCGCGGCGCTGGCCAGCGACCCGGCCCGGACCAGCGTGTCGCCGAGCAGGCCCAGTGAGCCGGGCGCGGCCAGCAGCCGGTCCTCGTCATCGCGGGCCCGCACGCGCGCGAACGGGCTTGCCGCCGCCGTGCGCGGCGGGGCGGGCCCGCTGGCAGCGGCCAGCGAGCCACCGTCCTCGCGGCCGCTGACAGCGCGGCCCGCGGCCGGGGCCGTCTCAGCCGGCTCGCTGGCAGCGTCCTGCGGTGTGCCGTCAGCAGAGCGGTCGCGGGGCGCTGGCGCGGCGGACTCGGGCCAGCGGTCGGCAGCCAGCACGTCGGCCAGCGGCAGGCGGCGGGACCAGCCCTGCCGCTCCAGGCCGGGCGCGGGCGGGCGCTCGTCCGGCCAGCCCAGGCACAGCCAGCCGAGGGTCTGCACGCCGTCGGGCAGGTGCAGCAGCGCGGCCAGCTCGGCCGGCTCGAACAGTGTCACCCAGCCCAGGCCCAGGCCGTGCGCGCGCGCGGTGAGCCAGATGTTCTCGATCGCGCAGGCACACGACCACAGGTCGGTGTCCGGGAAGGTGGCGCGGCCCAGCACGCCGGCCGGCCGGGCGCGGCGGTCGCAGCACACCACCACGCCGACCGGCGCCTCGCGAATCCCCTCCAGCTGCAGGCTGCGCAGGTGCCGGGCGCTGTCGGCATCCAGCTGGCGGGCCTGCGCCAGGCGGGCCCGGTCAGCCATCACCGCGGCGCTGGCCCGCAGCTGCGGATCCCGGACCACGATGAACCGCCAGGGCTGGGAGTGGCCGACGCTCGGCGCCGCGTGCCCGGCGGCCAGCACGCTGGCCACCAGCTCGTCGCTCACCGCGTCGGCGCGGAACCGGCGCACGTCCCGGCGGGCGGCGACCACCTCGGACAGGGCCGCCCGGACGGATTCAGGCAGCGCCCAGCTCGCCGGGTCGCTGGCCCGCTCGGCGCTGGATGTCGGATCGCCGACCAGGGGCCGCGGCCGCGGCCAGTGCGGCGGTGTCTCGGTAGTCATAAGCGCACCGAGCCTGCCCGCCGCCTGCGCGGCCCGTCAAGTTGGCCAGCCCCGCCGGCCGGCGCCGGCCGGGCGGAGGCCGGCCCGGGGGGCGGTGCGCAGATGGGCCAGGATGAGGGCATGCGCGCAATCGTGGTCGAGCAGAACGGCGGTCCCGGGGTCCTGACGATCGGCGAGCGGCCGGATCCCGAGCCGGGTCCGGGCCAGCTGCTGGTGCGGGTGGCGGCGGCCGGGGTCAACTTCATGGACATCTACCAGCGCGAGGGCCGGCCCCCGTACAACAATGCGCTGCCGTACGTGCCCGGCAGCGAGGGCGCGGGCACCGTCGTTGCGACCGGAGACGGCGTAACGAGCTTCGGGGCCGGCGATCAGGTCGCCTGGACCGGCATCCCCGGCAGCTACGCCGAGCTGGCCCTCATTCCCGCTGACCGGGCACTCGCGGTGCCCGCCGGCGTCGGCCTGGACACCGCCGCGGCGGTGCTGCTGCAGGGCATGACCGCGCACTACCTGTGTCACAGCACCTACCCGGTTGCCGCCGGCGACGTCGCGGTCGTGCACTCGGCCGCCGGCGGGGTGGGCCTGCTGCTCACCCAGATGGTCGTCATGCGCGGCGGCGCGGTGGTCGCCACCACCTCGACCGAGGCCAAGGCGGAGCTGGCCCGGCAGGCCGGCGCCGCGCAGCTGGCCGGCTACGACAACTTCGGCGCCGTCGCGGCGGAGGTGACCGGCGGAGACGGCGCGGCCGTGGTCTACGACGGCGTCGGCCAGGCCACCTTCGATGCCAGCCTGGCGGCGCTGCGCCGCCGCGGCTACATGGTCCTGTACGGGGGCTCCAGCGGCGCGGTGCCCCCGTTCGAGCTGCAGCGGCTGAACACCGGCGGATCGCTGTTCATCACCCGTCCGACGCTGGTGCACTACATCGCCACCCGCGACGAGCTCGTTCAGCGGGCCGGCGACCTGTTCAGCTGGATTGCCGGCGGGAAGCTGAATGTCCGCATCGGCGGGCAGTACCCGCTGGCCGACGCCGCCCGGGCGCATGCGGATCTGGCCGCCCGCCGGACGACGGGCAAGCTGCTGCTGCGCACCAGCTGAGGCAGCCGGTACCGCCCGGACCGAGCCGTCAGGGTGCCGGGAGGTGCACGGTCATCAGCAGCTCGGCGCCGTCCTCGCCGCCCGCCCGGTAGGAATGCGGGGCGTCCGCCGCGAACGTGACGGTCATGCCGGCGCTGACCGGGTACTCGCTGCCGTCGACGGTGATCACGGCGGCGCCGGCGAGCACGGTGATCGTCTCCACGATGCCGGCCGGGTGCGGGTGGCAGTCATAGGCCTCGCCGGCCGGCAGCTGCCAGCGCCACAGCTCGACCGGCGCGGCGGTGGGCGTGGTCAGCAGCAGCCGGGCGGTGCCGCCGCCGGGACCGCGCCACAGCGGCTCCGTCGCGGCGGCATCAGTGACCTGCACCGGCCGGGAAGCATGCTGCTCGACCAGCGCGGAGACCGAGACGCCCAGCGCGTCGGCGATCCGGACGAGCGTGGCCAGGTTCGGGTTCGCGGTGGCGTTCTCCAGCGCGACCAGCGCGCCCTTGCTCACCCCCGCCCGGGCGGCGAGCTGCTCGGCCGACAGGCCGCGGGCATGCCGCAGGCGGCGGACGGTCGCGGCGACGGAGGTCATGACCTGCGGATCGGCGGACCGGTCGGCCGGGCCGGCGGCGCGCTGACCGGTGGCGCGCGGCGCGGGCCGGTCCCGCGGCTGCGCCGCAGGCGGCCGGTCAGTCCGTTGAACCATACGGTCAGTATATAGTTCCCCCGTGCTCGCTGTCCTGCTTGCCGCGGCAAGTTCCCTCGGTTACGGGGTCGCTGACTTCGTCGGCGGCCTGGCCTCTCGCCGCGACACGATGCTGCGGGTCCTCGTGGTCACCGCGCCGGTCAGCCTGGTCGTGGAAGTGCTCCTGCTGCCGCTGGTCAGCGGCCGGTGGTCGGCGGCGGCGCTGGGCTGGGGCGCGCTGGCCGGGGTGGCCTCGGCGGTGGCGTTCGCGCTTCTGTACCAGAGTCTGGCCATGGGCCCGATGGGCGTGCTGTCGCCGGTCACGGCAGTGATCTCGGCGGTGGTGCCCGCGGCCGTGGGGCTCGCCGAGGGCGAGCGGCTGAACGCGATCGGCGTCGCCGGGATCGGGCTGGCCATCGCGGCCGTCATCGCGGTCAGCGCCGGCAGCGGGGAAGACGGGACCGAGCGGCACCGCCGCCCCAGCGCGGCCGCCCTGAGCCTGGCCGTGGTCGCCGGCGTGACTATCGGGGCCATGCTCGTGTTCCTGGCCCGCAGCCCGCACGACAGCGGGCTAGCGCCTCTGATCAGCTGCCGGGCGGTGTCCATGGTGGTGCTGCTGGGCGCCGCCGCGCTGCGGCGTCAGCTCGCGCTGCCCGGCCGGTCTGCCGTGTGGCTGGCGGCGGGCGCCGGGCTGTTCGACGCGCTGGGGAACGTTGCCTTCCTGATCGCGGTCCGCAGCGGCAGCCTGGTGGTGGTCGCGGTGATCACGGCCCTGTATCCGGGCGGCACGGTCCTGCTGGCCCGCCGGTTCCTCGGCGAGCGCCTGACCCGGACCCAGCTGGCGGGCCTGGCCGCCGCGGCCGTGGCCGTCAGTGTGCTCGCCGTGAGCTGAGCCGCGCCCGGGCAAGGCCGATGCCCTCGGCCAGGCGGTCTCCCGGCGGCCGGCCAGCACCCCGGCCGGGCGGGCTTGACTTCACGCGTGCTGGAGGTTCGAGGATGGTCGTATGAACGAGGACACGGCCCTGGCCTACCTGCAGCGCTTCAGCGCCGGGCGCCCGGCGATCACCGACGCGGCGGCGCTGCGCGACCTGCACCGGGCCCACCAGCTCGCGGTGCCCTTCGAGAACCTGAGCATCCACCTGTCCGAGCCGATCTCCCTGGCCGAGCCGGACCTGACGGACAAGATCGTCCGCCGTCGGCGCGGCGGCTTCTGCTACGAGCTCAACGGGACCTTCGCGCTGCTGCTGGAAATGCTGGGCGCGCAGGTCACGAGGCTGGCGGCCCGGGTCTTCGGCGACGGCCGGCCCGGCCCCCCGTTCGACCACCTGGCCCTGGCCGTCCGGCTGCCGGACGGCAGCGGCCCCTGGCTGGCCGACGTCGGCTTCGGCAGCCACAGTGACTTCCCGCTGCTGCTGGACAGCCGCGACGACCAGGACGACCCGGCGGGCCGGTTCCGGATCGCCGACGCCGGCGACGGGGACCTCGACGTGCTCAAGGACGGGGAGCCGCAGTACCGGATCGAGCAGCGCGGCCGGTCCCTGGCCGACTTCGTGCCGACATGCTGGTTCCAGCAGACCTCGCCGTCCTCTCACTTCACCCAGGGCACCATCTGCTCGCGGCGCACCGAGGACGGCCGGATCTCGGTCAGCGGCCGCACCCTGATCCGGTCCAGCGGCGGCTCGCGCACGGAGCAGGACCTGGCCAGCGATGAGGAGCTGCTGGCCGCTTACCGCGACCATTTCGGCATAGTCCTGCCGCACGTCCCGCGCATCCCGCAGGAAGTGCACAGCTGAGCAGCGTCAGCGGCAGGCTGGGCCAGGTCCGCCGTCCTGGCTTCTAGGCTCGAGGAGTGGCAGGCGGCAGGCTCCCGGCGCGAGAGCGGGCCATCGCGCATGTGGCGGCGCGGGCGGCTGGCGGCCCGGTCGACCCCGCGCTGCGGGTGACGCTGAACTTCCATCCCGACCGGCTCGCCGGCGGTCAGCTGCTCCTGGCGGCGCTGGCTCGCGACGGGGTCTACCGGTCCCAGTTCGAGACCGGGATCAGCAGCGGCGGGCTGACCGCCTATCCCGGCGGGGCCCGGTGGGGCTGGGAGAGCCGGATGTTCGGCGCCGCCTACGACGACCAGCCACCGGGGGAGCGACCCCGGTACGGCGCGCTGAACTACCGGCGCCGGCCAGTCGGCGGGGCGCCCCGGTTCGGCTCCGCGCACCTGCGGCTGACGGCCGCGACCCTGGCCCGGACGACGTTCTGCTATCCCGACAGCGTGCTGGAACCGGACAACTTCGGGACCGTGCGGGCGATGGCACTGATCCCGCTGGCCGAGGCAGACCGGATAGCGGGTCAGGACCCGCTGGATGACTGCATCGAAGCTCATGTGCACGGGCCGGTCCGGCCGGACCGGGATGCCGAGGCACTGGTCCTGGACCCGTGCTTTCGCGGGACGGACGTCGAGGCGGCGGCCGCGCTGGTCGGCTGCCCGGTGGAGTGGCACGGCGGATTCCGGCTCGCGGCCGCCGACCTGCGCCGCTACCCGGACTACCGGGGCCGCGAGTTCACCGAGATCGGCCTGGCGCTGGCCCGTGACGGGTGGCTGGACCCGGCGATCATCGGCGACGCGTCCCGGGCCGCCCTTCATCCGGAGCAGGCACTGAAGCGGGTCTGGCACTACCTGGCCGCCTTCGGCTCACCGGAAGACCGGGAAGTTTAGATACCCAGGGGTGGCGGTTCCCCGGCCAGGACAGCCGGGTCCGGCAGGCGGGCTGCTCATCGCCACCGTCGCGGTCACCCCTGGCCGCCGGCTCATAAGCCTTCCTCAGCACACGTCCCGGTGACTGGCGGGAACCCGGACGCCGTGGCCCGCTGCCGCCATTTTCAGCAGCAGCTGATAGGCGTCAGGACAGCCGATTTCACAGGCGGCGTGGTATTCGGCCAGGATCTCCGCGGTGTCCATGGCGCGGAGTCCCCGGCTTCTGGCGAAGGCGACGGCTGCCCGGTCGTCGCTGAGGAAGGCCCAGCCTGGCTCGCGCTCCTCCAGGAAACAGAGCACCTCGGCCTCCGCGCGGATCCCGCGGGTCACCTCGATCCTGATGGTCTCAGTCCAGCGTGCGCGGGTGCCCAGGCGCTCGCCCAGGAGCCCGGGCGCGTCGACGACGACGAAGTTCTCCAGCGTGCACGTGTCAATAACGACGTCGCCCGCTGCCGACATCACAGGAACGGCACCAGGTCATCATCTGCGGCGTGCCCGGCAGCGCCGAGCTGAATCGGGGCGAGCTCGTCCAGCAGCACGTCCTCATCGACCTCCAGCAGCTGGGCGATCGGCCGGATGCTGATCTCGGCCCGGGCATAGGCCTCCAGCGCCCGCGACAGCAGCCCGTCTGGCCAGCGCCGGCCGCGCCTGGCCTGCAGGTCTGATGCCCGGCCCTGACGCATTGCGATCCGCGCTGAGGACATCCGCCGGACGTCCTCCCGTTGCGCGCCGGAGATGAGGCCGGCGTTGTGCAGCCGGAAGGCCAGCGCATCAAGGCTGACCCGGTAACGGCCGAGTAGCTCACCAATCAGCTGCGGGTTATCTCCGCGTGCCCGCCGCATGCGGCTCGCAGCGCCTCGGCCGGCATCAGGAACGCGGCTGCGAAGGCGTTGGCCCGGGTCTCGGCCGGGGACCGGGCACCCATGATGTTCTCATCGACCTGAATCCGGGGGCCGCCCTTGCGGCTGCCGTCGCCGGCCAGCAGGTGGCCAAGTTCGTGGGCCAGCGTGTAGCGCTGCCGGGTGGCCGAGACGGAGCTGCTGACCAGGATGAGCTGGAAGCCTGGCCGGCTCACGGCCAGGCCATCGAGACCGGGGGACAGCGGCTCGATGGCCACGTCGATATCCAGTTCATCCTCGACATAAGTCGCGAGCGAGCCGACCTCGGCGGGCAGGTCAGCGGTTCCGATGCCCAGCCGCTCCCGCAGGCCAGCCGCGAGCCGCTCGCCCTGCTCAGAGGGCGTAGCCGACGGCATCCGGGACGGCCGCGCTGCTGCGAATCCCGGGAAGCCGAGCTCGCTGAGCAGCTGATCCAGGTCCAGCATCCGCCGCACACGGTCCAGCGCACCGTCCACGGCCGGACTGGCGTCCGCCTGAGCGCGCGCCGCAATCACCGCCTCGCCCGGATTCTCGTCCTGGTCATCGGCAAGCAGTTGCTGGATGGACAGGCCGAGCTGCTCGGCGATGAGGGCGAGCTCGAGGGGCTTGAAGTTGCGCTTGCCGCCCAGCGCCTTGGACAGCGCCGTCGGGTCGACGCCAATGCGGTCGGCCAGCTGCTGCTGGGTCAGGCCGGAGGTCCGCACGGCCTGCTGGACGCGGGCCGCCAGTGCCTCGGTACCCAGGTCCATGCGCTGCTCCTCGGTCACGCGGCAGCCGGATGGCCTGTCATCTGGCTGGCTGCCTGTGCCCGCAGAGAAGGCTGACTACGGTGCGGTCAGGCGGGATCCGCTCTAACTAGCGATGGCGATAATCGCAAGTACAGGACAAGCCTGGGTACATGTGAGCGCAGCAGGTCTGCGGAATTCGCAAGCTATCTCCCAGCAGGCCGGACTACCTGGCCGCGCTCGGCGCACCGCAAGGCCGCGCCACCCCGGAGTAGACCGGGGCGGCGCGGCCTGTTCAGCGCGGATCCTGCCGCGCTGCCGGAGGTAGCGGGCCGCTAGCCGCGGCCCTGCTGGGCGTTGCCGAGCACCTGCACGCCGGCGGCGAACCGGGCCAGCCGGGTACTGTCCCAGCCCAGCGATGTCGGCGCCTGGATGACAACCCAGGCGCCAGCGGCGTCCTTGTAGGTCAGAATCTGCGTCTTGCCCTGGACGTCGAAGCGGCCCGGCCGGCCGGCGACGGGCTGCCGGGCTCCGGTGGCGGGCGCGCTGGCGTCCCGCGACTGCAGCATGACGACGAGCTTGCCGACGAAGGAGTCGACGCTCTTGTCCTTGTCGCCCTTCGGGGCCAGGGTCAGCACGAACGAGTTGCCGCCCTGGATAACCCAGCCCCTGGGCACCTCCGCTACCTGGTAGCCGGGGGGCTGCTCGCCGTCATAGGCGACCAGGGCGATCGACGTGGCGGCCGACGGAGCCGGGGCCGGGGCGGCGGAGCTGCCCGGCCCGGCCCCCGGCGCCGCCTGGGCCGGCCGGTGGCCGGCTGGGTGCACCGTCAGCGTCACCACCGCCGCGGCGGCCACCGCGGCCGTTCCGGCCGCCGCGCCCCCGAGCCGCAGCTGACGGCGTCGCCGCAGGCGGCGGCCGCGCGCCAGGTCGCCGGCCGGATCCGGGTGCTGCGCCGGGTCCGGGCCATGCCCGTCCGACAGCGCGAGCTCCAGCAGGTCCTTCACGTCATTCATCAGTGGCTCCCCTGGGTGGTGGCGGCTTCGGCGCCGGCGGCGGTCAGCAGGTCGCGCAGCCGGGCGGCGGCCTTGGCCGTCTGGCTCTTCACGGTGCCCTCCGAGCAGTTCAGGAGGCTCGCGGTCTCCCCGACGCTGAGGTCCATCCAGTGCCGCAGTACAACGGCGGCGCGCATCCGGGGCGGCAGCGCCGCGAGGGCAGCCCGGATCTGCTCGCCGTCGACGTGGCCCGGCAGGACGCCGGGTGGCGGCGGCGCCGGCCCGTCGGGGGGCTCGGCGACCGAGTGCTCGCGTCGCCAGCGCGGCCGCCGGACCTCATCGAGGTGGGCGTTGACGACGATGCGCCAGGCGTAGGCGGCCTGGGTTCCCGAGCGCCGTACTCTCGGCCAGGCGACATACAGCCGCGCCAGAGCGGTCTGGACCAGGTCCTCGGCGAGATGGGTGTCGCCGGCGGTCAGCAGGCAGGCCGACCGCAGCAAGTCGATGCGGCGGGCTGCGACGAAGGCCGAGAATTCCTCGTCGCGAAGTGATCGGGGCATGAGTACCTCCTCACACCTCCTACGGATCAGGCCCCCCGCGAGGTTGCCTGCGAGGTTGCCTGCGCCGGCCGCACCGCTGGCTCGCCGTCAGTAGTAGTAGGGGAACCGCTCCCAGTCCGGCGAGCGCTTCTCCAGGAACGCGTCCCGGCCCTCGGCAGCCTCGTCGGTCATGTAGGCCAGCCGGGTGGCCTCGGTCGAGAACACCTGCTGGCCGACCAGCCCGTCGTCGATCAGGTTGAACGCGAACTTGAGCATCCGCTGCGAGGTCGGGCTCTTCCCGTTCACCTTCGCCGCCCACTCCAGCGCCGTCGCCTCCAGCTCCGCGTGCGGGACGACGGAGTTGACCATGCCCATCCGGTGGGCGGCCTCGGCGTCATAGGTGTCGCCGAGGAAGAAGATCTCCCGGGCGAACTTCTGGCCGACCTGGCGGGCCAGGTAGGCCGAGCCGAAACCGCCGTCGAAGCTGCCCACGTCGGCGTCGGTCTGCTTGAACCGGGCGTGCTCGCGGCTGGCCAGGGTGAGGTCGCAGACGACGTGCAGGCTGTGCCCGCCGCCGGCGGCCCAGCCGGGCACGACGCAGATGACGACCTTGGGCATGAACCGGATGAGCCGGTGCACCTCCATGATGTGCAGCCGCCCCGCCCGGGCCGGGTCGATGGTGGCGGCCGTCTCGCCCCCGGCGTAGCGGTACCCGTCCCGGCCGCGGATCCGCTGGTCGCCGCCCGAGCAGAAGGCCCAGCCGCCGTCGCGGGGCGAGGGGCCGTTGCCGGTCAGCAGCACGCAGCCGACGTCGCTGGTCATCCGGGCATGATCCAGCGCCACGTACAGCTCGTCCACGGTGCGCGGCCGGAAGGCGTTGCGGACCTCGGGCCGGTTGAAGGCGATGCGCACGGTGCCGGAGTCCGTGGCCCGGTGGTAGGTGACGTCGGTGAAGTCGAATCCCGCCACGGGCTGCCAGCGCTGCGGATCGAAGAGCTCTGAGACCATGGGGGTGATTGTGGCAGGAGCCGCTAGGTCAGCCACCGCCGGTACTTCTTCTTCGCCGCCCGCTGCCAGGTGCGCCCGGCGGCCCGCTGCAGGTCGCGCCCGGCCTGCGCGTCCCGCTCGTACAGCACCCCGAAGGTGAAGGCGTTGTCGCCGGACCGGTGAGCGCGCAGGCCCAGGTCGCGGATGGCGGCGCGGGCCATCACGGTGTCCTGGTGGTCGCCGAGGACGCCCTGGACCTGCTTCATCTGCCGCACGAACTGCCGGCCGGGCTTGCCGGTCACCGGCACCAGGACCTCGGCGGCGTACCGGGCGCGCTTGGCTGCCTTCCGGGCCTCGTGCAGGGCGGTGTCCCGGTCGGCGCCGGCCGGCAGGCTGCCGGCCTGGCGGACCCGCCGCCGCAGCCGCCGCCAGGATTTCGCCACCGGCTGGAGCAGCGCGTCGGCGGGCCGGGCCGCGACGTCGGTGAGCGGCGGGTCGGCCAGCAGGCCGTCCAGCTCGCCGAGCAGCGTCAGGTAGCGCCGCGAGTCCAGGGCCCGCAGCAGGGCCCGCCGGGCGGTGCCGTGCCGGGGTGACAGGTGCTCGGTCATGGTGGCCTGCACCGGGCCCAGCACCAGCTCGGCGGGCAACTGCTCGGCCAGCTCCCGCAGGTGCTCCTGCAGGACCTCGCCGTCGCGGGCCTCGCCGAGCACCTGGCCCAGCCACTTCAGCTCATCCGTCAGGCGGGCGGTGGCGTCGGCGGGCAGGACCGGGGTGAACGTCTGCAGCACCGAGCGGAGCCGGCGGCTGGCCACGCGCATGTCGTGCACCGAGCCGGGCTCGTCGCGGCGGACGGCCGGGTCGGCGGCGGTCAGCACGCCGGCCTGGGCGCGCAGGTAGGCCAGCACGACCTCGCCTGCGGTCGACTTCCGGGTCAGCGCCGCCGCGCCGGCCGGCCCGGTGCCGGGCTCGGGCAGCCGGCTGGCCAGCACCCGGTGCAGCTTGGCCGAGCTGGCGGCCCGCTGCAGCCCGGCGGCGCGCAGCTGATAGTCGGCGGCCTGGAGCAGCTTGCGGCCGCCGCCGGTCAGCTCGACCTCGATCTCCCGCCACTGGGTGGCCTCGGTCTGCTCGCCCAGGGTGTGCGCGGACACCGCGTCATCGACGACCTCGGCCAGCGACGCGCCGCTGTCGTCGAGCAGCTCCCGCTGGCGGCGCACCGTGATGATGGTGGCCACCGGCGTCAGCCGGGCGCCGCGCGCCTGCGCGCGGACCAGCCGGGACAGCTCGGCAGGTACCACGCTGCCGCGGCCGAGTGGCAGCTGCAGCTCGCGGCGCGAGTCCGGTCCGGCCGGCAGCTTCAGGTGCCAGCCCGCGTCGCTGCCGCCGCGCCGCCGGCGCAGCGTGATCCCGGCCTGCAGCAGGCGCAGGCCCGCGGTGTCGAAGTAGTCGGCCTCCAGCCGGAACTCCTGCGGGCTGCTGATGCCGGCCACGCCGGGCAGCCCGGTCAGGTCCGGCAGCACCGTGCCGGCGTCCGCCTCGTACTTGCGCTCGGTCTCCAGCTTGTCGGTCGCCATCTGTCAGCCCTACCCGCCCGGCGCCGCGAAGCACCCCTGAATTCGCAAAGCCGGCCGGCTGGCTCAGGCGGCCGCGATGGCCGTGGCCCCCAGCAGGCTCTTGATGTCGGCCATGAAGCTGCTGTCGGGCTGCACGGGGAAGTCGCACAGGTCCATCAGCACCGGCGCCCCGCCGGAGCGCTCCATCTTCAGGATGACCTGGGTGGCGCCCGGATGGGCGCGCAGGATGTGCCGCAGCTCCGCGGTCAGCTCGGTGGTGATCTTGTCGTGGTGCAGCGCGATCACCACCGGCGGGCCGCTGGCGTTGCGGATGGTCGTGAGGTCCAGCGTGCTCAGGTCCTGGGCGAAGATGGAGACGGTGCCGTCCCGGTCGTTGATCCGGCCGCGCACGCTGACCGCCGCGTCCTCGGCCAGTTCGCCCGCGAACTGCTCGTAGCTCTTGGGGAAGAACAGCGCCTCGACCGAGGCGTCGAGGTCCTCGATGGTGACGATGGCCCACGGGTTGCCGCTCTTCTTGTTGATCCGCCGGTCCACCGACACGATGATGCCCGCGATCTTGATATCCCCCTCGGTCCGGCCCGAGGCGAGCAGCTCGGCGATCGCGGCGTCCCGGTTGCGCTGCAGGATCCGCTCGGCGCCGTCGAGCGGGTGCCCGGACACATACAGGCCCAGCATCTCCCGCTCGGAGGCCAGCAGCAGCTTGCGCGGCCACTCCTCGGCGGTCAGCTGGAAGTCCAGGCCGATCTTGGCCTGGGCCGCGCCGTCGTCGGCGGGCTCGGCCGCGGCGAACAGGTCGAACTGGCCGATGGCCTCCTGCCGCTTGACCCCGATCACCGACTCGACGGCCTGCTCCTGGACCAGGAACAGCGACTTGCGGGTGTGCCCGAGCGAGTCGAACGCGCCGGCCCGGATCAGCGACTCCACCACCCGCTTGTTGCAGACGGCGATCTCGGACTTGTCCAGGAAGTCGGCGAAGGACCCGTAGCTGCCCTTGGCCGTGCGGGTCGCGGAGATGGCGTTGACCACCGCCGCGCCGACGTTGCGGATGGCGCCCAGGCCGAACCGGATGTCGGTGGCCACCGGCGCGAAGTCCAGCCGGGACTCGTTCACGTCCGGGGGCAGCACCTTGATGCCGAGCTTGCGGCACTCCGAGAGGTAGACCGCCATCCGGTCCTTGTCGTCGCCGACCGAGGTCAGCAGCGCGGCCATGTACTCGGCGGGGTAGTTGGCCTTCAGGTAGGCCGTCCAGTACGCCACCATCCCGTACCCGGCCGTGTGCGACTTGTTGAACCCGTAGCCGGAGAACGGCACCAGCACGTCCCAGATGGCCTGGGTGGCCCGGGCGGAGAACCCGTTGCCGCCCATGCCGGCGGCGAACTCCTCCCAGTTGGCGTCCAGGATCTCCTTCTTCTTCTTGCCCATCGCGCGGCGCAGCAGGTCGGCGCGGCCCAGCGAGTACCCGGCCAGCTGCTGCGCGATGGCCATCACCTGCTCCTGGTAGACCACCAGGTGGTAGGTCTCGCCGAGGATCGGCTCCAGCGCCTGCTCCAGCTCCGGGTGGACCGGCACCACTTTCTGGCGGCCGTTCTTGCGGTCGGCGTAGTTGATGTGGGTGTTGGCCGCCATCGGCCCCGGCCGGTACAGGGCCAGCACGGCGGCGATATCACCGAACGCCGTGGGCGCCATCAGCTTGAGCAGGCTGCGCATCGGCCCGCCGTCCAGCTGGAACACCCCGAGGGTGTCGCCGCGGGCCAGCAGGTTGTAGGTGAGCCCGTCGTCGAGCGGGAGCTTGGCCAGCTCGATGTCGGTGCCCCGGTTGGCGGCGACGTTCTCGATCGCGTCGGCGATCACCGCGAGGTTGCGCAGGCCCAGGAAGTCCATCTTGAGCAGGCCCATGTCCTCGCACTGCACGAACGGGAAGCCGGTGATGATGGCCCCGTCGTCCTGGCGCCGGTGGATGGGCAGCACCTCGGCCAGCGGCTCCGAGGACAAGATCACGCCCGCGGCGTGCACGCCGGTGCCGCGGGTCAGCCCCTCGATCCCGCGCGCGGTGTCCAGGACCCGCTTGACCTCGGCGTCCTCCTCATACAGGGCGCGCAGCTCGCCGGCCTCGCTGTAGCGCTCGTGGCCCGGGTCGAAGATCCCGGCCAGCGGGATCTCCTTGCCCATCACCGCCGCCGGGAACAGCTTGGTGATCCGGTCGCCGAGCGCGTAGGGGAAGCCCAGGACCCGGCAGGAGTCCTTGACCGCGGCCTTGGCCTTGATGGTGCCGAAGGTGAGGATCTGGCTGACCCGGTCATCACCGTACTTCTCAGTGACATAGCGGATCATGTCGCCGCGCCCGCGCTCGTCGAAGTCCAGGTCGATGTCGGGCATCGTGATGCGCTCGGGGTTCAGGAACCGCTCGAAGATCAGCGAGTGCTCGATCGGGTCCAGGTCGGTGATGCCCAGCACGTAGGCCACCATCGACCCGGTGGCCGAGCCGCGGCCCGGGCCCAGCCCGATTTTCGCCGCCCGGGCGTGCTGGCAGATGTCGGCCACGACCAGGAAGTAGGCCGGGAAGCCCATCTTCTCGATGACCCCGAGCTCGTACTCGATCCGGTCCAGGACCTCCTGGCCGGGGCGGGCCCCGAAGCGCTGCGCGACGCCGGCGTCGACTTCCCTGCGCAGGAAGGACGACTGCGTCTCGCCGTCCGGAACCGGATAGCGCGGCATCCGGTCGACGTGGGCGAACACCTCGTCGTAGGGCTGCACCCGCTCGGCGATCAGCAGCGTCGAGTCGCAGGCGCCCGGCACCTGGGCGTCCCAGATCTCCCGCATCTCGGCCGGGCTCTTGACGTAGTAGCCGTCGCCGTCCAGCTTGAACCGCTTCGGGTCATCCATCGTCCGGCCGGTGCCGACGCACAGCAGCACCTCGTGCGCCGGTGCCTGGTCCCGGGTGACGTAATGGCTGTCGTTAGTGGCCAGCGGCCGCAGCCCGAGTTTCTGCCCGATGTCCAGCAGTCCCTTGCGAACCGACCGCTCGATGGCCAGCCCGTGCTCCATCAGCTCCAGGAAGAAGTTGTCCGGCCCGAAGATGTCCCGGTAGGCGGCCGCCGCCTCCAGCGCCTTGGCCGGCTGGCCCAGCCGCAGCCGGGTCTGCACTTCACCGGACGGGCACCCGGTGGTCGCGATGATGCCCTCGGCGTGCCCGGCGATCAGCTCGCGGTCCATCCGCGGCTGGCGGTAGAAGCCCTCCAGCGACGCCCGGCTGGACAGCTTGAACAGGTTCCGCAGCCCGGTCGCGTTCTCGGCGAGCATCGTCATGTGCGTGTAGGCGCCGCCGCCGGACACGTCGCCGCCCTCGCCGTCCAGGTCGACCTCGCGCCGTCCGCTCTCGGCCCAGAACACCGGCTTCTTGTGGAACCGGGATTCCGGCGCGACGTAGGCCTCGATGCCGATGACGGGCTTGACGCCGGCCTTGCCGGCCTGCTGGGCGAACTCATAGGCGCCGAACATGTTGCCGTGGTCAGTCATCCCGACCGCGGGCATCTGAAGCCGGCTCGCCTCGGCCACCAGGGGGGTGATCTTCGCGGCACCGTCGAGCATCGAGTACTCGGTGTGAACATGCAGATGCACGAACGAACTGCCGGACAACGCAAGGCCTCCTCGCCGCAGGATGGCAGCCATCCTCTCGCGCGCCTGGCGTGCGCGCGGCCCGACACGCGCACATCGATGGGTGCGTCTCAGCCAATGAGCGCGTGAATCTTCAGGGCCATCCGTAACGTCCCCGGGCGGCTGCGCACCGTGGCCATTCTGCCGCCGGGCAGGCGGCCGTTCCCGGCCCGCCGGGCCCGCCCGCGCGCCGTCTGCGGCTAGCCGGCGTCGCCTGCCAGCGTGGCGGCGGCCAGGCGCTGGACGGCGCCCTCGGTGACGGCGACGCGGCCGCGCCGGGTGGCGAGGTAGTTCTCGGTGCCGCCGTGCCAGGTGACCCGGACCAGCGCGGCGTTCTGCAGCAGCTGCAGGCCCTCGGCTACCAGCCCGGTCAGTCGCTGCCGCTGCCCGGCGGTGACACCGTGGCCGGCCAGGGCCGGGGTGAACTGGCGGGCGATGGTGCCCAGGATCAGCCGGTCCGCGGACGGCGACTCCAGCGTGCCGGGCTGGCCGGGCCCGCCGGGCGTGCCCGGGCCGAAAGCCCTGATCATCACCTCGGCCGCGAGCTGCGCCAGCGGCAGCGTGCAGAGGCGGTCGATCTCGGCGTCCAGCGCGGCGCCGTCGCCGCCCCCGTCCGGCGGACTGTCGTTCCTGCCGCGGAACAGCGATGACATGCCAGTCTCCTTCGGGTCCGGGGCGGCTGGCCCGGGCTGCGGCAGTGGCTCGCCGGCGCCAGCCGCACGGCCGGCGGTCGAGTCCGATAACAGCAAGAAGCCGCTGCCAGCAGCCGGCCGGGCTCGCCAGGGATAGCGGCTGCCGG
Source organism: Streptosporangiaceae bacterium (assembly GCA_036490755.1). Classification (GTDB taxonomy): domain Bacteria; phylum Actinomycetota; class Actinomycetes; order Streptosporangiales; family Streptosporangiaceae; genus DASUBV01. The sequence goes on from DASXDJ010000076.1 coordinate 26,451, forward strand.
GCGAGCAGAGCCTGTCACAGCCCGGCAGCCGCGGCGGGCTGCCACGCCGCCGGCAGCTGGCGTGCCCCGCCGCGTCAGCTGGCCAGCAGGATGGCCGGCGGCAGCGCGACCAGGATGACGGCAGCGGCGCAGACCAGCCCGGCGGCCAGCCGCGGCAGCGGCCGCGGGGCCGAGGTGAGCCGGGCCATCCGGGCGGCGACCTGCCCGTCGCCGGGCGCGGCTCGCTCCCGCCCGGCCGGCGACGGGCGCCCGTCCGGGCTGGCCGGCGGGGAGTCGCCCGGAGCCGGGTCGGCCAGCGCGGCGAGCGCGGCCGCCAGCGGCGCGGCACCGCAGCGGCGCCGCGCGGCATCGTCGGCGGTCATCTCCACCAGGAGTTCCACCGCCGCGGTGGCGCGCCGGGCCGCGGGCAGGAACGGGAACGTCTGCTGCCAGGCCCGGAACGGCTGGATGACCAGGTCGTGCTGACCGCGGGCATGGGCGTGCTCGTGCGTGACCACCGCTGTGAGCTGGTCCGGGCGCAGCGCGTCGATCGTGCCCTGGCTCAGCACGATGCGCGGCCGGACACCGGGCAGGCAGTAGGCCGCGACCAGCGGATGGTCCACCAGGCGCACCCGGGGCTCCCGGTCGCTGCCTGAGGCTGCCGGCCCGAACATACCGCTGGCTGAGGTCCCGGGCTCAGCCCCGGGCACCGACTGCGGCTCCAGGCCCGGACGGGCCGGGCGTGCCGTCACCAGGTCGGCAGCGGGCACCTCCTCGGTCAGCAGGTCGATCCGCTGCCGGTGCTCGCGCCGGACCCGCAGTAGCCGCGCGGTCGACACCGCCAGCACCGACAGCAGCCAGGCCGCGGCGATCCCGGTGAGCGCGACTCCGGTCCAGCCGAGCGAGCCGGGACCGGGGCGGCCGCCGCCGAGCGCGGCACGCGGCAGCGCGGCCAGCCCGCCCACCCAGGACCGGTGCAGGCCGGACACGGCCAGCGTCACCCCGGCGCTGAGGATGGCCAGCCCGCCCCCCAGCCCGATGGCCTGCCATAGCACCAGCGCCGCGCGGGGGCTGCGGGCCGGCCAGCGAGCCCGGGCCAGCGCCTCAGGCGCCGGCCAGGCCAGCACGATGGCCAGCGCGACCAGCGCGAGCCCCTCGGCGGTCAGCATCTCGGTCGGCTCAGCGGCCGGGCCGGGCGGCCGGCCCGGACGGGGCAGGCGGGTCGTCCAGGCTGGCCGGCCCGGGCGGGCCGGCCGCGCCGGGCGGGGCAGGCGGGTCGGCCGGGCCGGGCGATTCGGCCGGGCCGGGCGGACCGGGGCCGCCGGCGGCGCTGAGCGCCCGGCGCAGGTGGTCGGTGTCGGCGGCCCCGACGCCGCCCAGGAACCGGGTCAGCGCCGCGCCGCGGTCGGGGGCCTGGCCGAGCGCCTCGAGCATCAGGCCGGCCACGTAGTCCTCGCGGCTCACCGCCGCCTCGTACAGGTGCGCCCGGCCGCTGCGCTCACGCCGGACCAGGCCCTTGCGGCGCAGCCGGTCCAGCACCGTGAGCACGGTGGTGACGGCCAGCTCGGGCTGGGCCGGGTCGCGGCGGGCCAGCCCGGCCAGCACGTCCCGGGCCGCCGCCGGGGCCGGGGCGTCCCACAGCACCTGGAGCACGGCCCGCTCCAGCTGCCCGGTTCCCGCCACCTGCGCCTCCTTGCCGCGGCGCCCGGCCGGGCCCGCCTTTGTATTCTACGTCACGTAGAAGTTCTACGTTTTGTAGAAGTAATGTGGAGGCGGAGCCGCGGACGGCGCTTCGCGGCGGTGAGGAGCTGGAGATGATCGTCTCCGCGCTGGCGGGCCCGCTCGCCAGCGGGACCACGGCCCTGACGGCCGCCGGCGGCGCTGCCGACCCGGTGGTGGCCCGGTCGCAGATGGGGTTCTCGCTCGGCTGGCACATCGTGGTGGCCTGCCTGGGCGTGGGCATGCCCGCGCTAGTGCTGTTCGCCGAGTGGCGCGGGCAGCGCACCGGCGACCCGTCCTGGCAGCTGCTGGCCCGCCGGTGGGCCCGGGTGATGGGCGTGCTGTTCGCGGTCGGCGCGGTGTCCGGCACGATCTTGTCGTTCGAGATGGGCGTGCTGTGGTCGGGGCTGATGGACAACTACGGCGCCGTTATCGGGCTGCCGTTCGCCATCGAGGGGTTCGCGTTCTTCATCGAGGCCATCTTCCTGGGCATCTACCTGTACGGGTGGGACCGGCTGCCGCCGCGCGCGCACCTGCTGGCCGGGGTGCCGATCGTGATCGCCGGGATCGCCTCGGCGTTCTTCGTGGTCTCGGCCAACGCCTGGATGAACGCCCCGCGCGGGTACACCGTCCGGCACGGCCGGGTCGTCGGCGTGGACCCGTGGGCGGCCATCTTCAACCCGGCGACCGGGCCGGAGACCACGCACATGATCCTGTCGGCGTTCATGGTCACCGGCTTCGCGGTGGCCAGCGTCTACGCGGTGGCGATGCTGCGCGGCCGCCGGGACCGCTACCACCGGCTCGGGCTGCTGCTGCCGCTGACCTTCGCGGCGGCGATCACGCCGGTGCAGATCGTGGTCGGGGACTGGGCGGCGCGGTTCATCGGCGCCGACCAGCCGGTCAAGCTCGCCGCCGCCGAGGGGCTGGCCCGCACCACGGGGCACGCCCCGATCGAGATCGGCGGGATCTTCGCCGGCGGGCGGCTGCACGGCGCGCTGACGATCCCCGACGGGCTGTCCCTGCTGCTGCGGCTGAACCCGGCCGCCCGGGTCACCGGGCTGAACTCGGTGCCGCCCGCCGACCGCCCGGTCGTCCCCATCGTGCACCTCGCCTTCGACACCATGGTCGGCATCGGGTTCGCGCTGCTGGCCCTGGGCGCCTGGCTGGCCTGGTCCTGGTGGCGGCGCCGGGACGTGCCGCGCAGCCGCTGGTTCCTGCGCGCGGTGGCCGTGTCCGGGGTAGCCGCGGTGACCGCCATGGAAGCTGGCTGGATCGTCACCGAGGTCGGCCGCCAGCCGTGGATCGTCTACCACGTGCTGCGGGTGGCCGACGCGGTCAACCCGGCGCCGGGCCTGGCCGCCGGCGCCCTGCCGGTCATCGCGGTGTACGCCGCGCTGACCGTGGCCACCGTCTACGTGCTGCGCCGGATGGCCCGCGGCGCGCCGGTGCCGGCCGCGCCGCAGGAGGCCGACGTCCGCCAGCACTCGGTCATCTGAGCGGGAGGCAGTCATGGGCACGGGCCTGGAAGTGGCCGTCCTGGCCGTCATGTGGACCGCGGTCACCGCGTACGCGCTGCTGGGCGGCGCGGACTTCGGCGCCGGGATCTGGGACCTGCTGGCCGGCGGCCGGGACCGCGGGGCACCCCGGCGGGCCCTGATCGAGCACTCGGTCGGCCCGGTGTGGGAGGCCAACCACGTGTGGCTGATCTTCGTCCTGGTCCTGCTGTGGACCGCCTTCCCGGCCGGGTTCGCGGCGATCTCCTCGACGCTGTACATCCCGCTCACGCTGATCGCGCTCGGCATGATCGCCCGCGGCTCGGCCTTCGCCTTCCGCAAGGCGATCGACCAGCCCTGGGCCCGGCGGCTGTTCGGCGCCGCCTTCGCCTTCTCCTCGCTGGTGACGCCCTGGTTCCTGGGCGCGGCCGGCGGCGCGGTGGCGGCCGGCCGGGTGCCGCCCGGCCTGGCCCGCGGGGACGTGCTGACCAGCTGGCTCAACCCGGTATCGGCGGTCACCGGCTCCTTCGCCGTCGCGGCCTGCGCGTTCCTGGCCGCCTGCTACCTCACCCTGGACGCCCGGCGCAGCGGCGACGACGGGCTGACAGCCTGGTTCGGGCGGCGCGCCGTGGCCAGCGGGCTGGTGGTCGGGGCCTGCTCGGCGGCCGGCCTGGCGGTACTGCACGGTGGTGCGCCGCTGCTCTACGGGCGGCTGACCGGCCGGGCCCTGCCGCTGGTGCTGACCGCCGTCGCAGGCGGCCTGGCCTCGCTGCTCCTGGCCCGGCTGGCGGCCCGCCCGGACGGCGGGCGGCGCGCCGCCCGGCCGGACCGCGGGCGGCCGGCCGGGCGGGCCGGGGGGACCCGGCTGGCGGCCGTGGCCCTGCGGCTCACCGGAGCCGGGGCGGTGGCCGCGGCGCTGTGGGCCTGGGGCGCCGCTCAGTACCCGTACCTGCTGCTGCCCGGCCTGACCGTGCACGCGGGCGCAGCCCCGGCCGCGGCCCTGACCGCCACCCTGACCTGCGCTGCCGTCGGCGGGGCCCTGGTCATTCCCGCCTTGGCCTGGCTGCTGGTGCTCTTCCAGCGTTCTCCCGGGTCCGCGCGGGACTAACTGCCGCGATCAGGGACCTTCGGCCCTAATAGGCGGCCGCTGCTGAGGGTAGCGTCAAGGTCGCGCCACGAAGTTATCCAGCGTGAGCGCACGGGGGAAGGCGGCTGCCGCCGGATAACTGCCCGGCAGGCACCCGTACGGGGCGGGGACCAGAGGGAGCAGCAGTCATGCAGCAGAGAGCGCACCAGCAGAACCAGGAGTTCCCGGTGCTATTCGTGGTACCGGAGCACGGCCCGGGCCCGGCGGCGCAGACCGTCGCCGACCGGCTGGGCGAGCGCGGCCTGCACATTATCGTCGCCCGGACCCGCGAGGACCTGCGGCAGGCCGCAGCGGCCCAGGCCGCAGCGGCGGCGGGCGGGATCGGCACGGCGGTCGTCAGCTGGGACCTGCCCGGCGCCGAGGCCGAGCTCGAGGCCCGGCTGGAGGACATCCACCAGCTGACCGGCCAGCCGCCCGTGGTGCTGCTGTCGGAGGGGCCCGATGAGGGCAGCGTCCCGGCGCCCATCGCCGGCCGGATGACAGCCAGCTTCTGGCTGCATGCCGATTCCCCGCATTTCGTAGCCGACCAGGTCGAATGGCTCGTCCGCACGTACGCGCTGCGGTCCCAGGTGGTCGGCGTGCTCGGCGGCGACGTCAGCCAGTACGGCGAGATCAGCCGGCCGGGCGGGGGCGGCCAGGTGCATCCCGGCGACCCGGCAGGCCGGGCTCGCCAGCGCAGCCCGGCCGGCTGGGCCCAGGATCAGGGCGGACCGTGCCCGCGGCCGGGGTATGCCCGCAGCTAGCCGCGCAACCAGAAGGGCCCGAAAATGGACCAGGAGGCACGAAGCCGCCCGCAGGTGGGTGTCTTCCTGCTCGATGATCATGAAATCGTCCGGCGCGGCGTCCGCGAGCTGCTGGAGGCAGAGCCGGACATCACCGTGGTCGGGGAGGCGGCGACGGCGCAGGCCGCGCTGGCCCGCATCCCGGCGCTGCGGCCGGACGTGGCCGTGCTGGACGTGCGGCTGCCCGACGGCGACGGCGTCAGCATCTGCCGTGAGCTGCGGTCCACCATGCCCGACACGGCCTGCCTGATGCTCACCTCGTTCGGCGACGACGAGGCCCTGTTCAGCGCGATCATGGCCGGCGCGGCCGGCTACGTCCTCAAGCAGATCCGCGGCACCGACCTGATCGGCGCCGTCCGGGCGGTGGCCGGCGGCCAGTCCATGCTGGACCAGGAGGCGGCCAGCCGGGTGATGGCCCGGATGCGTGACCGCGCCGCCGCCGACCCGCTGGCCGAGCTGACCGACACCGAGCGGCGGATCCTGGAGCTGATCGGCCAGGGACTGACCAACCGGCAGATCGGCGAGCGCCTGCACCTGGCCGAGAAAACCGTCAAGAACTACATCTCCGTGCTGTTCGGCAAGCTGGGCATGGAGCGCCGCACCCAGGCCGCGGCGTACGCGGCGCGCCGGTTCAGCGATGAGGCGGGCACCGCCAGCCTGTCGGGGCCCCGGGCCTAGACCTCGTCCGGGCTCCGGCACGGCTCTCCGGCTGATCGCGGGGCGCGCGACCGGGTCATCCCGCGGCGCCGCTCAGGGCAGCGGCACGCGCCATTCCAGCCGGGTGCCGGCGCCGGGGGCCGGCGCCACCGTCAGGCGGCCGCCCAGCTCATCGGCCCGCTGGGTGAGGTTGGCCAGCCCGCTCCACCGGTCCGACCGGCGCAGCCCGGTCCCGTCATCGCGCACGATCACCATCAGGTCCGAGCCGGCCTGGCAGGTCACCTCGGCCAGCGTCGCACTGGCGTGCCGGGCCACGTTCGACAGTGCCTCGCGCAGTGCGGCCAGCATGTCGTCGGCCATCTCGGCCGGTACCCGGCTGTCCAGCTGGCCCTCGATGCGCAGCGCCGGGGCGAAGCCGAGCGCGCCGGTCATCTCCTCGATCACCTCGACGATCCGGCCCTGCACGCCGGGCAGCTCGGCGTCCTCACGCGACTGCAGGGAGTAGATGGCCGACCGGATGTCGCGGATGGTGTTGTCCAGCTCGTCGATGGACCGCCGGACCCGGTCGGCCGCGCCGGGCTCGGTGACCAGCGGCATCGCCCCCTGCAGCGACATCCCGGTCGCGAACAGCCGCTGGATAACCAGGTCATGCAGGTCACGGGCGATCCGGTCGCGGTCGGCCAGCACCTCCAGGCGCTGGGTGTCGCGGCGGTGCTCGGCCAGCTTGAGCCCGATCCCGGCCTGGGCCGCGAACGTCGTGACCATCTCCACCGCTGACTGCGACAGCGGCTGCGCGCCGGCGTGCCGGGCGGCGGTCATCGTGCCGCGCATGTCGCCGGGCAGGCCCAGCGGGACCACGACCGCCTGGCCGAGCGGCTGCTGCATCTTGCTGGCCTCGGCGACTCGGCGGTCGGCCTGGAAGTCGTCCACGGTGACCCGCCGCCCGCTGGCCATGACCAGCCCCGAGACCGACGCCTCGACGGGGATGTGCAAGCCCAGCCAGGCCTCCGCGCCGGACCCGGCGGCGGTCTCCACGACCAGGTCCGTGCCCAGCTTGGACGGCTGGGTGAGCACCACGATGTCCGCGCCGGTGATCTCCAGCGCGTGCTGGGCGACCAGGCTCAGCACCTCGCGGGGCTCATCCTCGGACAGCAGCCGCTGGGTGACTTCGGCGGTGGCCCGCTGCCAGCGCTCCTGCCGCCGGGCCTCCGCGCGCAGCCGGGCGTTATCGACGGCCAGCGCAGCCGCGCCCGCGACGATGAGCAGCAGGTCCTCGTCGGCCTCGGTGAACGGCGCCGGGCCGTCCGGGCCGCGCTTGTCGGTCAGGTACAGGCTGGCGAACAGCTCGTCGCGGATCCACACCGGGACGCCCAGGAACGACCGCATCGGCGGATGGCCGGCCGGGATCCCGGAGGCGCGCGGATGCGCCGCCATGTCGGCGACGCGCAGCGGCCGGGGGGAGCGGAGCAGCTCGCCGAGCAGGCCGCGGCCCTCTGGCCAGTGATCAATCTGGTCAATCTCGGCCGGCGTCAGCCCGGCCGGGATGAACCCGGACAGCCGCCCGCGCTCGCCGACGACGCCCATGGCGCCGAAGCGTGCGCCGGTCAGCCCGACGGCGACCGAGACGATGCGCTGCAGCACCGCGTCCGGATCCAGCTCGGCGCCGATCCCGGCCACCGCTTCCAGCAGGCCCGGCACCGCCCCCGGCTCGCTCAGGCCCGGATGCAGCCCCGCTCGCTCCGGCGGATGCCCGTCCCGGCCTGCACTGGAGTCCTCCATGGTCAGCCCCGCCCCCGCGTCCGGCCCACCTGCGTGATCAGCATACGTCAGCCCCCTGACCTGGATTTATGTACCCATAACGGAACGGCCGACGCGGGTCGCGCCGATCCTGGCTGCAGCCGTCCGGGCGAGCCGGAGGCGGCGCCGGGGCCGGGAAGCTGCGCAGGTGGCGGCGGCCCCGGACTGGGCGCTGGCCTGACTAGGAGTCCTTGCCGTCTCCGGCCGCGGCGTCGCGGCGGGCCGCCGGGCGCCGCTCGGCGGGCTCGGCGGGATCCAGGCCCGGCCGCTGCGGGCCCAGGACGTCCTCCGGCCGGCGCGGCGTGCCGGCGCCGGGGTGCTCGCCGTCGGGCCGGTCATTGAACGTGACCTCGATCAGCTGCTCCTCGCGGCGCTGGTTCTGCAGCGCCTGCAGCGCCATGCTGGCCCGGTCGGCCTCGGTCAGCGGCGGCTGCACCATCGACCGCGGCCACAGCCGCCAGGCCAGCACCGAGTTGATCTCGGCGGCGTAGACGGTGATCTCCACGGCCAGGTAGACCCAGGCCAGCAGGCCCAGAACCGTCGCGAAGATGCCGTAGACGGCCGCGGTGTTCAGGAAGTGCCGCACCAGGTAGCTGCCCAGCAGCTGGAGCAGGGTCCAGGCGATGCCGCCGGCCACCGCGCCGGGCAGCAGCCGCCGGGTGGGCACGCCGCCCGGCGTCAGCACCCGGAAGCCGACGATGTACATGCCGCTGTTCACGGCCCCGGCCAGGATCTCGGCCCCGGTGACGGCCAGGCCGCGATGATGGCCGAAGGCCTCCAGCACGGTCAGCCCGGTCGTCACGATGACGCCCAGCCCCAGGACCACGAGGAACAGCGCCGAGCGGCCCAGCCGCGGCACGTAGCCGGGCCGGGCCGGCCCGGGCAGGTTCCAGACCTGCTCCATGGTGAAGATGCCGGCCTGGGCCAGCCGCGTGGTGCCCCAGACCAGCACGGCCAGGCCGACGATCAGGCCGATGATGCTGGAGCGGCGGAGCTGATGCACATTGCCGGTGAGCTGCTGGCCGATCAGCGGCACCTGCTTAGCCACCGCGTCGAGCGCCTCGGCGCGCAGGCCGGGGTCGCCGGAGGCGATCAGGCCCAGGATGGTGACCAGCACCAGTAGCAGCGGGAACAGCGACACGAAGCCGGCGTAAGCCAGGCTGGCGACCAGCACGCCGCCGTTGTCATCCCCGTACTTCTTGATCACCCCGAAGATGAAGCCGGTCACGGTATAGCGCTGCTGCAGGGTGTCGGCGCGGCGGATCACGGTCTCGACCGGGTTCACCAGACCGCCTCCTCGCTCCGTTGCCGGCGGGCGGCAGCTGCCGCCCGCCGCCCGGCCTCCGGCTGGCCCCTGGCGGGCCCGCCGCGGCGGGTGCGCACCGCAAGGTGCCGGCGTTCTTTCCTACCCCGCTGCGGGCCGGGTAATGGCCCGGCGGCCCGCAATCGGCTGGCCAGATGGCAGCTGAGCAGGCCGGGAAACCCGCCAGATAGGGTCATGGGGTGTCTGGGACGAGGGACGGCGCTACGGCGCAGCCAGAGCCGGCGGCTAGTTCAGCGGCCGGCGCGGCGGTGCCGCCCGGCGCCTACAGCTTCGTGGTCGTGGCCAGCCGGCTGCCGGTGGACCGGGTCGCGGGACCCGACGGGGAATCGGAATGGCGGGCCAGCCCCGGCGGCCTGGTGACTGCCCTGGAGCCGGTCGTGCAGGAGGCTGGCGGCGCCTGGGTGGGCTGGCCGGGCGATGCCGGGCCAGCCCCGGAGCCGTTCGACTCCGGTGGCATGCGCCTGGTCGGGGTGAGCCTGTCCGCGGACGAGATGCGCGATTTCTACGAGGGATTCTGCAACGCCACGCTGTGGCCGCTTTATCACGATGTCATCGCGCCGCCGGAGTTCCGCCGCCCCTGGTGGGAGGCCTACGTCCGGGTGAACCGGCGGTTCGCCGAGGCCGCCGCCGGCCAGGCCGCGCCGGGCGCCACCGTCTGGGTGCACGACTACCAGCTGCAGCTGGTGCCGGGGATGATCCGCGAGCTGCGCAGCGACGTGCGGATCGGGTTCTTCAACCACATCCCGTTCCCCGGTTACGAGATCTTCGCCCAGCTGCCGTGGCGCAAGCAGATCGTCACCGGCCTGCTCGGCGCCGACCTGCTGGGCTTCCAGCGCCAGGGCGACGCGACGAACTTCCTGCGGGCCTGCCGCCGGGCGGCCGGCCTGGCCACCCGCGGGTCCCTGGTCCGCGTCCCGGACGCCCGCCCGGGGCATGCCGCCGAAGGGCCGGCTCCGGCCGGCGCGGTGGCCACCGTGCCGGCGGATCCGGCCGCGCCCGGGGCCGGCGAGGCAGTGCCGCCGGGCGACCGGCTGGTCCGCGCCGCGGCGTTCCCGATCTCCATTGACTCGGCCGCTTACGAGAAGCTGGCCTGCCAGCAGTCGGTCCAGGCCCGGGCCGCGGAGATCCGCGAGGCCCTGGGCAAGCCCAGCCTGGTCCTGCTCGGCGTCGACCGGCTCGACTACACCAAGGGCATCCTGCACCGGCTGACCGCCTACGGCGAGGTCCTGGACGAGGGCCGGCTGGGCGTGCCCGAGGCGGTGCTGGTGCTGGTGGCCAGCCCCAGCCGCGAGCGGGTCGAGCAGTACCGGCTGCTGCGTGACGAGGTCGAGACCACCGTCGGCCGGATCAACGGCGAGCACGCCGAGCTGGGCAACCCGCCGGTGCACTACCTGCACCAGTCCTACCCGCGCGAGGAGATGGCGGCGCTGTACGTGGCGGCCGACGTCATGCTGGTCACCTCGCTGCGCGACGGGATGAACCTGGTGGCCAAGGAGTACGTGGCCTGCCGCAGTGACGAGACCGGCGCGCTGGTACTCAGCGAGTTCACCGGGGCCGCGGACGAGCTGAGCGGCGCGTTCCTGGTCAACCCGCACGACATTGAGGGGCTGAAGGACACCATCGAGCGGGCGGCCTCGGTGCCGCCGGCCGAGGCCCGGCGCCGGATGCGGTCGATGCGCCGCCGGGTCCGCGAGCACGACGTCGCGTACTGGGCGGCGAGCTTCCTCAGCGCCCTGGAAGGCTCGCCCGCACCCGAGCACTGACGGCCAGGCGGGCCCGGCCCCGGCCCGCGCGGCGGCTCGCTGGCACCGGACGTGACCGGTGCCAGCGCCGTCGCGGACACCGGCTGAGCCCGGGACCTGGCGAAGGTCTCCGTACCTGTCCCTGGCCCGCACCGGGGCTCAACGGCAATGGCGCCTTCCGGCGCACGGAGACCTTCACAGTGACTGTAGACCGGCCCGCGCCCGGACGGAAGACCACGGCGCCGGGCCGTGCGGGAGCCGCCTGAACGCGGCCCGGCGCACGGGGTCAGCAGTCGCTCTCGTCCGGGCGCCAGGCCCGCTCGAAGTCCCCGTAGCTGAAGGTCAGGTAGACCGTCTCCAGGTCGGAGCTGGCCATGGACTGTGCCGCGCTGGCCGGCCCGGGGCCCGGCAGCGCCCGGGCAACGGCAGATAGCAGCCGTCGGATGCCGCGCCCGGAGCAGGCCGCGCCCGGGCTGCCGCCAGTCTCGGGAGGCATGACAGCCGTGACCTTAGGCTGTCCGGCCTGCCGGGGGCCTGATGCTGACCTGCTGGCCCCGTCAGGAGCGGGTGCCCGCGGTGTCCCGGGCGGCCGCGTCCTGGCCGGCGCCCGCCGGGACCGCTGGTGCGGCCCCGGCCTCGCCGCGCGCGCGGGCCCGGGCCGGCAGGAAGGCCAGCGTGGCCAGGGCCGCTGCCGCGGTGGCGCCGGCGGCGACCAGCGCCCCGCCGTGCAGCCCGTCCATGAACGCCTGCCGGGTGGCCGCCGCGGCTGCCTCGCGCAGGCCGGGCGGCAGGTGCGCGGCGACGCCGAGCCCGGCCACTACCGAGTCGCGGGCCGCCGAGGTGACGGCGGCGGGCGCGCCGAGGTGGGTCAGGGCGCTGACGATGTGGCTGCCGTAGACCGAGCTCATCACCGAGCCGGCGATGGCCACCCCCAGGGTGCCGCCGACCTCGCGGGTGGTGTCGTTCACGGCCGACCCGGCCCCGGCCTTGCCGGGCGGCAGGGCGCCCATGATCGCCTCGGTGGCCGGGCTGGCAGTCAGCGCCAGGCCGGCGGCCATCAGCGTCATGCCAATGATGATCTTGCCCCAGTAGGCGGCGTCGACGGGCGTGCTGGCGGCGACAAGAAAGCCCGAGCTCATCAGGACCAGGCCCGCGGTCACCACGTACTTGGTGCCGGCCCGCTTCATCAGCGCGATGGCCAGCGGCGACAGCGCGCCGGTCACGATGGCGAACGGCAGCGTGGCCACCCCGGCCCGCAGCGGGTCGTAGCCGCGCACCACCTGGAAGTACTGCGTGATCATGAAGATGAAGCCGAACAGGCCGAAGAAGGCCAGGGCGATGGCCGAGCTGGCGGCGCTGAACCGGGGGTTGCGGAACAGCCGCACGTCGAGCATCGGGTCGGGCCGCCGCAGCTGCCAGGCCGTGAACGCGGCCAGCAGCGCGGCCGCCCCGGCCAGCCCGCCGATGGTCGCGGCCGACCCCCAGCCGTGCCGCGGCGCCTCGATGATGGTCCACACCAGCAGGCCGATGCCGGCCACCGACAGCAGCGCGCCCAGCGGGTCGAACCGGCCGGCCTTCGGGTCGCGGGACTCCGGCAGCAGCCGCACCCCGGCGACCAGGGCGATGATCACGATCGGCACGTTGATGTAGAAGACCGAGCTCCAGGAGAAGTGCTCCAGCAGCAGGCCGCCGGACACCGGGCCGATGGCGACGGCCAGGCCGGACACGCCCGACCAGATGCCGATGGCGGTAGCCCGCTCGCGGGGCCGGGTGAAGGTGGTGGTCAGCAGCGCCAGCGTGGCCGGGTAGATCAGCGCGGCGGCCACGCCCATGGCGGCCCGCCCGGCGATCAGCTCGCCGGTGCTGCGGGCCAGCGCGGCCCCGACCGAGGTGAGCGCGAACAGCACCAGCCCGGCCTGCAGGATGCGGCGGCGGCCGATGCGGTCGCCGAGGTTCCCGCCGATCAGCAGCAGCCCGGCGAAGACCAGGGTGTAGGCGTCCACGACCCACTGCAGGTCCTGGGTCGAGGCCGACAGCCGGCGGCTGATCGTCGGCAGCGCCACGTTGACGATCGTGTTGTCCACGACGACCAGCAGCACGCTCAGGCAGAGCACGGCCAGGATCCACCAGCGCCGCGGGTTCAGCTGGCCGGGCGGGGAAGTGAGGGTGCTCACGGGGACCTCCGGGACTTCTATAGAACGTTGTGCTATAACTGTGTAACAACGTTCTACAGATGTCAAGCCGGTTATCCCGGGGCCCGGTGACCGGCCGCGGAGGCGACACCGGGCCAGCCGGCCGGGAGGATGGAGACCATGACCACCGCGGACAGCAGCACCGGGCGGCGGCGCACGCCCAGCAGCGACATCCGGCGCGAGCTCCTGGGCGCCGCGGAGGCCGTGCTGGCCCGGCAGGGTCCGGCCGGCGTCACGGTGCGGGCCGTGGCGGCCGAGGCCGGGATCGCCCCGATGGGTGTCTACAACCGGTTCGGCGGCAAGGACGGCCTGGTCGACGCGCTGCTGATCAGGGGCTTCGACGCGCTGCGGGCCGCGGTGGCCAGCCGCGGCGAGCCGGACATGCTCGAGCGGCTGCGGGCCTCGGGGGAGCGCTACCGCCAGTTCGCGCTGACCAGCCGGCACTTCTACGCGATCTTGTTCGAGGGCGCCATCCCGCACGACACCATCTCGGCCGAGGCGACCGGGCACGCCCAGGCGGCGTTCGCCGCGCTGGTCGCGATCGTGGAGAGCGCCGCGCTGGCCGGCGTCATCGCCGCGCCCGACCCGGCGGAGACCGCGCAGCAGATCTGGAGCACCGTGCACGGCGCGGTGACGCTGGAACTGCAGGGCCTGGTGCTGACCCCGGACCCGGCACAGACCTACCAGGACACCATCGAGACCCTGCTCCGCGGCCTGCGCAGCGCCGGGCCGGCCTAGCCGCCCGCCGCGCTCCCCGGCTGCCGGGCCGTGCGGCCTACGTGCCGGCCAGCGCGGGCAGGCCGGCCAGGAACTCCAGCTGAGCCAGGAAGTGCCGGGTGCCGCCGCCCTCATGCCCGCTGAAC
>DASXDJ010000077.1:0-7486 GCA_036490755.1 Streptosporangiaceae bacterium
CGGTCTCGTCGCTGACCGCGCTGTGCGGGGCGGGCCCGGTACCGCCGGTCCCGCTCACTGCGGCCGCCTGCGGCCCGGTGGCCGCAGCGCGGAAACTCCCAGCGGCGGCAGCCCGGCCGCCATGCAGAGTGCATCACACCATGCGGCCACATGGCTATCCAGGGCCGGCCGCGCGTCTGGCCCGTCCGCCTCGGCCGGCACGGTCGGTGACCAGGACGCCCGCAGCTCGAACCCGGTCGCGACGGGCTCGCCCGTCTTGGCGCCGAACCCCTCGGTCACCACCCTGGTCACGGTGCCGCTGGGCTGTCCGTACCCGGCCTCCTGGTTCTCCAGCGCCTCGGTCAGCCAGCTCCAGCCCACCCCGGAGATCAGCGGGTCGGCCGCTATCTCCGGGTCCAGCTCGGCGCGGACATAGGCGATGATCCGGAACTGGCCGTCCCAGGCCTCCTGCCCGGCGGGGTCATAGAGCAGCACGAACTTGCCCCAGCCGATCTCGTCCTCGCCGTCCAGCACGTTCGCGGCCATCGCGGCGGCGAACGGCGCCAGCCGCCGCGGCGGCGGCTCGTCCTCGAAGACCAGCTCGGCGCGGACCTCATGCAGCCCGGCCGCGCCGACCTCCATGTCCGCCGCGACCAGCCGGAAAAATGCCTCGTCGGCGCTGGGCGGCACGGGCTGCCCGGCGGACCTCAGCGTCTGGGCGACGGGCATCGGCAGATGTCTTTCATGCCACCCGGCCACGTGGCTGCGCTCCGGCCAGCACCAGCTCGCTGACGGTGCCAGCAGACGCCGTGCCAGCGGACGCCGCACCAGCAGGGACAGTGCCGATCAGCAGCGCTGCGCCGCACGCGATGCAGCACCATTCCGGGCAGTCGCCGCCGGGGAAGTCCGGGCACTCGCCCGGCTGGTCATGTACCTGGTCGAACGGCTGGCTGACGCCACAGTCCGGGCAATGCCGGGCGATCTGCGTCATCTGCGGAACCTCCTTGCCGTGAACCCGCGCTGCCGGGATAACGTCGTCGGCCGCGCGGCCCGGCGCGCTGCGGCCGCGGGGCGGGCCGCGGGATGGCGGGGGTCAGCCGGGCACTGCACCGATGCTGGCACGCCGGCGCCCAAGGTCGGCGGACCCTGGGCGGCGTGTCATGCGCGCTTTTGACGGGAAACCTTCTGCATCGCGGCCCAGGGCCGGGTTAGGACGGCAGCTCCCGGTGCCCGGTGGTGCCTGTGAGACGATCCCTGATGTGACGCCGTCGACTAAGGATTCCCCGTTCGTGCGGGCCTGCCGGCGCCAGCCGGTGCCGCACACGCCGGTCTGGTACATGCGCCAGGCGGGCCGCTCACTGCCCGAGTACCGCAAGGCCAGGGCCGGCATGCCCATGCTGGACGCCTGCTCGACGCCTGACCTGATCACCGAGTTCACGCTCCAGCCACTGCGCCGCTACGCGGCGGACGCCGCCATCTTCTTCAGCGACATCGTGGTGCCGCTGCGCGCGGCCGGGGTGGGCATCGACCTCAAGCCGGGGGTCGGGCCGGTTGTCGACAAGCCGATCCGCGAGGCCGCGGACGTGCGCGGGCTGCGCGGACTGCACCCTGACCAGGTCGCGTTCGTCACCGAGGCGGTGACCACCCTGGTCGCCGAGCTGGGCGAGCGGCCGCTGATCGGGTTCGCCGGGGGCCCGTTCACCCTGGCCTGCTACCTGGTGGACGGCGGCCCGTCGAAGAACTTCGAGATCACCAAGTCGCTGATGTACGGCGAGCCTGCGCTGTGGGACGAGCTGCTGACCACGCTCACCGACATCACGATCACCTTCCTGAAGGTCCAGGTGGCCGCCGGGGCCTCGGCGGTGCAGCTGTTCGACTCCTGGATCGGCGCGCTCAGCCCGGAGGACTACCGGCGCAGCGTGATGCCGCACAGCAAGCGGGTGTTCGACGCGCTGGCGCAGACCGGGGTACCCCGGATCCACTTCGGGGTCGGCACGGGCGAGCTGCTTGGGCTGGTCGGCGAGGCGGGCGCCGACGTGGTCGGGGTGGACTGGCGGGTACCTCTTGACGAGGCGGCCCGGCGGGTCAGGCCGGGCAAGGCGCTCCAGGGCAACCTGGACCCGGCGATCCTGCTGGCCCCGTGGCCGGTCATTGAGCAGCGGGCCAGGGAGGTACTGGACCGGGGCAGGACCGCCGAGGGGCACATCTTCAACCTCGGGCACGGCGTGCTGCCGGAGACCGACCCAGACGTGCTAGCCCGGCTCGCCGACCTGGTGCACGAGCCGCGCTAGCGCAGCTCCCCCCGGCAACCAGACGCGCCGGTCAGCCGGCCCCGGCGGCCGGTGTGCTGCCCTTGGCCCGGCGGGACAGCCGCCGCCGCACCAGGTAGGCGAGCCCGCCGACGATGGCCGCGATGAGCAGGAACGGGGCGAGCACGCCGAGTGCCGTGAGCACCCAGCCGGTCGCGGCCTTCAGCCCGCGCCAGCCCGCCGCCAGTCCCGAGCCGAAGCCGTGCCCGGCCTGGTGCCGATGCGCTACCGGGGGCAGCGGGCCGTACAGCCGCAGCGTGATCGTGGCGTAGGCCGTCTCGTGGCTGAGCGCCCGCTGCTGGGCGAGCAGCGCCTCCAGCGATGACTCGTCGCTGGAGATCTGCTGCTGGACCTGAAGCAGCCCGGACACCGACCCGGCCCGCTTCAGCAGCGCGCGGAGCTGCGCGATGGCGTCCTGCTCCGAGGTGACCCGGCTGTTCACGTCGGCGACCTGCTGGGTGACGTCGGTGGACCGCTGGATCAGCGTGGTCTGCCGGCCAAGGCCGGCCAGGTGGCGCAGCACCGCCGGGTACTCCCCGGAGGGCACCTTCAGGGTCAGGCTGATCGTGGGCCGCTGCCGTCCCGGCTCGCTGGTCCGTGCCTGCTCGTCGGCGGTGTATCCGCCGGTGCTGGTGATGTAGCCGGAGACGGTGGCCGAGGCGGCGCTGACGTCGCGGACCCGCAGGGTCAGCGACGCGGTGTAGATGATGCTCTGGTTGACCGGCACCAGGTCCAGGCTGGCCGGCCCGGCCGGCTGCCCGGCGCTGGCCGCCGCCCGGAAGTCGGCCGGGGCGTGTGCCGCGGACCCCGAGGCCGCGTTCGTCCCGCTGGCGGTGCTAGTCGACGAACCGCCGGAGTCGGCGCAGCCGGCCAGCATCAGCAGCGCCGTCCCCAACAGCAGGACTGTGCCGGTCAGCGCGATCCCGCGTGGTGTCCCGGCGCGCCGTTCGCACCCGGTGCCAGCCGTTCCGCTCGCTCCGGCCTGCCGGCTGGGCCGGGTGCTCGTCCTGGGCTTCATGCTGCTCGGACGCGCCGCCCGCGGCGCCGGTTCCGCCGGCCCACGGGATAATCACAGTCGTGACCATCCCGATACCCGAGCCCCAGTCCCGGTCGCGCGAGTCCCGGCCGCGCGAGTCAGGCGGCCGCCCGCCGCGCGTGGCGATCATCGGCGGCGGCATTGCCGGCCTGGCGGCCGCCTGGTTCCTGCGCGAGTCGGGCCTGGCCGTGACCGTGCTCGAAGGGTCGGCCAGGACCGGCGGGAAGCTGTCGGTGACCGAGGTGGCGGGGGTCGAGGTAGACGAGGGCGCCGAGGCGCTGCTAGCCAGGCGGCCCGAGGGAACCGGGCTGATCGGGGAGCTCGGGCTCTCCGGTGAGCTGCGCGCTCCCGGCACCACGTCGGCCGGCATCTGGACGCGCGGCGAGGTACGGTCGCTGCCCAGGCGGCAGTTCATGGGCGTGCCCGCCGACCTCGGGGAGCTGGCGGCCACCGGCCTGCTGTCGCCCGCCGGCCTGGCCAGAGCCGGGCAGGACGCCGGGGAGCCGGCGGGCGAGCCGGACATCTCGGTCGCCGGGCTGGTCGGCGGGCGGCTGGGCCAGGAGCTGGTGGACCGGATCGTGGACCCGCTGCTCGGCGGGGTCTACGCCGGCCGCTGCGACGACCTGTCGTTCCTGGCCACCCTGCCGGCGCTGGCCGCAGCCCTGCCCCGGCACGGGTCGCTGACCGAGGCGGCCGCGTCGCTGCTGCCGCCGCCCGTATCCGGCGCGCCGGGCGCGTCAGGCGCTGGCGGGCCGGCGGCTCAAGGCGGCGCAGCCAGGCCCGCGCCGGTGTTCGTCACGCTCGCCGGGGGACTTGGCTCGCTGCCGGCCCGGCTGGCCGCCGCGTCAGGGGCCCGGGTGCGGACCAGGGCGACCGTGCGGGAGCTGGCCAGGGCGGACGGGCACTGGCGGCTGACCGTCGGCTCCGCGCACGCGCCGGAGTCACTGGACGCGGACGCCGTCATCCTGGCGCTGCCCGCGCGCCCGGCCGGCCGGCTGCTCGCCGGGGTGGCCGGCGCGGCGGACGCGGCGGCGGCGCTGGGCGAGATCGAGTACGCGAGCATGGCGATCGTGACGCTGGCCTACCGGGCCGGCGCCTTCCCGGCAGAACCGGCGGGCAGCGGGTTCCTGGTCCCGGCGGTAGAGGGGCACGCCATCAAGGCGGTCACGTTCAGCACGGTCAAGTGGCCGCACCTGCGCCGGGGCGCTGGCCAGGCCGTCGCCCATGAGGAAGCACCGCACATCGTCCGCTGCTCGGTGGGCCGCCTCGGTGACGTGGCCATCCTGCAGCGCGAGGACGGCGAGCTGGCCGGGCTGGCCGCCGCCGACCTGGCCGCCGCGACGGGCGGGGCGGGCCGCCCGGCCGCGTTCCGGGTGACCCGCTGGGGCGGCGCGCTGCCCCAGTACAGCGTGGGTCACCTGGACCGGGTGGCCCGGATCCGGGCCGGCGTCGCGGCCCAGCCCGGGCTGGCGGTCTGCGGCGCCGCCTATGACGGCGTCGGCATCCCGGCCTGCATCGCCTCGGCACGGCTGGCCGCCGGCCAGGTCACCGCGCAGCTCGCCGCCACGGCCGCCCGCGACCCCCGCTGACCGGCGGAGCCAGCGGGCCCGGCGTGCTAGCCCGGTCCCTGGAGTATGCAGAACTCGTTGCCATCCGGGTCGGCCAGCACATGCCAGCGCCAGCCTTCCTCGGTGACCGGCTCGCGGGTCAGCCGCCGAGCGCCCGCCGCCGTCACCCGGCTGACCTCGGCCTCCAGGTCATCGGTTCGCAGGTCGAGGTGCAGCCGGTTCTTCTGCAGCTTGACGTCCGGCACCGACTGCAGCAGCAGCTCGATGCCGGCTCCGCCCGGCGGGTACAGGCTGAGATAGAGCGAGCCCGGCGGCCCGAGAACGGGGCCGCCGGGCTCGTAGCCGAGTACCTCGGCCCAGAACCGCGCCGAGGTGTCCAGGTTCGAGCAGTCAAGGACGAGGACGAGCTCGCCGCCACGGTAGGCCTGCGGTGTGCGCATCTTCCGATGATCGCACCGCAGGCCAGCCGCGGCCCGCGGCAGGTCAGGCCCGCTGCGGCTCGGCGGCTGCCGCGGCGGGGGCGGGCAGCGGGTCGCCCGTCTCCAGCATCGTCTTGAGGCTGGACAGGATCGCCGGCCAGCCCTGGCTGATGCCCTGCTGGATGGCCCCGGCCGGCTCCAGCCCGTCGTGCAGCACGGTCAGCCGGACCGATTCGCCCTGCGGCTCCAGCTCGAATGTCACCTTCGAGCGGCGCTCGGCCGCCATCGCGGCCTGGTCCTCGGGGGAGAACCCGAACGCGTGGGCCAGCTCGGGCGTGAACGTGTGCCAGGTGTAGGAGAGCCGCCGGTAGGGGTCGGACTCCAGCACCACCTGCGCGGGGTCGGTGATCGTCACGCCGCTCTGCTCCCAGGTCATCTCCGACCCGGCCGCCCAGTCGGTCTGGAACGTGCAGCCCCAGTACCTGCTGGTGAAGGCCGGCTCGGTGAGGGCCTGCCAGAGCCGCTCGGGGGAGGTCTTGATGTAGGTGGTGTAGACGAACTCGCTGTCGGACATGGGGTTCTCCAATGCCGTCTTGAGGTCGGCGAGCGCGCGGGTCCGCGCCCGGTCGTACTGGCTGATCCAGCGGTCGGCGAGGGCGTTGATGGGCACGGCGTTGAGGTAGTGCAGCTTCTCCCTGCCGTGCCACACCGTGGTCACGAGGTTGGCTTCCTCCAGTACCGCCAGGTGCTTGCTGACCGACTGGCGGGTCATGTCCAGTCCGGCGCACAGCTCGCGCAGGGTCTGCCCGGACCGCCCGTTCAGGCTGTCGAGCAGCCGGCGCCTGCTGGCGTCGGCCAGCGCCCGGAACACCTCGTCCATCGTCATCCCGCCATCACTAGATAGGCAGCCATTTGGTTGCCTTTAGATTAGGCAACCATCCGGCTGCATGTCAAGCGGTGCGCTCAGGAGGCGCGGGCCAGGACGAGGGTGTGCCCGGAGTCGCCCTCCGGGACATACCGGTCCCACAGCGGCGCCAGCCCGGCCGCCGCCAGCCACTCCCGGTACGCAGGCGCGTCCTCGTGATCCCAGAACATCGGCGCGCCCAGGTACTCGTCCGTCTCCGTCAGCCGTCCCGCGCCGACGATCGCCAGCAGGTAGCCGCCCGGCCGCAGCCAGCCCCGGATGCGCGGGAACAGGGCTCGCTGGTCGGCCAGCGGCACATGGATCAGCGCGTAGAAGGAGACGACCGCGTCGAGGCTGCCGGGCTGGAGCTCCAGCTCCGCCATGTCGGCCTGGACGAAGCCCGCCGCCGGGACCAGGCGGCGGGCCCGGCCGAGCTGGACCGCGGAGAAATCCACCCCCGTCACCGCCAGCCCGCGCGCCGCCAGCTCCCTGGTCCCCGGCACGCCCGCCCCGCAGCCGAGATCGAGCACTCTGGCTCCGGCCGGCAGCAGCGCAGCCAGTTCGGCCACCCATCCCGCGTACCGGCCGGTGTCCTCGGCCGAGGACTGGTGCGCCCGCCCGTCGTCCGTGCGGTAAGCCAGCGAGATCGCGTCGTACCCGCGCCTGACCAGCGCCCGCTGCCGCGCCCGCTCCGCCCGCCCGCCGTCGCCAGCCCCGCCATCGCCATCCGGCCCGTTCCGCGTCTCGCTGTTCATGACCGGCATCATCTCTCGCCGCCCCGCCGGGGCCGGACCGGTTTTCCGGCGCCGCCCGGCCGGGCTGATCGCTTCCGCCGGCGCGGCGTCCGGTGCGCGGGGGCCCTGCGAGAGAATGGGCGCATGGCAGGCAATGAGGCATCCGGCACGCCGGAGCAGCGGCTGAAGGCGCGCGAGCTGAACGAGCTGATCCGCTACACCATGTGGTCGGTTTTCCGGGTCAGCGGGCCGAACGCGCTGGAGTCCGCCGCGGGTCAGTCCGGGTCCGGTCGGCCGGGGCTGGCCGCCGAGGTCACCGAGCTGTGCCAGTCCGCCGCCGGCAAGGGCGTCGTCACCAGGGGCTGCTACGACGTGCAGGGCATGCGTGCCGACGCCGACTACATGTTCTGGTGGACCGCGCCGACCAGCGATGACCTCCAGGAGATGTACGCGCGATTCCGGCGGACCGGGCTCGGCCAGGCCAGCGAGCCGGTCTGGTCGGCGATGGCGCTGCACCGGCCCGCCGAGTTCAACAAG
>DASXDJ010000078.1:0-3785 GCA_036490755.1 Streptosporangiaceae bacterium
ATGTCGGCACTTCGCGCGGCATCACCATGCCCCGTTCCCGATGGTTGGCTTAGGCGCTCACGGCTAGAGTCGCCCGACACCGCTCAGACCGCACGATTGGACCAGGCATTCAGGCAGTTCTGATATCTGACTGTGCCGTTACATGTCAGCGGCGACTTCATGAACACCGCGCTGCGCAAGGCGCTGGCCCCGGCGCTCGGCGGGCAGCCGGGCTGAGGAGGGAATCCGATGGCGCGCAAGCTGGATTACCGGTGGAACCTGCGGCAGGTGATGGCCAGCCGGGACATGTTCCAGACGACGGACCTGGCTCCCCTGCTGGCCGAGCGGGGCATCGACTTGTCGTCCAGCCAGGTCTACCGGCTGGTCACCGAGCGGCCCGAGCGGCTGAGCCTGAAGGTGCTGATGGCGCTGCTGGACATCCTGGACTGCTCGATGGAGGACCTGATCGAGCCGGCCGCCGCGGCTAAGCCTGCCCGCAAGGCGAAGACCGCGAGCGGGGAGGAGGCCGGGGTCGGCGTGCTGCGTCCCCGGCGGGCCAGGATCACCCGGGACGGCGGCTGAGCGGTGACTGACGCGCGGGCCGATCCGGTCGGCGCCATCGTCGCTATGGTCGGCGGCGTCGAGCCGGCCCTGGCACGGTCGGTGATCGAGGACGTGGTGATCAGCGTGGCCGGCGGCCGGGCCAAGCGGCGCAGGCTCGCCCAGGCGCTCGCTGACCGGCCCGCGGTCCTGACCGATGGCCGGTCGCCCGCGCCGCGGGCCGCCGGGGACCTGCTGGTCGCGCTGCGGAAGGCGGGCGCGGGCGCCGTCTCGGCCCCGGTCTGCGCCGGGTGCGGCAAGCAGCTGCGCAGCTTCCAGCGCCGCGGCGAGGACTGGTTCTGCTCTGCCTGCGGGCCCAGGCGCGAGCCGTGCGCGGGCTGCGGCAAGATCCGGGCCATCCACCAGCGCGACCGGGACGGCCGGCCCCGGTGCGCGAAGTGCCCGCCAGGCGGGGACCCGGTCGCCATCGTGACGGGCATCGTCGCGGCGCTCGACCCGGGGCTTCCGGCCGGGACCGTCGCTGCCGCGGTGACCGCGGCGGCGACGCAGGCGGGGCAGCGCCATCAGCTCGCCTGGGTCCTGCAAGACCGGCCTGAGCTGCTGACCGGGGAAGGCGCGGCGGCACCCGTCCCTTCGGTGCTGCGGCTGATCGACCGGCTCTGCGAGGCCGGCGCCAGAGGCGTCGTCCGGCCGCCCTGCCCGCACTGCGGCCGGGTGATCCCGCTGGTCAAGCCCCGTGACGGGGTCCGGCTCTGCCGCAACTGCACAGCCAGGTCCCGGGCCGAGCCGTGTTCCCGCTGCGGGACCGTCCGCGAGGCCGCCATCCGTGACGAGGACGGCCGGCCGCTGTGTCCGCACTGCCTGATCACCGACCCGGCCAACCAGGAGACCTGCGCCGGCTGCCATCGCCGGCGGCCGGTCAGCGTCCGCACCCCCGGCGGCCCGCTCTGCCCCAGCTGCCGTCCATGGCAGACCGCGACCTGCGGCATCTGCGGGCGGGAGGCCCCGTGCGTGACCTCGCAGGCCACCGGCGTGCCGTGGTGCGGGGCCTGCAAGCAGCGCCGGGTACGCTGCTCGGGCTGCGGCCGGGTGGATCGCGTCCGGGGCGGCACCAAAGCTGAGCCGCTCTGCGCCACCTGCACCCGGTCCGATGCCGGCTTCTGGACCAGCTGCCCGGCCTGCGGAGAAACCGGCCGGATCCACGCCGGGCGCTGCGCCCGGTGCGCTGTCAGCCGGCGGCTGCATGAACTGCTCGGCGACGAGGCCGGCGAGATCCGCCCGCGCCTCCGCGCCCTCTACCAGGCGCTCACGAGCACCGAGCGGCCCGGCACCGTCGCGGCCTGGCTGGACAAGAGCGGCGCCCCCTCGATCCTCCAGAACCTGGACGCCGAGGGCGAGCTCACCCACGCCGCCCTGGACGCGCTGCCTCCCGGCAAGCCGGTCGAGCACCTGCGCAGCGTCCTGGTCGCCATCGGAACACTGCCCCGCCGTGACGAGCAGATGGCCCGGCTGGAACGCTGGATCACCACCGTGACCGGCGGCCGCAGCGACCCCGGCGAGCAGCACATGCTGCACCACTACGCCGTCTGGCACCTGCTGCGCCGCCTGCGCCGACGCACCGCAGGCGCCGACACTACCCACGACCAGCTGGTCGGCGTCCGCCAGCACGTCAAGGCCGCGATCGCGTTCCTGGACTGGCTCACCGCCCGGGACCTCACCCTGGCCGCCTGCCGGCAGAACGACCTGGATGCCTGGATCACCAGCGGCCAGGCCCGCTATCACCGCGAAACCGGGCACTTCATCCGCTGGGCGAAGCAGCATAAACTGACCAGCCTTGACTTCCCCGCCACCCGGTGGGGCGGCCCGTCCCGCGTCATCGACACCGAAGCACGCTGGGACCAGGCACGGCGGCTGCTCCACGACGACAGCCTCGCTTCCGAAGACCGCGTGGCCGGGCTCCTCGTCCTCCTCTACGCCCAGTGGCCCTCGGCCATCAGCCGCCTGACCCTCGGCCACGTCCACGCTGACGGCCGGCAAGTCCGGCTGAGCCTCGGACGCGAGCCTGTCATACTGCCTGAGCCCCTCGCCGGCCTCGTCCGGCAGCTGCTCGCCTCCCGCAGCGGCCACGCCGCCATCGGCGACGACGGCACCTCGGTCTGGCTGTTCCCCGGCGGGCAGCCCGGACGCCCGATCAGCTCCTACCGCCTGGCCGAACGCCTCCGCGAGCACGGCATCTACTCCGGCCAGGCCCGCTCCGCCGCACTGTTCCAGCTCGCCACCGACCTGCCCGCCGCCGTCCTGGCCCGCATGCTCGGCATCCACATCACCGTCGCCGTCGCCTGGCAGCGAGCCTCCGCCGGCGACTGGGCCGCCTACGCCGCCGACGTCAGCCGCCGAGAGCCGGCACGCACCCCGCCATATCCTGCCCGCATGAATGACCTCCCGGTATCCATCCGCCGCGCTGCCCCTGATGACCTTGACGCCATCGCCGGCCTCCACACCCGGTCCCGCACCGCCTACTACCGCGGCTTCGTGCCTGATGAGATCCTCGCCGACCCCGCCCGTGCCACCCGCCGCCGCGAGATCCTCGCCCGCGACCTGCGCTCCCCCGACCGCATCGTGCTCTGCGCCGGGCAAGGCGGCCGCCTCGCCGGCTTCGCGGCGATCGGCCCCTGCGCCCTGCGCGACCCCGACCCGCAGATCACCAGCCAGCTGGGCTTCTTCTTCGTCGATCCCGCCAGCTTCCGCCAGCGCATCGGCACCAGGCTCCACCAGGCATGCATCCAGGCATGGCAGGCCCAGCCGGCCGCCGCAGCCCGCGTCTGGGTGGCGGAGTTCAACCAGCGGGCCCAGGCCTTCTACACCAGCCAGGGCTGGGAACCCGACGGCCACCGCCACCCCGACGACCCCGCCACCCTCGGCTACCGCCTGACCATCCCCGCGCAAGCCCACTAGCGGCCAGCGAAGAAGGCATTCAGACAGTTGCAATACCCGAGTCCGCCAGAGGCCGTTTATCCCGACGAGGCGATCCAGGCCCACCTGGCGTTCCTGGCCCGCCGCCGGTCCTGTACGAGTCGGCCCTGGCCACGATCCTGCTGCTGCCCGACCGGTACGCCAGGGCCGGGCAGATGACCCAGCGGATCTTCGAGGCTGTCCTGGCCGGCTGCCTGCCCCTGGCCCCGGCGGCGCTCCCGTTCGCCGCCGCGTTCACGCCCGAGGCGCTGCGCGTGGACGACGGCCCCCAG
>DASXDJ010000079.1:0-96065 GCA_036490755.1 Streptosporangiaceae bacterium
CGACCCAGCTGCTGATCGCCGACGCTGCTCCGGACCCGCCGCCGAAGCTGTGCGCGTTGCTCCCCACGAAGTAGTGGATCTTGTGCTGGGACACCAGGCGCTGGAACTCCGCGAGGGCCGGGGCGTTGTCGGTGCCGTTGAAGCCGCCGATGGACATGACCGGCTCGCCGGAGGCTAGCTGCAGCGGCGCGGCGCTCTCGGAGCCGACCGTGGCAGCGACCCAGGTGTAGTGGCTGGCGTTGGCCCTGAGCAGCCGGGTGATGGCGCTGCTGACCTGTGTCGAGCCGCCCAGCCCGCCGCCGGGACCGCCCGCACCGCCTGCACCTGCCGTGCCGCCGGGTGCACCGGTGCGGCCGCTGGTCCCGGTCGGACGGCTGCCCGAGCCGGGCATGCCGCTGCCGGAACTGCTGCCCGGCGGGCCCGCCTGGCCGGTTCCGGCGGATCCGGTGGCGGTGCCAGCCCCGCCGGGCAGGCCTCCGCCAGCGCTGCCGGTCCCGCTCGCGCCGGTCCCGCTCGCGCCCGTGCCGGTCCCGCTAGCGCCGCTGCCGGAGCCCGCGCTGCTACCACCCGCCGTGCCACCCTGGCCGGAGTGCGTGCCTGTCCCGCCGGGGAAGCCGCCGCCCGCTGCGCCGGTCCCGCCCGGCCCGCCCGTCCCGCCGGGTCCGCCGCCCCCGCCGAACGCGCTCGTCACCGTCGGGCCGGCGCTGGGCAGTGCGCCTGCGTGCGAGGTCGCCGCGGTCTGGATGCTGTAAGCGGCGGGCCCGGCCAGCCCGGTGACAATTGCCGCCGCGGCCGCCACGCCGGCCAGGGTCAGCCGGCCGCTGCTGCTGCGTACCTCATGCCGGGCGAGCCGCTCGGCGAGCAGGGCAGCGGCCGCGGCCAGGCCGCCGATCAGGACGACGTAGCGCAGCGCCGGGTACCAGTCCGGCGACCGGGCCAGCAGCACATAGGACCAGATGGCCGTCACTGCGACGCCCGCCGCGAGCAGGATGCGGGCGGCCAGCTCAGCCCGGGCCCGCCACGGCAGCACGCTGCCGATGCCGACCAGGGCGGCGATCGCCGGGGCCAGGGCCACTGTGTAGTACGGGTGGATGATGCCGGCCATGAAGCTGAACACGGCGCCGGTCACCAGCAGCCAGCCGCCCCACAGCAGCGCCGCGGCCCCTGCTCGGTCGGTGCGCGGGGTGTTCCCGCTGTGCAGGCCCGCCGCACTGCCCCCGTAGCCCGAATCAGCACCAGCACCAGCACCTGGCCCGGTGCTGCCGCGGCGGCGCCAGCCCAGCCAGGCCAGCGCCCCGATGGCCAGCAGCGCGGCGGGCAGCAGCCAGCTGATCTGCCCGCCCATCTCCGAGGCGAACAGCCGCTGGAACCCGGACGACCCGCCGAACGCCGAGCCGCCGCCGCCACCCGGGCCGGCACCGCCGCCCCCGCCGACCGACCCCGTCTCGTTCCCGTCCAGCCGGCCGAGCCCGTTGTAGCCCAGGGTCAGCTGCAGGATGCTGTTGTTCGTCGACCCGCCGATGTACGGGCGGCTCGCGGCCGGGGTCGCCATGACGATGGCTACCCACCAGCCGGCGGCGACGATGACCGCCGCCAGCCCGGCCAGCAGCTGCCACAGCCGGGTGCGCAGCCGCGGCGGCCCGGCCACCAGGTAGGCCACGCCGAACGCGGGCAGCACCAGGAACGCCTGCAGCATCTTGGTCAGGAACCCGAAGCCGAGCAGCGTCCCGGCCAGCACCAGCCACCGGGTCCGCCCCGACTCGATGGCCCGGACCGTCGCATACGCCGCGCCGGTCATCAGCAGCACCAGCAGCGCGTCGGGGTTGTTGAACCGGAACATCAGCGCCGCCACCGGGGTCAGCGCCAGGGCCGCCCCGGCCAGCAGCCCGGCGCCGGCCCCGAACCACCGGCGCACCGCCCCGTACAGCAGCGCCACCGAGCCGGTGCCCGCCAGCGCCTGCGGCACCAGCATGCTCCAGTAGTTGAGCCCGAACACCCGCGCCGACAGCTCCATGACCCACAGTGAGGCGGGCGTCTTGTCGACGGTGATGAAGTTCGAGGCGTCGAACGACCCGAAGAAGAAGGCCTTCCAGCTTTTCGTGCCGGCCTGCACCGCCGCGGCGTAGAAGTCGTTGGCCCAGCCGTTGCGGCTGAGCCCGGCCAGGTACAGCAGCGCGGTGAGGGCGAGCAGCCCGGCCAGCGCCGGGCGCGCCCAGCGCGGCGAGCGGGTCGCGGCCTGCTCTGCGTGCGCCGGGCCCGCGCGCCCGGCCAGCCCGGCCCGGCCGCCGGTGACCGCGGTCATCGCGAGCTCCCGCGGAAGACCCAGCTGCGGTACAGCCCGAACCGGGCCAGCGTGGCGGCCACGCTGGCGATGAGCAGCACCGCCAGCTCCGCTGCCGGCGGCGGCTGCGGCGTGATCCAGTGCAGTACCGCCAGCGCGCCCGAGGTCATCGCCAGCCCGGCGGCGAACGCCAGCAGGCCGCGGAACTGATGCCGGACCAGGTGCCGCCGCCCGGAGATCCCGAACGTGACCCGCCGGTTGGCGGCGGTGTTGGCGACCGCGGTGACACCCATCGCGATCGCGTTCGCTGACTGCGCCGCCAGCCCGCGGCGCAGGGTTAGGTAGATCAGCACGTAGGCGACCGTGCTGGCGGCGCCGACGACGGCGAACCGGGCCAGCCGCCGCCCGCCGCCCAGCCGCAGGATGCCGCGCACATCGGCCAGTGCCGTGGCCCGCACGCTGACCCGCGAGTCCGGGTCATCGGTCCAGTCCACCGGCACCTCGTGGATGCGCAGCCCGGCCCGCTCGGCCAGCACCAGCAGCTCGGTGTCGAAGAACCAGCCGCCGTCCTCGGTGCGGGGCAGCAGCTCGCGGGCCTGATCCGCGCGGATCGCCTTGAACCCGCACTGCGCGTCGGAGAACCCCGCGCCCAGCGACGCCTGCAGCAGCAGGTTGTAGCCGCGGGACAGCAGTTCCCGGCGCGGCCCGCGCACCACCCGGGACCCGCGGGCCAGCCGGGTGCCGATAGCCACGTCGCTGTGCCCGGACAGCAGCGGCGCGACCAGCGGGAGCAGCGCGTTGAGGTCCGTCGACAAGTCGACGTCCATGTAGGCCAGCACCGCGCAGTCGCTGGCCGACCACACCGACCGCAGGGCCAGCCCGCGGCCGGGCTGCGCCAGCCGCGCGGCGCTGACCCCGGCCAGCTCCGCGGCCAGCGCCCGGGCGATGTCCCAGGTGGCGTCCGAGCTGCCGTTGTCGGCGATCGTGATGTGCCAGCTGAACGGGAAGCCGGCGGCCAGGAATGCCTGCAGCCGCCGGACGCCGGGGGCCAGGTCGGCCTCCTCATCCTTGACCGGGACCACGATCTCCACCTGCGGGCCTCCCGGCGGGCCCGCGGCGGCCGGCCAGGGGGCCGGCTCCAGAGCTGTGACTGGTGTGTTCATGGCGACCACTGTGCGGGCCCAGGCTGGCCCGGCCCTGCGGCCGGAATCTGCGCCCGCTATGAAGCCGCAGGTTCCCTGAAGGCGCGCTGACCTGCGCCTGAGCAGGAGCTATGTCCCCCCGCTGCCGGCCATCGGGCACGTCCGGCGTACCGTGTGCTGGTGCCTGACAGTCACGAGAGAACTACTACGAGTAACGAGGGTGCCGCAGGCCAGGCCGCCGGGCCCGGCGCAGCTGGCTCCGGGGCGGGCCCGCAGCGCCCTCCGGCCAAGCCCCGGCTCAGCATGCGGGCCGTTCTCGCCGCCGCGGCCGGGGCCGGCCGCCAGGACACCGGCCGCATCCTGGCCGTGGCGATCGCCGTCTCACTGATCACCGCCGGCGGCGACATCCTGGTCGATCACTTCGTGGACCCGAGCAACGCCGCCGCCTACACCGTCGCCGACCTCAGCACCACCGCGGTCAGCCTGCTCGGCACCGTGTTCCTGTCCGGCCTGATCTGCCGCCTGACCACGGCGATGCAGGCCGGCGGGGAGCGTCCGGGCCTGGGCCAGGTGGCCCGGTCGCTGCCCTGGGGGCGGCTGGTGCTGGGCGACCTCGCCGTCGTCGCGATCGTCCTGGTCGGCGTGCTCCTCCTGGTGATCCCCGGCCTGATCGCGTTCACCCTCCTGGCCATCGTCGGGCCGGTCATCGAGCTCGAGGACCGCAAGGTCGGGGCCGCGCTGCGCCGCTCCGCGAGCCTGGTCCGCAGGCAGTTCTGGCGCTGCTTCCTGCTCGCCGGGCTGCCGCTGATCCTGATCAACGAGCTGGAGGCGATCTTGCCCGAGCCGCACGGCGGCGGCGAGATCGCGCTGAACCTGGCGATCCGGGGGCTCGCTGAGGGCACGCTCGAGGCGGCCATCAGCGTGGTGCTGGTGGCCCTGACCGTCCGGCTGATCGCCCTGCAGAAGGCCGCCGGCCAGCCGGCCGCGGCGGAGGGCGCCCGGTGAGCGCCGCCGCCCGCCCGCCGGCGCACCCGGCCGACCCGCTGGAGGCCGGCAGCCCGCTGCGCACCCCGCGCGCCGCGGCCTTCGCCGGGATCATCTTCGCCGTGTTCACCGCGGCGGTGCTGGTCATCCTGCGGCTGTCCACGCCCGCGCACCCGGCCAGCCCGGGTCAGTGGCTGTCCGACCCGGCCAAGCGCACCGCCATCAACGCGGCCCTCAACCTGGTCCCGTTCGCCGGGATCGCCTTCCTGTGGTTCGTCGGCGTGCTGCGGGACCGGATCGGCGGCCGGGAGGACCGGTTCTTCGCGACCGTGTTCCTGGGCAGCGGGCTGCTGTTCATCGCCATGTTCTTCGTCGCCGCCGGGGTGGCGGGCGGCCTGGTTGACGTCGCGCTGGCGCACCCGGGCGCCCCGGCCGGGTCGGCCACCCTGGCGCTGGGCCGCAACTCCACCTCGATCCTGCTGAACACCTACGCCGTCCGGATGGCCGCGGTGTTCACCCTCACCACCGTCACCATCGCCCGGCGGACCGACTTCGTGCCGAGGTGGCTGTGGGTGGCCGGGCTGGTCACCGCGCTGGTGCTGCTGATCGGCTCCAATGTCTCACCCTGGTCGGAGCTGCTGTTCCCGGCCTGGATCCTGGCGCTGAGCATCGACATCCTGGTGCGCCCGGCCGGGTCGCGGGGGACCAGCCAGCCGGAGGCCGGGCAGCCCGGGGCCGGCTAGCGGGCCTGCCCGGGGGAAATCCCCCAGCCGAAGACGGCCGTCAGCCGGATCCCGCCCGGGCGGCCGCGTGCCTAGCGTGATCTTCCGTAGGCAGGAACGACGGAAGGATCCGGATGATCGAGGCCCAGGGTCTCACCAAGCGATACGGACCGACGGTCGCGGTCGACGCGCTCAGCTTCGACGTGCGGCCGGGCAGTGTCACCGGCTTCCTCGGCCCCAACGGGTCGGGCAAGTCCACCACGATGCGGCTCATCCTCGGGCTGGACCGGCCCGACGCCGGCCAGGCGCGGGTCGGCGGCCGCCGCTACCGCGAGCTGCGCTGGCCGCTGCGCGAGGTCGGCGCGATGCTCGAGGCCAGGGCGTTCCACCCGGGCCGTAGCCCCCGCAGCCACCTGGCCGCGCTGGCCGCCGGCAACGCGATTCCGCGGGCCAGGGTCGACGAGGTGCTGGACATGGCCGGCCTGGCCGGCGCGGCCCGGCGGCGGGCCGGGAAGTTCTCCCTCGGGATGGGGCAGCGCCTGGGGGTCGCCGCGGCGCTGCTGGGCGATCCGGCGGTGCTGCTGCTGGATGAGCCGGTGAACGGGCTGGATCCCGAGGGGGTCCGCTGGATCCGCAACCTGCTGAAATCGCTGGCCGCGCAGGGCCGCACGGTGCTCGTGTCCAGCCACCTGATCAGCGAGATGGCGCTGACCGCCGAGCGGCTGGTGGTGATCGGCCGGGGCCGGCTGCTCGCGGACACGACCGTCGCCGAGCTGTCGGCCGGGTCGGCGTCGCTAGAGGACGCGTTCATCCGGCTCACCAGCGAAGCAGTCGAGTACCGGGGCAGCAAGACGCCGGAGGCAACGTCATGACCACGACCGCAGCGACCCGCGTGCGCCGCGTGCCGGGCGGCCGGTACGGGCTGGCGCAGGCGGCCCGGATGGAATGGATCAAGCTGCGCAGCCTGCGCTCCACCTGGTGGACCCTGGCCGTCACGGTCGCCGGGACCATCGCGATCGGGCTCGGCGTGGGCCTCAGCAGCCGGAACGCCTCCGCAGACGTGACCAACAACGCGCTCGCCGGCGTGGTCCCCGGCCTGCTGCTGACGGGCGTGCTCGGCGTGCTGACCATGACCAGCGAGTACTCCTGCGGATCAGTCCGGGTCACGCTGGCCGCCATCCCGCGGCGCCCCCTGCTCCTGGCGGCGAAGGCCGCCGTGTTCGGGGCCGTGACCCTGGTCATCGGGGAGGCCGCGTCGTTCCTCGCGTTCCTCGCCGCAGCAGCGACGCTGCGCCACGGCATCGCGGCCCCCGCGCTGAGCCAGCCCGGCGTGCTGCGGGCGGTCGTGCTGTCCGGGGCCGCCTTCTGCCTGATCGGGCTGCTCGGCCTGGGCCTGGGCGCGATCATCCGGCACAGCGCGGCCGCGGTCGGGGTGCTGGTGGCCGGGGTGTACGTGGCCGCGATGGCCATCGGCGTCGCCGCGCACAGCGTGGCGGCGTACATGCCGATCCTGATCCTGGAGAACTCGCTGAGTACGACCAGGCCGGTCACCTGCGGCAGCAGCGCGGCGTCCTGCCCGCACTTTTTCTCCGCGTGGGCCGAGCTCGGCGTGCTGGGCCTGTACGCCGTGATCGCGCTGGCGGCCGGCGGATGGCTGCTGGCCCGGCGGGACGCGTAAGCAGCAGGCAGGGCCCGGAAGAGAGGAAAATGGCGGCATGGGCCTTCCGATGACCACGCCAGCCGCGGGCCCGCCGCCGGGCGGCCAGCCGCGGGCCCCGAGCCCGCGGGCGGTCGCCCGCGCGGCGGTCCAGGCGCCGTTCACCCGGCGTGCGGGTCGCGAGGTGCTGTTCAGCCTGGCCGGGCTGCCGTTCGTCGCGGCCAGCCCGCTGGTGCTCTTCTTCCTCGCTGTGGACCTGACCTTGCTGGCGGCCGGTACCGGGCGGGGTAACCCGTCCCGGGCCGGCGTGGCCATCGCCGGCGCCGGCGTGGGACTGCTGCTCGTGCTGCTGGTGTCGACGAGGGCGGCCCGGCGGCTCGGCTCGCTGCAGCGCAGGCTCGCGACCCGGCTGCTCGGGATGCACGTCGCGGCGCCGCCGCCGGTGCGGCGGGCCGCCGGCGGCCGGGCCTGGC
This sequence comes from Streptosporangiaceae bacterium, assembly GCA_036490755.1. GTDB lineage: Bacteria > Actinomycetota > Actinomycetes > Streptosporangiales > Streptosporangiaceae > DASUBV01. The sequence goes on from DASXDJ010000079.1 coordinate 7,260, forward strand.
AGGGCCCGGGCCCTCGCGACGGGACCGGCTGGCGGGTCGTCGCCTACCTGGTGGCCAAGCTGCCGGTCGGCCTGATCGAGCTGTACGCCGTGTACCTGTGGATCGGCGGGCTGGCCAACCTGAGTTACCCGCTCTGGTGGGGGGCGTTCCGCAACCACCCGCCGGGGACCCGGCTGAGCCCGGTGCCGGTGTTCACGCCGTCCGGGTGGTTCGGCGCGGCGACGTTCCGCATCGCGACCCTCCCCGGCACGTTCGCCGCCGCCGCGGCGGGAGCAGCGATGCTGCTGATCGCGCCGTGGGTCATCAGGGCCGTCACGTCCGCCGACGCCTGGCTGATCGCCGGCCTGCTCGGGCCCGGGCGGCTGGCTCAGCGGGTCCGCGACCTGGAGCTAGGCCGCGCGCTGGCCGTGGACGACTCCGCCGCCCTGCTGCGGCGGCTCGAGCGGGACCTGCACGACGGCGCGCAGATCCGCCTGGCCACCCTGGCCATGAACCTCGGCATGGCCCGGGAGAAGCTCGGCGACAGCGGCGAGGTTCGCGATGCCGCGGCGGTCCGCGAGCTGGTCGACGCCGCGCTCCGGGGCGCCAGGGACGCGCTCGGCGAGCTGCGCAGCCTGGCCCGCGGGATCCACCCGCCGGTGCTCGACAGCGGGCTGGGCGACGCCCTCGCCTCGCTGGCCGCCGGCAGCGCGATCCCGGTCGAGCTGGAGGCCAGCATCCCGGTCCGGCCTACCCCCGCGATCGAGACCATCGCGTACTTCTGCGCCGCCGAGCTGCTGGCCAACGCGGCCAAGCACAGCTTCGCGAACAAGATCGCCCTCCGGACGGCCGGACAGCGGGACGTGCTGCTGCTCAGCGTCGCCGACGACGGCACGGGCGGGGCCGACCCGGCCCGGGGCACCGGCCTGTCCGGGCTCGCGCAGCGGGTCGCCGTGGTCGACGGCCGGCTCGCGATCGCGAGCCCGCCCGGCGGCCCGACGAAGATCACCGTCGAGCTCCCGCTGCGCGCATGACCATGCGGGTCGTGATCGCTGAGGACGCAGCCCTGTTCCGGGCGGGGCTCACCCGGCTGCTTGAGGACCGCGGTCACCGGGTGTGCGCTGCCGTGGGCGACGGCGGCGCGCTGCTGGCCGCGGTGGCCGAGCATCAGCCCGACGTCGTGGTGGCCGACATCCGGATGCCGCCGACGCACACCGACGAGGGGCTGCGTGCCGCGCTCGAGATCCGCCGCCAGCACCCGCGCACCGGGGTGCTGGTGCTGTCGCAGTACATCGAGACCAAGTACACGGCCCGGCTGCTGGCAGGCAACGCGGCGGGCGCCGGGTACCTGCTGAAGGAGCGGGTGGCCGACGTGGCCGAGTTCGCCGGCGCGCTGGAGCGGGTCGCCGGGGGCGGCACGGCGCTCGACCCCGAGGTCGTCGGCCAGCTGCTGCGCGCCAGCCGCCGCGCCGAGGGCCTGGCCGCGCTCACCGCGCGCGAGCGCCACGTGCTCGCGCTGATGGCGGAGGGGCGTTCGAACGCGGGCATCGCCGGCGCGCTCGTGGTGACGGGCGGAACCGTCGAAAAGCACGTGGCGAGCATCTTCGACAAGCTGGGGCTGTCCCCGGACGAGGCGGACAACCGCCGCGTCCGCGCGGTCCTGCGCTACCTGGGCTCGTAGCCCGCTGGTGTCGCCCGGCCCGGGACCGCCGGCCAGATCCCCGGCCAGATCCCCGGCACCCTCGCCGCATGCCGCACCCGCGTGAGCGACTCAGGGCACTAGCGATCGCGGGGCAGCGTGATGGTGAACCGGGTCTCGCCCGGCCGGCTGGTCGCCGTCACCCGACCGTGGTGCGCGGCGGTGACCGCGTCGACGATGGCCAGGCCCAGCCCGGTGCTGCCGGCCGCGGGGGAGCGCGCGCTGTCGCCGCGGACGAACCGCTCGAACATGGCCGCCTGCAGGGCGGGCGGGATACCCGGCCCGTCGTCGGTCACGCTGACCGCGACCGCATCCCGGCCGGCGGCCAGCGCCACCGTCACCGTGGTGCCGGCCGGGGTGTGCCGGGCCGCGTTGGACAGCAGGTTGGCCAGGACCTGATGCAGCCGGTGCTCGTCGCCGCGGACGCCGACCGGCGCATCGGGCAGCTGCAGCCGCCACCGGTGCTCCGGCGCGGCCGCCTGCGCGTCACTGGTCACGTCGATGGCCAGCCGGGTCAGGTCCACCGACTCGCTGGCCAGCGGCCGCCCCGCGTCCAGCTGGGCCAGCAGCAGCAGCTCATCGACCAGCACGCTCATCCGCGCCGACTCCGACTCCACCCGGCTCAGCGCGTGGGCCAGGTCCGGGGGCACCGGGCCCGGGTACTGGCGGGCCAGCTCGGCGTACCCCCGGATCGCGGCCAGCGGCGTGCGCAGCTCGTGACTGGCATCGGCGGCGAACCGGCGCAGCCGGCTCTCGCTCGCCTCCCGGCGGGCCAGCGCCGCCTCCACGTGCCCGAGCATCCGGTTGAACGCCGCGCCCAGCTGGCCGACCTCGGTCGCCGGGTTGGCGTCGGGCACCCGCTCGGGCAGCGCCACCTCCCCGCTGCCCAGCGGCAGCTCGGTGACCCGCCGCGCGGTGGCCGCGACCCGGCGCAGCGGCCGCAGCGAGACCCGCACCCAGGCCGTTCCGATCAGGCCGGTGAACAGCAGCGCGATCGCGAAGATCACGGCCTCGGCGATGGCGACCTGGCGCAGCGTGCTGTTCACCGGGGCCAGCGGCAGCCCGCTGACGAACACGTCGCCGCCGGCGCTGCTGGCCGTCATCAGGTACGGCCCGTGCGCGGACAGGGTGACCGTCTCCGGGGCGCCGCTGACGGGCAGCTCACCCAGCGCGCGCCGGTCGGCCGCGGTCAGCTGGCAGTAGGTCTCGACCGGGGCCACGAAGGGCTTGCTCACCGTCCGGTAGTCGTCCCCGGCGGCCGCGGCCAGGCTGATCGCGCTGAAGGTGCCGCTGCCCTGCTGCTGGGCGCAGTTGCGCGGGCCGGCGGGCGGCGGCCCGTTGTCGCCGTCGCCATCGCGGCGGTGCGGCATCGGCGGCGGCTGCATGCACTGCGCGTAGCGCTGGCTGGCGTCGGTCAGCTCCTGCTCCAGCTGGCCCATCAGCACACTGTGCAGGTGGGCGTAGGTCACCGCGCCGATGCCCGCGCAGGCCACGATCAGCGTGGCCAGCAGGCCGGTCACCAGCCGCCCGCGCAGCGTCCGCCCGGCCAGCCACCGGCTGACCCGGCCCGGCGCCCGCTGGCCGTGTGCCGCCATCGCGCTAGGCTGCCGCCGGCTTGAGCACGTACCCGACGCCGCGGACGGTGTGGATCAGCGGCTCCCGGCCGGCATCGATCTTCTTGCGCAGGTAGCTGATGTACAGCTCGACGACATGCGCCTGGCCGCCGAAGTCGTAGTTCCACACCCGGTCCAGGATCTGCGCCTTGGACAGCACCCGGCGCGGGTTGCGCATCAGGAACCGGAGCAGCTCGAACTCGGTGGCGGTCAGCTCGATCACCTCGCCGCCGCGGCGCACCTCCCGCGCGTCCTCGTCCATGGTCAGGTCGCCGACGGTCAGCTCGGTGCCGCCGCGGGCCCGGGCGATGCCGGCCCGGCGCAGCAGGCCGCGCAGCCGGGCCAGCACTTCTTCCAGGCTGAACGGCTTGGTCACGTAGTCATCGCCGCCGGCGGTGATGCCGGCCACCCGGTCCTCGACGGAGTCGCGGGCGGTCAGGAACAGCACGCACACGCCCGGCTGGATGGCCCGCAGCCGCCGCAGCACCTCCAGCCCGTCGAAATCCGGCAGCATGATGTCCAGCACCACCGCGTCGGGCTCGAACTCGCGGGCGGCGCGGACCGCGCTGGCCCCGTCGGCGGCGGTGCGGATCTCCCAGCCCTCATAGCGCAGCACGCTGCCCAGCAGCTCGGCCAGGCTCGGCTCGTCATCGACGACCAGCACTCGCACCGGGCTGCCGTCGGCCCGGCGCATGGCGGTGTGGTCAGCGGCGGAGTTCATGGTCGTCATCATGACCCGCCGCGGGTCAGCAGGAAGGCCAGGGCGGGGCAGTCCCGCGCGGCGCGTCCCGCCTGACGGCGCAGCGGCGCCGGCACCTCGGCCGACGCCAGCAGCGGGTAGCCCCACTCATCCAGGGTGACCAGCTCGGGCAGCAGCTCGGCGCACACGCCGTGCCCGGTGCAGGCCACCGGGTTGATCGTGATGCTCTGGCGCATGTCAGCTCCAGTCCTCCTCGGTGGCGGCACCGGCCGGCACCGGCAGGAACGGGCGGGCGCTGGTGGCATGACACCGGCCGCGGGCGTGCCGCTCCAGCTCGGGGCCGAATACCGCCAGCGCGCTGGCGACGAACCGGGTGAACCCGTCCGGGTGATGACACGCGCCGCGGCCGGCCACCAGCCCGGACCAGCGCTGCACATCGGCCAGCTGCCGCGGCGCCGGGCGGGCGATGGCCAGGTCGGCCAGGGCGGCGGCGATGCGCGGCAGGCCGTTGAAGCACGGCCCGCACTGCCCGGCCGACTCCAGGGCCAGGTAGCGGGCTACCCGGGCGGTCTCGGCCAGGCCGCAGTGGCTGGCCGGCAGCTCGGCCAGCACGCCCGCGCCGGCGAACGCGCCGGCCGGGCGCAGTGCGGCATTGTCCAGGGTCAGCCCGGCCGCCCGGGCGGCCGGCAGCCACGCTCCGTGGTAACCGCCGCACAGCACCGCCTGCGCCTGGCCCGGCCGCAGGCCGCCGAGCAGGTCGCGCAGCGGCGTGCCCAGGGCGGCCTCGGTGACATGCCGGCCGCCGTCGGCGCGCTGCACCGTGACCAGCATGGTGCCCGGCTCGGCGGCCGTGCCCGCGGCCCGGAACCAGGCCGCGCCGAACCGCGCGATCAGCGCCAGGTGCGCCAGCGTCTCCACGTTGTGCACCAGCGTGGGCCGCCCGCCGATGCCGCGGGCGTACACCGGCGGGCGCTTGAACCGGGGCCGGGCCGGCTCGCCGCTGATGGCGGCGACCAGCGCGGACTCCTCGCCGGCCAGGAACCGGTCCGGCGCCCCGGCCAGCTCGGCGGGGTGCTGGCGGTAGCTCAGCACCCGGCTCAGGTGACTGGTCAGGTCCGGGTCGCGCGGCACGTACAGCAGCGTCCGGGTGGCGCCGGTCGCCCGGGCGGCCAGCTCCAGCCCGTCCAGCACCAGGTGCGGGGCCAGCCACAGCAGCGTCGCGTCCTTGCTGCTGCCCGGCTCGCCCTCGGCGCCGTTGCCGGCCACCACCCCCGCGCGGCCCGCGGCGACAGCCGCCAGCTTGCGGTGCACCGGGAACGCCGCGCCGCCGCGGCCGGCCAGCCCGGACCGCTCGACCTCGGCGATCAGCGCGGCCGGCGCCAGTGCGGGCAGCGGGCCCAGCCGGGCCAGGTGCGCGGCCGGCCGCGGGTCGGGGACCGCTGCGGGGGGGATCAGCCGCGGCAGCCCGCCAGGCGCCGCGGCGCGCGGCGCGGGCCCGGCCGGGCGGCCGGTGGCCAGCCGGGCGCTCACCGGGCACCAGCCAGGATCTTGCCCGCCCGCAGCGCGGGCGGCGTCTCGGCTCGCCGCCCGGCCAGCCGCCAGCCCAGCGCCGCCACGGCCGCGGCCCCGCAGCCGATGGTGAGCCAGGCCAGCCAGCCGCGCCACATGTCCGGCCCGGACCCGATGCTGTGCGCGATCGCCACCGGCCAGCTGGCGTAGGCCAGCCAGTGCACCGCGCGCCAGGTGCGGCGGCCGATCCGGGCCCGCAGCAGGCTGGTGATCACCAGCGCCAGGATCAGGTCGACCGACACCGCGCCCAGGCCCAGCCAGAACGGCTGGTAGCGCGACACGAACGGGACGACCGAGGCGACGATGCCGATCGTCACGAACGGGTCGGCGATGGCGGTGCCGATGTGGATGCCCAGGAACGCTACCGACAGCAGCGACACGGCGCGGTGCAGGCTGGTCACCGCGAACCGGGGCAGGCCGGGCAGCCGGCCCTTCCGGTTCACGGCCACGCCCAGCACGACCACGACGGTCAGCAGCACCAGGGCCACGACACCGGTGCTGCGGCTGAGGAACCACAGCCCCTCGGTGGAGGTGAGACCGTCCACGGTGGGTGTCCTCCTGGCGATGGCGGGATTAGCTCTCCTGAGAATGACCCGGGGGCCGGAGCGCTTGTTCTGAGTAACCTCTGTGCCTCCTCTGAACACGTGCGCGGCCCGGCGGCCGGTTCGCGCGGCAGGCAACATTCAGACAGTCAGCCACAGATCGCCGCTTGCGGGCCGAACTGCCATGTACGCGGGCCTGCGTCCCTCTACGATTAACGGGTGATTATCTGGCTGAACGGGACCTTTGGCTCTGGCAAGACCTCGACAGCCGAGCGACTCGCGGCACTGGTTCCTGATAGCCGCGTGATCGACCCGGAGACGGTCGGGCAGCTCCTGCGGGTCAACCTGAGCGATCAGTACATGTCCGATTTCCAGGACTGGCCGGCCTGGCGGCCGATCGTCGCGGCCACCATCGTGGAGATAGCCCGGATGACCGGGCAGCACATCATCGCTCCGCAGACCGTGCTCAAGCGCGATTACCTGGATCAGATCTTCGCGCCGATGCGGGCCGCTGAGCTGGAAGTCTTCCACGTCGTGCTGGACGCGGCCGATGACCTGCTGCGCAGCCGCATCGAGATCTCGGGAGAGGGCAGGGAATGGCGCCTGGCGCACCTGGATGAGTACACCGCCGCGCGGCCGTGGATGACCGAGGCCGCTGATTTCGTGGTGGATACCACCGCCTCCACCCCGGCGCAGATCGCCCGCCGCATCGTCGGCGCGATGCCCAGCATGCCGGATCTGCCGGCGCCGCCCAAGGTCGCCGCGAAGCCGTCGGCCAACGGCAAGACCGCGCAGAAGGCCCAGGCTGAGTAACCGCCCGCAGGCGCTCGCCGGCTGTCCCGCTAGCAGCCGGAGCGCGGGCCGCTACGTCGCTGTGCCCTGCTCAGCCGTGCTGCCTGCCCCGTCCGGGCAGGCCAGCGCGCGGCTGCCCCCTACCATGGGGATCTTGCGCGGCTGCTTTTCCGGCTGCGCTGAGGGCACAGCGCTGCGGGGAGAGGGGACCAGGCGGGTGAGCCAGCGGTGAGCGGGCGCGGCCGCGCGCTGCTGTCCGATCGCGCCCGGCGGCCCGCCGCGGCGGCGGCCGCCGGCTTCGCGGCGCTGGCCGTGATCCTGGGCATCGTCGAGCACGACTCGGTCAGGCAAGGCGCGTTCGACACCCGGGTCGACAACTGGATCACCGGCCTGTTCGCCAGCCACCGCGATGACCTGGTCGTCGTCTTGCGGACGCTGGGCAGCCCGCTGGTGGTGACCAGCTGCGTCCTGGTGGCGGCCGGGATCTGCGCGGCGACCCGCCGGCTGCGGGCCGCCCTGCTGGTCGCCATCTCCGTCCCGCTGGCCAGCGCGATCACCGAGTTTGTCGGCAAGCCGCTGGTCGGCCGGCGGTTCTGGCTGTTCCTGTCCTACCCCAGCGGCCACGTGACCGGCATCGCCACGCTGGCCGTGGCGCTGATCATCGTGGCGGCGAGCCCGTCGGCGCGGGGGCTGCCCGTGGTCATCCGCGCGGTGCTGCCGGCGGCCGCGGTGGCGGCCGTGGCCGCCGTCACGCTGGCGGTGGTAGCCGGGAGGTATCACTACTTCACCGACACCATCGGCGCCGCCGGGGTGGCCGGGGCGACCGGCCTGGGCACCGCGCTGGCCCTGGACCGGCTCGCGGACCGTCCGGCGGTCCGGAAGCTGCGCGGCGCGATCCGGCCCGGCCGGAATGCGCGCGGCCGGAATCAGGGCGGCGCCGGGCCGGTTGACGCAGATATGAGCTCAGGACACAAGATCACCATCACGCCGTCGGATGCCCGCATCGAGGTCAGCGTCGGCGGCCAGAAGCTGGCCGACTCCCGGCGCGCCGTCGTGCTGGCCGAGACCGGGCTGGCGCCGCGGTATTACCTGCCCCGCGAGGACGTCCGGACCGAGCTGCTGCAGTCCACCAGCACCGAGAGCACCTGCCCGTTCAAAGGCCAGGCGGCCTACTGGTCGGCGCAGGTCGGCGGCGAGGTGCACTCCGACATCGTGTGGAGCTACGAGTCGCCGATCCCCGAGGCCGCCGGCATCGCCGGGCTGATGTGCTTCTGGACCGAGCGCGGCGCGGAGCTCACCGTCGACGGCGTCCCGGCCGAGGGGTCCAGCACGGTCAGCCCGCACTAGGGCCCGCCGGCCGCCGCCGCGGCCGCCGCCGCCGTGGCCGGCGGCTGACCGCTGCCGTCCGCGGGGTCCTCGGCCTCAAAGCGCAGCAGGTCTCCGGGCTGGCACGCGAGCGCCTCGCAGAGCGCGGCGAGGGTCGTGAAGCGCACCGCCTTGGCGCGGCCGTTCTTGAGTACCGCCAGGTTGGCGGGGGTGATCCCGACGCGGTCGGCCAGTTCGCCCACCGACAGCTTCCGCCTGGCCAGCATCACGTCGATGTCGACGGTGATCGGCATCAGATCACCTCGTCCAGCTCGGCCCGCAGGTGCGTCGCCTCGACGTCGCGCGCGACGGCCTGGGCGAGCAGCATCCGCAGCACGAGCACGATGAGCGCGGCCCCCAGGACGGCCATGCCGATCCCGGCCATGATGGCGGTCACCCCCGGGTTGTCCTGATGCTGCGGGGCCAGGACGGCCGTCAGCACGAACCACAAGAGGGCGGCCGCGACGATCGCGCCGATCACGAGGTCGACGTACCGGAAGGCGGCGTGCGAGAACACGGTTCCCCGGCGCACCATTGTCACCAGCCGCCAGACGCAGACCACGACGACCTGGGCCGATACGACGCCCAGGATCACGATCACGCGGAGCGGGGTCAGCGGGAACGACCCGTCCGCCGGGTCGGCGAACAACGCCCACACCAGCCCGGCCTGCATGAGCACGGTCCCGGCCAGCACCGCGACGAGCACGACGCGCAGCGCGCGCACGGTCAGCTCTCCCACCCTGTCTCCTTCGATCGATTCACGATGAAAATCTATCGAATTTCGATAGGCGCAGCAATCGGTTAGCCGGGTTAGCCGGGTAGGCAGGACTTCGGTACCGGCCGGCGGCTCAGGGCTTGTGCAGGACCAGGCCGGACAGGCCGAGCTTGAAGGCGGTCAGCGCCGGGGCGTTGTCCTCGATCCGCCAGTCCTGCTGCGAGATGCTGCCGTGCTCCGCCTGGTTCTTGTCGAACCACACCAGGCCCAGCGTCTTGTAGCTGTGCATCCCGGCGAACAGGTTGCTGATCTTGTCGAACTGGCCGGCCGTCGGGCCGACTGCCGTCTCCGACAGCAGCACCGGCCTGCGGGTGAACGCGCGCACCTCGTTGATCGTCTTGCCGAACACGCTGACGAAGGTGTCGCTGTGCCGGTAGTAGTAGCCGTCGATGCCGACCCAGTCCACGTACCTGCTGCCCGGCCACCAGTTCTGCACCGGCCCGGTGCCCGGCTGGTCGGAGTTGACGGTCCACAGCCACGTCACGTTCAGCGCGCCGAAGTGGCCGAACAGCTTGTGCAGGTGCCGCCAGGCGGCGATGAACGTCGCCGGGGATACGTGGTGATAGCCCCACGCGTACCAGGGCGCGTTCATCTCGTGCCCGAAGCCGATCACCACCGGGTGCCGGTAGTCCCGCACGCTCGCCGCGTACGTGCTCAGGTAGTGGTCGTAGTCGCCGTCGGCGATGCCCTTCACGGAGGCGTAGGTCGGGTCGATCTGCACGTACGGGATCACCCCGTGGGCCTGCGCGCGGCGGGCGAAGCCGGACGCGAACGGCTCGGCCCAGCCGCTGTAGTAGCCGACCAGGTTCGGCGTCTTGCCCGTGGCCTGGGCGAACTGCGCCACCGGCTCGTAGTCCGGCGGGGCGCCGGACTCGAACACGCCGAGGTAGGAGGCCGGCTGCCTGGGCAGCGAGGCGACCACGGGCGCCGGCTTGGACGGGACGTAGTCCACGACCCGGGCGACGGCGAAGCCGACCGCGGTCAGCGCCACCAGCAGCGCCGTGAACACCACCAGGCGGGATTTCATGCAGCCGCCGTCCCCCCCGGGAAGATGACCCTGGCCACCACGGCCAGGTTGAGTGCGCCGAAGGCCAGCAGGATCGCGAACCGGGCCGAGCCCATCGTCGCCATCCGCCACGCGGCCAGGGCCAGCCACAGCAGGCCGATCCCGCCGCTCCAGCCGGTGATGCCGATCCGGAACCGGACCAGCGCGCTGCCCGGCGTCCGGGTCGGGTGCCAGCCCATCGTCTGGCCCCGCGCGCCGTCCCAGATCGCGAACACGTGCGCCCAGCCGCGGGCCACGCCCAGCGGCCACACCGACGGCCCGTACCGCGACCGGTGCCACAGCGGGTACAGCACGAACCCGGTGGCGATGGCCGGCAGCAGGACCACGAAGTTGCGGGCCAGGACCTGGCCCGGCCAGAAGGCCAGCATGACCACCGGGATCAGCGGCCCGAAGAAGGTCAGCAGGCCGGTGTAGGCGTAGTAGAAGAAGCCCGACACGTAAGTCAGCCGGGCCGGCAGCGACATCGGCACCGACCACATCCGGCGGGAGAACACCACCCCGGCGTTGCCGGTGCACCACCGGTACTGCTGGCGCACGAAGGCGTCCAGGTTGTCCGGGCAGATCCCGGCGGTCAGCACCACCGGCACGTACCGCACCGTCCAGCCCGAGCGCCGCACGTCCAGCCCGGTGTGCACGTCCTCGGCGTACGGGATCAGCGTCGGCCCGCCGTATGGCTCCAGCGCCGAGCGCCGGTACACCGCCGAGGTGCCCACGCAGATAGCCGCCCCGAACCGGTCCCGGGCCACCTGGATGGCCCGGTAGAAGACCTCCTGGATGGCGCCGGCCGAGTTCTCGATCCAGGTCTGCGCCGGGCTGCCGCGGAAGTACTGCGGCGTCTGCACGATGGCCACCGCCGGGTCATCGAGGTAGGGCAGTGTCTCGGCCAGGAAGTCGCTGCGCGGGGCGAAGTCCGCGTCCAGGATGACCAGGAACTCCCCGCTGGTGGCGGCGAAGCCGTGCCGCAGGTTGCCGCTCTTCTTGAAGACCCGGGTGTCGGGGCGGCGGATATAGCCGAAGCCGAGCGACTCCGCCTCCGACTGCGCCTCGTCCGACGGGCCGTCATCGAGCACCCAGGCCCGGGCCACTCCGGGGTAGGCGCTCGCCAGCCCGGCCACCGCGGTCCAGGTGTTGCGCAGCACCTCGACGGGCTCGCCGCAGATCGGCAGCAGGATGTCCACCTCGGGGTAGGCCGGCGGCGCCCACTGCGCGACCAGGCGCTCGTGCCCGGCCTGACTGAAGCCGCGGCCCATGAAGTTCACCGGCAGGCTGATGGCCTGGTAGAGCACGTAGCTGGCGGTGAAGACGGCGAACGGCCACGGGAACGGCGAGAAGGCCTCGAACCGCAGCTGGCTGACCGTCAGGCAGGTCGCGCCGAGGGTGAGCACCGTGGCCAGCATCGGCAGGTTCCGCTCGAAATAGGAGTACTTCTCCTCCTCATCGGGCGGCGCGGGCAGCACCAGGCTGGGCTGACGGCGCCGCCACCAGGAAGGGGAGCGCAGCGTGCCCGGCGCCCCGGCAGTGCCTGCCGGGCGCGGCGCGGTGCTGGTCGGGGGCTGGGTCACTGACCGGGCTCGTATCGGAAGACGACGTAGGTGCCGGTGCCGTACGGGATGACCTGGGCGGTGCGGTAGTGCGGGTTGGCCTTGATGTCGGCGCGGATGGCGTGGTCCAGGGCGGTGGTGTCGGCGTAGTTCAGCGCGATCAGCGACCAGTAGCCGCGCGCGATGTACTTGGCGAAGGCATGCGGGTCGCCGCCCCCGGTGACGCCGGCCGACGAGGTCGGGCCGCCCGTGCTGGCGCCGGAGGGCAGCACGATGTTGCGGGTGGAGGACCAGCGCTGCCACTGCTGGCCGGCGGGCAGGTAGTACTCGGCGATGGACGGGTCCTCGACCAGCAGCCGGCCGGTAGTGCCGCGGATCAGGGTGCCGAAGATCGAGGTGAAGCTGGCGGCGTTCGGCCAGTCGGTGGAGAACTGCCGGGACTGGGTCGTGCCGACGGCGGCCGGGAAGGCCAGCGCGACCACGCACGCGCCGGTGGTCAGGGTGCTGTACCGCAGCGGGGCGGAGGCGATGAACTGGTCGGCCGCGTAGCCGGCGGCGATGGCGGCGAACCAGGCCCCCAGCCCGACGTGCTTGTTCAGCGAGGCCATGGTGTGCAGGCTGGCCTGCTCCACGGGCCCGGCGATGGCCGCGGCGGTCAGCAGGGCCAGCAGCCAGGTGCAGTGGTCCAGCCGGTTCCGGACGGCGCTGACGGCGATGCCGCAGGCGGCCAGGAGCACGATCACCCCGGTCCAGGACCAGGCGTGGGCCAGTACCGACAGCGGCGCATCCGTCGCCGAGACCCGGTTCAGTGTCGTGTGGGTGAAGCCGGTCAGGTACGTGCCGCCGCCGATCAGGGCGCCGGCCAGCAGCAGCGCCGCAGTGACCGTGAACAGCACGGCGGCGCGTACCGCGGCGGGCTTGCCGCCGGGCCGCGGCAGCGCGGTGAGCCAGGCCATCACGATGACCACCGGGTCGATCAGCACCGTGGCGTAGGCGGTCATGTTGGCCAGCGCCAGCGCCACCCCGGCCGCGGCCATCAGCACCGTGGCGTCGCGGCGGTCCCCGGCCCGCACCGTGCACCAGGCGGCCACGGCGACCAGCAGCACCGACAGCGCGTCGTAGGTGGCGAACGCGCCCAGGTGCAGCGCCGGGCCGCTGATGGCGAACAGGGCCGCGGCGAAGAACGCCGCCCGGCGGCCGAACAGCCGCCCGGCCGCCGCCCACAGCAGCGTGGTGGCGCCCAGCATGAACAGCATGGACAGGATCCGGGCCCCGGCCAGGCCGCCGATGCTGTCGGCCAGCGCGCCCAGCGGCGGGTAGATGACCGGCGCGCCGGAGAAGTAGGTCGCGAACGGCGGCACCGGGGCGCCGTGCAGCAGGTGCGCCCACTCCCGGTGCCCGGCCCACAGGTACAGCGCCTCGTCCTGGAAGGCCGTGTTGGCCTGGGTCAGCCGCACCGAGAGGATCAGCTGGACCAGCAGGATGCCGGCCAGGCCGATCAGCGGCCACCACGCCGTGAAGCTGCGGCCCGCGCGGCCCGCCTGGCCGTCCGCCTCTGCGGCCGGCGCGGCCGCGCCGTCGGCCAGGACCTCCTGGCCCGTCTTCATGTCGCCGATGTCCACCGGCTGCACCCGCCCCTGCGCCGGGAGGCAGGCCGCCCTGTCCCCGCGCCAACTGTGTGACACCGGCCTGGTGTCACAGATCGTGACGATGTCCCCGCAACGGGGATATCCCTGTCGAGAAAGTACCGGTCACGCGCATGTTCCGTGCCCGTTTGCGAATTTCGGCGGCCGGGCCGCCGCGGGTCCGAGAACACCGGCTGACCGGCGGCGCTAGCCATGGCCGGCCCCGGTGAGACGGGCGCGGCTGGCCGGGGCGAGCTGGCGGGTCACCCCGGCCCGGAAGGCGGCCACGGCCGCCGGGCGTCCCTCGAGCCGCCAGTCCTGGTGGTAGATGCCGTTGTGCTGGGAGTTGTCGAACCAGACCAGGCCGAGCGCCCCGGACTGGCGCATCCCGGCGAACAGGTTGCCGATCTTGGCGGGCTGGTCCGCGGCCGGCCCGACGGCGGTCTCCGACAGCAGCACCGGCTTGCCGGTCAGCGCGCGGACCTGGCCCAGGGTCGGCGCGAAGACGCTGGCGAAGGTGTCCCGCGGCCGGTAGTAGTAGCCGTCGACGCCAACCCAGGTGACATACCCCGCGCCCGGCCACCAGTCCGCTATCGGCCCGGTCGAGCCCAGGCTGGCGTTAATCGTCCACAGCCAGGTCACGTTGCCCGCGCCCTGGTCGCGGAACAGGGTGACGATGTGCCGCCACGCGGCCACGAACGTGCCGGGCGGCACATGGTGGTAGCCCCACGGGTACCAGGTGGCGTTCATCTCGTGGCCGAACCCGATGACCACCGGGCGGCCGAACGCGGCGACGCTGGCCGCGAACGATCGCAGGTAGCCGTCGTAGCTGCCGGCCGCGATCGCGGCCACCGAGGCATAGGTCGGGTCGATCTGCACCAGCACCGCCGCGCCGTGCGCGCTGGCCTGCCGGGCGAAGCCGGCCGCGAACGGCTGGGCCCAGCCGCTGAAGTAGCCGGCCAGGTTCGGGGCCCGGCCGGCGGCCTGGCCGAAGGCGGTGACGGGCTGGTAGCTGGCTGGCGCGCCGTTCTCATAGACCCCGAGGTAGGAGGCCGGCCGCGCGGGCAGCGCCGCCCGCCCCGGCGGCGCCGGGCGGGCCGGGCTGGCCAGCAGCCGGGTCGCCGTCAGGCCCACCGCGACCAGCGCGATGACCACGGCGGCGGCCAGTACGGCGCCGTGCTGCCTGGACTGAGGAGCGGAGCGACGAGGGAAGGCAGCGCGTCTCAGCGCCCGGGCAAGCACCGGGGATCTCATGCGCTGCTCCCGCTCACGCCGGGCCGCGATCCGGGACGGGGACCGGCTCGGGCGCGACGCCGGGCGCCCGGTACTGCCAGCCCGCGGCCCGCCACTGCGCCGGGTCCAGCACGTTGCGGCCGTCCACAATGGCCCGCCGGGCGACCACGGCGTCGAGGGCGGCGGGCGTGAGGCTGACCAGCTCGGGCCACTCGGTGAGCAGCATCACCACCTGCGCGTTCCGCGCGGCGGCCACCGCGCTGCTGGCGAACCGCAGCTCCGGGCAGGCCTGCCGGGCATTGTCCAGCGCTTCCGGGTCATAGACCGTGACCTCGGCCCGGGCGCCGTGCAGGAGCTGCGCGACCTCCAGCGCGGGGGAGTCGCGCACGTCATCGGAGCCGGGCTTGAACGCCGCGCCGAGTACGCTCACCCGGACCCCGGCCAGGCTGCCGCCGGCCAGCTCGGCGGCCAGGTCCGCGGCCCGGGCCCGGCGGCGCAGGTTGATCGCGTCGACCTCGCGCAGGAAGCCCAGCGGCTCGCCGGGCAGCCCGGCGGCCCAGGCGGTGAACGCGCGCACGTCCTTGGGCAGGCAGCCGCCCCCGAAGCCCAGCCCCGGCCGCAGGAACGCCGCCCCGATCCGCTCGTCGGCGCCGAGGATCTCGGCCAGCGCGCGGACGTTGCCGCCGGCCGCCTCGCACAGCTCGCCCATGGCGTTGATGAACGAGATCTTGGTGGCCAGGAACGAGTTGGCGGCCAGCTTGGCCAGCTCGGCGGTCTCCAGCCCGGTGACGAAGAACGGCGTGCCCGCCCGGATCTGCCCCGCGTACACCTCGCGCAGCAGGTCCTCAGCCCGCTGCGAGCACACCCCGGCCACGATCCGGTCGGGGGCCAGGCAGTCGGCCACGGCCGTGCCCTCGCGGACGAACTCGGGATTCCAGGCCAGCTCGGCGCCGGGCGCGGCGGCGGTCAGCAGCGCGGCCAGCCGCCGCGCGGTGCCCGGCGGCACGGTGGACTTGCCGGCCACCAGGCACGGCCGGGTCAGCAGCGGCGCCAGCGCCGCCACGCAGGCGTGCACCTGGGCCTGGTCGGCGTGGTCGCTGCCGGGCTGCGGCGGCGTCCCGGCGCAGATGAAGTGCACGTCGCCGAAGGCCGCCGCCTCGGGGTAGGAGGTGGTGAACGACAGCCGGCCCGCGTCCAGCCCGGCGCGCAGCAGCGGCGCCAGGCCCGGCTCGTAGATGGGCAGCTCCCCGGCGTTGAGCTGCTTGACCTTCGCCGTGTCGATGTCCACGCCGAGGACCTCGAACCCGGCGGCGGCCAGGCACGCGGCGTGCGTGATGCCCAGGTACCCGGTGCCCAGGACGGTCAGCCGCAAGGTCATGGCACCGGCCTCTTGTAGGCCTTCGCCGCCTGCCGGAACGCGGTGTACTCGGCCGGGGTGGTCAGCCGCCAGTCCCGCACCCCGATCGCGTCGAACCAGACGAAGCCGAGCAGCCCGTAGGCCCGGATGCCGGCGAACAGGTTGGCGATCTTGGCGGCCTTGTTGGCCTCCGGCGCGGCGCCGGTCTCGGAGATCAGGATGGGGGCGCGGGTCAGCTGCTTGACCGCGGCAATGGTGGGCCCGAACAGCGGCGCGAAGGTCCACGGTGACTTCAGGTAGTAGCCGTCGATGCCGACCCAGGTGACGTACTTGCTGCCCGGCCACCACGCGTCGGGCACCGGGATGTAATCCTTCTGCACCGTCTTTTTCTTGTTGATGATGTTGACGGTCCACAGCCAGGTCACGTTCTTCGCGCCGAAGTTGCGGAACAGCGTGACGATGTGCCGCCAGGCGGCCACGAACGCGGCAGGCGCGGTGCGGGTGTTGCCCCACGAGTACCAGGAGCCGTTCATCTCGTGGCCGAAGCTCAGGATGACCGGGCCCTTGTAGGCGGCCACGGACGAGGCGAAGGAGCTGAGGTAGGCGTCGTACTTCCCGGTCGCGATGGACGCGATCTTGATGTCCGAGGGCTCCATCTGCACCACCGGCACGGCGCCGTGCGAGGCCGCCGTCCGGGCGAAGGCGGACCGGAACGGCTCGTACCAGGAGCTGTAGTACATGGCCAGGTCCGGGGTGACCCCGGTGGCCTTAGTGAAGTCGGCGACCCCGTCGAACGAGGCGGGGGAGCGGGGGTTGTAGACGCCCACGTAGGACTCGGTCCCCAGCGGCAGGTGCACCGGCATCGGCCCTCTGGCCGCGACGTCGCGGGTCTCGTGGCGGCCGACGGCCACGGCGACCGCTGCGGCGACCAGCACGGCCACGGCGGCGATCACCAGCCGGGCCGGCTTGCGCTGCCGCTTCCTGCGGTGGCTCATCAGGTCGCTCCTTCGGTGAGCTGAGCGTGGTTGCGGCGGGCGGCCAGGGCCATGACGGTGATGGTGCAGGCGATCAGGCCGGTCAGCAGCAGCGGCACGAAGGGCGCCCCGGAGCGGTGCACCCGCCAGGCCGCCAGGCCGATCCAGGCCAGGCCCGTGCCGCCGTTCCAGATGGTCAGGCCCGCCCAGATCCGCCGGGTGCCGGCCTTGCGGCTGCCGCCGCCGGTGGCCTGCCAGCCCATCCGGCGGCGGCGCAGGATGTCCAGCAGGGCGAACACGTGGGCCCACCCGTACAGCAGCTTGGCCATCAGCGCCTCGGGGCCGAACCGGCAGCGGTGCCAGCACGGGAAGACCACGAGGTTGTAGATCATCGACGGCAGGATGAACACGTAATTGGCCAGCCGGACCCGGTCGGCGGCCACGGTGAGCATCACCAGCGGGATGGCCGGGGCGAAGAAGGTGAACAGCGCGGTGTGCACGTAGTAGCAGAAGCCCGACAGGTAGCAGGCCCGGGTGCGCCAGCGCAGCGGGGTGGCCCAGAATTTGCGCGAGCCCAGCAGCGACATCGACCCGGCGCACCAGCGGTACTGCTGAGTCAGGAACGAGCTGGGGTCAGACGGGCACAGCCCGGCGGCCAGCGGCACCGGCAGGTAGCGCAGCCCCCAGCCGGCCCGGCGCAGGTCGAAGCCGGTGTGCACGTCCTCGGAGTGCTCGATCAGGGTGGTGCCGCCGTTCGCCTCCAGCGCCACCCGGCGGTAGATCGCGCACGACCCGACGCAGATCGCGCCGTCGTGCCGGTCCCGCGACACCTGCACCAGCCGGTAGAACAGCTCCTGGACCGCGCCGGCCCCGCGTTCCATCCAGGACATCGCGCCGCGGGTGCGGAAGTACTGCGGCGACTGCACGATGCCCAGCGACCGGTCGGCGGCGAAATAGGGCAGCATCTCGGCGGGCAGGTCGGCGCGCGGCGCGAAGTCGGCGTCCAGGATGAGGATGAACTCGCCCGAGGAGCAGCCGAAGCCGTACCGCAGATTGCCGGCCTTCTTCATCCAGCCGCGGTCGGGCCGCACCAGGTAGCTGAAGCCGAGGCTGCGGGCCATCGCCTCGAGGGCCGGGTCGGCGCTGTCATCCAGGACGTAGGCGATGCCCCGGCCGGGGTAGGCGCGCAGCAGCTGGTGCACGTGCGTCCAGGTGTTGCGCAGGACCAGCGGCGGCTCGCCGCACACCGGCAGGAAGACGTCCAGCGACGGGTACCGGGCCGGCCGCCACTCATCGGCCAGGGCGCGGTGCGCGGCGTAGTCGAAGCCGCGGGTGCCCACGTTCACGTACAGCGAGATCAGGTAGTAGATCACGGTGAACGCCACGAACGGCGCGAACGTCCAGACCAGGACCGGGGTGATCAGGATGAACCGGCTCTGGCTGAGCAGCAGCGCGCCGAAGCTGGCCATCGAGGTGCGGATGATCAGCGCCAGGTTCCGCTCGGCGTAGCCGGCCTTCTCCTCATCGCTGGGGGCGGCGGGCAGGATCAGCCCGTACCGGCGGTGCCGGCCCGTCCGCGCCAGCGTCCGCTCAGCCGTGGCCATAGCTGGCCTTCGCGGGGCCGGAGGGCGGCGCGGGCGGGGCCGGCGACGGGATCGGCTCGTGCGGGACCGGCAGGCCGCGCGCCGCCCGGTCCAGGTAGGAGCGGCCGGGCGGGGTCCAGGCCCACACGGTGAACGGGCCGGTGCGGGCCACGATCTGGTAATCGCCGGCCGCGGTCATGCCGGCCAGGATCGCCGCGTCGTTGCGGGGGGTGCCAGTGCCGCTGAGGACGACCAGGCTGAAGTAATGCCGCCGCAGTGCCGCGCGGTAGGCGGCCGGGCCGGTCAGCGTGGTGGCGGTGCCGGGCGGGATGTAGCTGAAGTACGCGGTGCTGCGCCAGCGCCGCCACGGCACCGAGCCGGCCAGGTAATAGGCCTCGATGCTGGAGTTCTCGGCCAGGTAGCGGCCGTGATCGCCGGCCGTCAGCGAGCGCAGGCTGGTGATCAGCGCAGCGGACTCCGGGGACTCGGCGTAGACGCTCGCGGCCTGGCTGCTGCCCGCGATCGCGGCGGGCGCGGCGACGGCCGCCACGACCAGCGTGCCGGCGGCGATGCTCACCGCCCGGTGCCCGGCGGGGCGGAGGCGGCCGCCCGCCAGCCGGGCGATGACCCGGCTCAGCCAGGCCAGGGCGTAGCCGCCGGCGGCGGCGGCGAAGAAGATGCCGAAGGCCGAGTGCCGGGACAGCTGGGCCATGCTGTGCAGCCGGGCCAGGTTCAGCGGGGCGAGCGCGCCGCCGGCGGCGAGCACGGTCAGGGTCAGCACCCGGATCCAGCGGCGCCGCGGGCGGATCGCGGCCGGGGTGGCGGTGCCCGGCGACTCGGCAGCCGCGAGGGCGGGCCACAGCGGGCCGGGCCGCTGCGTTCTGGCCTGCACGACGGCGATCAGCACGGCGGCGGCGGCCAGCGCCACGGCGACGCCGGCCCACCGTGCGGCGCCGAGCAGCACGACGTTCACCGAGGTGCCGCCGCCGGGCGGCGCGATGACGGCGGCCCGGAAGCCCGCGAGGTAGGCCGGGCCGCCGACGGCCAGGCCCGCGCTGAGCAGGCCCGCCGTGGCGGCGGCCAGGTAGCCGGCCCGGCCGAGGGCCGCCTTGGCGCCGCGCTCGACCACCACCGCCAGCCCGGCCAGCGCGAACACCGGCAGGTCGAACAGCATCGTCGGGTAGGCAACGGCGTTGGCCAGCACCAGGGCCAGCGTGCCGAGGATCAGCCGCGGCGAGGACTCATCGCGCCCGGAGGAGGACACGATGCACCAGGCGGCCGTGGCCACCAGGCACAGGGCCAGCGCGCCGGGGGTGGCGAACGCGCCCACCGCCTGCACCGGGCCGGCCACGGCGAAGACCGCGGCGGCGCCGAGCGCCGCCCGGCGGCCGAACAAGGTGCTCGTCGTGGCGGCCAGCAGCACCGTGGTGACCATCATCAGGGCCAGCGACAGGATCCGGGCGCCGGCCAGGCCGTGCAGGTTGCTGGCCAGCGCGGCGAGCGGCGGGTACAGCACCGGGGCGCCGGGGAAATAGCCGGCGTAGCCGGGCAGCGGGGTGCCATGCAGCCAGTGCGCGATCACGACCTGGCCCGCGGACAGGTACTGCGCCTCGTCGGGGAAGGCTGTGTTGGCCCAGATCAGCCGCAGCGACAGCACGGCCTGGACGGCGAGGATGCCGGCCAGCAGCGGCCAGTGCAGCAGCCGGCGCCGCAGGTCCCGGCGGGCTCGCGGCGCAGCGGCTGGCGGCGGCGCGGCGGGCGGGGGCGCGGCGGGCGGAGCCAGCCGGGGCGCGGCGGGCGGCAGCGGGGCCCGGTGCGGTGACCGGGCGGGGTGCGCCGGCGGGGCGGGGTGCGCGGGCGGGGCCAGCGGGATCCCGTTGCGGCTGGCGATGCCGAAGCTGGCCAGCTCGGCCAGGCCGGCGGCCTGCGACTCGGCGAAGCCGGGGCCGATCTGCTCGGGGCGCTTCACGACACCCGCGCCACGAGAACGCCAGCAGGCGTCGCCGCGATCGCGCCCGCGCAGCAGCCGGACGCCAGGCGCGCGTGGCGCCGGGCCGGACGGTACGCCGAAGACCGGTCACGTCGTCGCTCAGTAGCGACGACGGACCCGGCCGCTGGCCGTCCGCTGCCCGGTGCGAGGGCCGCACCGGGTTTTCCCCCGGCAGGTACCCCCTGCGCCGTCACCATGCCGATTGCCATCGGCAGCACCTGCCTGTACCCGCGCAGGGAGACAGACAGGCCCCTCCCCCCACGCGAACTACGTAACGTCTACCCAACGTCACATGATGTGACGATATCCCCTGGAACAGGGATACCCCAGACGAAAAAGTACCTGTCGTACGGGATGTACGTGCCTGTTTGCGAAATTCCGTCCGCTGTCATCCGGGGGCACGGACGTGGTGCCGGGAGCAAGAGCCGCAGGTCGGACTAAAGCCTAAGAATGTCGTTAATAGGGTGAAGATATGACAGAGGTGGGATTTCTGGGCGGCAGACGTGCTGGTCAGCGCCGTGGCCGCCGGTTACGCGGCGTGATTGTCGCTAGGAGTAGTTCGTTATTAACAATAAGTAGTATCGCTTGAATTTACGTGTCCATATGTGCTGCAGTGTCCCGAGGATGCGGCATCTAGGCGTGTCCAGGGGGATGTGGGCCGTGGCCGAAGAGAATGAGAATTCGTCGCTTTCGCGGCGTGAGCCGGGCGAAAACCGCGGGCACCGGCTGGCAGCACCGCTGCGCCGCCCGCAATTGTCTGATGCGGTGGTGCAGCGCACCCTGGCGGCCATGCGCGCCGGCTCAGCAGAAGGCCCGGCCGGCCCGGCGGAAGCTCAGGCGGCTCCCGGCCCGCCGTCCCCGCCGCTGCCCGCCGTCGCCACCGCGGCCGCGGTAGCGGAGGCGAGCAGCCGGGCTGCGGCTGCGGCTGCGGCGAGTGCGGCTAGCGCCGCCGCCGCCGTGGCCACCGCCCCGGCCCGGCACGGGCTGTCCCGCCGCCGCCGGCGATCCGCGGACAAGCCGGCTCGGTCGCGTCCCGAAGCCGGGTCGCCGGCCAGCACGCCGAATGTTGCCGAGCCGCCGGCCACGCCGCCCCCCGCCAGCCCGGGCCGCGCTGCGCGACCCGAACTGCCCCGCCGCGGGCGGCCTGCGGACAGCACGACCCCGGCCCGCCCGGAACCCGCCGGGCCGGCAGCTGCGCCGCCCGCCGCCGATCCCGGGTCCGCGCCGCGCCGCGCCGCCTACGCCCGGCCGGAGTACACCGGGCCCGAGTACGCCTCGCCCCGGTACCTGCAGCCGGATTACGACGAGCCCGAGCACGACGTCGCTGCCTACGCCGGGACCGACTATGCCGAGCCCGCTGCGCTGGCACCGCCGCTCGGGTTCGCGCCGGACGCTGCCGACGCCACCCAGCCGATCCCGGTCATCTCCCGGGCCCTCCTGGAGGCCATGGGCGTCACTGACGCTCCCGCCGCGCCCCGCCCGCCCGCCGCGGCGCCCGCTGAGCCGCCTGCCCCTGCGGCGGCTGCGGCGGCCGCTCCCGCCCCGCCCGATACCGCCCCGCCTGCTACCGCCCCGCAGACCGAGCCGGCTGAGGCTGGCGATGCCGCGCCCGCCGCCGGCCGCCGGGCGCACGCCACCAGTGAGTCACCGCCCGATGCCGGATCCCGCCTGGCCGAGCACACCGCCGCGGCCCGCGCAGCCGCCCCCAGCCCGGCGGCATCAGCAGCGCCCGCCCCGGATCCGGCTCCCGCCGCGAGCCCGGCAGCCCCCGCTTCCCCGTCCGGGCGGACCGGCAGTCCCGCTGCGGCTCCGGTCACCCGGCCGCCGGGCGGCCGCCAGCCGAAGAAAGCCCGTCCCGAAGCCGCGGGCACACGGCCGGGCCGGCGCAGGCGGATGTCGGCGCGGCGGCGGGACCGGATCGCGGCTGTGTCCGTCATCGTCGTGGCGGTGCTGGCGGGGGGGTCCGCGGCCATCCATGTGTTCGGCAACAACTCTGGTCCGCCCGCTCGCGCAGCAGTAGGTCAGGCTGCCGTCCGCAACACCGTGGCCACCTGGATGGCTGGCCAGGTCAGCCGGACGGCCGTGATCTCCTGCGACCCGGCGATGTGCACCGCCCTGCGGAGCCACGGGTTCCGCGACCTGATGGAGCTGACATCCGGCGGGTCGACACTGCTGCGCTCGGCCGTGGTCGTGGCCACCTCGGCCATCCGGCAGGAAGTCGGAAGCGCGCTCACCTCGGTCTACGCGCCCGATCTGCTGGCCAGGTTCGGCACCGGCGCCGGGCAGATCGACATCCGGACGGTTGCCCGCGATGGCGCGGCCAAGTACCAGCGGCAGCTCAGTGCCGATGAGCGCGAGCGCCGGGAGTCCGGTTCGGAGCTGCTGACCAGCACCCGGATCGTCGTCGCGCCGATGGCCCGGGTCCAGCTCACCTCCGGCCAGGTGGACTCGCGGATACTGCTCACCATCGCCGCGCTCGCCGCGCGGCGCCCGGTCAAGATCCTGGCTTTCCATAACTCCGGACCCGGTGCCGCCACCGGCCCCAGCCCGCTGCGCTCCGTCGACGTGACCCAGGTGCCCGGCGGGGAGCAGCTGACCAGGGCCGCGTTCGTGCGTACGACGCTAGGGTTCCTGAAGGCCCAGCAGCCGCCGTTCTACGCCTCTGGCGTGCAGGAGATCCGGTTGCCTGACGGCGGCACGGTGGTGCGGGTCATCTTCTCCGCGCCGAGTCCGCTCGGACTGCTCCTCAGCCCGACCGTCGGCCCGTCCGGCGGCTGATCAGAGCGGCAGGCCGAGCGCGCGCAGATCGCGCCGCAGCCCGGCCGGGCCGGCGAACTGGACGCCGGTGATGCCCAGCCCGGCCGCGGCCGCCACGTTGTGCTGCAGGTCATCGACGAAGACCGTGCGCGCCGGGTCCAGGTCGTGGCGGCGCAGCAGGATCTCGAAGATCTCCCGGTCTGGCTTGGCCACGCCCTCGTAGCCGGAGATGACGCAGCCGTCGAACCAGGTCAGGAACGGGAAACGGGCGCGCCGCACCTCGAAGGCCGCCGGCTCCATGTTGCTCAGCGCGAAGCAGGGCGTGCCGTCAGCCCGCAGCTCGGCCAGTACTTCGACGGTGCCGTCGATCTGGCCGGCGATCATCTCCTCGCCGCGCTCGGCCCAGGCCATGATCAGCTCCGCCTGGCCCGGGTGCTGACGGGCGAGCTGGCGGCACGACTCGGTGATGTCGGCGCCCAGGTCGTGGGCCCGGTGCCAGTCCCTGGTGCAGATCCGGTCCAGGAAGTCGGCCAGTTCCTGGGGGTCAGCGATCAGCTGCCGGTACAGGTGGCGCGGATCCCAGTCCAGCAGGACGCCGCCGATATCGAAGACCACGGCGCTGACCTGAGGGCTGGGCATCGCCCGAACCTAACACGGCACCGGGCGGCCGCCGCCGGGTGCGCGGGCCGGGCCGGCCGGCTCAGGAGCCGCCCGAGGTCACCTGGCTCGATCCGCTGCTAGACGATGGCGGCGAGGACGACTGCAGCCCGCCGGATCCGCTCGAGCCCGAGGTGCCCGTACCTGATGAGCTGCTGGTTCCCGACCCGGACGAGCCGGACCCGGCGGACCCGGACCCCGATGAGCCAGACCTCCGGGAGCCGGAGGTGCTGTGCTGGGTCCCGGACGTGCCCGAGGTCGATGCGGAGGACGACTGGGCCTGCGCGGTGCCCGGCAGCGTGTAGGCGATCGCCCCGCCGGCCAGGACGCTCGCGGCGCCGATGGCCGCGGTGACGGCCCGCAGCCGGCTCCGGCCGCGGTCTCGCGCTACGGCGGCTGCCCTGGCTTCGTCCCGGTCGGTGCCCACCTGTTCTCCTCTGGCTGGTTCGCGGCCCGGCTACCAGGATGGCCGGCTTGCTTCTCAGATTCCTCTGCACGGGCTGCATGAGTGCTGCGGGCCGGCCGGGTCGGCCCGCAGCCACGGGCCGTTGCCCTCAGCCTGTGGATAAACGTGTGGACGGCGCGGTGGAAAGTCACGGCGCACAGGGGATAAACGGCAGATGTCCTGTGGACGACAAAAGAATCTTGGTACTGCCTGCGCAAAGGCCTTGTGTGCCGGGCTGAGTTGGCAGTAGAAAAGCTCTCACCACCGAAGACGTGCCCGGCCGGGGAGACCCGGATGCGGGGAGCGCCGGGCAGCGGGGAACCAGGCAACTGGGGATCCGGGGCCTGGGGATTCCTGCAGGACATGCGGCCGGTGGCAGTGTCGTGGCGCACGGTGGCCGGGCAACCGGCAGGCCAGGGCCGCGACGGCGAGGCGAGGCCCCTCCATCTCATACATGGAGGGGCCTCGTTCTTTTGCGCGGGGTACTAGGCGCGCCGCACGGTGCGGCGTGCCGGTCTCGCCAGTCCGGAGTTTCCCCGCCCCGGCCGGCGGCAAACGGCAGGCCCGGTCCGGGCCGTGGCCGGCCCGGAAATGTCCGCGCCGCCCTTCCCGCAATTGGCCGCCGCCCGCCGTTCCCGCCCCGGCGCCGGCCGGCGCCGGGCGCGGCGGGCATGACTGCCCGCAGCCCGCCCGCGTGTTTTCCCGGCGCCCGTCCCGTCACGATGCGACACTTGCGGTTACGCTCCGCGCTGGATGGCATGCGCATGCCGGGAGGACTCCTCCCGGCCTGAAGGGAATTCGCAGGGGGGTTCAGGTTCATGGGTCTGGTGGCGGGCCAGGACGGCGCTGCCGACGGGTACGAGCTGGCGGCGATGCGGCCCGACCACCCCGGATCATCCGCGGCACCCGTGGCGCTGCTGCGCCGCCGGTCGGCGCAGGCCAGCCGCCGCGGCGTACTGCACCTGCAGACCGCCACCGACGGCCCGGTCTCGCCGGACCTGGCCAGCTGGTACACCGAGCGCGGCTTCCACTTCTACGTTGCGACCCTGGCCTGGCCCGGCCGTCCGCGCCCGGCCGAGGCCAGCGCGGCGGCTGACGATCCCGCGGACAGTGATCCCGCTGCGGCTGCCGCGGCCGGCGGTGACTCTGACGGCCCGGCCGCGCGAGGCGCGACCCGCGGGCCAGTCGAGCCGGATGCCGCGGCTGACCAGCGGGACGAGGCCGGGCCGCCCGGAGCCGCGAATGGCCCAGCAGGCCGCCCGGACCCGTCGGCCGTGGCGAGCGCGGTGACCGCGCTGCGGGCCGCCGGATCGCCGGGGACCTCCGGCTCCGGCTCCAGCCCGGCCCGGCCCGGCCGGCCGGTTCCGCGGCAGGCCGGGCCCGCTCCAGCCGGGCCGGCCCGGCTGGCCCCGCCCGCGGCGGCGGACGAGTCCGGCGCGGCCGCAGCAGCGGACAGCGGCACCGGCAGCGGAGCGGACGGCACCGCGGCCCAGGCGGACGGCACCGCGGACCAGGCGGATGGCAGCGCGGACGAGGCGGGCGGCACCGCGGACCAGGCGGGCGACAGCGCGGACCAGGCGGTGGCCAGGACCCGGGCCGGGCGGCGCGGCCGCAAGGCCTTAAAGGCCGCGTTCGCTGAGCTCGATGCCCGGTGCGCCCAGCTGCGCGCCGAAGACGGGATCGACAACGTCATCGTCATGGCGCACGGGGCCGGGGCCCTGGCCGCCGCGCTGTGGTGCGCCGCCCAGCCGCCGGACGGCCAGGCCGACGCCCTGATCCTGTACGGCCCGGATTTCGCCGGCCTGATCCGCGAGGAGCTGGACATCGCCTGCCCGGTCCTGGTCATCGGCGGTTCCGGGGGCCAGCAGCGGCGCCGCGGCCCGGCCCTGCGCCGGCGCCCGGCGCCCGCCACCACCGTGCCGCTGGGCCGTCACGTCACCTGGCTGCACCCGGCCGACGCCGAGGCCCGCCCTGACGCCGGTGACTCCGGGGGCCGGAGCCGCTTCTTCAATGAGATGGGCCGCTGGCTCGGCGCCTACATGTACGGCCAGGTCCGCGACCAGCTGCTGTGACCCCGCCGCGGCTGCGGCGCTGAGCCCGGCTCAGCTGACCTTGACCACGACCTGCGGGTAGCCGCTGGCGCCGTTGGGCTCGGGCGGGGCCTCCAGCGCGGTCTGGGTATAGCCGGTGCGGTCGGTGGCGCGGGACTCGATGAGGTGGTTGCCGGGTGCCGCGTCCCACTCCCAGACCCACTGCCGCCAGGTATCGATGCCGGGCACGGCGGCGAGCCGGGCCGGGCGCCAGGGGCCCTTGTCGACGCGCACCTCGACGGCCTCGATGCCCCTGTGCTGGGCCCAGGCCACCCCGGCCACGGCGTGCTGCCCGGCCTTCAGCGAGGACGAGCCGGGCACGTCGATCCGGGACTCGGTCTTGATCGGCGCCTGCTGGCTCCAGCCGCGGTCGGTCCAGTAGGCGTGCGCCCGGGCGAAAGTGGTGACCTCGATGTCGGATCCACTTGCAGGCCGACACGTAGCCGTACAGGCCGGGCACCACCATCCGGACGGGGAAGCCGTGCGCGACGGGCAGTGGCTGGCCGTTCATGGCCACGGCCAGCATCGAGTCCCGGCCGTCCATGGACGTCTGGATGGGCGTGCCGCAGGTGAAGCCGTCCGCCGAGGTGCACAGCAGCTGGTCGGCGCCGGCCCGGATGCCGGCCTCGCGCAGCAGGCTGCGGACGCTGACCCCCAGCCACTTGGCATTGCCGACGTAAGGGCCCTGCACAGGGTCAGAGACGCAGGTCAGCGTGATGTAGTCCTCGAGCAGCGGCCGCTTCAGCAGATCCCGGTAGGTCAGCGTGACCGGCCGGGCCACCATCCCGTGGATGCGCAGCTGCCAGGCGTCCGGGGTGATCTCCGGGAGCACGATCGCGGTGTCCACCCGGTAGAAGGTGGCGTTCGGGGTGATGAACGAGCTCAGGCCCGGGATCTTCAGGTCGGCGCCGGCGGGCAGCGGCGGGGCGGGCCGGGCCGGCGGCGGGATGCGCAGGGTCTTGCGGACGGCGGCCACGTTGCCGTGCTCGGACAGCAGGCGGCCGCCGAGGCCGGCCACCACGGCCGACCCGGCGAGGACTGCGCTGGAGGTGAGAAACGATCGCCGTTGCGGGCCGGGCAGCGGCGGCCGCGTGGCCGGTGCGCGCGGGCCGCTCGGTCCCGCAGGCCCGGCCGGGCTGGCCCCGGCGGGGACGGCGGGTTTACCGGGAAGGTAGGGGCGCCATTCCTCGCGCACCGCAGGCTGCTCGGCGGTGTCGGGCGAGGTGTCATCCGGCGTGGTGCCGCCCGGGGTCGTGATGCCGGGCTCGGCGGTGCCGGTGCCGCTGCTGGCGCCGGAGCCGGGCAGGCCGGGCGGGACCGGGCCGGCGCCGGGCGGGGTGTAGCCGGGCCGGGCCGGGCGGGCCGAGGAGGGCAGCGGCGGCGGCGGGGCGGCCAGGCGGGCCAGGCGGCGCAGGGCCAGGGCCGCGGCGACGCCGCCGATCAGGGTGGGCATGGCGTCGCTGGCGGAGGCGTGCGGGCGGGTCAGCGCGGCGATGATGCCGACCAGGATGAACAGGCCCAGGCCCGTCATGCCCCAGGCGGGCCGGCGCACGGCCGCGATCCCGATGGCCGCCGCGAAGAGGGCCAGCACCACGAGGATGCCGCCGACCAGCACGATCTTGTCGTGCGAGCCGAAGGCGCTGATGGCGAAGTCCTTGACCGGCGGCGGGGCGAAGTCGATGGATAGCTGGCCGACGGCCACGACGGGGGAACTGCTCGAGCTGATCAGCCCGGCCACCAGCTGGGCCACGCCCAGGGCGACGCCGCCGGCGATGATCCCGGCCACCGCCCCGCGCAGGTTCGACGAAGTCGGAGTTCTGCCAAGGGTCACAGGTCTAATTCGTAGCAGGACACGCCCCGGATTGCCGTGGCCAGGGCCCGGACGTAAGCAGCTGGCCAGATTTCCGCGGCCAATGCCCGCCCGGGCCAAGCCGCCCGGGCCGCCGGCACCGAATATAGAGACGTGAGCGTGTCGCGACCCGGTCCGGGCGAGCCTGGCGGTCCCGGACGGCCCGGAGGGGGACTGTCCGGGGCCGGGCCAGCGGGCGCGGGGCCGTCCGGTACCGGGCGGCCCGGCGCGCTGGCAGCAGGCGGCCCGGGGCCGGGGCCAGCCAGGGCAGGGCCGGCTGAGTCCGGGCTGGGCAGGCTGCTGCGGCTGGTGGCGCGCGGGGATGAGGATGCCTTCCGGCAGGTCTATGACGAGGCAGCCGGCCCGGTTCTGGGCACGGTGCGGCGGGTTGTCCGGGATCCGGCGCAGTCCGAGGAAGTCATGCAGGAGGTGCTGCTGGAGGTCTGGCGCACGGCCGCGCGGTTTGACCCGCAGGCCGGGTCGGCGGCCGCCTGGATCATGACCATGGCGCACCGCCGGGCCGTGGACCGGGTCCGTTCCGAGGACAGCGCGGCCCGCCGGGAGCAGCGCGCGGCCGTCGCGACCATCGACTTTGACGAGGTCACCGACGCCGTTGAGGCGAGCCTGGACCGCGAGCGGGTCCGGCACTGCCTGGCCGCGCTGACCGAGCTGCAGCGCGAGGCGGTGACCCTGGCCTACTACCAGGGCTACACCTACCGCGAGGTAGCCGGACTGCTCGGCGTCGCCGTCGGCACCGTCAAGACCCGGATGCGTGACGGCCTGATCCGGCTCCGCGACTGCCTGGGGGTGGAGTGATGGGCATGCGACCAGGCGAGCCCGGGCCCGGGGCAGACCCGCACACGCTGGTGGGCGCCTACGTGCTGGACGCGGTCCGGGCCGCCGACCGGGACCGGTTCGAGGAGCATCTGGCGGGCTGCGAGACCTGCCAGGCCGAGGTGCGCGGGCTGCGCGAGACCGCGGCCCGGCTGGGCGCGGCGGCCGCAGTCCGGCCGCGGGCTGAGCTCCGGGAGCTGACCGTCCGGGCCGCGGCCCGGATCCGGCAGCTGCCGCCGGTCACTGACGACCGGGCCGATGAGCGGCCAGCCGGCCGGCGGCCCGCGGCGACGGCGCCGGCCGGGCCGGCCGGGCCCGCGGCGGGCCGGGCTGGCGCGGGACGGCTCAGCTGGCTGCGGCCCCGGGGCTGGATTGCCGGGCTGGCGGCGGGCGTGACGGTGCTGGCGCTGGGGGCCGCGGCGGCCATGGGCGTGGCGATGCACGGCGCGGAGCACCGGCTGGACATGGCCCAGGACCGCAGCGGGGCGATGGCCAAGGTGCTGGCCGCCCCGGACGCCACCGTGCTGACGGCGCAGGTCAGCAGCGGCGGCAGCGCGACCGTGGTGATGTCGCACCGGGACGGGGCCCTGGTATTCACCACCGCCGGGCTGCCCGGCCTGGACCCGGCCCACCGCTACGAGCTGTGGCTGATGAGCCCGTCCGGCCCGGTGCCGGCGGGCATGCTGCCCGCCTCGCGGCACGGGATGAGCGGCCCGATGGTGATCTCCGGGCTGTCGGCGGGCGACAAGGTCGGTCTCACGGTGGAGCCGGCCGCCGGCTCGCCGCATCCGACGTCGGCACCCATCCTGATGCTGTCGCTGAGCTAGCAGGGCGCCGCGGCAGGCCTGCTGGCTGCAGATGTGGCTACGGACGGCCGCCGGGCAGGAAGGTCCAGCGGGTCGGGGAGCCGGTGAAGTCGCCGTGCCGCATGCCGATCACCTTGGCGGGCCGCACCTCGATGGTGGCGTTGCGGGCCGGGTCCAGGAAGCTGATCTCGATCCCGGCGTGGTACTTGTCGTTCATCAGGTCCAGGGCCCGCCGGATGCTCTTGTCATCGGTCCGGACCTGCGCGATTCCCTCGATGATGACCGGGTCGCCGGCATCCTCGGTGGTCACCGTGCAGCGCGGGTCGGCGCGCAGGTTGACCGCCTTGCGGGACTGCACCCCGCAGGTGAACCACAGCACGCTGTCGTCCCACATGCCCCAGACCGGCGTGGAGTGCGGGCGGCCGTCCGGCCAGGCGGTGGTGACCCAGTAATTCCTGCTGCTGGACAGCCTCCCGGCCGCCCAGGACCAGGGCAGCAGGCCGCTGCCCTCCGCCGGCCCCGCGATCCCGTATCCGGGCATGTGCGGTCGGCTGACCTCCGGACTTCCCATTTGCCAGGTCTACCGCAGGGGCCCGGCTGCCGCTGCGTTTTCCGGCCAGCGGACGGCCCTCTGGCGCCGGACAGCGGCGGCAGCCGCGGGGCGGTGCCACCTGAGGCGACAGCGCTCGGCCGGCAAGCTAACGTAGCCCCCGTGAAAGCATCACCCGGGGCGCAGCTGAGGCTGCTGGAGCTGGCCGATATTGACGCCGAGCTGACCAGGCTGGAACACCGCCGCCGCGGGCTGCCCGAGCACGAGGAACTGACCCAGCTGGAGCGCCGGGACCGCGAGCTGCGCGATGAGCTGGCCGCCCTGGAGGCCACCGAGGGTGACCTGCGCCGCGAGCAGGCCAAGGCCGAGGGAGACGTGGACCAGGTCCGCACCCGCATCGACCGGGACCGGGCGCGGCTGGATGCCGGGCAGGTGTCCAGCCCCCGGGATCTGGAGAACCTCCAGTCCGAGATTGAGTCGCTGCACCGGCGGCAGGCTGACCTGGAAGAAGTCGTGCTGGACGTGATGGAGCGGCGGGAGGCCGCCCAGGGACGGCAGCAGGCCGCCGGCGTCGAGCTGGCCGGGGTCGGCACCGGCATGGCAGCGGTCACCGAGCGGCGGGACGCGGCCCTGGCTGAGATCGGCGAGCAGGCGGGCAAGGCGGACGACCGGCGCGCCGGGGTAGCCAGCGATGAGCCTGCTGACCTGCTGGACCTGTATGAGCGGCTGCGCAAGCAGCACGGCGGGGTGGGCGCCGCGGCGCTGCGCCGGGGCCGCTGCGAGGGCTGCCACCTGAGCCTGAACACCGTGGACCTGAACGCCATCCGCGCGGCTGCCGAGGACGAGGTGCTGCGCTGCGAGGAATGCCGCCGGATCCTGGTCCGGACGGCCGAGTCGGGGCTGTGACCCGCCGGCTGGTCGTCGAGGCGGACGGCGGCTCGCGCGGCAACCCCGGCCCGGCCGGGTACGGGGCGCTGGTCGCCGACGCCCTGACCGGCGAGGTGCTGGCCGAGCGATTCGACAGCCTGGGCACCACGACGAACAACGTGGCGGAGTACTCCGGGCTGGTGGCGGGCCTGGAGGCGGCCGGCGAGCTGTCGCCCGGAGCCGATGTCGAGGTCCGGATGGACTCCAAGCTGGTTGTCGAGCAGATGTCGGGCCGCTGGCAGATCAAGGACCCGAACATGCGCAAGCTGGCCGCCCGCGCCCGGCAGGCGAGCGGCGGCCTGGGCCGGGTTTCCTACACCTGGGTGCCGCGGGCCCGCAACACCCGCGCTGACAAGCTGGCCAACCAGGCCATGGACGCCGCAGCCGGCATCCCGGCCAGGCCGAAGGCCCGTTCGAGGTCGGCCGGCGGCACGGCCGGGGCGGCCGAGAAGGAGCCTGACGGGGCGGCGGGGCAGCCGCGAGCGGCGAGCGCACCGGCGGCTGCGGCCGCAACGGCCGCGCCCGGCACCGGCTCAGCCGGCGCGGCGGCGCAGGCCGGGGAGAAGGTCCGCGGCTGGGGCCCGGCCCGCGGGACGGCCACGACCACGCTGCTGCTGCGGCACGGGCAGACGCCGCTGTCGGCGGAGCGGCGGTTCGCCGGGCGCGGCGACGTGCCCCTGACCGACCTGGGCCGGCAGCAGGCCGAGGCGGCAGCGGCCCGGCTGGCCGCGCGCGGCGGGATGGACGTGATCGTCAGCTCGCCGCTGCGCCGGGCCCGCCGCACGGCGGACGCCGTGGCGCAGGCCACCGGCGCCGCCGTGGTCACCGACGAGGATCTGGCCGAGACCGACTTCGGCAAGTGGGAAGGGCTGACATTCGGCGAGGCCGGCGCGCAGTTTCCCGACGAGATGGCCGCCTGGCTGGCCGACCCGGACGCCGCGCCGCCAGGCGGCGAGAGCTTCACCGCCGTCGGCCGCCGGGTGCAGGGCGCGCTGGACCGGCTGCTGGCCGCCTATCCCGGCCAGACCGTGGTCCTGGTCTCTCACGTCACGCCGATTAAGACGCTGCTGCGGCACGCGCTGCTGGCGCCTCCCGCGGCACTGTTCCGCATTCACCTCGACGTGGCATCGCTCTCGGAAGTCGACTGGTTCGATGACGGCCCGGCAGTAGTCCGG
This sequence comes from Streptosporangiaceae bacterium, assembly GCA_036490755.1. Taxonomy (GTDB): domain Bacteria; phylum Actinomycetota; class Actinomycetes; order Streptosporangiales; family Streptosporangiaceae; genus DASUBV01. The sequence continues at coordinate 39,753 of DASXDJ010000079.1, forward strand.
TCGGTGAATGACACCGCGCACATGCACTGAGTTCTGAACGCGGGTTCTTCCCGAGTTCACCTATGCGCGCAGTGGTCCCGCAGGTCACAGCGGCGCGTCGTGACTACATCATGCGCGCGGTAAATGCAGTGCGAATCCGCGAAATCATGTCTGCTTTACGCCCCTTGAGTCTCAATGTTCTTCGATACCGCGGCTATGAAGTGTGTAAGACGCGGTTACCTGTGGAATAGCACTCCCGTAATTGATCAAGACGGGGGGAAAGCAGTGCCAGTACAGACCACATCCCGTGCGACCGCTCGGCGTAAGCCGGCGGCTTCTCGTAGCACGAGGTCGATGAGCACCAGTGCCGTCAAGAGTTCGGCGGGCCGACCCAAGACCAAGTCAAGCACCACCCGGTCAGCCGCTCGCAGCACGGCCGCGAAGTCCACTCGCAGCACCAGCGGCACCAGGGCAACCGCCAGCCGTACCGCGAAGCCCGCGCGCAGCACCACCGCGCGCAGCGCCCGCAGTACTGCCCGGCGCAGCACCCGCACTGCCGCTCGGACGACCGTCCGCAGCTCGGCGGCGAAGCGGAGCACAGCACGTAGCTCCCAGGCGCCGGCGACTGCAGCCCGGACTGTCACGTCTGCAGCCACCAAGGTCAACTCGGCCGCATCCAAGATGACCCAGGCTGCGACCAAGGCCAACTCGTCTGCCAAGACGATGTCGACCGCGATGCAGTCCATGAACACCGCCACCAAGGCCATGACGAACGCCGCCAAGGCCCTGAACACTGCGGCCAAGGCGATGTCGTCGGCCAAGCCCGCGGCGCCGGCGAAGCCGGCCGCCAAGCGGTCCGGTACCGCGAAGCGGTCCGGCACTGCCAAGCGGTCGACCACCGCGAAGCGGTCCGGCACCGCCAAGCGGTCCACCACCGCGAAGCGGACTGCGACCTCTGCCCGGCGCCCGGCCAAGGCCACCACGGCCAAGGCCAGCACCAGCCGGTCGCGGACCACGGCCAAGCCGAAGTCGGGCGCGGCCAAGGCGAGCACCGCGAAGTCGGCGACCGCCAAGTCCAGCACCACCGCCAAGTCGAGCACGGCCCGCAAGCGCACCACGGCCAAGCCGAAGAGCGCCATGAAGGCGCGCACCACCTCGGCCAAGCCGCGGACCGCGTCCAAGGCCAGCACCCGGCCTGGCGCGCGCAAGCGGAGCAGCTCGCGGCCCGGCTCTAGCCGGCCGTCTGCTACCCGCCGGTCGCAGCTCGTCGCCGCGCCCCGCGCCTCGCGCGAGGACGAGTACGGCGGCCTGCTGGGCGGCCTGATCCGCTAACGCGGACCAGCCGTCAGGCCAGTAAGTCAGATCGCGGTCGCGGGGGAGTCCCATGCTCCCCCGCGGCCGCGCTGGCATGCCCGGGGTCAGGCGCGGCGGGCTGGCTGGCGAGTCCGGCCGGCCCGTGCGATCCGCCGCGGCACGCGGTCCGGGCCGGAACGCCCTATCCTTGGGCAGTAGCGACGGGCGAGCTGGCCGGGCGGCCGCGTCGCTTCCCGGAAACGGGGAGCGCCGAGGAAGGTCCGGGCTCCGCAGGGCAGGGTGGTCGGTAACGCCGACCCGGGGTGACCCGCGGGATAGTGCCACAGAAAACAGACCGCCCCCGGCCTGGCCGGGGGTAAGGGTGAAACGGTGGTGTAAGAGACCACCAGCGCCGCAGGTGACTGCGGCGGCTTGGTAAACCCCACCCGGAGCAAGGTCAAGAAGGACCGCGTCCAGCGGACGTAGTCCGCGCGAGCGCTTGAGGGCGGCCCGCCCGATGCTCGCGGGTAGACCGCAGGAGGCTGCCGGCAACGGCAGCCGGAGATGGATGGCCGTCGCCCCGCGCAAGCGGGGGCACAGAACCCGGCCTACAGGCCGACTCGCCCGTCGCCTACACCCCTCACCTGCACCAGCACGTTCATCGTTGGTGCGGCCGGGACCATGGCCGGCGCGTCTGGCTGGCTGCTAACACGCCTAAAACGCTTTGCGGCCAGCGATGTGCCAGGAGAAACTCGGCGGATGGCTGCTGCTGCGGATCACGGTCCTGCTCCCGCGTCGCTGAGTTGCGGGATCGTTCTGCGCGTTCAGGAGGACTCCTGCCAGATCCTGCGGGCCGGGCCGGAGTCCTGGGTCAGCTTCGCCCGGCCGTTCCCGTCGCCGCGGGCCGAGCGAGTGTCACCCGGTCACCTGGTCGCCGTCGCGGCCGCGGCGGACGGCACCGAGGCCGTTGTGTGGCGGTGGTATGACGCCGTGGTGCTCGGCCGCGAGGCGGGCCTGATCCGGCTCTGGGAGCCCGCCCACGGCGAGATCGTGGCCGAGCCACGCCCCGGACATCGGTATGGCCAGCCCGGAACCCGGGCTTATGCATCGGCCGGGCTGCCCGGCGCTGACTGGTGGGTTGCCGGCCCCGTTGTAGCGCGGGCGCAGGACGCTGACGTGGACCTGGAGGAGGTCAGTCGTTTTTGCACCGAGCACGGCTTGTGGCCAGGCCCGGCCTGACCGCCGCGCTGAGCTCGGGCTAGCTGGCTTCCAGCACGGCCAGGTCGCGGACCGCGAACCGGTAGTGCTCGATCTCCTCCTCCAGGACCACGCTCAGGCAGCCGATCACGGTGTTCTCCTCGTCCGGGTAGCCGGGAGCGGGGGAGCGGTGGCAGGGCCGTCCCAGGCCGTTGTCGGTCAGGCCAGCCACGATGCGCCGCATCACGGCCATCCGGTCGGCGCGGGCGGCCAGGATCTCGGCGTAGTCCGGCTGCGCGGTCAGGTCGATGCCGAGCGCGGCCGCGTCCGCCGGCAGGTACCAGCTCTGCGGCAGGCCCAGCGGGTGGTAGGGCCGCTCCTGATCCAGCACTGTCCGGCTGGCCCACGCGTCGGTGATGAAGACCAGATGGCGCAGCGTCTGCGCGAACGACCATTCCTGGCTGACCTGCTGCGTCAGCGCGGCTGCGGGAAGCCGCCCGGCCCGCTCGGTGGCCTGCGCCCACAGCCGCTCGATGGTGTCCCACATCGCCCGGACGTCATCGGCGCTCTGGACCTCGCGGAACTGCACGCGCTCAGGGTGCCGCCGGTCCAGCTCGGCGCTGACGAACCCGGTCACGTCGACGCCGTTGACCGTCAGATCGCTCAGGTAGCCGGAGATGCTGACGTCGACCAGCCAGCCGTCCCGGATGGTGACGCCGGTCAGGTCGCAGTCGGTGAACCGGGCGCCGCGCAGGTCCGCGACGTCGAACCGGGCATCGCGGAACTCCTCGCTGCCGCCGCCCTCGCCGGCGTAGAACCGGTGCGGCCCGAACTGTGCCGTCGTGTCGTCGCCGGGCCCGGCCGGGGCCGGGGCGTCCGGATCGCTAGCTGCAGTCATAGACCGCAGGCTAGAACTGATACCGGACGACCTGCGTCCGGAAGGGCCACCGAGATGCCCTTCGGCGGTTCAGCGGTGCAGCTCAGCCCGGGCCAGCCGGGGCGGCTAGCCAGCACCGAGCCGGGCGGCTGCGGCGGTGACCGCCTGCCGGGCCTCGCGTCCCAGCCGCCTGGTGATCTCCTCCGCTGACTCGCCGGCGGCCAGCTGGTGAGCCTGGCCCGCCCACAGGTTGACCAGGTCAGGGTTGCTCGCCTGGCGGCCGGCGGCGCGCAGCGGCGAGGTGAGGTAGTGGACCTCGGGGTAGGCGCGCGGGGCGTACTCGCCGAGCTCGGCATGCCAGCGGTTGGCGATGCCGCGGGCCAGGCGGCCGGAGAACGCCCGGGTCAGCACGGTCGGCACGTCGCTGGCCGTGGCGTCGCGCTGCACCGGGGAGGTACCCGCCTCGGCGGCGCGCAGGTAGGCCGTGCCGGCCTGGCCGGCGGCGGCCCCGGCGGCCAGGACCGCCGCCAGCGCGCCGCCGGTCATGATCGCTCCCGCCGCTACCAGGGGCAGGTCAACGGCGGCGCGGATGAGCTGCAGGGCGGCCAGCACGGTCAGGTCCGACTGGCTGTCATCGTCAGTGAACACGCCCCGGTGCCCGCCCGCCTCCACGCCCTGGACGATCAGCGCGTCGGCCCCGAGTCCCGCGGCCGCTGTCGCCTCGGCCGCAGACGTGACGGTCAGCCACACCTCCGAGCCGCCCGCCCGGAGCGACTCGACGACGGCGCGCGGCGGCAGGCCGAATGTGAAGGAGACGACCGCGGCGCGCTCCCGGATCAGGGCCGCCACCTTGTCATCGAACCCGTCGTCGTCGAAGCGCGGCTCGCCGAGCGCGGCCCCGGCCCGCCGGGCGGTGGCCGCCAGCCGCGCGGCGTACGCGGCCACCTCAGCCGGGCTGGCCGGATGCCCGCTGCCCGTGAACACGTTGACGCCGAAGGCGCGGTCGGTCAGCCCGCGCAGCGAGCCGATGTCGCGCACCAGCCGGCCGGCGGTCAGGTAGCCGGCCGCCAGGAAGCCCAGTCCGCCGCCCCGGTTCACCGCCGCCGCCAGCTGCGGGGTCGACGGCCCGCCGGCCATCGGGGCCTGCACGACCGGTACCTCCAGCGCGGACAGAACCCTCGTCATCGGCACGGTGCCCTCCGTCTGCTGGCCGGGATGGCTGACCCGGCGCCTGGCGGCACCTTACGCGACCGATGAGTTTCAGGTGACTGAATAGTCACCTATCTTGAAAGCTGCTCCGGGTGCAGCCCGGTGCGGAGACCAGGAGATCGCGACGATGGAGGACAGATGAGCACGGTCATCATGCACAACGTGGTGTCGGTCGACGGCTTCATTGCCGATGAGAACGATGCGGTCGGGCCCCTGTTCGACTGGTACTTCAACGGCGATACCCCCATTACCGAGGACTTCGGCAAGGTCTCGCCGGCCTCGGCCGGGTACGTCCGGCCGATGTGGGACGGCATCCGCTCGATGGTGATCGGGCGGCACCTGTTCGACACCACCAACGGCTGGGAGGGCACGCCGCCCGCTGGCGAGCATGTCGTCGTGGTGTCGCACCGGCCCCGGCCGGACGGCTGGCACCCGGAGGCCTCGTACTTCTTCATCGACGACGTGACGGCGGCGGTCGCGAAGGCCAGGGACCTGGCCGGCGACGGCATCGTGGCCGTCGCGGCGGGGGAGGCCGGCGGGCAGGCCTTCGCCCTCGGCCTGGTCGATGAGGTGGCGATGGATGTCGTGCCGGTGATGTTCGGGTCCGGCAAGCGGTACTTCGGGTCGGCGGCCGGCCAGCACCTGCTGGAAGACCCGGACGTGGTCATCCGCGGCGACCGGGTGCTGCACCTGCGCTACCGGGTCCGGCACTGAGAACCGGGCGGATCCGGGCCCGCGCCGGGCAGCTAGCCGCCGCTGTCCGGCCCGGCCGCGCCGCCGGGGTCAGCCAGGAGCTGGCGGGCCACCGCCTCGTCCGCGGGCGCGACCAGGACGCGGACGCCGTCCGCCTGCAGCTGTGGTTCCTGCCCGCCGGCATCGTCGGCGGTCACGGCGGCCCGGACGCCGTGCGCGTGCAGCAGGCCGACGATCAGGTCCGCCTCGGAGCGGCTGGCGACGACCGCCACCACGACCGGCGTGCCATCCACGGCGTCAGCTCCCCTTGGCTCAGGCGATGCGGTGCTGTCCTGATACTGCCCTGGTCAGGCCGGACCTGGCGACATGATGGGCGGAGCGGAGCCTCGCTCGCATCACCCGCGGCGGGCTAGTTGCAGCGCAGGTCACCCGTGGCGGGCCAGGCGCAGCGGCAGCAAGGCCGTTAGGGAGGTGCACGGATCCGGTGCTGTCGGGCACAGTGAGGATCATGCCTGAGGTCGCTCGGTCCGGGGCTACGAGACGATGTGCACTCTCATGCGCAAGAGCCTGCCGGAGCAGGTCCGGCACTGACGAGCAGGAGTTGAGCCCGTGCAGGTAACAGTCCTGGGTGCGTGCGGGGCCTGGCCGGAAGCGGGCCAGGCGTGCAGCGGTTTCCTGGTCGAGCAGGACGGGTTCCGGCTCGTTGCCGACCTGGGCTACGCGACGATGCCCCGCCTGCTGGAGCACGTGCCCGCCGGGCAGGTCGATGCGGTGTTCATCAGCCACGGGCACCCCGATCACTGCGCCGACCTGAGCCCGCTGCTGCGCGCCCGGGCCATGGCGGACGAGCCGCCTGCCGCGCTGCCGGTGTACGCGCCCGCGGGCGCGCTGGACGCGGTCCTGGCCCTCGACCTTCCGGGGATGCTGGCCGGGGCGATCGAGGTCCGCGATCTGAGCGGCGGCGACGACCTGGCGATCGGGCCGTTCCGCGCGCAGACACGGCTGCTGCCGCACTGGCTGCCGAACGCCGGCCTGCGGCTGTCGGCGGACGGCCAGGCGATCGCCTACACCGGCGACAGCGGCCCGAGCCCGGACGTGGTCGAGCTCGCCCGCGGCGCCGCCGTGCTGCTGGCCGAGGCGACGTACGTGCGGGACGTGCCCGCCGACTCCCGCGGGAACCTCTGCTCCGCCGCCGAGGCAGGGGAGCAGGCGGCCCGGGCGGGCACCGGGCAGCTCGTGCTGACCCACCTGTGGCCGGGCACCGCCCGCGAAGCCGCCCGCGAGGCCGCGGCAGCCGCCTATCGCGGCCCGGTCAGCGTCGCCCGGCCCGGCCAGGTCATCGACCTGCCGTAGCCCGGCCCGCGGCGATTCGCCTGACCATCCGCCTCGCCCGAGACCCCCTCTGGTCACTAGGTAAACAAGAAGTGAACGCCATATGGCTCGCGAACGACATGTCCGGGCATAGTTGGTACTGCCTCTCGACATGCCTATATGACCGCCAACACGCTGACTACGTGGGTAACGACGTACTGCTTGCACTCGTGGTCGTAGTGGCACTGTCCTTCGACTTCACCAACGGCTTCCATGACACCGGCAACGCGATGGCCACGTCCATCGCGACCAAGGCCCTGCCGCCGCGAGTGGCAGTAGCGTTGTCCGGAGTACTGAACCTCGTCGGAGCCTTCCTGTCGCTCAGCGTCGCGGCTACCATCGCCAGCGGCCTGGTCGACACCGGCCTGGTCACCCTCACCGTGGTCTTCGCCGGCCTGGCCGGCGGGATCATCTGGAACCTGCTCACCTGGCTGCTGGGCATCCCGTCAAGCTCCTCCCATGCACTCATCGGAGGCGTCATCGGGTCGACCCTGGCCGCCGCCGGCGGCCACGCGGTGCAGTGGCACAACCTGTTCGCGAAGGTCATCATCCCCGCGGGCCTGTCGCCGATCGTCGCTGGCGGCATCGCCGCGCTCGGCACCTGGATGATCTACCGGATCAGCCGCCAGATGTCGGAGGGCGCTCGCAACCACGGCTTCCGGATCGGCCAGATCGGCTCGGCCTCGATGGTCTCGCTGGCCCACGGCACCAACGACGCGCAGAAGACCATGGGCGTCATCACCCTGGCCCTGATCGTCAACGGCACCGTGCCGGCCACGGCCAGCGCCCCGTTCTGGGTCATCCTGGCCTGCGGCCTGGCCATCAGCGCCGGCACCTACATGGGCGGCTGGCGGGTCATCCGCACCCTCGGCAAGGGCCTGGTCGAGATCGAGTCACCGCAGGGCATGGCGGCCGAGTCGTCCTCCGCCGCGGTCATCCTGCTGTCCAGCCACTTCGGCTACTCGCTGTCCACCACGCACGTGGCGACCGGGTCCATCCTGGGCACCGGCATCGGCAAGAAGGGCGCGACGGTCCGCTGGAACGTCGCCGGCCGGATGGCCACCGCGTGGCTGTTCACCCTGCCGTCGGCCGCGGTGGTCGGGGCCGGTGCCTACGGCCTGGCCAGCGTGATCGGCGGCACCGCCGGCGTGGTCGTCGACCTGATCCTGCTCATCGGGGTGGCCGGGGCGATCTACTGGAAGTCCCGCCAGACCCCGGTCAGCCACGACAACGTCAACTCCGAGTGGACGGGGACGGTCGAGCCCGCCCCGGCCACGACCGAGCCCGCCGCGGCCTGAGCAGTCTGGAGAACACGCAATGAGCGCGCCAACCCCCCCTGCTCCCTGGATTGACTGGTCGGCCCTGTGGCAGATCCTCGTCCTCGCCGTCATCGCCGGAGCCGGGCTGCCCGCCCTGTTCGCGGTGGGCCTGCGGGCCCTGCGCCCGGGCGGCCGCCAGGCCGCCACGGCCGGCGCTGACTCCGGCACCGCGGCCGCCGTCAATCCGATCAGCATCACGCTGGCCGGGCTGTGCTTCGCGGTCGTGCTGGCCGCGGTCGGCTGGGGTATCTACGCTATTGTCTCCGGCGCCTGAGCCTGCGGCGCGAACTGAGAGGGTCTCAGAACATGGCACTGCCCCCCGTCCTGAACGCCATCGTCGGCTGGCTGCGCGCCGGCTACCCCGAGGGCGTCCCCGACGTTGACTACATCCCGCTGTTCGCCCTGCTGGGCAGCCAGCTGACCGATGCCGAGGTCAGCCAGATCGGTGACGAGCTGGCTAATTCCTCTAACCCCGAGTCCGCCCAGGCCATCCGGGCCGCGATCACGTCGGTGACCGACCAGCAGCCGCACGATTCCGACGTGGCGCGGGTCCGGGCCCGCCTGGCCGAGGGCGGCTGGCCGCTGGCCCGGCCGACCCTGGTCGAGCATCAGGGCTAGCGGCCTCCCGCCGGCCCCTGGTATCTGCCGCCGCATGAGTCATGATGAGGGCATGGCCAGTTCTGATGGTCACGCCAAGAAGCACGGATCCCTAACGGCGTCCGCGCCCGTCGCCGCGCCCGGCCCGGCCACTGCGGCCGAGCCGGGGCCGGAGGCTGACGGCGCGGGCGCCGTTTCCGGGCTGGCCTCGCCCGGCTCGCACGCCGAGACCTGGCGCGAGGGCTACCCCTACGAGCACAAGATGACCCGGCATGAGTACGAGGATCTCAAGCGCTCCCTGCAGATCGAGCTGCTCAAGCTGCAGAGCTGGGTGAAGGACTCGGGTCAGAAGGTCGTGCTGCTGTTCGAGGGCCGCGACGCGGCCGGCAAGGGCGGCACCATCAAGCGGTTCACCGAGCATCTCAATCCCCGCGGCGCCCGCGTCGTGGCCCTGGAGAAGCCCACCGAGCGCGAGAGCAGCCAGTGGTACTTCCAGCGCTACATCGAGCACCTGCCCGCGGCCGGCGAGATCGTGATGTTCGACCGGTCCTGGTATAACCGGGCCGGCGTCGAGCGGGTCATGGGCTTCTGCACGCCGGGCCAGTACATGGAGTTCATGCGCGAGACGCCGGAACTGGAGCGGATGCTGGTGCGCAGCGGCATCCACCTGGTCAAGTTCTGGTTCTCGGTGTCCCGGGCCGAGCAGCGGACCCGGTTCGCGTCCCGGCAGACCGACCCGGTGCGGCGGTGGAAGCTCAGCCCGATGGACCTGGCCTCACTGGACAAGTGGGATGCCTACACCGAGGCCAAGGAAGCGATGTTCTTCTACACCGACACGGCCGACGCGCCGTGGACGGTGCTCAAGAGCAACGACAAGAAGCGGGCCCGGATCGCGGCGCTGCGCTACGTCCTGCACGTGATGGACTACACCGACAAGGACCCGGGAATCGTCGGCTCACCCGACCCGCTGATCATCGGCCCGGCGGCCAGCGTGTTCGAGCACGGCGAGCAGCCCGACCGCCTGTTCCCCAAGCTGTAGGACTGTGCTGGCCGGGGTCGCTCCCCGCGGACGCCGGGAGCGGCCAGCCCGCGCTGCCCGACGGCATCGAGCAGCTCAGCGGCCTCTCCTGGGCGGCAGGCAGCCGGGCAGCCCGTGCGCCCTCGTCCCGCTCGGGCGAGCCCCCGCCCTCCGCCGTCACGAAGCGGAGATCAGAGCTTGGTCAGCTTTGCGCACGGCATGTTCAGCCGCCGCTCGTGAGAGCCGAAATTCACCTGGATGGCGATGCCCTCTTCGACGGCAGTGACCGTCCCCAGGCCGTACTTGTCGTGGGTGACCATGTCATCCACGACATAGTTCACGGCAGGCGGGATGGCCACCTGAACGTTGAAGGGGCTGCCGGGCAACGGGCGCCGAGGGCCGGCGTGGTAAGGAGTCATCAAGACAAGTATGCGCCCCGGCGGGCCACGCTTGCAGCGAAGTGCCTCATCCGTGACCTGCCGGGACCGGCGCCGGACACCGCTGCGCGGTGCTCAGCCGGGCCCGGGCCGGGGTACGCAGTTGCTAGATGGGCCGGACTTCCTCGGCCTGCGGGCCCTTCTGGCCCTGGCCGGCGGTGAACTCGACCCGCTGGTTCTCCGACAGGGTGCGGTACCCGTCGGCCTTGATGGCGGTGTGGTGCACGAATACGTCAGCGGAGCCGTCGTCGGGGGCGATGAAGCCATAGCCCTTTTCGGCGTTGAACCACTTGACAGTGCCTTCAGTCATGTTTCTCTTCTCCTGCTCACTACGAACGGTGACCATTAAACACCACCAGGGCGCCGCTGGCGCCATCCCTGACTCCTCGGTTGCGCGGCGATGGGGCCGCCGGCCGGGGCCGGGCCTACCAGCCGAGCTCCTCCAGCCGGCCGTCGCCGATCCCGAAGTGGTGCCCTACCTCGTGGATCACCGTGCGCCGGACCTGCTCGGCGACCTCGTCCCTGGTGTCGCAGATAGCGCAGATAGCCAGCCGGAAAATTGTGATCCGGTCTGGCAGCGCGCCCGCATAATTCGTGTTCCGGGCGGTCAGCGGAATTCCCTCATACAGCCCGAGCAGGCCGGCCGGTCCCGGCTCGTGCTGAACGGTAACAGCGACATTTCGCATCATCTCGCCCAGCTCGGGCGGCAATCCGTCGAGGGCGGTCGCCACCATCTCCTCAAACGGGCCGGGCTCGATCTCGATCACATTCCTATTCTCACTGGCGGGCTAGCCGGCCGCGGTGCCGCGGCCCGCCGGGGGAGCAGCAGCGGGGTGCCTAGCAGAGCCACCCCGGCAACCCCGATCGCGACCCGCGGCCCGGTGAGCTCGGCCAGCAGGCCGCCCAGCACGGTCAGCGCCGCGATGGTGGCGTTGCTGGTCACGGCCCACGCCGACAGCATCCGGGCGACCTTGTCGTTGTCGGCCTGGATCAGCCGGTAGCTGGCCAGCACCGGGTTGAACACGCCGATCGAGGCGATCAGGCCGAACTGGACGACCATGACCAGCACGATCCCGGCCGGGCCGCGCTGCAGGAACACCATCCCGAGCGGCCAGCACGCGCGCAGGGCCCCGGCGGCCATCATCACCTGGTGCTGCCCGGCCCGGGCGACCAGCCGCGGCGCCAGCCGCGCCCCGATCAGCCCGCCGGTGCACGGCACGGCAAACGCCAGTCCGTACTGCCAGGGCGCAAACCCGAGGCGGCCCAGCATCAGCACCGAGATGAGCGGCTCGGTGGCCATGATCAGGCCGTTCACCAGCAGGCTGTTGAAGAACAGCAGGCGCAGCTCCGGGTGCCGCAGGATGTAGCGCCAGCCGTCGAGCAGCCCGGCGGCGCGCGGCCGCCCCCGGCCGGGCGCCGCCGGGCCGGCGCGCGGCGGCCGGGGCGGGCGGGGCGGCCGCGGCTCCCGGCCGCCGATCGCGGCGATCCCGGCCGCCGACAGCAGGTAGCTGACCGCGTCAGCCGCCACCGTCACCGCCGGGCCGAGCAGGCCGATGGCCAGCCCGCCGAGCGGCGGCCCGACGATCATCGAGGTCCAGTTCGTGGACTCGAAGCGGCCGCTGGCGACGATCAGGTCCGCAGGCTGGACCAGTTCCTTGAGGCAGGCGCCGCTGGCCGACCGGAAGGCGATCTTCGCCGCCCCGGCGATCACCGACACGACCAGCAGCTGGGTGAAGGTGAGCCCGCCCAGCGCGTAGGCCGCCGGGATGCTGGCCAGCGCCGCGAACCGGATCAGGTCCATCGCCACCATCACCGGCCGCTTACGGCGGAACTCCACCCACGGGCCCAGCGGCACGGCGATCACCGCCCCGACCGCCAGCCCGGCCGCGGCCAGCGCCGACACCTGCGCCGGGCCGGCGTGCAGGACCCGGATCGCGATCACGGCGAACGCGCCGAACCCCAGCCCGGACCCGTACGCGCTGACCGCGTACGCCGCCCACAGCCAGCCGAACTGCCGTCCCAGCCGCCGCCTGACCGCCACCGTCCCGCGCACCTCTTACCGTCTCGCCCGGACCACCCTGCGCTGTTCACATCGATCCAACCGGGGGTCCGGGCCCGGCTCAAACAACCGGCTCGCCGGCGAGCCACAACCAGCGGTTGTTCCCCTAGGGTGTCGGCGTGGACCTCGACGCCGTGCGGACCTTCGCCGCCGTCGCGGACTGCGGCCAGTTCCAGCTTGCCGCCGACACCCTGGCGGTGACCCAGCAGGCGGTCTCCAAGCGGATCGCCGCGCTGGAGAAGGACCTCGGCGTGCGGCTGTTCACCCGCACCCCGCGCGGCGCCGAGCTGACCCTCGACGGCCAGGCCTTCGCCCCGCATGCCCGCGAGCTGCTGCGCGCCGAGCAGCGCGCTTCCGACTCGGTGCGGCCCGGCCGCCGGGCGCTGCGCGTCGACGTGATCAGCCGGCGCATCGCGCCGGGCGCGCTGATCCGCGACTTCCACCGCGCGCACCCCGGCATCGAGCTGGACATGGTCACCATCGCCGGCGGCGGCGCCGACGTGGCCATCGCCGCCATCGAGGCCGGCGAGATCGACGCCTCGTTCCGCGCCGTGACCACGCCCGGCCACGGGCCGCTGCCGCCCGGCATCGAGGTGCTGCCCGCCATCGACGAGCCGCACCTGCTGCTCACCGGGCCCGGCCACCAGCTGGCCGGCGCGACGTCGGTCACGCTGGCCGGGCTGGCCGGGCACCGGATCTGGATGCCGGGCCTGCTGCCCGGCACGGAGTGGGCGGCCTATTACGAGAGCCTGGCCGCCGAGTTCGGGCTCACCATCGACCCGGTCGGCCCCAACTTCGGCACCGAGCACCAGCTGGACGTGCTGGCGGAGTCGGGCGAGGTGGCGACCCTGATCGGCGAGTACATCCGGCTGCTGTGGCCCGCGCCCTACGACCTGCGCCGCATCCCGGTCCGCGACCCGGCCCCGGTATACCCGCACGCACTGCTGTGGCAGGCCGGCAACCCGCACCCTGGCCTGGCCGCCCTGCGCGACTACATCCATGCTCGTGAGCCCGGCCCGCGCCGGCCGGGGACGTGGGTGCCGCCGTGGGCCGCCGGTCAGTCGTCGGCGGTCAGGACCTTGCGGGGGTGCGCGCCGTCGACGTAGCCGACGAACGGCGGGTAGATGTTGTAGCCGAGCAGTTCCTGCAGCCGCTGCGGCAGCTCGCGGGCGACGGCCCGGGGCACGGCCAGGCAGTGGTTCTCCTGCGGCCGCAGCCAGCCCGCCGCGTACTCCAGGATCACGCCGAGCCGGGATGCGTCCGTGGTGTTGGCGCCGCCGCCGTGCCACAGGCTGCCCAGGTAGAACAGGGCCGAGCCGGGGGAGATGGTGGCGGTGATGATGGTGTCCGCCGCGGCCGGCCGGCGGCCGGGCGGCCAGGCGTGGCTGCCGGCGACCAGCCGGGTGGCGCCGTTGGCGGCGGTGAACTCATCCAGCGGCCACATCGTGTTGACCACGACCGGCGGGCCGGGCTGCGGCAGCGGGTAGATCGCGTCGTCGCGGTGCAGGATCTGGGCCTGCTCACCGGGCCCGATGCGGATGCCCACCGGGGCGCTGAGCTGGTAGTGGCCGAGGACCTGGTCGAGCACCTCGAGCAGCAGCGGGTTCGTCGCGGCCTGGTCGAAGGTACGGGTCTTGGCGAACAGCGCGTAGATGCGCTGGGTGGAGTGGCCCTCGAAGGCGTTGCGCCCGGTCGGCGTGGCCTGCAGGATGCGCCCCAGGTCGGCGCGGGCGGCCGCCACGTCTTCGGGCGACATCAGGTCAGAGACGACCACGTAGCCGTCCTCAGCCAGCCGCCGGGCCAGTTCCGGCCCGGTGGCCGTCGCGGCGGGCACGGCGGCTTGCATGCCTGGGAGCCTAGGCGAATCCGGGCTCGGGCGGCACCCCGCGCACGACCACGCCGGGGCCCGGCGGGTCGGCGTACAGCAGCTCGACCAGGTCCGCCCGCAGCGCCAGTACCTGGCGCTGGTTCAGGTAGCCCTTGTCGGTGATCTCGCCGCGGTCCAGGTCGGCGGGCGTGCTCATGATCAGCAGCCGGTCGACCCGGCCGGCCGAGCCGCTGTCCGGGCGGTAGGCGGCCAGCGCCCCGGCCAGCCGGGTCAGCAGTTCCGGGTCGGTGACGACGGGGCCGCCGGCCGCCGGGTCACGGCCCTGGACGGCGCGGGCCTCGGCGGCGTTCAGCCAGGCCAGGGCGCCGGGGCAGGACCGGCCCTCGCCGGCGATGACCGCGTCGGCCAGCAGCGGGATGGCGGACAGCAGGCCGGTGCGCACCGCGCCGACGTGCACGAAGGTGCCGGTCAGCAGCTTGAAGTCCTCGGCCAGCCGGCCCCGGAACGCCACCCCGTGCCGGGGGTCGCCGCTGGCCAGCAGCCGCACCGCGTCGCCGGTCCGGTAGAAGCCTTCCTCATCGAAGGCCGCGGCGGTCAGGTCAGGCCGCCCGAAGTAGCCCGGCGTGACGTTCGGGCCGCGGGCCCGGATCTCGTACCCGTCCGGTACCGGGATGAGCTTGACCTCGGCGCCGGGCAGCGGCACTCCCACGCTGGCCGGGTCCCCGGCGTCGTAGGCGGCGGTCACCGCGGGCGCGGTCTCGGTCAGTCCCCACGAGGTGGTGACCGGGACCGGGCGGCCGGTGGTGGCCAGCGCGACGTCCGCCAGCCGCTGGCGCAGCGCGGCCGGCAGCGCGGCGCCGGCGTTGAAGGCCAGCCGCAGCCGGGCGAAGAACTGCCGGGCGAACTGCGGGTCGGTCTCCAGCGCCGGGATCAGCTGCGCGTAGCCGGCCGGCACGTTGAAGTGGATCGTCGGCCCGACCTCGGCCAGGTTGACCCGCGACTGGCCGAACAGGCCCGGCGCGGGCCGCCCGCCGTCGATGTACAGGGTGCCGCCGCTGGCGATCACCAGGTTGACGTTGTGGTTGCCGCCGAAGGTGTGGCTCCACGGCAGCCAGTCGACGATGACCGGCCGCTCCGCGGCCAGGAACGGCCAGCCCTGCCGGATCATCTGCTGGTTGGCGGCCAGCATCCCGTGGGTGTTCAGCACGCCCTTGGGCGCGCCCGTCGAGCCGGAGGTGAACAGGATCTTGGCCACGGTGCCCGGCTCGATGGCGGCGTAGGCGGCGCGGACCTCCGGGCCGGGGGAGCGGGCCGCCAGCCCGGCGAGCGTGACTGCGGCCCCGGCCGGGCCGGCCCGGGCCGGGCCGGCACCGGCCGGGCCGCCGGTGATGACCGGGATGCCGTCCAGTGCGGCCAGGGCGGGCGCGAACGGCGCGGCGTCCCGGGCGAATACCGCGCCCGGCGTGATCAGCGCGGCGATCTGCCGGATCCGGGCATGGTCGCGGGACTGCAGCGAGTACGCGGCGCTGACCGGCGCCACCGGGATCCCGGCGGTCATCGCGGCCAGCGAGATGACCAGGTGGTCGGCGGAGTTCCCGGACAGCACCAGCAGCGGCCGGCCGGGGCCCAGGCCGAGCTCCAGCAGGCCCTGCCCGGCCGCCAGCGCCGCGGCCGCCGCCTCGCCGTAGCTCAGCAGCTGCCACGGCCCGCCGCCGGGCGGCCGCTCGGCGGCCAGCGGGTGGCCGGGGTCAGCGGCGGCCCAGCGGCGCAGGCTGGCCAGCACGGTGACCTCGTGCGCGGCCAGCTCCTCGGCTGACCGCAGCACGATCGTCCCGTCCGGCCGGTGCTCCGCGGTGATCCGCGGCGCGGCGAACAGGTCGTGCATGGGTGGCCCCCTGGGCTAGTCCGTGCCGGGCTCGATGAGCACCTTCAGGCCGGTGCGCCGGACCGCCTCGGCGAACGCCTCGGGTGCCTTCGCCAGCGGGTACCGGTCGGTGACGACGCCGTCCAGCTCGACCTTGCCCGCCGCGGCCAGGGCGATGCCGCGCGGGTAGACCTCGTTCATCCGCCGGACCAGGGCGATGGTCAGGCCCTTGCGCCGGGCCGTCGAGGCGCGGAACCGGGTCCAGTCATCGCCGGGGATGCCGCCCAGCACCACCCGGCCGCCCGGCCGGGCGGCCTCCATGGCCAGCTGCACGGCGGCGTCGGTGCCCGCGATCTCGAACGCGACGTCCACGCCCGGGCCGACCAGGTCCGGCAGGGCGACGTCGCCGGGGTCGGCGACGGCGTCGGCGCCGAACCGCTCGGCGGCGGCGCGGCGGTGCGGCAGCGGGTCGAAGGCGATCACCGAGCTGGCCCCGGCGGCGTGCAGGACCTGGATGAGCAGCAGCCCGATGGGCCCGCAGCCGACCACCACGGCCGAGCCGGCCAGCGGCAGGTGGCCCAGGTCGGTGGCGTGGATGGCGACGCCCAGCGGCTCCAGGACGGCGCCGCCCGCGTCGGAGACCTCATCGGGCAGCTGGTGCAGCTGCTCGTCGGGCCAGGTCAGGAACTCGCGCATGGCGCCGTCCTGGCTGCCGTGCCCGGCGAACACGATGTTGACGCACAGGTTGCGGTAGCCGCGCAGGCACGGGTCGCAGTGCCCGCACGGGATGGCCGGGTCGATGGCCACCCGCTGGCCCTCCCGCGGCCCGCTGGCGATCACCCCGGCGGCCTCATGGCCGAGCACCAGCGGGCTGCGCACCACCGCGTCGCCGATCCCGCCGTCTTCGAACCAGTGCAGGTCCGAGCCGCAGATCCCGATCGCGGTCACCCGGACCAGCGGCCGGCCCGGCTCGGGCTCCTGCGCCGGCTCGTCGCTGACCCGCAGGTCACCCACCGCGTGCAGGCGGGCTGCCTTCATGCATCCTCCTTCGCCGGGGTGCGCCGGGGCCGGCGCGCCGCCGTCTGGCTTCTACCCTGACCAGCGTGGGTGACCCGCTCAGAGCGGGTCATACGGGGCGGCCGCGAACGCCTTCGCCGCGGCGGCCACGACGGGGTCGTCAGCGGCGAGCCGGACGTCGCTGATCTCCGCGACGGCGGCCAGCCCGTGCGAGTTGGTGGTCAGCGCGCCGCTGAACCCCGGCAGGTCGGTGACCTGCACCGGGCCGTACCGCCAGGGCAGCCCGGCGCGGTCCAGCTCGCACTGCAGCACCCGCATGATCACCCCGCGCAGGGTCGGCGCATCGGGCCAGATCAGCTCGCCGCCGCGGGCGAAGGCGATATTGGCGATCGAGGCCTCGCTGATCGCGCCGTCCGGGCCGGCGAACAGCGCGTCATCGAAGCCGCTCGACTCGGCCAGGACGCCGAAGTAGTTCTGGCCGTAGCTGCCGCTGTGCTTGAGGTGGGCCAGCGGCCGCTGGTAGGTCATCAGCTGCAGCCGCTGCGGGCGGTCCGGCGGCGCGTGCGGCGGGCGGACCGACACCAGCACGCTGACCTCGCCGGTCTCCTGCGCGCCGGGGCCACCCGGACGGAACGCGTGCACGCGCACGGAGGCGTCGGTGATGTCGTCGCCCAGCGCGTGCCGGATGTACGCGCGGACCCGGTCGCCGTCCAGTCCGGCGCCGAACATCTCCTGGCTCGCGGTGTCCAGCCGGCTCAGGTGGAACTCCAGGCCCGGCGTGCCGCGGCCGCGCACCTGCATGGCGGTGAAGTGGCTGCGGCCGCTCAGGTCCAGCCCCCACACCTGGTCGAGGCTGGCGGGCTGGCCGTTGACTTCCAGCCGCTGACTGCGGGCGCTGCTCACGGTGGTTACGTTGGTCACCGGGCCAGGCTAACCCGCCGATAACGCGGTAGTCCGGGCCGCCCCGCGGGTGGCCCGGACTGCCGGTGCCGTCGTGCCGGGCGGCCTCAGAACCCGCCGAGGCCGTCCGGGGTGCCCAGCCCGGTCGGGGCGTCGTAGCCCTTCCTGGCCACGCACAGGTAGTCGCGGCCGCAGGCCCCCTCCGGGGTAGCGATCAGCGTGTTGTTGCCGCGGGTGACGTCGAAGAAGTCACCGCGGTGGGTGTACAGGTGGCGCGGGGTCAGCTGCCGGGCGTTGCCGGCCAGCCCGTAGACCCCGGACACGAACGGTGCCGCCGCGCTGGTGCCCGCCACGGTGATCCAGCCGCCGTAGGTCGCGTTGAAGACCGGCACGTCGGCGGCGATGGCGGAGACGTCGGCGACGGTCCGGCCCGGGCAGTGCCCGTCGTGCTGCCACGACGGCTTGCCCACGTAGGCCGAGCAGCCGCTGCTGCCGGCGGCGAACAGGTCCGGGTCATTCCAGACCTGCTCGGTGAAGCCGCGCGCGTTGTGCGCCCGGCGCATCTGCGTGCCGCCGACCGCGGTCACCCCGGCCAGGCTGGCCGGGAAATTGGCTGCGTCGTAGCCGCCGTCTCCCGAGGACACCACGGTCATGTGGCCGTGGTGGACGTAGTCGTGCCGGAACTTCATGGCCAGGCCGTTCTCCCGCTGGCCGTAGCTGTTGCTGATCACCGCGGCGCCCATCCGGGCCGCGGTGGTGTCGGTCTGCGCCAGGTCCTTGTCGCCGGTGCTGGCGGCCTCCACGACCAGGATCTTGCAGTGCGGGCAGGCTGCGGAGATCATCGACACGTCGAGGGTTACCTCGAGGTCCCAGCCGGAGCCGGTCCCGTCCGGCGCGGCGGGCTTAGCCTTGCCGTGCTGGTTGACGATCCGCAGGCAGCCGCTCGCGGTGCCGCACGGCGGCAGCCCGTAGTGCTCGCGGTAGATCTTCAGGTACCGGGCCAGCTTCGGCGTGCGGTAGGCGATCGACACTGCGATGGTCTGATGCGAGGCGCGGCTGACCGGGAGCCGGTAGGCGCGCTCCAGTGTCTTTGCTCCCCAGCCGGACGGGCTGGTCCTGGCGGCGTGCCTCAGGGCCTGGTTGACCGCGTACTGCGGCCGGTACAGCGAGTAGCAGCGCATGTGCCCGGCCCGGGCGGCCGGGCAGGCGGCGCGCAGCTGGCTGCTGTGCCCCGACGCGGCCGGGACCACGGCGGTGCTGGCCATCGTGGCGCGGGCCAGCGCGGCGCTGGGATCGGCGGTGCGGGCCGCGCGGGCGGCGGCGGGTGCCGCGGCGGCCGGAGCGGCCGAGGCGGGAGCGGCCGCGGCCACCAGCCCGCCGGCGGCCAGGAGGCCGGCCAGCGCGGCCAGCGCCCGCCGGGCGCGCCCGGCGGGCGCTGCTGTCAGGGCGGGCCGCCAGCCGCGCGAGCCCCCGGTCTCGTTCATCTGCCTTGCTCCCTGGTGGCTCGACGGTACTGACGCGGCCGGCGGGCGCCGGTCCCGGCGGGTCACTGCCCGACTCCGTAGCCGCGGATGAGGGTCTCGGTGACCGAGCTCCCCTTCGCGTCGGACGCGGTCACCTTCAGGGACACATCGACCCCCGCAGGCGCGTTATAGGTGATCGTGTACTGGCCCTTGCCGTGCGCGGTGACGGTGGCCGGGCTCCAGCTGTCGCCGTCGTTGAAGGAGACCCGGGCGGTCGCGGCGGTGATGGCCGCCGAGCCGCCGAGCTGGATGTGGCCGACGTGCAGGCTGATCGTCTGCGGGCCGGGCTGGGTCAGGCCGTTCAGCCCCTCGCCGCGCACCAGGTACTGCAGGGTGAGCAGCGACTGGACGGCGCAGGCGCGGATCAGCTTGACCTGGTTCCCCACGAACTCGTAGCCGCAGATCCAGGCCTTCGGGACCGTGGCGGCCGGATCCCGCTTCGAGTGCCAGGTCCATGCGGTGGTGCTGCTGGGGGACAGGCGGAAGAAGCCGCCGCCGGACCGGCTGGCGCTGAGGGTGTACGTGATGACCGAGGGCTTAGCGCTCAGCTTGATAAACGGGACGCCGTTGACGGCGTTGCCGTGCGCGATCAGCTTGCCGTTCTGCTGCACCGCGTAGCGGCCGGTGGTGGCGGCGCTGCCGTTCGAGTAGAAGCTGCCGCCGAGGTGACCGAACTGGTTGTCGCTCCACGGGGTCTGGTTCAGCTCCAGGCGGTTGCCCAGCCGGGCGGCGGAGGTGAAGGTCGGGAACACGGCCGCCTCGCCGCCCAGGGTGGTGTCCTGCGCGGGATGCAGCGGGTACCGGTTCCAGCTCTGCGACTGGTGCTGGCCCGGCTGGTAGACGCGCAGGTCATCGGTGAAGAAGCCGGCGAACTGGAAGAGGTTGGTCCAGATCTGGTTCTGCCACATGATCTTCGGCGCGGCGGTGAAGTACTGCGTCTGCACCTGCGGCATCGAGATGGGCGCGATCTCCAGGAACTCGAATGCCAGCTGCGCGGCGGTGCCGCCGAAGGTGACCCAGCCCGACTGGCCGGTGGCCTTGTCCTGGTAGTACCGCTCGGTGACCCGCGCGGTCTTCCCGGCCGTGAAGTGCTGCGGCGGGATGATGCCGGCCGGGCCCGGGAAGTCGAGGTTGTAGGCGTAGCTGGCGGCCGCCTTCGGCGGGGACAGCAGCATGGCCGAGGTGAAGGTGCGCAGCGAGCCGACGGTGGGCTTGCGGGTCGTCGTGTTCACCCACGCCGACAGCGGGTCGCCCCAGCCCTCGGAGAAGGAGTAGGTCCCGCCATGGGCCGAGCGGCGGGCGACCTCGAAGGTGGACTGGAAGTCCTGCGCCGGCCGCGGCGTGGACATGGTGATCTTGCTGGAGGCCGACTTCTCGGCGATCCGCAGCACGCTGCGGGCGCCCGCGACCCGGAACTGGGGCACGACCACCATGCGCAGGCTGCCGCCGGAGTTGGTGAACCGGAAGAACGTCGCGATGGCCCAGTAGTGCCCGGCGGGCATGCTGAACTTCGCGGCACCGTGGAAGAAGAAGTTGTCGTTCTCGCTCAGTCCGCTGAACCTGGCGATGCTGTCGGCGTTGACGACGAAGACGTCATCGCCGGTGTCCGGCTTCCCGGCCAGGTTGGTGCCGTGCACGGTCAGGGTGTGCATCTTGAAGGCGGGGTGCACCGCGGCGGGCCCGGTGCGGGCCGCGGCCACCGGGCCGGCGCCCGCGGGGGTGATGCTCACGCCGTGGCCGAACAGGCCGTCGGTGCCGTACCGGCCGCTGTCGTGGTCGGCGGCGTACTGGCGCAGCAGCGCCGCGCCGAAGGCGGGCGCCGAGGCGGCGGTCAGGTAGCCCGATGCCGCGCCCGGGCCGGAGGAGGTCACGGTCAGGCCGGGGATCTGCGGCAGGCTCCCGGAGAAGCGGACCCGGACCGGCAGCCGTCCGCCGGACTCCGCCTTCTCCAGTGCGCTGACCTGGAACAGTGCCGGGCTGAGGCCGCGGCCGAGGTACGGCAGCGCGGCCGCCGGGATCTCGGTGATGGCGCTGCCGTGCCGCATGCTGATCATCGGGTCGCCCTGGGCGGCGGCGTGATCGGCGATCAGCCGCCGGGACCCCTGCGACCGGATCGTCAGCTGGTCACCGGTGACCAGCAGCAGCCGCCGGCTGCGCGCGCGGCCCGCGGTGCGGCTGATGGCCGCCGGGTGCGCGGCGCGGGCAGCGTGTGCCGCGTGCCCGGCGCGGGCGGCGTGCCCGGCCGGCGCGGCCAGCGCCGGCAGGCCGGACCCGCAGGCCAGGCCCGCGACAGTGACAATCGCCGTCAGGCCGAGGACCCGGCCTGACCGCGGACGAGCGAGTGTGCGCACGCTGCCTCCTCATCGCCTGGGGAGAATGCCTCCCCGACGGCAGGCCCAGCCCCCGTAAATGGCTGCGGCTCTGAGCAAATGCCCAGCCAATCTTTATCACCGGCTCAGGCGGGCAAGCTAGGCATCACGCCGACATATGAACAAACCGTTATCAGGCCCCTGCAGAGCGCAGTTAAATGATCATGCGGGCATCTGCCCGCGCATCCGGCGGGGACGCCGGCGGGCCGGCGGCAGGCAGCAGGAAGGCCCCGGCGGGCATCAGCCGGGGCCTGCGCTGACCCGCCCGGAGCAGGCGGCCGGCGGCCGGAGCTGATTACTGGTGGTAGCCGTCGAGGAAGCTGGCCAGCCGGCCGATCGCGTCGTCCAGGGTGGCCACCGGGGCCAGGAACACCAGCCGCAGGTGATCGGTGGTCGGCAGGTTGAAGCCGGTGCCGTGGGTGAGCAGCATGTGCTGCTGCTCCAGCAGGTCGATCACCATCTGCTGGTCATCGATGATCTTGTAGACGTCCGGGTCGAGGCGCGGGAACAGGTACAGCGCGCCGGCCGGCCGGACGCAGTCCACGCCGGGGATCTGCGTCATCTTCTGCCAGGCGAAGTCGCGCTGGTCGCGGAGCCGGCCGCCGGGCTCGAGCAGGTGGCCGATGCTGTGCTCGCCGCCGAGCGCGGTCTGGATGGCGTACTGGGCGGGCACGTTGGCGCACATCCGCATGTTGGCCAGCAGTTCCAGGCCGTCCAGGTAGTCGGCGGCCTGGTGCCGGGGCCCGGAGATGACCAGCCAGCCGGACCGGAAGCCGGCCAGCCGGTAGGTCTTGGACAGCCCGCCGAGGGTCAGCACCACCAGGTCCGGGGCCAGCGCGGCGGCCGGCAGGTGCTCGGCCTCCTCGTACAGGATCTGGTCGTAGATCTCGTCGGTGAGCACTAGCAGGCCGTGCCGCCGGGCCAGTTCCAGCAGGCCAGTCAGCGTCCGGCGGGAGTAGACCGCGCCGGTCGGGTTGTTCGGGTTGATGATCACCAGGGCCCGGGTCCGGCCGGTGATCTGCGCGGCGACGTGCTCCACGTCCGGGTTCCAGCTCTCGGCCTCATCGCACCGGTAGTGCACCGCCCGGCCGCCGCACAGGTTGATCGCGCCAGTCCACAGCGGGTAGTCCGGGCTGGGCACCAGGACCTCGTCACCGGGGTCGAGCAGCGCCTGCAGCGCCATCACGATGAGCTCCGACACCCCGTTGCCGAGCACCACGTCATCGGGAGTGACCCCGGCCACCCCGTTACGCTCGAAGGCCTGGGCCACCGCCAGCCGGCCGGCGTGAATGCCGCGGGCGTCGCTGTAGCCCTGCGCCTCGCCGATGTTCTGCACGACGTCGCGGATGACCGCATCGGGGGCGTGCAGGCCGAACGGCGCGGGGTTGCCGAGGTTGAGCTTGAGTATCTGGTGCCCCTCGGCCTCGAGCTGGCGAGCTCGCCGCAGGACCGGACCCCGGATGTCGTAGCGCACGTTCCGTAGTCGGCTGGCCTGCTGCACTGGCACCGTGATTCCTCCTGCCGGGCATGCGAGCTGCGCGCATGCAGCGGTGATTCCCGGGCATGAGCAGAACGGGACACTGGCCGCGGGAGCGCAAAGTAACGCTCCGGGCACATTACCGTGCTGGCCGGGGCAGCTGGCGACCGGTTAACCGGCCTGTAACAAGGCATCCGGCGATCAGCAAAGCGCGGCGGGCCAGCCGGGCGGCGCGGGGCCGCGGCCGCGTGAGCGGCGCCAGGTAAACAATCCACGGGAGGCAGTCGCATGGGTGGCGCAGTCGTTCATTTCGAGATCATGGGGCAGGACGCCGAGAAGCTCCGCGCGTTTTACGGTCAGCTGTTCGGCTGGTCCATCAATGCCGACAACCAGTGGAATTACGGCACGGTTGACCGGTCGGAGAACCTGAGCAGCCAGGGCGTCGGGATCGGCGGCGGGGTCGGCCAGCTGCCCGACGGGATGCCCGGCCACACCACCGTGTACGTCGAGGTCCCCGACGTCGAGGCGGCCCTGACCCAGGCGGAAGCCCTCGGCGGCACCCGGCTGATGGGCCCGGACAAGGTCATGGAAGGCGTCGAGATCGGCGTCGCGCATGACCCGGAGGGCCACGTCATCGGCCTGATCAAGGCCACCTGACGGAGACTGCCTGACCGCCAGCGGGGAACGCGGGAATCCGCGTCCGGGCCCGCGGCTGCCCTGATGCGGCGGCCGCGGGCTCAGTCATCTGCGGAGCCATTCGCCGCCGGGCGGGCGGGCAAATCCGGATAGTCCCGGGTCTCCTGCCATGCGGGGCTGCGCGCATAATCTGGCAGGAAGGACTAATCGGACGCCCAGTCAGCGGGAGCACAGATGCCGGACCGCATCCTGACCAGCCACGCGGGCAGCCTGCCCCGGCCCGAGGACCTGATCGAGGCCAACCGGCTGCGGGCGGCGGGGGAGCTGGCCGACGAGGCCGGCTACGAGGCGGACCTGGCCGCCGCCGTCGGCCGCGTCGTCGCGCGGCAGCGGGAGGCCGGCATCGACGTGGTCAACGACGGCGAGTACGGGCACACCATGGGCCAGCGCTATGACTTCGGCTCCTGGTGGACGTATGTGTTCCAGCGGCTGGGCGGGCTGGAGCTGGCCGAGACCGGGCTGATGGCCGTCCGCCGCGAGCAGCAGCAGCCGGGCCAGGTCGTGCTGTCCAGCTTCGACCAGCGCCGGGACTGGCTGGCATTCGCCGACGCCTACAGCGACCCGAGCTCGGGCGTGGCGCTGCCCAACCGGCCCAACCGGATGACGCCGGTATGCCGCGGCCCGGTCACCTACACCGGGCGCGAGGCGGTCCTGCGCGACATCGCGCACTTCCGGGCGGCGCTGGACGCGGCCGGGATCCGCGACGGCTACATGAACGCAGTCGCGCCGGGCAGCTGCTCGCGGTTCGGCAACGAGTACTACGCCACTGAGGAAGAGCTGCTGTACGCGTGCGCGGACGCGATGCGCGAGGAGTACCAGGCGATCATCGACGCCGGGCTGATCCTGCAGCTCGATGACCCGTGCATCGCCGAGAACTGGGATCAGGTCAACCCCGCGCCCAGCGTCGAGGACTACCAGCGGTTCACCATGGTCCGCGTCGAGGCGCTGAACCACGCCATCCGCGGCCTGCCGCCCGAGCGGATCCGGTTCCACCTGTGCTGGGGCAGCTGGCACGGCCCGCACACCACCGACATCCCGATGGCCGACATCGTCAGCGTGATGCTCGCGATCAACGCCGGCGCCTACTCGTTCGAGGCAGCCAACGTCCGGCACGAGCACGAGTGGAAGGTGTGGCAGGACGTCGCGCTGCCCGAGGGCAAGGTCATCCTGCCCGGCGTGGTCAGCCACTCGACGAACGTGGTGGAGCACCCCGAGCTGGTGGCCGACCGGATCGCCCGCTTCGCCAGCGCGGTGGGCCGCCAGAACGTGATCGCCTCGACCGACTGCGGCCTCGGCGGCCGGGTGCACCCGCAGATCGCCTGGGCCAAGCTCGGCACCCTGGCGCAGGGCGCGGAGCTGGCCAGCACTCAGCTGCGAGCCGGGTAGCCCGGCGGGCTCCTGCGATGCGGCCGGGGGCGCGCGGCGGGGCCGCGAGAGGGCTCTCGCGGTGCGGCCGCGGGACTAGCCCGCCGCGGCGATGCTGTGCAGCGCGGTCTTCGCCGCCGTCAGGTGAAAGGCGGCCGCGTCCGGGCTGATGTCCATGGCCGCGGCGATGTCGGGCATCGGCAGGTCGGCGTACAGGGCCAGGACCAGCGCCTCGCGCTGGCCGCCCGGCAGCGCGGCGATGCCGGCCAGCAGCGCGTCCTGCCGCGTGCCCGGCTGCGCGGCGGCACTGCCGGGCGCGGTGCCGGAGACGGACCGCCCGGCGGGCTCGCTGCCCGCAGCAGCGGAGTCAGCGACGGGGTAGCCGGCGGCTGGCCGGAACGCGACGACTGGGCGGGCAGCCGCCCGGG
The DNA here is from genome assembly GCA_036490755.1 of Streptosporangiaceae bacterium. Lineage (GTDB taxonomy): Bacteria > Actinomycetota > Actinomycetes > Streptosporangiales > Streptosporangiaceae > DASUBV01. Next base: position 65,269 of record DASXDJ010000079.1, read on the forward strand.
TTCCGGCCAGCACGGACCGGCGCAGGTACGCCAGCGCCGCGCGGTGATCCCCGACCTGGCACCACGCGGCGTGCAGGCCGACGAAGGCGTCCTGCACGATCTGCTCCGCCTGACCCGCCCGCGCCTGCCGGGCAGACCCGGTCTCCCCCGAGACCCGGGCCTGCCCGGAGCGGGCGTGGTCAGCCGGGTCGGCCTGGCGGGGCTGACCCGGCTGACCCGCCAGCAGCGCCGCGATCCGCACGAGCTCCCGGTAATGCGCCCGGTACAGCTCGCCGATCGCCTGGTCGGCCTCTCCCGCTGCGGCTACTGCTCCCGCGGCGGCGACCGCGGCGAGCCGCGGCCTCCTGCGGGGTTCCCCCACCGCCCTGGCTGCTGACATGCCGTAAGCGTAGGAAGAAATAGGAAGAGATGTCAACGTGCAGTCGGAAAGGTTCTCCCATGAACTGACTCATCCTCGGTGACTCTGTGCCGATTTAGCCGAGAAGATCCGCTTTCTATGTCAGAGATCTGCTGGAACTTTCCGAAATTTTCCGGCAGGATGAGGGCATGGCAGAGGAGAACTGGAAGCGCCTCGGCGACTATGTCGTGGCGCGGCGCATCGCCCTGGGCATGCGCGACCGCCGGGCGCTGGCTGCCGTGACGGGCGTCACCGACCGGACGCTCGGGAAGGTCGAGAACGGCAGGCGGGTGTCCGCCAGCACGCTGGGTGCCCTGGATAACCACCTGGGCTGGCGGCCCGGCTCCTGCCGGCAGATCCTGGCCGGCGGCGAGCCGGCGCTGGCGGCGGACAGCCCGGCCGTCCCGCACTACGACGACCCGACCCTGCAGCACATCGCCGAGGTCCCCGGCCTGCCACCCGACGTGGTGCGCGGCCTCATCGCGCTGGCCCGCAACTGGCGGGAGCAGCAGGACGACGGCGGTGAGCAGGAACGCCGCCGGGCCTGACCTGCCGGCTGCCCCCGGTCAGGCCCGATGAGCTCCGCCCGCAGAGACAGTCACGCACCGATCAGCAGGCACCGGCCAGCCAGTCACAGGCCAGCAGAGACGGAGAGGCTCAGCGGCACGCAGACCTGGATGCCCAGGATGATCACGCAGGTACCCGGCTTGCCCTGCTTCGGCGGCGACGGAGTTGGCGACGGTGACGGTGAGGCCGGCTGAGTCGGCGTCGCTGTCGCGGTCGGCGTCGGCGAGGGCGGGGCCGGCGGCGGTGATCCCGGCGAGCCGGGCGAGGACGGCCGCGGGCTGGGCGCCGACGACGGCCCGCCCGGCGGCGGGGCCGAGGGCGGCCCCGACGATCCGGTGACCGGGGCACCCGGCGCCGAGCCGCCGGGACCAGGCGGTGTCACCTGCCCACCGGGGCGGGCAGGTGAGCTGCGCGGCGCGCCCGGCGCGCCCGTCGTGCCGACGGCGGGCACGCTCACGCCGCCGGGCTGCGGCTGGGCATCGCCCGCCGCGCCGTGCGGATGGCCGGTGACCACGACGAGCACGGCGATCGCGGCCGCGCCGGCCGTGCCCGCCGCGACCGCGCTCCAGGCCGCCAGGTGCGTGCGCGCCGAGTGCACGACGCCGCGCAGCAGCATCCGGACCCCGGCCGCCGCGACCACCAGGCCCGGCAGCACGACCCGCCAGCCGGCCCGGCGCGAGGCGCGCACCGCCTCCATCACGGCCGCCCGCTGGCGCCGTGCGTCCAGGTCGGCCGACACGTAGACGATCAGGTCGCCGTTGGCGTCCCGGTCGGCCAGCGCGCGCAGTCCCGCGGGCAGCTGGACCCGCTCGATCCGGATCATGACGCACTCCGCAGCCGGGCCGTGAGCCGGTGGATCGCTGCCCACCACTCGCCCGGGTCGCCGCCCTCGTCCCCGATCACCGCGATGACCTCGCCGCCGTTCACCGGCAGCCGCACGGGGGAGCCCTTCTCCTGCGCCTCGCGCGCCGCGGCGAGCAGCGTGGCCGGGACCGGCTGGCCGGAGGTGCCCTCAGCACCGGCATCGCCGGGTATCACCGGTGCCCCGGCGGCCGCGGCGATCTGCTCGAAGGCGGCCAGCCGCTGCTGCAGCGCAGCATGAGCCACTCTCGCCTCAGCGACTTGCTGCTCCAGTCGCTGCAGGCGCCGCCTTGCCCGCCACACGGTGTGCCGACCTCCTCCCATGCCGGGCCGGGCCCCCGAGCGGCCGGGATGGAATATGCCGTTTGCGTTATCCGCAGCTTTCAGGGCGTAGCTTACGCCTGCGTGCAATCCCGCGGTGGGGCCCAATCTGCGGGCCCGGCATCCGGCTGCTCCTGGCGGGGGCCAGGCCCGCCGCGACGGGCGGTGCGGCCGGGGCCGGCAGGCATTACGCGGGCGTTACGGCCCGCTGGTTCGCTCGGAGCATCAGCACAGCTGGCGGGGGATTCCGACCGGGCCCCCTCTCCGTACCGAGAGGACACCGAAGATGACGATTCAGCGGGCCTGGCGGCCAGCCGCCCTCCAGCTGGCCGCCGGCCTTGGCCTGATCGGCCTGGCCGCCTGCGGGGGCAGCCCGGCGGCCAGCTCGGCGGGCGGCTCCGGGAGCTCAGCGGGCGACACCGCGGCCAGCCCGGCCGCCACCCAGGCGGCCGCGGGCAAGTCGGTGAACGTGTGCGAGCTGCTCACCGCGAAGCAGGCCTCAGCCCTGGTGGGCGTCACCTATACCAAGGCCACCTCGTCGGGCGGGACGATGTGCAGCTACGCCACGACCAGCGCGCCGATCCCGTTGTTCATCATCGTCAGCAGCGGCTCGGGGTCCGCGGCCTGGACCGATGCGCTGGGCACCCTGAAGGAAGACGGGGGCGAGCCGCCGAAGTCCTTCAGCGGCGTCGGCGACCGCGCCGCGGGCGACGGCACCCAGTTCGACGTCCAGTCCGGCAGCTGGATCATCGACGTGCACGGCGGCGACCCCAGTGGCAACGGCAGCTCGTTCCCCAAGTCCACCGCCGTCGCAAAGGCCCTGATCAGCGCCCTGAATGCGTCGTAACCGGTCCGCTGTCAGCAGGTGTTCGTAGACTCGGGGGCATGGCTGCTGTCACTGAGACCGTCCACGCCGATATCAGCCCGGAGAGCCTAGAGGCTTACCGCCGGGAGCTGACCGGCTACTGCTACCGGATGCTGGGTTCTGCCTTCGAGGCGGAAGATGCCGTCCAGGACACCCTGGTGCGGGCCTGGCAGGCCGCCGACAAATTTGAGGGCCGCTCCAGCGTGCGGTCCTGGATATACCGGATTGCGACGAATGTCTGCCTGGACATGCTGCGCGGGCGCAGCCGCCGGGCCCGGCCGATGGAGCTGGGTCCGGCGTCGCCGCCCGAGGAGCAGTACCTGGGGCAGATGCTGCCCGAGCACGCCTGGGTGTCGCCGATCGCCGATGAGCGGATCCTCCCCGAGGACGCCGATCCGGCCGAGATCGCCGTCGCCCGGGAGACGATCCGGCTGGCTTTCGTCACCGCGCTGCAGCACCTGCCGCCGCGCCAGCGGGCCATCCTGATCTTGTGCGAGGTGCTGCGCTGGCAGGCATCGGAGACCGCCGAGCTGCTGGACACCAGCGTCGCCGCGGTCAACAGCGCGCTGCAGCGGGCCCGGGCCACCCTGGCCGCGCTGCCCGCCGACGACCGGCCGCAGGAACCCGACCCGGACAACAGCGAGCTGCTGGCCCAGTACGTGGACGCCTTCGAGCGCTACGACATGGAGTCGCTGATCAAGCTGCTGCACGAGGACGCGGTCCAGTCCATGCCGCCGTTCGCGATGTGGATGCGCGGCGCGCAGAGCATCGTCACCTGGATGCTCGGCCCCGGCCGGGAGTGCAAGGACTCGCGGCTGCTCCCGGTGCACGCCAACGGCATGTCCGGGTTCGCGCAGTACCGGGTCGACCCGGCCGGCGGGCACGCGCCGTGGGCGCTGCAGCTGCTGGACATCCGCGACGGCCAGATCGTCGGGTTCCACGCGTTCCTGGACACCGCGGCGCTGTTCCCGATGTTCGGGCTGCCCGCGCACCTGGACTGATCGAGGGACGGATCAGCGCGCCTGGCACGACTGGCTGAATCCGGCGGCGCCCAGGCCGGCAATGGACGGGTCGCTGGCCGCGGACTTCTTCTCGGCGTCGATCTCGCGCCGGTACGCGGCAGCACCCTGCCGGGCGGCCTTCAGTCGCGCCGCGTCGAGTTTGCCGGCGAACGCGACGTAGGCGGCGAGGGCCCGCGCCCTGGCGGCCGCAGCCCGGGGCACGGCGATCGCGGCGAGCTGGCGATCGAAGCCGTCGAGCAGCCTGGTGTGCCGGGGGAGCTGGGCGCGAAAGTCCGTCAGCGGGATGTCGAACTGGCCGCCGTTCAGCGCGGTGATCTTCTGCTCGAGCCCGTCGCAGAGCGCGTTGACCCCGCTGAGGTACTGCTGGACCGCGGTGCTGCTGCCCGACGACGACGACGCCGCGGCCGGTCCGGGGCCCGCCGCGTGCCCGGCCGGCGAGCAGGCCGCGACGAGAACGCAGCCGCTCACGGCGACTGCGGCTGCGGCTGCGACTGCGCGCATCCGTCCCATGCTGCCCATGATCGGCGCAAATGAGCTAGCTCTGCGTCCTCGTAGCCAGTTCGTTGCGCAGCCGCTGCACCGGCGAGATGGCCTCAGCGAATGTCGCGTGCCGGTCGGCTCGCTACCGCCTCGCCCGGCGGCAGATCAGGTGCCGCACCGGACGAGCAATGACTGCGGCCCCCGGAAGGAGATGTTCGGGTGGAAGGTGAGGCGCTGTCCCGGCACGAGCGTGAGGTCCGGGTACCGGCGGGCCAGCTCGCCGATGGCGAGCTGCGCTTCGAGCTTGCCGAGGTTCGCGCCGAGGCAGTAGTGCAGGCCCTTGCCGAACGCGACGTGCTGATCGGCGTTGGGCCGGCTCAGGTCGAACTTGCCGGGCGCATCGAACACAGCCGGATCCCGGCCCGCCGCGGCCAGCCAGAGGAAGAGCCGGGCGCCGGCCGGCAACTGCACGCCGCCGAGGGTGACGGGCCGCGTTGTCACGCGCCGCCAGACCGGCACCGACGTGTCGAATCTCAGCGTCTCCTCGATGGCCGCAGCAAGGAGCCCGGGCTGCCCGACCACGGCCTGCCAGCCGGACTGGTCCGCCAGCAGCTGCCGCATCGTGTTGCCGATCAGCCCGGTGGTGGTCTCATGGCCGGCGAATGACAGGGAGAACAGGATCGAGCTGATCTCGTCCAGGGTGAGCCGCTCTGGGTCCTCGTCGTGAATGGCCAGCAGGTCGCTGGTCAGGTCGTCGGCCCGCGCGCTGGCTTTCGCGTCGACCAGGATGCGGATATAGCCGCGGTAGGCGGCGATGCTCCGGGCAATGTCGACCTGATCGGCTGGGTCCGGCCTCCCCCAGGACAGTGCCGCCCGGTACCCGCACCACTGCTTGAGCTGGGCGTAGTCCCGTTCCGGGACGCCGAGCAAGGAGAACACGATGTTGGCTGGCAGCGGGAAGGCCAGGGCGGCGACCAGATCGAATTCAGTCTGCCCGGCCACCGCGTCGAGCAGCGCGGCCGTGGTGGCCTCGATGGCCGGGATCAGCCCGTTCACGCGTTTCATGCTGAACGCGCGCGCTGTGGGCCGCCGCAGCCGGGCGTGCGCCGGCTCATCCAGGCTGACCATCGTGGGCGCCGGCTTGTAGCCGCCTGCCAGCAGGATCTGCTGCGCCTCGGGGACCAGCGGCACCAGCGGGGCCTGCGCGATCGCGGCGGAATACGTGTCATGGTCCCGGAACACCTGCTCGATCTCCGCGTGCCGGGTCACGACGTAATATCCGATCGAGGGGGCGAAGAACACCGGCCGCTCGTGCCCCGGTGGCAGTTTGCCCAGGACAGCGAACGGATCCGCCAGGAACTCCGGCGACAGCGGGTCGAACGACTCATCGACCGGGCAGCCGGGTCCCCGTGCAGGTGTCGTCATCGCGTTCAGGCGGTCTCCTCGCGGGCTGGCAGGTTCCGGGTCCAGTCCAGCACGTCGTGCCGGTACTGGCTACCAGCGTGGTGGTGGTCGATGTTGTGGCCTGCCCCGAGCACCTGATGCGCGGAGACGCCCGGCGAGGCGGTGAAGGCGGCCGCGAAGGCGTCGACCCCGGCGGGGCTGGAGATCCAGAGCTGCTCATGCTCCGACAGCCCGTAGTGGACCGGAACGTCGACCGCGGCGGCGATCACGGGGAAGTCGCGGATCCAGCCGTCGACGACCTCCAGCAGTTCGGCGACCGGAACCGGCGACGACGCGGCCGATGCGGCCTCGACGACCGACCCGTCGTAGGTTTCCGCCGGCCCGTACATGAACTGGACCCGCTGCTCGGGAGAGAACTCGATGGAGATGTCGGCCGGCATGGAGTTCCAGGCCTGGGCCACGGCCTCCGGAGCGTCGTAGTGGATGGCGGAGATCGCGATGCCGAGCAGCGGCCACGGCCGCGGCCGGCTGGCGATGTGCACGGCGATCGCCCCGCCCATGGAGTGACCGATCAGGACCACTCCGGTGCACCCGTCCCTGGTCTTCGACCACAGGTCATCGATGGCGGCGACGAGGGCGTCCGCGTTGCCGGCGAAGGTGGGGTGCGGCAGCGGGGTGCTGTCCTCATATCCCGGACGGTTCAGGGCGGCGACGGAGAATCCCGCCTCGATCGCGGCCCGGACGAATGAGTGCCCCGGCGCATCGAAGTACCGGGCGTTGTAGCTGCCGCCGGGAATGCAGACCAGGAGCGGCCGGCTGGTCTCGCCCCGGCTGAGGAATCCGGTCACCGAGCCAGTGCCTGCGGTCAGTGTGAGCTGCTCGGTCATCGAACGCATCTCCTCGGTCGGCTGGGGGCCAGGGACTCAGGATGTCCCGCGGGCCGGGGTGGCTTACAGGCAGGTTCCATTCACTGGCACAATCACCTGACACCGGCGGGCCTGCCCGGCTCAGGACCCGCGAGATGCGAGGAGGCGGCCGATGGGCTCAGCCGTTCGGGGCCGCAAGCCGCCCGTGGGCGAGCCGCTGCTGGATCGCGCCTTCCGGCTCCTCGCGGCCTTCGGCCCGGCGGACCGGTCGCTGTCGCTGACCGCGATGAGCGCCCGCGCAGGCCTGCCGAAGAGCAGTGCGCTGCGGATCGCGCGGCAACTGGTGGAATGCGGTGCCCTGGAGCGGCTCGGCGACGCCGAGTTCGTCATCGGGCTGCGCCTGCTGGAGATCGCTTCGCTGGCGCCCCGCGGGCACGGGCTGCGCCAGACCGCGCTGCCCTTCATGGAGGACCTGCACGTGGCGACCCGGCAGCACGTGCTGCTAGCGGTCCGTGACGGGGCTGAGGCCGTGCTCGTGGAGCGTCTGTCCGCCCGGGGTGCCGGCCAGGTGCTCTACCGCGTCGGCGGCCGGATGCCGCTGCACGCCACCGGCGTGGGCCTGTGCCTCCTGGCCAACGCCCCGTCGGACGTTCAGGATCACGTGCTGGCCGGGGATCTCACCCTCGTTCCCGAGAAGCGGCGGCTGTCCCCGTCGGAGCTACGGGCGAGCCTGGCAGCGGTACGGCGGGCCGGCGTCGCGGTGGCCTCGCGGCCGGTCCCCTCGGCCATGACCTCCGTCGCGGCGCCTGTCCGCGGTCGTGGCAGCGAGGTGATCGCGGCGCTGTCCGTGGTCACCCCGTCGGCCGACGCCGACCCGGTCGCGCTGATCCCGGCCGTGACCGCGGTCTGCCGAGCCATCTCCCGCGCCATGCAGGCCGGCTAGTGCCGAAGACCGCTATGCCAATCATTGGCATAGCCGATGCGCGTAACCGGGCGGCCGGCCGACGATCGTCGGGTGAGCGCTGACGGCCCGGACCGCGCGGAGACCACCGCCGTACTCGTGGTCGGCGGCGGGCCCGCGGGCCTCGCCGCCGCCGCCGAACTGGGCCTGCGCGGCGTGGACTGTGTCGTCCTCGAGCCCCGGGCCGAGGTGTCACACCTGCGCCCGCGGGCCAAGACTACGAGCGTGCGAACGATGGAGCACCTGCGCCGGTGGGGAGTCGCGGACGCCTTGCGGGCCGCCGCGCCGCTGCCGGTGGCCTGGTCGCAGCGGGTCACCTTCTGCGAGTCCCTGTCCGGCCGGCGGATCACCGACTTCGACAACGCGTTCGGCCTGACGACCGCGCGAGACGATCGCTTCGCGGAAGCCGGTCAGCAGGTACCGCAGCCGGTGGTCGAGGACGTCCTGCGGGCCCACATCGGGCGGCTGCCCGGGGTCAGGCTGCGGCTGGGTCACGCCGCCGGCACGCTGATCCAGGACGACGACGGGGTCACCACGCGGGTCCGCGGGCGAGGCGGCGCCCGGTACGACATCCGGGCCCGTTACGTGCTGGGCTGTGACGGCGCGGCCGGGGGGATCCGGAACCAGATCGGCTCCCGGTACGCCGGCCGGTCGGATCCGCGGCCCAACTTCAACCTCGTCTTCCGGGCCCCCGGACTGGACACCCACCTGGGACCGGCCGTCCAGTACTGGGTCCTCGGTGCCATCCCCGGGCTGGTGGGCCGGCTCGACCTGGCCGGCACCTGGTGGGCGATCATCCCGGGCATCGAGGCGGCGTACGGGGCGGCGCACGCGTCCGACCTGATCACCGCCTTGCTCGGCGCCCCGGTGCCGCACGAGCTGGTTGCATCTGACCCGTGGACGGCCCGCATGCTCATCGCGGACCGGTTCCGCGACCGCCGGGTGTTCCTCGTCGGCGAGAGTGCGCACCTGAACCCGCCGTGGGGCGGCCACGGATTCAACACGTGCGTCGGCGACGCGGTCAACATCGCGTGGAAGATCGCCGCGGTCGAGCAGGGCTGGGCCGCACCTGAGCTGCTGGACAGCTACGACCCGGAACGGCGCGGCGTCGTCGAGCAGACGGTGGCGAGCGCGGCGGCCAACATGCGCAGCCTGGCCGGGGAACTGCCGCCCGACGGCCCGGCGATCCAGCTGGCCAAGCGGCCCGAGTTCCACAGCCTGGGGCTGGTGCTCGGTTACTCCTACGCTGGCTCGCCCGTGGTGCAGCCGACCGCGCATCACCGCGATCCGGTCGACGTGACGGACTACACGCCGTCGACCGAGCCGGGCGCGCGGCTGCCGCACCGGTGGCTGCCCGACGGCTCGTCCCTCTACGACCGGCTGGGCCCGGGATTCTCCCTCGTCGGCCCGGTGCGGCCCGGCGGTCCGGGAGCCCGCACGCTGCAGGACCTGGCTCGCCGGAAGGGAGTTCCGCTGTCGCTCGTGGATTCTCCGGCCGGCCAGGCGTTCCTGCTGGTCCGGCCGGACCAGCACATCGCTGCCCGGGCCGAAGACGCGGCCGACCTCGATCTCGACCTCGCCACCGGCCACCGCGGCGCGGGTATGCCGACCGTGTCCACCGGATGCGCCGGTGCTGCCCGGTCACCTCGTGGTCAGCAGGCCGCGCGGCCGGAACAGTGACCCTGAGGAGCAACGATGAGCCTGCACGGACTGCTGTCGGTCACGATCGGCGTCCCCAACGTCGAGGAAACGGCGGCCTACTACACGGACTTCGGGCTGGTCCCGGCGGCCGGCGGCTGGCTCAGCACGGTCGATGGCGGACCGCAACTGCGGATCGTGCCCGCCCCGATCCGCCGGCTGGTCGAGCTGCATGTGGCGGCAGACCATGCCGACGACCTCGGCCGGGCAGCCGCCAGCCTGGCTCGACTGGGTCTGGCCGGGCAGCTGTCCGGCGGCGGCCTGGCTACGTTCGAGCCGGTGACGGGCACCCGGGTGTACCTCGATATCGCCCCCCGACTGCACCAGGAGCCATCGGCGGCCGCCGCCTACAACGGACCTGGCCGCTTCGAGCGCACGGGCAGCCGGGCGCCCGGGTTCCTGCGGCCCGATCGCGTTCGTCCGCGCAAGCTGGGTCACGCCGTGCTCGGCAGCGTGGACTACCGGGCCACGATGGCCTTCTTCGTGGACGGCCTCGGGTTCAAAGTTAGTGACCGTATCAAGGACGTGGGCGCGTTCATGCGCTGCTCGACTGACCACCACAACGTCCTGGTCCTGGCCGCGCCAGTCAACTTCCTGCACCACACGTCGTGGCAGGTCGACGATGTCGATGACGTCGGCCGCGGCGCATGCGCCATGCTCGACGGGCGTCCGGAGCGGCACGTCTGGGGTCTTGGCCGCCACTACGCCGGGTCGAACTTCTTCTGGTATCTCAAGGATCCGGCGGGCAACTTCTCCGAGTACTACTCCGACATGGACTGCATCGTCGATGACCAGCTGTGGACACCGGAGGACCTGGACGGCGCCCGCGGCCTTTTCGCCTGGGGTCCCCCGCCCCCGCCGTCGTTCCTGCACCCCGAGGACCTAGCCGCGCTGATGACCGGCTCCCACGCCTCCACCTGAAAGAACTCACCCACAAAACAAGGCGGGTCCGTGACTGCCACCACTGTGTTCACCAACGTCCGCGCCTTCGACGGCACGGGCGTAACCGAGCCACGCACGGTTATCGTCCACGATGGACTCATCACCGATGACGTAACGTCGCCGGCGAACGCCGAGACAGTCGACGGGAGCGCCCGCGTGCTGCTGCCCGGTCTCATCGACAGCCACGTGCACATCGACACCCGGTCCGACCTCGAACAATGCGCCCGGGCTGGCGTAACCACTGTGCTCGACCTGGCGACCCGGGACCTGGCGGTACTGGACTCACTGCGCGACCTGGCTGGCCTCCCGACGGTGCTGCGGGCCGGCATGCCGGCCAGCGCGCCCGGCGGGACCCACACCAGGAGGATGGGCTTCGCCAGCTCGAGTGCCGTGACCAGCGCGGCGGACGCCGCGCGATTCGTCGCCGATCGCGCGAGCGAAGGCGTCGACTACATCAAAGTCATCGTGGAGGACCCGCGGATGCCCGGCACCGCGGCACTGCCGGCCCCGGCCATCGCCGCGATCGTCACCGCCGCCCACACGCAGGGGCTGATGGTCATCGCGCACGCAGTCACCTCCGCCGCGCTGCGGCTCGCTGACGACGCCGGCGTGGACGTGATCACCCACACGCCCCTCAATCGCGACCTCAGCCCCGGCGAGGCCTCGGCCCTGGCCAGCCGGGGCAGCGTGCTGATCCCCACCCTCACCATGATGCGGGGAGTCAGCGCCGTCGTCGGCGGCAAGCTGATGTTCCGCCTGTTGCGTCGGCTGAAGGTAGCCCCGCCGGTGGAGTACGCGCACGCCCGCGGCTCCGTCGCCGCCGCCCGCGCAGCCGGGCTGACCATCGTCGCCGGTACCGACGCCAACAACGAGACCGGCGCCCCGTTCAGTCCCCCGCACGGCACCTCGCTGGCCGACGAACTGGAACTGATGGTCGACGCCGGCCTGACCCCGGCCGAGGCGATCAGGTCGGCCACGGCGCTGCCGGCCTGGACCTTCGGCCTGAACGATCGCGGCGCCATTGCCGCCGGACGGCGCGCCGACCTGCTGCTGGTCGACGGCGAGCCCACCGCCGACATAGCAGCGATCCGCAACGTCCGCGGCGTATGGATAGCCGGCGCGCGGGTCGTCTAGCACGGGCCGACCCGAGCCAGACCCCGAGGCGGCCGCCGGCCGCCTCGCGTGATCCTGACCGGCCATCGCGGTGCTAACCCGTCCGGTTCCAGGCTGGCCAGCGGGAGGAAGGCCTCGACCTCGGCCACCGTCCGGACGTCGGCGATCCAGAAGCCGCGCCGCCGGATCCGCAGCCAGGTGCCATCGCGGCCGGTCCCGGTCAGGCTCAGCCGGATGACGTCGATCACCCACCCTCCGGGCGCGGTCCAGCGGTCAGCCATCCGCAGATAATGCCAGGTCAGAGGACTTTTCGCCGAGTGTCGCCAGAAGCGGTGTGCGGGGCGGGCGGGCAGCGGGGCGCAGCAGCGGCCCAGATCGCCGGCACCACAGCGGTTCCTTGATCGCGACTTAAATAGGATTGGCCAACGGGTTGTAACACGAGTGACCGCTGGAGGCACCGGGATTGCAGGTGCACTGTGGCTGAATCGCCCGCCGCGACCGAAGCAGATGCTGCCGCCGCGCAGCGGGATGTGCTGCTGGCCACCAAGCTGCACCTCCCCGGACTGCGGCCGGGCCTGGTAGCCCGCCCCCGGCTGGCCGGCCAGCTCGATGCGGGGCTGGACACGGGCCTGGTCCTGGTCTGCGCTCCCGCCGGGTACGGCAAGACGATCCTGCTCGCCGACTGGGCCCGGCGCGGCCGGCAGCCTGCCGCCTGGCTGTCGCTGGATGCCGCCGACAATGACCCGGCCCGGTTCTGGCGCCATGCCGTGGCCGCGCTGAACCAGCTGTGCCCCGGCATCAGCGACCGGCTGGCCCCGCTGCTCGGCTCCCCGGCGCAGTCGCTGGAGAACCTGGTGACCGCGCTGGTCAACGAGCTCGCGGCCCGGCCCGGCAGCGAGAGGCTGCTGCTGATCCTCGACGACTACCAGGTGATCCGCTCGCAGCCGGTGCACGAGTCGGTCAGCTTCCTGCTGGCGAGCCGGCCACCCCAGCTGCAGGTGGTGCTGGCCAGCCGCAGCGACCCGCCGCTGCCGCTGGCCCGGCTGCGGGCCCGCGGCCAGCTGGCCGAGCTGCGTGCTGCGGAGCTCCGGTTCACGCCCGGCGAAGCGGCGGAGCTGCTGCAGCAGGCCGCCGTGGCTGTCCGGGACACCGACGTGGCGGCCCTGGCGGCGCGCACCGAGGGCTGGGCGGCCGGGCTTCAGCTGGCCGCACTGTCACTGCGCGGGCACGCCGACGTGGCCGGCTTCGTGGCCGCGTTTACCGGCAGCAATCGTTATGTCCTGGATTATCTGGCCGAGGAGGTGCTGGAGCGGCAGAGCGATCAGGTGCGCGCGTTCCTGCTGGAGACCTCGGCGCTGGGGCGCCTGTCCGGCTCGCTGTGCGACGCGGTCACTGGCCGGCCGGGTAGCCAGGAGCTGCTGGAGCAGGTGGAGGCGGCCGGCCTGTTCCTGGTGCCGCTGGATGACGTGCGTGGCTGGTGGCGGTACCACCACCTGTTCGCGGACCTGCTGCGTGCCCGCCTGGAACAGCAGCCGGGTGTGGCCGCGCGGCTGCACCGTAACGCGGCGGCCTGGTACGAGGGGCACGGGCTGGCCGATGACGCGATCGGCCACGCGGCCGCCGCCGGGGACGCCGCGTGGGCCGCGCGCCTGATCGAGCAGCATTTCGACATGGTCTACTACCTCGGCGGTGAGGCCGCGACGATCCAGCGCTGGCTGGCGCTGCTGCCGGCGGAGCTGATCCGCTCGCGGCCGCGGCTGCTGCTGGCCCAGGCCCAGATGGCGGCAGCCAGCGGCCGGGTGGCGGAGGCCGAGCGCGCCGCCGACGCTGCGGAGCAGGCCGCCGCGGGCGAGGCCGAGGAGCCGTTCGAGCCGACCGTCGGCCGCAGCGCCAGCATGCTGATCAATGTCCCCGGCCAGGTCGCGCTCGAGCGCAGCTATCTCGCCCAGCTCCGCGGCGACGCCGCGGCGGCAGCGGACTTCGCTGAGCAGGTCCTGGCCCGCAGCGATGCGGGGGAGTGGCTGCTGACCTCCACCGCCCGCGGGTTCCTCGCCGTGTCCGAGTGGCTGCGCGGGCGGCTCACTGAGGCGGAGCAGGCGTTCCGGTCCAGCATCGACGGCCTGGTCGCAGCCGGGCAGGTCACGGTGGCCGCCTGGGGCTGCTACCAGCTCAGCCAGGTGGAGCAGGCTCTCGGGAACCTGGACGCGGCCGCGGCGGCGAATCAGCGGGCGCTGGACAGCACCGTGCCGGCCAGCGGGCCGCCGCCGCCGGCCGCCGGCCCCGCCTACGTCGGGCTGGCCGAGGTGGCCTACCAGCGCAACGACCTGGACGCGGCCCTCCGGCAGGTCACCGAGGGCATCGCGCTGTCCCGGCAGTTCGTGTACACGCCGCCGCTGGCCGCCGGGCTGGTGACGCTGGCCTGGATCCGGCAGGCCAGCGGCGATCCGGCCGGCGCGCGGGAGGCGATCGAGGAGGCCATGAGGGCGGCCCCGGAGCCGCCCGGCCTGCTCAACCCGGTGCCGGCGCAGCGCGCCCGGCTCCTGCTCGCGCAGGGCGACGCTGCGGCCGCCGCCAGCTGGACCGGGGAGAACGGTCTCGGTGCCGGCGACGAGCCGGACTACGCCCGCGAGTCCGGGCACCTGGTCCTGGCCCGCGTCCTGCTGGCTCAGGGCCGGCCTGCCGATGCCCTGGCGCTGCTGGACCGGCTGCACGCCGCGGCGCTGGCCGGCGGCCGGACGGCCAGCGTCATCGAGGCGGGCGCACTGCGCGCCCTGGCGCTGGCGGCCAGTGACGAGGACGCGGCGGCTGCGGTCCTGGCCGGCGTGCTCGCGCTGGCCTGCCCGCAGGGCTACGTCCGGGTCTTCGCCGATGCGGGCCCGCCGATGGCCGCCCTCGTTGGCCGGCAGGTCGCTGCCCAGCGGTCCGGGCGGGCCGTCACCACGGTTGCGCCCGGCTGCCTGGCCCGGCTGCAGTCCGCGTTCAGCGCGGCGCCGGGCCAGCCTGGCTCGCCGCCCCGCAGCGGATCCGCGCCTGGCCTGGTCGACCCGCTGACCAGCCGGGAGCAGGAGGTGCTGGAGCTGCTGGCGGCGGGCAGCTCAAACCGGGCCATCGCAGCGGAGCTGGTGGTGACCATCGACACCGTCAAGAAGCACGTCAGCCACGTTCTGGACAAGCTCGGCGCCGCCAGCCGGACCGAGGCGGTCGCCTGCGCTCGCGCGCTCGGGCTGATCCCCTAGCGGCCACGCCCGCGCAGGAGGGCAGTAAAAGGGGATCCAGTCCGGAGCCGCGTTCGTAGCATGTCGTCGTGGCCATGAATCTCCGCCTGGACGATGAGGACAGTGCTCTGCTGAGGGCGCTGGCCGAGGCCGAGCAAATTTCTCTTCATGAGGCCGCGGTGCGGGCAATCCGGCGCAGCGCCCGCGAGCTCACGCACACCGATCGGGTGCGCGATGTCACTGCCCAGATGCTCGACCGCTGGGGCGATGTTCTGGACAGGCTCGGCCGCGCGTGAGTGATCCGGCGCCGGTCCGGCGCTGGCGAGTTATGGAGGTTCTCGCCATCGTCGAGGTCGGCGGGAGTTCTCCCGGCGGGGGTGGGGTCGCCCGGTCCGCCGGGTAAGGGCGCCAGCGGGTCCGCTGGCAGGCGCGCCGCATCTGTCATGACCGGGGAGAATCCGAGTCTTCCTGGACCGGCGCGCGAACTGGGCGTACCGGAAACGGAGCATACGATGACGTACCAATCTCCCCGACTGGGACTGGCCGAGACGCGCCTTGGCGACAGAAGCCGTCCTGGCCCAGATGGCACCTCTGGGTCCGACCCCGGGAACCATCAGGGATCGACAGGGTGATCGCTGGCAAACTCCTGACCGGGAAACGCGCGCTGCGCGCGCGGGCTGCGGGCAGCCTCGCGGTCGACCCAGCGCTCCGCGTCTTCGACGTCATCGCACGGATGGAAAGGAAGAACGAGTACGGCTTGTAAGCACTGCCTTCCATTAAGCGGCGGCGATACGGCAAGGCGCCCGGTCCGCGCGGTAGCTATCTACGGGCGGCCCAGGTCTCGCAAGAGGCTGAAGCATGCGGATCACTCATCACTGAGGAAGGAAACGGATGACCCAAAGTTAAGAAGGCGCCGATTCCTTAATCGGAAACTCCGGGCATTTAGCGTGATCAGCGCGTTTCTTGCCCCAGGGCCTGAAAAGGTGTGCTACTGTCCACGCCAGCGGAGGTGGTGCGTGAGCAGCGATGAGGTGGCCCGACTCCTCGGCGCCGTTGCCCAGCTACTCGGAGTCCTTGTCTGGCCAGCGGTCGTGCTCCTTTTCATTTTCTTGTTTCGGCGTGCACTAGGAAACTTCCTGGGCAATCTTGGTGAGCTGAGCTTCAGGACTCCTGGTGGGTTGGAAGCAACGGCTAGGAGCAGAGAAGCCGCCGCCGCCTTGGGAGCCGCCGTGGCAAGGCGCACTCCTGGTGAGTCGGGCGAGGAACCCAATGCCGATCCCAGGGAGATCGCCGAGGCCATTCCCAGCCCCCGTGAACAGCGGCGCCTACAGGGTTCGCGGATCTTGTGGGTTGACGACAGGCCAGGTAATAACGTATTCGAAAGGCAGGCCCTCGAAGCGCTGGGGATTGACATTGATATCAGCACGTCGACGGAGGGCGCGCTGGAAATCCTGAGCCGACGTTCTTATGATCTCATCATCTCGGACATGGGACGCCCTCCGGATGCACGCGCCGGTTACACGCTTCTGGACAGGCTGCGTAAAGCGGGAAACAGCATCTCTTTTATTATCTACGCAAGCTCGCGAGCGCCCGAGCATATACGGGAGGCACGTCAGCACGGTGCGATCGGGTGCACGAACCGGCCGCAGGAGTTGGTGGAGATGGTCACATCGGCCCTCACCGCAAAGCGATAGAGAAAATTCAGCACCCAGGGTATATGTATGTCATGTTGTTTCGCCGGCCGGACTGCTTGGGCCAATCTAGTCGTGGACAACTGATAGGAGGCAGGCGGACTGGTTCGCCTGGCGCAATAGTCGCGGTAGCGGCGAAGATGGCCTGGTGTTTCGGGTTGAGGTAGATGGCGATGTGATTCTGGCTCATGGCAATCGGTCATCTGAGAAGGAAGTTGTCGTAAATTCGTCGAAACTTCCATCGCTCACCAGAGCATCGGTAGTGGCCACCTTCGGCCCGAACGATGAGGTTCCGATTCGTGAGCGCGAGATCAAGCCTGCCTAATATGGGGTAGGAAGGGCTCGTTCAGCGTCAACACGGAACAAGGGACTCTCCGACTGGCCAGCCGATCGTCTGGCGGTCGTTGGCGCGGCGGGTCTAGCAGAGGGACTCGTCAGCGGTGCCACGCAGAGCCAGATGATCTGCATGACAGGGCAGGCTGCGGTCTGGCCCGTGAGAGTGCCTCGGCCAGTGTGCCGCAGCCCATGTGGATTTGATGCGGGTTCTAACCCGAGCTGGCTATTGTCGGCCAGGTGAGCGAGCGACTGGCCGGTTACCTGGCAGTCCTGGGATTTACCGGGTCCGCCGGTGCGCAACTGGCGGCCGGGCAGTTCCATGATGTCGTCCTGGCCGGCGAGGTGGCCTACCGGTTCCCCCGGGACGAGCAGTCCCGGCGCCGGCTTCCTGCTGCCGTGGCCCTGCTGGCCGCGCTGGCCAGGGCCGGGCTGCCGGCGCCGGCTCCGCTGGACACCGGGCACCTGCACAGCCCGCTGGGCCAGTGCCACGTGGCGCTCACCCGGCTGCCGGGCTGCCCGCTGGGCCAGGTCAGCGGCCAGGATGCCGGGCAGGCGATCGTCGCGCAGCTGGCCTGCCTGCTGGACACCCTCGCCGGACTCGGCCCGGACCTGGTGATCGGGGCCCTGGTCCCGCGGGCCAGCGCGGATCACTGGACGGATTTTGCCGGCCAGGTCCGCAGCGTCCTGTACCCGCTGATGTCCGGCCCGGGCCGGGCGCGAGCTGACGCCGAGCTTGCTGCCCTCACCACGCTGGCGCCGGCCGGCTCCGCGCTCGTGCACGCCGACCTGGGCGGCGCGAACCTGCTGTGGACGATGCCGGACGGCCTGCCGGAGCTGGCCGGGGTGCTGGACTGGGACGGCGCGTGCATCGGTGACCAGGCCAGCGACCTGGCCTCGATCGCCGTGACCATCGGCTGGCCGCTTGCTGAGCGCATCGACGCGCGGCGCGCTAGCACGCGGCCGATGCTGGCCGACGCCAGGATCATCGCCGGCACGTTCGCCCTGCAGCAGGCGCTGCCGGCCGCGCTGTGCGGCGACAAGGTCGGCCTGGACGACGGGCTGCTGCGCTACCGGTAGGTCAGCCGGCGTCCTGGCTGGCCCGGGCTGCTGCGTCCGCCTTCAGCCGCCGCTGTGAGCGCACCATGAACAGCACGGTCAGCGCCACGATCCCGATCGTGATCCACCAGCTGTAGCGGGAGATAGTGGCCGCCGCCACGACCGCGCGGTGGCCCAGCGTGTACCCGAGCCCGGCCAGCATGCCTGCCCACAGCAGGGAGCCGATCAGGTCCAGGATGAGGAACGTGAGCAGCCGCATCCCGGCCCAGCCCACGACGACGTAGATGACCGCCCGGGGGATGGGGAGGAAGGAGCTGAGAATGACGGCGGGCCAGGTGATCTTGCGGCCGGCCCGCTGCACGCGCGGCATGTGCTTAGCGATGCGCCGGCTTCCGGGCAGCACCTGGATGAACCGCTCGCCCCACAGACGGCCCGCCCACCAGTACAGGGGGTCGGCCTTCATCAGCCCCGGCAGCGCGGCGAGCACGGCCACGAGCAGCGTCCCGTGCCCGGTCCTGGCGAAGGCGGCGGCCGAGATGATCGCCTCGGTGCCGCCGTTCAGCAGCTCCGCTATGACCGGGTGGGTGCCGACCAGCGACAGCCGCAGGGGCAGCAGGGCCCAGTACAGGACGCCGCTGAGCACGATGCCCAGCCAGCACAGGATGTCAGCTGTCCGCGGCTTTCCCTCCCACGGCAGCCGCGGATCACCCTGCAGGCCGGTCCTGGCGGGCTCGGCGGCCGGGGCAGCGGCCGGCTCCCCGGCGGCTGCTTCCTCGGCGGCCTGGGCGGATTCCGCCTCGGGGGCGCTCATGAGGCAAACCCCCTGAGTTCGGCGCAGGTCTGCGCGGCGGCTGTGCGGGCCGGGCGCGAAATGACCCGGCCGATCTGGCACAGGGTAGCCGCTGTTCATGGTTGCGCAGGCGGACCTCGCGGGGTAGCGAGCGGTCAGCTGCCGCATCGGTGGCTGCTGACCGGACCGCGCTCAGTCGCTTAGGCTGCCGATCGTGACAAATCAGGCGCCTGAATGGCCCCGCGAGCGCGGACCGGTGCGCGATGATTTCAAGCGGCTGGAGTCGCCCGATCACTGGCTGGGCTGGCTGCCGGACACGCCCGGCCAGTCCGTGCGCCGGCAGCTCGAACAGCTGCTCGCCGGACAGGTCGGGGGGACGATCCTGCACTGGGTCAAGATCGTGGACGAGCCGGCCTTCCTGACCGCCGGCGTCAGGTCCGGCGCAGATCCGGAGCAGCGGACCATCGGGCGGACTGCGCTCGCTGTCCAGTTCGCACTCGGCGCGCAGTCCCCGCGGCGGAAGCCGGAGATACTCACCGGAACCTTTACCTGGGCAGTCACCGGTCTGGACCAGCCCGGAAGCCGGCGAGACCGGATGTGGCTCGACGTGAACATGCCGCGTGCGCAGGCCGCGGAACTGCTGATGCAGCGCATCTACCAGGTCGGCGAGGACAGGTAGGACAGCGGGCGGGCGGCAGCGCCGTCCAGACCATGGCGCTGCGCGCATATGGGCCGGCTGGAGACGGGTGCTTGGATGGGCAGTGCCCGACGCGCGAGCAGGAGGCTCCCGATGTGCGCCTACCCGGTCCTGATGCACACCGCCCTGGACACGACCGACTGCCGTGGTCTCGCGGAGTTCTACCGGCAGTTCCTGGGCCTGCACTACCGGCCCGGCGATGAGCGGCCCGCTCACGGCCGTGCTGATGACAGCGACTGGCTGGTCCTGCTCGACCCGGCCGGACACCGCGTGCTCGCCTTCCAGCAGGTCCCGGTCCTCACCCGGCCGACCTGGCCCGGCCACGAGGTGCCGAAGCAGATGCATCACGACTACCGGGTGCCCAGCACCGGGGAACTGGAGCGTCAGCGGCAGCGCGCTGAGGAACTCGGCGCCACCCTCATTTATGACCGCAGTGACGATGACGGCGAGCCGCTGTACGTGCTCGCTGACCCGGCCGGGCATCCGTTCTGCATACTCGTCGGTGCTGAGTAGC
Organism: Streptosporangiaceae bacterium; assembly: GCA_036490755.1. Taxonomy (GTDB): domain Bacteria; phylum Actinomycetota; class Actinomycetes; order Streptosporangiales; family Streptosporangiaceae; genus DASUBV01. The sequence continues at coordinate 85,065 of DASXDJ010000079.1, forward strand.
GAGCGGGGCGCTGGCTAGTCGCGGCCGCGCAGCAGCGATACCCGGAACGGGCGCAGCTCGCCGCGGGCGTACCCGCCGGTGATGACGGGATCGGCGGCCATGACCTGCCGCGCGGCTTCCTCGTCGGGGGCCTCGAAGACGGCTATCCCGGTGTTGACCGTGCCCAGCGTCGGGCCGGCCAGGATCAGGCGGCCGTCGGCCAGCAGGGCCTGGAGCCGCTCGAAGTGCTGCGCCCACACGGCTTTCTCCTCGGCCGTCATGGTCGCCGCAAAATTCTCCCGCGGTGGATGGATGAAGTAGATCCAGGCGGTCACGGCCCGAGTCTAGGCCGGCGGTCGGCGCCGGCCGCTCGCAGCGACTCGGCAGCTGTCAGGAGGGCGGCGCCGAGCAGCACGGAATCCTTCAGCAGGGCCTCGCCCAGCATGGACAGCTGCGGCACTCCCTTCCCCTCCTGCCAGGCTTCCGGTGTCGTGGCCAGGAAGCTGAGCGTGCTGGCCATCATCCCCGCGGCGCCGAGGCTGCCGGCCGCGGAAGCCCGGGGCGCGATCGGCCGGGCCGCGATCAGGGAGCCCAGGGTCAGCTGCGCGACCCCGGTGAGCCACCCGAGTTTCTGCGCGCCGAGCTTCTCGCGCAGCCGCGACGTCAGCGGGCTGGAGGTAACCAGGACGTCTGCGTTCTGGACCTCGTAGTCGGTGAACTTCAGCGCCCCGACCCACAGCAGGGTCGTCGCCAGCCCGTAGCGCATGACCGAGAATCCGACCGACCCTAGCCTGCTGACCGGTGTGTGGCGTGTGCTCATGGTGTTCTCCCGATGCCAGTCGCCAGCCAGGGCGGAAGCCCGGCCATGATCACGGTAACTCCGCTGGCCCGGCAGGGCTGCCTACCACTCCGGACGGCAGCCGTCCGGGCTGGTCAGGCGGGTTCTGTGCACCGCCTCGACGGAGTGCGGGCCGCGGAATCTGTACCGAAACCGCGACAGGCGGGACAGTTGATGACGTCACTGCTTTTCCCGAGTTTCTGCCGTGAAAGGCCACCCCCGGCCCGGTGGCGCGGGCTCTGCTGCCCGGCAGCCGGGGGCGTAGCATCAAAAACCGGGGCCAGGCCTCTGGGCCGCCCGCGTGCTCACAATTCGGACATCACACTTCCGAGCGCAAGGAGGGTCGGGGCATGAAGCTTGCTGTCATCGGCGGAACCGGGCTCATCGGATCGCAGGTAGTCACGATCCTGAACGCGCGCGGGCATGAGGCGGTGCCGCAGTCGCCGTCCACGGGCCTGGACCTGCTGAGCGGCCAGGGCCTGGCGGAAGCGCTGCAGGGCGCTGATGTTGTCATCAACCTGACGAACTCGCCGACCTTCGATGACGCGTCGACCGCGTTCTTCCAGACGACCATGGACAACCTGGTCACCGCAGCCGCGGCGGCCGGCGTCGGGCACGCCGTCATTCTGTCGATCGTGGGCGCCGAGCTGGTGCCCGACCTGGTCTACTACCGCGCCAAGGTGCTGCAGGAGGACATCCTCAAAGCCGGACCGGTGCCGTACTCGATCGTCCGCGCGACGCAGTTCTTCGAGTTCATGGACGCGACGCTGGCCATGACCGCGGACGAGAACACCGTCCGGCTGCCCGGCACGCTGATCCAGCCGATGGCCTCGGCCGACGTTGCCCAGGAGGTGGCCGACGTCAGCATCGGCGCACCGCTGCGGGGCGTCCGCAGCATCGCCGGCCCGGATGTCTTCCGCCTCGACGAGCTCGGCAAGATCACCCTCGCCGCCCATGGCGACCACCGTGCCGTCGTCACCGACGACACTGCTGGCATGTTCGCCGCCGCCTCAGGCAACGTCCTTATCGCCAGGGACGACACCGTGATCGCCACGACGTCCTACCGGGAGTGGCTCGCGGCGTAACCCGGCAGCGCCGCGCGATGCCCGGTAGACGCCGTATCTCTCCCTAGGTAGAGTTACCCGCCATGACAGGCCGTCGCAGGTTCTCGCCGCAGGCCCTGTCGGTGCTCGCGGCACTCTGCGCAGGCCCGGCGGCATGGCATCACGGATACGGGATCGCGCAGGAGACCGGGCTGCGCTCGGGCACGCTGTACCCGATCCTGATCCGGCTGGCCGACCGGGGGCTGGTGACAGCGCGCTGGGAGGACGAGCAGCCGGAGGGCCGTCCCCGGCGGCACCAGTACCGGCTCACCCCGGAGGGCCTGGCGGCGGCCCGGGCAGCACTGGCCGCCGCGCCCGCCCCGGCACCGGGCCGCGCGGCCGGGCGCCAGCCGGGCCCGCTGGGCCGGACCGGCCTGCGGGAGCCGTCATGACGGGGCTGGCCCGGCTGGCTGCCGCGCTGCTGCGCCGCCTGTCCGCCGTGCTGCCCGCCGGGCGGCGCGACTGGGCGGAGGCCGTCCTGGCCGAGGCCGGGCAGGTCCCGGCCGGGCCGCGGCAGCTGACCTGGCTGGCCGGCGGCCTGTGGCTCGCCGTCCGGGAGTCGCGACAGGCCCTGATACTGCGCGCAGCCCGCCCGCTGGCCTTCGCCGCGGCCGCAGCCGGCCTGGCCTGGGCCGCCTGGCGCGGCCAGCCCGGCGGCCCGGCTGTCGCGGTGGACCGGGCCGACGTCATGGCCATGACCGTGATCCTGGCTGGCCTGCCGTGCCTGCTGCGCCGCCGCTACGGGCCCGCCCGCGGCCGGGCCGGGCAGGCCTGGCGCGCCGCCGGGTACGCGGTCCTCCTGAGCCTCGTAGCGGCTAAGGGCGTCGTGGAGCGCTACGCCTACGCGCCGCCCGGCATGCACTGGGCGCAGCCGCTGCTCTGGATCGGCGAGCCGTTCTTCTTGCTGGTGATGGCCGGCTACACGGTCATGCTCCTGATGATGACCAGCCGCCGGTCCCGCACCCGCCCGGCCAGCATGGCCATCGGGGCCGTCGCCGGCGCGGCTGCCACCGTCCTGGCCTGCGCGCTCGGCCCGCTGGGCGCTCCGCTCCACGTCGCCGGGACCGGGCCCGCGATCCGGTATGACGCAGCCCTGGCCGCCGGCGCCCTCCTGGCCCTGGCCGCGCCCGTCGCCGCTGCGCTCGCGGCGGTCCGGCGGAGCCGCCGGCGGGATCCAGGCGGCGATGCCGCGCGGGCCGGGGTAGCGGCGGGCGCGGTCGCGGGAGCGGCCGCGGCGCTGCTCACCGCCACCACGTCCACCTGGCTGATCGCCCTGCTGCCCGGCCATCCCGGCCTGCTGCGCTGGGCCGCCGCGCATTTCGGCTACTACAGCATCGGCGGCGCGCCGCCGCACGGGCTCCCGGACTTCGCCGCGGGGTACAGCAGCTACGCAGCCGGGTACCTCATCGTGCTCCTGCTGTTCCCGCTGCTCGGCTGCGGCCTGGCCGCCTGGCCAGCGCTCTTCGCCGCCGGCAGCCGTCCGCCGGGCAACGGCCGCGGCGGTGGCGGTGGCCCCGGCCCGCAGCCAGCGCCGGTTCCTCCGGACCGCGGCCGGAGCCAGCCGGGCTCCCGCCCGTCACCGCCCCGCCCGGATCCGCCCGAGCCCGCTGAGCCCTGCCAGCCCGCCCAGCCGGGATCGGCGCGCGAGGCCGGCGATCTTGTTCCCGCGTAACGGGCCTGCCCTGGGCGGGGCCGCTCGGCCGGGGCCGGCCCCGGTTCGAGGTCAGGGGTTAAGCTCGCCGTCGTGAAACGTGCGATCGATGTCGGGCTATTTGGTGAGCTGGCTGACCCGCGGGTGGCGGCCCGCCTCGCGGCCCGGGCCGAGGAGCGGGGCTGGGACGGCTTCTTCGTCTGGGATCACATCACCTACCGCGCCCCGGTGCGGGCCGTCGCCGACCCGTGGGTGGCCCTCGCCGCGATCGCCTGCGCCACGTCCCGGCTGCGGATCGGCGCGCTGGTCACCCCGCTGTCCCGCCGCCGGGTGCACAAGGTGGCCCGGGAGACGGCCACCCTGGACCTGCTCAGCGGCGGGCGGCTCATCTTCGGGGCCGGGCTCGGCAGCGCGCGCAACGGCGAGCTGGAGCCATTCGGGGAGGTCACCGACCCGCGCGAGCGGGCCCGGCTGCTCGATGAGGGCCTGGACGCCCTGGCCGGGTACTGGGCCGGGGAGTTCGAGCCGGTCCCGGTGCAGCAGCCCAGGCCCCCGGTGTGGGTAGCGGGGGAGTGGCCGAACCGGCGGCCGGTACGCCGGGCGCTGCGCTGGGACGGCCTGTTCTCCATCGGCCTGCCCGGCCCCGAGGCGGTGGCGGAGCTGGCCGCCGGGATCCGGGAAGCCCGCCCGGAGGGCCCGTTTGACCTGATCACCGAGCTGTCCCCGGACACCGATCTGGGGCCGTGGGAGCAGGCGGGGCTGACCTGGGCGGTCACGTTCTTCGGCCTGGAGCCCACCGAGGCCGCCGTCCGGGCCGTCATCGACGCCGGCCCTCGCTGACCGGCGCGCCCGGCGGCGGACTACCGCTGGACCGCGTACCGCATCGTGGTCACGTCGCCGGACTGCTCGACGCTGACCGGGCGCAGGGTGACCGGGGCAGCCGAGGCCGCGAACAGCTGGATGCCGCCGCCGAGGACGACCGGCACGACGTGCAGCAGGATCTCGTCGGCCAGTCCCTGAGCCAGGCACTGCTGCCCGATGCTGGCCCCGACGATCACGACGTCCTTGCCGCCCGCGGCGGCGCGGGCCGTGCCGACAGCCTCCCGGAGGGTCCCGGACAGGAACGTGACGTCCGGGTCGGCGGGCACGTCGCCGGGCCGGTGGGTGAGGACGAACACCGGGCCATCCCAGGCCCCGCCGTACAGCCTGGCTCCGCCGGCCGCCACGGCGACGTCGTAGCCATGCCGGCCGCCCAGCGCCGCGCCGATCGACTCGATGATCGCGGTCACGGTCTCAGCTGACAGCCCGGTGAACCCGGCCGCCCAGGCCAGCCCGCCCGCAGCGTCGGCGATGAAGCCGTCCAGCGACATCGTGAAATGCAGGAAGACCCGGCCCGTCCCGCCCGCGTCCCCCGTGCCGCCGGTGCCCGACGGACTGGTGCCGCCAGCTGGCCCTGCTGCCATGCCAGCATCCCCTTCTCGGTTATTCGGTTGGAGCGATCCGCGGCTGCCGGATAACCTGCGGAAGTCAGTGTTCCCGCCTGATCGGAGCTGCCGTTGTACCGCTGAGGCTGTCCGCGTCGCCGCGCCTACCGCGCGATCTCGCACCCCTCAGGAGACAACCGTGGCTACCCCTATTGTCGTGTCCGGCGTCAGCTTTGCCTGGCCGGACGGCTCACCAGTATTCGACGGACTGGACCTGGTTATCGGCGCCGGGCGGACCGGCCTGGTCGGCGCCAACGGGTCCGGCAAGTCCACGCTGCTGCGGCTGCTGGCCGGCGAGCTGGCTCCGGCCAGCGGGTCGGTGGCCGTGACCGGCACCGTGGGTTACCTGCCCCAGGACATCACGCTGCAGTCCGGCCTGACCGCCGATCAGGTGCTGGGCATCGCGGCGGTCCGCGCGGCCGTGACCGCCATCGAGGCCGGCGACACCGCCGCCGGGCACTTTGCCGTCATCGGCGAGGACTGGGATGCCGAGGCGCGCGCCCGCGCCGTCCTGGACCGGGTCGGACTGGGGCACATCACCCTGGGCAGCCAGGTGGGCGAGCTGTCGGGCGGTGAGGTCGTGCTGCTCGCGCTGGCCGCCCTGCTGATCCGGCGGCCCGCCATCCTGCTGCTGGACGAGCCGACCAACAATCTCGACCGGCGGGCCCGGCAGCTGCTCTATGACGTGGCCGAGGACTGGCGCGGGGTGCTGATCATGGTCAGCCACGACCGGGACCTGCTCGAGCGCACCGGCACCACCATCGAGCTGTACCGGGGCGAGGCCCGGCGGTTCGGCGGCACTCTCAGCGACTACGAGGCGGCCATTGCGGCCGAGCAGGAACTAGCTGAGCAGGCCGTCCGGACCGCCGGGTCCGATGTGCGCAAGCAGCGGCGCGAGCTCATCGACACTCGCGTCAAGCTCGACCGGCGGGTGCGATACGGCCGCAAGATGCAGGAGAACAAGCGGGAACCGAAGATCGTGATGGGCGAGCGCAAGCGGCAGGCCCAGGTATCGGCCGGGAAGGAACGCAACCTGCAGCTCGACCGCGTCAAGGAGGCCGAGGACCGACTAGCGGCCGCGGAAGGGGCCGTGCGCGACGACGAGAAGATCCGCATTGACCTGCCCGCCACGACCGTCCATGCCCGGCAGTCCGTGCTGTCCCTGGACGATGTGCGCCCGCAGTTCGGGCCGGCCGTGAGCCTGGACCTGCACGGGCCCGAGCGGGCGGCGCTGACCGGCCCCAACGGAGCCGGCAAGACCACCCTGCTGCGTACCATCACCGGGGAGCTGCCGCCGCTGTCCGGGCAGGTAGACCTCCGGGTTCCGGTGCGGCTGCTGCCGCAGCGGCTCGACATCCTGGACGGCGAGCTGACGGTCGCCGGCAATGCCGCCCGGTTCGCCCCGGACGCGACCCCGAACACGATCCGGGCGAACCTGGCCCGGCTGCTGTTCCCCGGCAGCCGGGCCGACCAGGTGACCGCCACCCTGTCCGGCGGGGAGCTGTTCCGGGCCACGCTCGCCGCGCTGCTGCTGGCCGAGCCGGCGCCGCGGCTGCTGATGCTCGATGAGCCCACCAACAACCTGGACCTGGCCAGCGTGCGGCGCCTCACTGAGGCCCTGCACTGCTACCGCGGTGCCCTGCTGGTGGCCAGCCACGACATCCCGTTCCTGCAGTCCCTCGGCCTGACCCGGTGGCTGCACCTCGACGGGGCCCTGCACGAGCGCCCGGCGGCCGACTTGTGACCGGAGCGGCGCCCGGCAGAGCAGGCCGCCAGATCGCCAGGCGCGCCGGCCCACCTCAGGCAGCCGGGTGTCGCTGATGCCGTCGGCCTAGCGGTCACGCATCCGGGACCGCCCGGTCGGCAGGCCGGCGGCCGCCCAGCAGCTGGCGGACATCGTCCGGCCGCCCGGCTGCGTGCGGGTACCCGGGCACGGGGACCGTGTGCGGCGACCAGCGGGCGTGCACTCCGAACGCGCCCGCTGCCGCGGCACACTGCAGGTCGGTCTCCGCATCCCCGACGTAGGCCGCCGCCGCGGCCGGGACGCCGAGAAGCCGGCAGGTGTCCAGCAGCCCGTCCGGGGCCGGCTTCGGGCGCGCCACCTCGTCGCCGGCGACGACGACCGGGAAATAGGCGCGCAGGCCGGTCCGGGTCAGGGCCGGCTCGATGCCGCGCCGGGTAGCGCTGGTGTACACCGCCAGCGGGTAGCCGTCGTCGCGCAGGGCGCCGAGCAGGTCAGCGATGCCGGGAAACAGCTGGGTCGCGGCCGTGCCCGCGGCCATCCGGGCGTGGAACTGGTCCAGGTCGCGGGCCGTGACCGGCCGCCGGAGGTAATGCGCCAGGAGCACCGGAGTCGGGCCCAGGTGCCAGCTGGCGACCAGTTCCTGCGGAGTGACATCCGGCCCGCCCAGCTCCCGGATGGCCTGCACGTAGGCCAGCGGCACCGCCGTCATCGTGTCGAGCAGCGTGCCGTCCAGGTCGAAGACGACGGCATCGGCCCGCAGCCGGCCGCCGGCCGGCCAGGCCCTGACATCCTGCCCCGACCGCCCGGACACTGTGGCCTTCCCTCGCAGCAAAGGATCACTGTGAAACCTACAGTCGCCAGGACGGATCGCGCGCAGCGGGTGGTGATCGTGCTGCCCGGCCGGCGGGCCGCGGAACCAGGCGCCGGCGGGCAGGTCCGCTGACCGGGCCGCCTGCCTACCAGGGCACGGTGCCGTGCCGGTCGAAGAAGCCGCCCGTGGGGCCGTCTGGCCCGATCGTGGCCAGCCGCACCATGGCGTCAGTTCCCTCGGTGACGTTCTGGGTTCCGGAGTTCCGGTTCAGGTCGGTGGCCGTGTAGCCGGGGTCAACGGCATTGACCCGGATGCCGGGCAGGGCCTTGGCGTACTGGACGGTGAGCGCGACGACGGCGGTCTTGGAGGTGCCGTAGGCCAGCGTCGGGAACGTGGACTCCATCCGCTCGGGGTTGGTGATGACGCCCAGGGAGCCCAGGCCGCTGGAGACATTCACGATCACCGGCGTCGCCGACCGCTGCAGCAGCGGCAGCGCCGCATGCGTGACGCGGACCAGCCCGAAGACGTTGGTGTCATAGACCCGCTGAAGATCCCCGGCGGTGACGTCGGCCGGCGCGACGAAGCCGCCCGTGATGCCGGCGTTGTTGATCAGGACGTCGATCCGGCCCGCTGCCTCGTCGACTGTCTTGATCGCGGTCGTGACCGAGTCGTCGTCGGTGACATCGAGCGGCACGAAGCTCGCTCCGAGGGCGCCGGCGGCGGCCGCGCCCCGGCCGGGGTCACGGGCGCCGAGGAAGACGGTGTGGCCGGCGGCGATGAGGCGCCGGGCGGCCGCATAGCCCAGGCCCTTGTTCGCGCCGGTGATGAGGGTGATTGTCATGCCCACCACGATGGCCGGGACCGGCGGGCGTAGCCAGGGACCACCAGTACCACCCAGCGGCGCTGCGGGCGTCGCATCATGGAGCCATGGCGCAGCGCACCGAATTCGGCACCGCCCTGCGGGCCTGGCGCGACCGGGTCCGCCCGGCAGAGGTCGGCCTGCCGGGCGGCGGCCGCCGCCGCTCGCCTGGCCTGCGGCGCGAGGAACTGGCCGGGCTGGCCGGGGTGTCGGTCGACTACCTGGTCCGGCTGGAGCAGGGCCGGGCCGCCAACCCGTCGCCGCAGGTACTGGCCGCGCTGGCACGTGCGCTGCGGCTGACCAGCGCCGAGCGGGACCTGCTGTATGTGTGCGCCGGGGCGGCGGCGCCGCTGACCGGCGTCGTGCCGCGGCACATCAGCCCCGGCCTGCAGCGGGTGCTGGACCGGCTGGCCGACACCCCGGTCGGCGTCTTCACGGCCACCTGGGACCTGGTGACCGCTAACCCGCTGTGGCAGGCGCTGTTCGGCGAGCGCGAGCAGCGCGCCGGGCGGGACGCCAACCTGATCTGGCGGTTCTTCACCCACGAGCAGTCCAGTATCGCCCGGACCTCCGGGGAGTACGAGCAGCATGCCGTCACCATGGTGTCGGACCTGCACGATGCCGCCGCGCGCTACCGGGAGGACCGCGACCTGGCCGCCATGATCAGCGACCTGCGGGCCAGCAGCGACTGGTTCGCCCGGCTGTGGGACAACTACACGGTCAGCCGGCAGATCTCCGACCGCAAGACGGTCCTGTCACCGGCCGTGGGACCGGTCACCGTTGACTGCGACATCCTCACCGCGCCGGACTCTGACCTGCGCCTGGTGGTGTACACCGCCCGCCCCGGCAGCGAGGACGCCGGCAAGCTCGACCTGCTGCGCGTCGCCGGCCTGCAGGCCAGCTGAGGCGCGGCCCCGGCGGCCCGGCGGCCGCTGCCGGCCGCGGGTCAGGGGTGAGTCACCAGGAACCAGGGCGCGTTAGGCCTGCATGCCGGAGCCGCGCTCCTCTAGGCTCGGGCGTGGCCGCGTCGGCGGACCAGCTCGCCGGACATCAGTCCGGGCCGCCGCGGGCAGCGAGGGAGCACCATGACTCAGGCGGAACACGGTCCCGGCGAGGCGCAGGCCCGCACTCTGGCCATGGCCAGGGCGGGCGAGCTGGCAGGCCAGTGGAGGCTGGACGCGGGGGCATCCCGGGTGGAATTCGGGGTCCCGCATTTCTGGCATGCGATCACCGTCCGCGGCTGGTTCGAGCAGCTCGAGGGCGAGGCCACCGTCGGGCCGGACGGGACGGTCAGCGGCCAGCTGGTCATCGGCGCGGCATCGCTGACCACGAAGAACAAGCAGCGGGACAAGCACCTGCGCTCCGCCGACTTCTTCGATGCGGACAACCACGCGCAGGTGGTCGTGACGGTGCAGCAGGCGGCCCTGGCCGATGACGGGCACCTGACCGCCGAGGGCACGCTCGAGGCGGCCGGCACCACCGAGCCCGTTACCTTCACTGCGGAGATCGTCGAGGCCAGCGCGGACGCGGTGACGCTGCGGGCCAGCGTGACCATCGACCGCAGCCGGTTCGGCATGACCTGGAGCCCGATGAAGATTGCGGCGATGGAGGCGACCGGGACGGTCACCGCCCGGTTCACCCGCGAGCCCGCCGCCGGCTAAGAGCCCGGCGGCCCGGCCAGGAACGACTCGACCAGGGCGGCGAAGTGCGGCCAGTCCTGGAACAGGAACCCGTGCCCGGCGTCGGGGTAGAGCATGAGCCGGGCGCCGTGGATGATGCGGCGGAGGGCGCGGTCATTGGCGAGGGGGTCGAGCTGATCGTCGCTGCCGTCGGCGATCAGCGTGGGTGCCGAGATCCGCGGTGTCTGGCGCCCGGCTGCGTCGCTGCCGGTCCGCCAGTTGCTCATGGCGAGGTTCTGGATGCCGGTCGAACCGGGCGAGGCCAGGGCAGCGGACGGGTACTCGGAGATCGCAGCATCGAACGCGTGCAGCGCGCTGGCCTGACTGGCCGGGAAGTCGCGGGCGGCCCGGGTTTCAGCCGGCGACGGCATCACTGCCTGTCCGGTGCCGGGATAGGTGGCGCAGAGCACCAGGCGGCGGACCTGCGCCGGGCGCAGGACGGCCAGGGCCTGGGCGATCATGCCGCCCATCGACCAGCCCAGGACCGCCGGCCGGCCGAGCCTGAGCGTGCTGATCAGCGCGCTGGTCTGCCGGGCCATCGCCGCGATGCTGAACGTCCCGGGCAGTTCTCGGGTACGGCCGGTTCCGGAGTTGTCAAACATCACGACGCGGTTGTGCCGGGCCAGGGCATGGACCAGGCGCGGGTCCCAGCCGTCCATGGTCCAGCCGTACCCCATGATCAGGACCAGCGGGGGACCGGTTCCCACCTCCCGGTACGCGACGGCGCCGAGTCTGGTGTGAGCGATGCGCACGGGCGCCGACACCACTGATCGCGTGCCCGGGGCCAGGGGCGGCGGCGAGCTGCACGCCGCGAGCGCTGAGGCCACCCCGACCACGGCCATGCCCAGCTTGA